>NZ_JBVHFW010000018.1:127633-256604 GCF_055562135.1 Actinoplanes sp. NPDC021490
GGCGGCTCGGGCGGGCCAGCGGCCGGGGCGGCTCGGGCGGGCCAGCGGCCGGGGCGGCTCGGGCGGGCCAGCGGCCGGGGCGGCTCGGGCGGGCCAGCGGCCGGGGCGGCTCGGGCGGGCCTGGCGGGTTGAATGGGAGCGGCGGGCGGCGGGCGGGTCCGACAGGCAACGAGCCAGCGCGGGGTCGGACGGGCTGCGGGCGAGCGGGTCCGACGGGCTGCGGGCGGGTGCGGGTCCGACGGGCTGCGGGCGGGTGCGGGTCGGGCGGGGTGCTGGGGTGAGGGAGGATGTGGCTGTGCCGCGGATTCGGGGAGCCAGCATTGAAGAGCACCACGAGATGGTATGGGCGGACCTGGCCGAGGCGCTGCGGCAGCTGCTGCTCGAGCGGGACTACGACTCGATCAATATGGGGCACATCGCCTCTCGGGCCGGGCTTGCCCGGAACACGCTGTACAACTATGCGCCGGACAAAGGGGCTCTCGTTCGGGCGCTGACCGAGCGGGCCGCCCGGCCGGCGCTCGCCCGGATCGCCGCCATCGCTGCACGGTCGGCAGAACCGGCGGCCGGGCGGATGCGGGAGATCGTCGAGGCGTTCCTGGAGGCCTCCACCGACCAGGCGTTGCAGCCGATGTTCCGGCCCGGCTCCGGCCCGCTGGTGGCCGAGGTGCCCAAGGGACCGGACAATCCGTTCAACGCGATCGTGGCCGAGGTCGAGAACGTCGTCCGGCAGGGCATCGCGGGCGGCGAATTCCGCGACGTCGGCGACGTGCCGCTGACGGTGGAGATGCTGTCCGGCGTCATGCGCGCCGGCGCCGAACGGATCGGCCGCGACCCGGGCTCCTTCGCCACCACGGGCCGCGCCGCGCAAGAGATCATCCTGGCTGCCCTGACCTGAGGGTTTGGGCGTTACCACTCACTCACGTCGCCCGGGTGGGGGAAGCGTCCTGGACGCGCCAGCGGCCAGCTTGCCGCGCCCGGGCCCTCGGCGTGAGCAGCGATCTGCAACCCCCCACCCCGCTACGACATCTGCCGTTGTCTTTGAATCTCGGCCTCATCCACCTCGTCTTCTCCGTCTCGGCTTCATCCGCCGTCGTCTGAGTCTCGGCCTTATCCGCCCTCGCCTTCTCCGTCTCCGCCTCATCCGCCGTCTGCGTCTCGGTCTCCGCAACTAGTGATGCGTCGAACTACCAGTTGCCATATGGAGTTCAATTGCCAAGACTTTGCAACAGCAGGTTTCGCTCATAAGCTGCGGTCAAGATCTGCGGTGGGAGGCGTCATGGAGACGACGGCGATGCACATCGCCAACGGGATCGTGGATGGGCCGGTGTCGGCGGTGTTCGCGGTTCTTGCGGTGGCCGCGCTGGCTTTCTGCGTACGGAAGGCCCGAAACGATCTCGATGAGCGGCTCGCCCCGATGGCGGGGCTGGTGGCGGCGTTCATCTTCGCCGTGCAGATGCTGAACTTCCAGGTCCTGCCGGGCGTCTCCGGGCACCTGCTCGGCGGCACGCTGGCGGTGATTCTGGTCGGGCCGTGGGTGGGCGCGCTCTGTGTGTCGACGGTGCTGATCGTGCAGTGCCTGCTGTTCGCGGACGGCGGCCTGACGGCGCTCGGCCTCAACATCACGAACATGGCGCTGCTCGGCACGGCCGCCGGATATCTGCTGGTCGCCGGGCTGATGCGGGTCGTGCCGCGTACCGCTCGTGGTCTGGCCGTGGCCGCGTTCGTCGCGTCGGTGATCAGCGTGGTCGTGGCGTCGCAGGGCTTCGTGCTCGAGTACGCGCTGGGCGGCACCACCCAGCTGTCGCTGCCGTGGGTGTCGGGCACGATGGCCTTCTCGCACGTCCTGATCGGCATCGGTGAGGGCCTGATCGCCGCGACCACGGTCGCCACCGTCGCCAAGGTCCGGCCCGATCTCGTGTACGCCCTGAGGCGCTACCGGCAGGCGCCGCTCGTCGAGGCAGGAGTCAAGGCATGACCAGAAAACTGGGCTGGTTCCTGGCCGGCGGGCTGCTCGTGGCCCTGCTGCTGGCCGGCGTGGTGAGCAACTTCGCGTCGTCGAGCCCCGACGGGCTGGACGCGACGGCCCGCGAGGGCTGCACGTTCAACGCCGCGGGCGAGATCACCGGCGGGCACTGCATTGCGCAGGAGGAGAGCGAGCACCAGATGGGCGACTCGCCGCTGGCCGACTACGGCATCCGCGGCGTCGGCAACAGTTTCGTGTCGACGCTCCTGGCGGGCACGGCCGGGGTGCTGATCACCTTTGGCGTGGGGGCCGGGCTGTTCTGGCTGGCCCGTCGCCGCTCCCCGCAGGATCAGGACGCCTAGATGGGCGCCGGTCACGCCCACCCGCTGCATCTCGACAAGGCCAGCCCGGTGCACCGCCTGGCGCCCGAGGTGAAGATCGCCGCCGTCCTTCTGTTCACGATCATCGTGGTCATCACTCCCCGTACGGAATTCTGGGCGTTCGGGGGTTACGCGCTGTTGCTGGCGATCGTGACCGCGGTCGCGCGCGTCCCTGCCCTGTGGCTGGCCAAGCGGGCCAGCATCGAGCTCCCGTTCGTGCTGCTGGCCGTCGCGCTGCCGTTCGCCGGGCAGGGCGAGCGGATCGACTGGTTCGGGATGTCGCTGTCGCTCGACGGGTTGCACGGGGCGTGGAACATCTTCGCCAAGGGCACCCTCGGCGTGGTCGCGTCGCTGCTGCTGGCGGCCACGACCACGATGCGCGACCTGATCCTCGGGCTGGACCGGCTGCGCTGCCCGGCCGTGTTCACGCAGATCGCGACGTTCATGCTGCGCTACCTGGACGTGCTGGCCGACGACGCCCGCCGGATGCGGATCGCCCGGCTGGCCCGCGGCTACGACCCGCGCTTCCTGTGGCAGGTGAAGGCGTTCGCGGTGAGCGTGGGCGCCCTGTTCCTGCGCGCCTACGAGCGGGGGGAACGCGTGTATCTGGCCATGGTGTCGCGCGGGTACTCGGGGCGGTTGCCGCGGGCCTCCGAGGAACGGGCGCCGGTGTCGCAGTGGGTGGCGGCCGCGGTGCTTCCGGTCGCTACCGCAGGGATCGCCCTCGCCGCAACCCTGGGCTGAGCCGCCTGTGGACAACCGGCGCCCTGTGGACAACTCGAGCCGCTTCTCAGCCGCGGCGTAGGCTCAGATCCCCAGGGTGGGTGGGGGCTAGGGATGGCCGTACAAGGATCTTGAGCAAACAGGAGCAACGATGAGTGACGGGGCAGAGGCTGCTCTCCGTGTCGAGGGCCTGCACTTCGCCTACCCCGACGGCACGCCCGTGCTGCACGGCATCGACCTCACGCTGACGCGCGGCGAGCGGGTCGCGCTTCTCGGCCCGAACGGCGCCGGCAAGACCACGCTGGTGCTGCACCTGAACGGCATCCTGCACGGCGGCCCCGGCACGATCGATGTCGCCGGCGCCCGCGTCAACCCGGCCGACCGGGCCGGCCTGGCCGAGATCCGCCGCCGCGTCGGCATCGTCTTTCAGGACCCGGACGATCAGCTCTTCATGCCCACGGTGGCCGAGGACGTGGCTTTCGGGCCGCAGAACCTGGGCGTACGCGGCGCCGAACTGGACCAGCGCGTCGACGAGGCGCTGGCCGCGGTCGGCATGAGCGAGCACCGCGACCAGGTCCCGCACCACCTGTCGTTCGGTCAGCGCCGCCGTGTCGCCGTGGCCACCGTGCTGGCAATGCGGCCCGAGATCCTCGTGCTCGACGAGCCGTCGTCCAACCTCGACCCGGCCAGCCGGCGCGAGCTGGCCGAAATCCTCGAGCCACTGCCGGTCACCGTGCTGATGGTGACCCACGACCTCCCGTACGCGTTACAGCTGTGCCCGCGCTCGGTCATCCTCGACGCGGGCCGCATCGTCGCCGACGGCCCCACGGCCGACTTGCTGACCGACGAGCCGCTGCTGCGCGCGCACCGCCTGGAGCTGCCGTTCGGCTTCAACCCGGCCGTGGCTGGGCTGCACCGGGCGGGCTGACCCACGTGGACCTGCCCACCGACGACGAGATCCGCGCCCTGCACGAGCGGTTCGCCCCTACGCCCGAGGCGTTCGACCTGGTGTGGACGCACTGCCTGATCGTCCGCGACCTGACCGCCCAGTTCCCGGCGGCGGGTGCCGACCCCGATCTCGTACGGGCCGGGGCCCTGCTCCACGACATCGGCGTCTACCGCCTGCGGCAAGGCGAGGCCTACATCCGCCACGGCGTGCTGGGCCACGAGCTGCTGCGCTCGCTCGATCTGCCCGAGCCGCTGGCCCGCGTCTGCTCCCACCACACGGGCGTCGGCATCACCCGCGACGACGTCCTCCAGCAGGGCCTGCCGCTGCCCCCCGACGACTATCTGGACGAGACACCGTCGGAAACCGTCATCATGTACGCCGACAAGTTCCACAGCAAAACCACACCGCCCCGCTTCGTCACGCCGGAGTCGTACGCGACCTCGGTCAGCCGTTTCGGAGAAGCGAAGGCCGCGCGGTTCGCCGAGCTGGTGGCGGCGTACGGGAAGCCCGATCTGAGCAGGCTGGCCGTTCGTTATGGCCACGAGGTGCGCTGACCCTGGCGGAAGCCCCACCGGAACAAGCAGGGTCAGGCATCGTCGTCGCCGGGCCGGTCGTCGTCTCGGCCCTTAGGAGGAACGCGGTGAGCGATGGAGAGGGCAGCCGCGATGGCACTGAGCAACGCGGCGACGAACTCGATGGCGGCGACTGGATCGGGCAGCCACATGATCGGGGACTCCTTGCCAACATCAACGTGAATGAGTCGGGATGAACCGAATTTCATTCAGATTGACGGGTCGGCAAGTGTCCATGGCCGCGCCGGACGAACCCGGACGGCACGATGGTCGACACGGAGAGGAGTTGGGAGATTACATAGAGACATGTCTCCCCGACCACTCGATCCACGCGAACTTTACGCCACGCGGCTCCGGTTGTGGCGAAACCAATGCGGCAATCCATCCTTTCGAGACCTCGAGCGCGCGACCGGGATCCCACGCGCGACGATCCACGACCGGTTCGCCAACGGCCGCGCCCTGAACTGGAACTTCATCGAGACGATCGTTCAAGGCATCCATCAGTTCGCGAAGCACCTGGAACTGGACTTGACGGTCTGGCGGCGCCACTACGACCAGATGGTGCGAGCAGTCGAGCTCGCCGAGCGACCCGCCGTCCGCCTCGGACCGATCGTGCCGCCGGCCGACGCCTACCAAAGCCGCGAGGCCGTCGCGGGCGTCAACCTCATCGAGGACACCGGATGCACCTACGTGATCCAGGGAACCGGCGGCGCCGGAAAGACCCAGATCGCCGCCAAGCTGGTCGATGAGGTCTGGCGCAAGAATGCCGCAGATGCGGTGATCTGGGTTACTGCTACCTCACGAGCCGCAATCTTGAGCGCTTACGCGGAGCTGGCGGAAGCCCTCGGGCTAGATCAGGAGGCCTCCCCTGTCCGCATCCTCGCCAAGCTTGCCGACCCCACCTGCCCGCGGTGGCTGATCGCACTCGATGACCTGCAGGATCCCGCCGACATCCACGGGCTTTGGCCGCCTGTGGGAAATGGGAACGTGCTGGTGACCACGCGACGCCAGGACTCGATCCTCAAGACCAATGGCCGGACAACGGTGCGAGTGGAGGAATACACGGCGGCCGAGTCGCAGGCCTTCCTGCTGGAGAGACTCGGAGTCGAGGTGGCGGACGGCGCGAACCGGGTCGCCGCGGAACTCGGCCACTTGCCCCTCGCCCTCGACCTGGCTGCGGCATACATGATCGATTTCCACCTCGACTGCGACGAGTTCCTCCGCCGGTTGCGTGGGCGCCAGCTCGAGGTTCTCGACCCGGAGGATGCCTCCCGGACCGGGGTTACCTCCCTGTGGACGATGTCGGCGCGCGACGCCGATCGCCATCAGCCCACGGGTGTGTCCGGGCCCCTGCTCGACGTGGCCGCCGTCCTCGACGCCAACGGCATCCCGATGGAGGTCTTCTCCAGTGCCTCCGTGGGCGCCCTCATCGCCCGCCGCCGCGGCCGGAAGACCGACGAGGACGACGTCAGGGACGGACTTTCCTGCCTGCAGCGGTTCAGCCTGGTCCGGCTGGGCGACGAGCCCCACCGGACCGTGCGCGTTCATCAGCTGCTGCAGCGAGCGGTCCGCGAGTCGCGTCCCAGCGACTGTCTCGACGCGGCGAGGGTAGCCGCGGACGCACTCGAGCAGAGCTGGCCGGAGCATGAACGCGACCGGCCGCTCATCCAGTTGCTTCGAGACAACGTCCAGGCCGTACGCCGGGCATGCGCCGACGCCGTGTGGGGCGAGAACCTGCACCAGGTGGTGTTTCGTGCGGGCAACAGCCTGACCCGTGACAGCCTCTTCGCCGAGGCCGTCACCTACTGGACCGGTCTGCGGGCCGAGGCCGAGCAGCGACTCCCTCCCGACCACCCTGACACGCTGACCGTCCGGAACAATCTCGCCTGGTCGCGCGGCCGGGCCGGGGACTCTGCCGGCGCACTGGCGGATCTCGCCGAGTTGCTGGAGATCCGGCGCCGTGTGCTCGGCCCGGAGGCCGTGAACACCCTCGCCACCGCACACGGTGTCGCCGTGTGGCAGATCGTGCGGGGTGAGGTGGACGCGGCGATCGCGATCCTCGGCGAATTGATGAAGAGTTACCAGCGCCTGCTCGGCCCGGATCACCAGGACACCCTCAATACCCGCCTGACTTCGATCGACCTCGTGGGCACGAGATTTCCGGCACTCGCAACGAATGATCTGCGCTTGCTTCTCGACGACTACCGCCGGGTGTTCGGCCCGGACCATGAACGGACCTGGGAAATGGAAACGCACCTGGTCGACAACCTTGCCGAGGTCGGCGCCGTCGACGAGGCGATCCTCCGGAGCGAGCAGATCATCTCGGCTCAGATCCGCGTCCTCGGACCCGAGCATCTCGACACGCTCGAATCCCGCTTCCACTTCGCCGTTCTGACGGCCAGAGCGGGGCGATCGGCCGAAGCCGCGGAGCTGATGCAGGTGCTGCTCGAGGACGTCGCTGAGCCGGGTCTCCCGACCACGTACGGATTGCAGCAGCTCCAGCGAAGTATCGAAGACTGGTCGAGGTCGCACGGCGTCGAAGGGTGACCGGCCGACGCGGGACGAGGGTGGGGAAAACCGCTGGAGCGCCCCACCGCGTTCACGCGATCATCACCGGGTGAACGACATTCCGCGGCGGCAGATTCGGGCCGTCCATGACCGGGACACCGTTGTGGTCTATCAGGCCTACTCGCCCGCTATTGCCGGGCCCGCGGTCGCGGCCGGGCGGTTCGTGCCGCCGTTCAAGCGCGACCGGATGACCTGGGTCAAGCCCTCGTTTCTGTGGATGATGTATCGCTGCGGCTGGGCCACCAAACCCGGGCAGGAACGCGTTCTGGCCGTTTCGCTCCGGCGGGACGGATTCGAGTGGGCTCTGGCCCACGCGTGCCTGAGCCACTACGACCGGGATCTCCACGCCGATCGCCAGGCGTGGGCGGCCGCGACCAGGACCAGCCCGGTGCGCGTGCAGTGGGATCCGGAGCGGTCGCTGCGACTGCAGCCGCTGCCCTACCGGTCTCTGCAGCTGGGGCTGTCGGGGGTCGCGGCCGGCCGGTACGTGGACGAATGGATCACCGGGATCGCCGACGTCACGGGGCTGGCCCGCGACATCCGGGGGCGGCTCGACGCCGGGGACGAGGCGGGTGCCCGCGAGCGGCTGCCTGTGGAGACGCCGTACCCGCTCACGGCGGAGATCGGGACAGCACTCGGGGCGAGCCTTTAGCGTACGGGCCGGAAGTCGTCGTCGATGAGGCCGAGCCGGTGGGCCATGACGGCGGCCTGGACCCGGTTGCGCAGGCCGAGCTTTTCGGTGACCGCGGCCACGTGGGACTTCACGGTGGTCACGCCCAGGTGCAGGGTGTCGCCGATCTCGGCGTTCGAGCGGCCGGCGCCGACCAGGGCCAGCACCTCACGTTCCCGCGGGGTGAGGACGTCGAGCTCGTCGGGCTGAGCCTGTTCGCGGTGGGCGCTGAGGGCGCGCGCGACCACGCGGGACAGGACGGCCGGCGCGAGCAGGGACTCGCCGCGGGCGGCCCGGCGTACGGCGTCGATCATGGCCTCGGGAGCGCCGTCCTTGAGCAGATAGCCCACGGCGCCCGCGCGGAGTGCCCCGTACACCTCGGCGTCCTCCCCGAACGTGGTGAGCATGACGACGCGGGTGGTGGGCGCGGCGGCCAGGATGCGGCGGGTCGCCTCGATGCCGTCGACCCGGGGCATGCGCAGGTCCATCAGGATGACGTCGGGGCGCAGGCGCTCGGCCAGCCGGACGGCCTCATGCCCGTCCGCGGCCTCGCCGACCACGTCCTCGCCGGCCGTGCGGAGCAGGAGCGTGACCCCGGCCCGTACGAGCTCCTGGTCGTCCACCACGAGCACCCTGATCATGACGGCTCCAAGGGGAGGGTGACGGCGACCTTCCAGCCCTGGGCCCAGGGCCCGGCTGTGAACCGGCCGCCGAGGATCTCGACGCGTTCGCGCATCCCGGCAAGCCCGTGCCCGGACGACGGGAGCGCGGTGCCCGAGGTGTCCGGCACCGAGTTGTCGATGGTGACCGCGACGTCGGCGGGGCTCTTGGCCACCACGACGCGGACGGAGGCACCCGGCCCGGCGTGCTTCAGAGCATTGGTCAGAGCTTCCTGTACGACCCGGGCCGCCGTCACCCGCAGAGCGAGCGGCGCCAGGGCCGTCCGCACGTCCACGGTGGCCTCGACCGTCAGGCCGGCCGAACGGCTGCGCTCCACCGCGTCGGTGATCATCTGCTCGGGGTCGACCAGCGGGTCGGCGCTGCCGGGGTCGCGCAGCACGTGCAGCAGTCCGCGCAGGTCGACGAGCGCCTGACCCGCGCTGGTGTGGATGGCGTCCAGGGCCGTCGCCGACTCCTCGAGCCGCTCGGACGCGGGTCCGCTGCCGTGCCGGGCCGCGTACTGCGCCGACCCGGCCCGCATGGCGATCGCCGACACGTGGTGGGCGACCAGGTCGTGCAGGTCGTTGGAGATGCGCGCCCGCTCGCCCATCCGGGCCGCCTCCCGTTCGGCGGTCGCGCGCTCCCGTTCCTGGGCGGCGACCTTGCGCTGGCCGGCCAGCCAGCAGCCGAACGCGACCGGGGCGGCGACCGCGGCGGCGATGGACAACAGCCGGAGCACCCCGTTCACGCCGGACAGCAGGCCGGGGTCGTGCCGGCCCACGGTGAAGACGACGGCCGCGTACGTGGCGATCCAGCCCACCGTCATGACGCGGTCGCTGTGCCGGTTGGCGACGGCGCCGAGCGCGAGCCCGGCGGCCAGGGGTGCGACGTGACTCGCGTACGGGAGCACGATGTCGGTCACGACGATCAGCACGACCTCGAGGCCCAGCAGCAGCAGGGGCACGCGCCGGATCAGCACGAGCGCGACGACCGACGCCTGCACGAGGACCCACTGCGCGACCGGCCGATCGGACGGCATGCCGAGCACGATCGTGACCGCGCCGATCAGGGCGGCCACCAGCGCGATGCCCAGGTCGATCAGCGCTTTCACAAGGTCACGATACGTCCGGCGGCGCATGCGGTCCCCCTGCCACCGGCCACCCGGCCTCCTCCTTCTGGCCGCCGATGCGCCTCGCCGCACGAGATCATCCGGCCGCTCCCGCCCCTAGCGTCGCGATCATGACTTTCCTCGTGGAGTTCGCTCGCAGCCCTTTACAGGTCGGCGCGGTGGCGCCCAGCGGACGCACGCTGGCCGAGGTGATGATCGCGCCGGTGCCGCGCACCGGGAACCCGCTGGTGGTCGAGCTGGGGCCGGGCACGGGATCGTTCACCGCGGCGATCCAGCGGCGCCTGAACGGCCGCGGGCGGCACCTCGCCGTCGAGATCAACCCGCGTTTCGTCTCGGCGCTGTCGCGGGCCCATCCCGGCGTCGAGGTCGTCCGGGCCGACGCCCGTGACCTGCCGTCGCTGCTGTCGTCGCCCGCCGACGTCGTGGTCAGCGGCCTGCCGTGGGCCGCCTTCTCCCCCGGCTTGCAGGGCGAGGTGCTCACCGCCGTGGCCGGCTCGCTCGCGCCGGGTGGCGCCTTCACCACTTTCGCGTACGTGCATGCCCGCTGGGCGCCGCCCGCGCGCCGGCTGCTGCGGTCGCTGCGTTCCCGGTTCGACGAGGTCGTGATCGGCCGTACGGTCTGGGGCAACCTGCCGCCGGCCCTGGTCTACCACTGCCGGCGGCCGCTTTAGTGGTACGACTCGGTCAGGGCCTCGACGACCCGCTGGGCGTCGGCCGCGGCCACGTCCTCGGGGTATTCGGGCAGCAGGTCGTCCCACACCGGCAGCCACGACCCGTACAGCTGGGCCTGTCCCTCGGGCCGGGCGAAGAACCAGAGATGCAGGTGGGCGCCGCCGTCACCGATCCGATAGACGTGCGCGCGGGAGACACCGGGCAGGGCCTGGATGTGTTTGACGATGTGCTTGGTCAGCACGCCGAGCGACGCGGCCAGCTCGTCAGGCAGGTCGGCCATGTCGTAGTGGTCGCGCGGATGCAGCATCAGGATCAGCGGCACGCCCGCCTTCGGGATGCGGGTGAGCCGCCAGTGCTCGTCGAGCCACAGCCCTTCGTCGCGGTGGGCGCACGACCGGCAGTCGGCCGGGTCCTCGCCGTGGCGCGGTTTCTCCGGCACCGGCGGCCGCAGCCGGGACACGCGCAGCCCGTCCTGTTCGAACGGGCTGACGTCCCAGTCGGTCATCTTGGCGCGCGGCAGCCGTTGCTCGTCGTCCGCTGCCGCCAGCGCGTGCTGGTAGAACTCGTCGGGTCGCAGAGCCATGGTCAGGATCGTCCCACGTGGACGTCGAGCCAGTCGTTGAGCGGTCGGCTCGCCCGCAGGAAGGCGACGATCCGGGTCTGCGCCTTGCTCGTGCCCAGCCAGGCCGCGGGCTCCCACTCCGTCCAGGTGGTGAGGCCCTTGTGCCGCAGCAGATCCACGCGCGGGTGGTCCTTGGCATAGCCCCGCGGCGCCGTTTTCAGAGACCCGTGCCCGCGTACGCCGATCGGCCCGTCCTCGATGGCCGCGACGATCCCGGTCAGCTCCTCGCCGGTCTTGTCGTCGGCCACCGCACGGCGGTAGCGCTCGAGCTGCCCGGTGTCCATCTGGTACATCCCGCAGCCCGCGGCGAGCCCGTCCGAGGACAGTTGCAAGTAGTGGCCGGCCTCGAGCCAGGCCCTCAGGTGCGTCTTGTAAGGGGACTTGTCCTTGCTGAACCGCACATCCCGATAGGGCCGGAAGATCTTGCCCGGCCCGAACTCGGGTTCGAGCGCGGCCAGCAGTTCCCGCATCGGTGCGCGCACCTGCTCCTCGTAGAAGCTCTGATGCGCGGTCCAGTAGGTCTTCGAGTTGTCGGCGGCGAGGCCCTCGTAGAACTCGAGGGCCTCGCTGGGCCAGCCACGGAACGTCACGTGCGCAACTTACCGGGTGGCCGGGACGATGCCTCCGAAGTCACGCCACGCGGTTCCGTAGTCCTGAAAACCGATCCGGGCGCCCGCCGTACGGGTGGTGGTGCCCTTGGCGACGAGCTTGCCACTGGCCGCGATCGAGTAGATCGGGCCGCCGCTGTCACCGGGCCGGGCGGCGGTCTGGCCCTCGGTCTGCTCGGCCTCGACCAGATCCTCGCGGTCGGCGTAGTAGAACAGCACCTTGAGGTTGCAGACCGGCCGGCCCAGCTCGCGGGCACTGGTCATACCGGACTGGCACAGGTATTCGCCGACGAACGTCCAGCCCCAGCCCTCGACCGCCGCGGCGACGCTGTCGGTGGGCGTGCCCACATAGACGTAGCCGTCGACGCTCGAGGTCGGCACCAGCTCCACGTCGTGGTCCTGGTGGCGCGGCCCGATCGTGCCGATGAACTCGCCCCGCGGGTCGGTGAAGCGCTGCCCGCTCTGCCCGCAGTGCCCCGCGGTCAGAATGTAGCTGGCCGACCCGTTGCGTACGCCGAAGCCCGCGGTGCAGGCCGTGCCCTGGTCGGAGTTCACAATCGTGGCGCCGCCCTTCCACGGCGCCCAGTCGTCGTCGCGGCTGACCGTTTCGAGGGCAGCCTCGGCGGCCACGGTGACCGGCACGCCCACTTCCGGCGCGGCCGCGCGCAGGGCCGCGGGAACCGACACGACCAGCCCGCTCCCGTCCGGCCGCAGCTTGATCGCCTGCACGGCGTCACCGCCGCCCGGCCAGCCCGCGCGCAGCTTCGCCGCGGACCGGCGCAGTTCGGCCATCGAGAAGTCGGCCCTGTGTACCTTGACCGGCGCTTGCCCGGAGGCCTGGTCGACGACCCGGCGCATCGGGGCGGGCAGGGCGCCCTTCCAATAGAGGGCCACGTCGTCGTCGTTGAGGACGATGCCGGCGTAGCCCGGGTAGGCGCCGCGCTCGACCGCCCACCGTACGGCGGAGGCGGCGGCGACCAGGGGCCGCTGCTGCTCCATCCGCCCGCGGTCGGCCGGCGCCAGCAGGGAGCTTGCGTCGACGAGCACTGCCGCCGTCGTCGTCGGGGCGGCTTCGGCGGGGACGGCGCTAAGGGCTGTCACGGTTGCGGTGGCCGCAGCCAGGGCCAGCCAACGGCGACCCGTTGACATCGTTGTCATTGTCGATCAACCTCCTGGGGGAAGAGGAAGGAACGGGGATTTCCATCGATCGATGTAAATGGAAAGTAACCTTCCATCAGCCGATGCGCCAGACCACTTCCCCATCGCCGAGCCGACCGTGCCCCTCCGCCCCACCCCACATGTGGTTGGATCACCCACCGTGACCACCGTGACAGCACCGACCGGCCGGTACGGCTCTCCGGCCCAGGTGGCCGGCTACGCGGGCGTGTTTCTTCTTCTGCTGCTCTTCGCGGCCTTCACCCTGGCGCTGTCGGCACCGCTGATGTCGAACAGCTGCATCGGCGACGCCGGCCAGATGACGTGCCCGATAAGCGGCCCCGGCTGGACCCGCCCGGTGCCCGGAGCGGCCGCCCTTGTCGGCGTGCTGACCGGCCTCACCGGCATCGCCGCCGGGCGCCCGCTCCGCAGGCCCGCCCTGATCGCAGGCTTCGCGCTGGTCGCCGCCGGCCTGGCCGTCAACTTCGCCGTCGGCTGAGCCGACGCCGTACCACAGCATCACCGGCCGCCCGCGGTTGTCCACAGCGCCGCGTTGTCCACAATGCAGCGCTCGAACTCCCTCCAAGATCGCCCCCAAATCGGTAAAATGGCCGAGGGCGGGGGTCCCCCGGTAGGGTGGGCCCCTGTTTTGGGGTGACCAGCAGCGGACGGGTCTACGGCCCCCAGCAAAGGCACGACCGATCAGGGCTGCAGGTTCTCCAGGTCCTTGAGCAGACCCGGGTGGGACGGCAGCCAGCCCAGCGTCTCCCGCGTGTACGCGCTGGAGGCCGGCTGGTCGGTGGCGAAGATCGGTCCCAGCGGGCCGAACGTGTCGGTCGGCACCGATTCGACCGGCAGGCCCAGCCGGCGGCCGATGACCGTGGCGATGTCGCGGACCGTGTCGCCCTCGTCGTCGACCGCGTGCCACGCCGTGCCGGGCCGGGCCTGTTCCAGGGCCAGCCGGAACAGCACCGCGGCGTCCAGGGCGTGCACGGCCGGCCAGCGCATCAGGCCGTCGCCCGGGTAGCCGGAGACACCGGTCCGGCGGGCGATGTCGGTCAGCAGGCCGGCGAAACCACCCTGGCCCTCGTTGTGCACCGTGCGCGGCAGCCGGATCGCCGTGCTGCGCACGCCGCGGGTGGCCAGGCCGAGGACGGCCATGACGGCTTGGCCGCGGCCGCCGACCGGGCCGTCGGTGGGCACCGGGTCGGACTCGACCGACGGGCGGCCCGGGATCCACGGGGTTCCCGACACGGTGACGTAGGGCCGGTCGCCGCCGGCCAGCGCCTCGCCCATGGCGGCCATGGCCGCGCCCTCCTCGGCGACGGACCGGGCGACCGCGTCGGCGCTGCTGAAGTCGTTGCCGAAGGCCAGGTGGATGACGCCCTCGGCCCGGGCGACACCGGCGCGCAGCACGTCGAGATCGGCCAGGCCGCCGCGCAGGGGTTCGGCGCCGGCCGATTCGACGGCGCGGGCGGAGTCCTCGGAGCGGGCCAGGGCCAGGACGGTGTGGCCGTGGCCGAGGAGTTCGGCGACCACGGCCGAGCCGATCAGGCCGGTGCCGCCGGTGATGAAGACGTGCATGGGTTCTCCCCAGAAGCAGTGATGGGACTCTTGTCCCGTCACGCTACCACGGTGATGGGACAACAGTCCCATCGCTTATGATGGGGGCATGGGTCGATGGGAACCGGGGGCACGGGAACGGCTGGTCGTCGCCGCGGTCGATCTGTTCGCCGAGCAGGGCTACGACGCCACGACGGTCGCCCAGATCGCCGAGCGGGCGGGCGTCACGAAAAGCACGTTCTTCCGGCACTTCCCCGACAAGCGTGAGCTGCTGGTGGCCGGGCAGGAGACGCTGCGCACGCTGCTGGCCGAGGGCATCGCCGAGGCGCCCGCGACGGCCAGCCCGCTCGAGGCGGTCGCGGCCGGTCTCGAACGCGCGTCGAGCGCGATGGGGCCGATGAACCGCGAGCTCGGCCCCCGCCTCAAGGCCGCCGTCGCCGCCAGCACCGAGCTGCAGGAACGCGACGCCCTCAAAAGCGTCAGCCTGGCCGCGGCCATCACCGAGGCGCTGGTCGCCCGCGGCGTGCCCGACCCGACCGCGGCCCTCGCGGGCGAGCTCGGCGTGCTGGCCTTCAAGCGGGGCTATGCGGAGTGGTCCGAGTCCGCCACCCAGCAGGGCCTGGCGCCCCACACCCTGGCCGCCCTGCGCGAGCTGCGGGCGGCCACCGTCAGCCTGAGCTGATCCGATAGCCGACGCCGGGGGTCGTCGTGATGACCTGCGGGTCGCCCAGCTTGCGGCGCAGCCGGCCGACCGTGACGGTCACCGTGTTGGTGAACGGGTCGGCGTTCTCGTCCCACACCTGCTCCAGCAGGGCCTCGCTGCTCAGATAGCCGGGGGCCGCCCGCAGCAGGGCCTCCAGCACGGCGAACTCCTTCACCGACAGATTCACCGGCACTCCCCCACGGGTCACGACCCGCACGACGGGGTCGAGCACCAGGCTTCCGGCGGTCAGCACGCGCGGCCGGGCCGACGGGCGGCGCCGGGCCAGCGCGCGGATCCGCAGCACCAGCTCGGGAAAGTGGAACGGCTTGGCCAGATAGTCGTCGGCGCCCAGCGTCAGCCCCCGTACGCGATCGTCGGCCGTGCCCGAGGCGGTCAGCATCAGCACCATCGCCCGGCCGCCGGAGCGGGCCGTGATCATCTGGCACAGGGTGTCGCCGTGCAGGCCGGGCAGATCACGATCGAGGACCACGACCTCGTACGCCGTGTGGTCGAGCTTGGCCGCCGCGTCGAGCCCGTCGAGCGCCACGTCCACGGCCATCCCCTGATCACGCAGTCCCTCGGCGACCACCTCGGCCAGCGCGGGCGCGTCCTCGACGACCAGGACCCTCACGCGGGGACCCCGACCGGCGCGACCGGCAGCGTCACGGTCAGCCGCAGGCCACCGCCGGGGCGCGGGGCCAGATCGAGAACGCCGCCGTGGGCCGACGTGACCGCGGCCACGATGGCCAGGCCCAGCCCGGTGCCGGGACCCGTACGGGCGGGGGCGATCCGCTGGAACGGCCGGCCCAGGCGCGACAGCTCGGACGGGTCGAGCACCGGCCCGTCCGATTCGACGGTCAGCGCGGCCGCCGAATCCGAGACCGTGCCCGAGATCCAGATGCCGCCACCGGGGACGTTGTGCCGGACGGCGTTGTCGATGACGTTGTCGACCAGCCGGGCCAGCAGCACCGGGTTGCCGAGGGCGGGCAGGGTCGCGGGCTGATCGGCGTACAGGGAAAGGGTCTTGATCTGCTCCGAACGCCCGCTGACCGACCGGGCGGCCAGATCCGAGAGATTGACCACCGTACGGTCGTCGAGCGCGCCGTGCTGGGCCCGCGCGAGCAGCAGCAGGCCGTCGAGCAGCGCGTCCATCTGGTCGAGCGAGCCCCGCAGGCGCCGGGCCAGCGGGGCGGGCACGGGGTCGGGCTTGGCCATCGCGACGTCGAGCGCGGCCCGCATGGTGGCCAGCGGCGTGCGCAGCTCGTGCGACGCGTCGGCGACGAAGCGGCGCTGGGCCGCGAACGACTCCTCGAGCCGGCCCAGCAGGTCGTCGATCGTGTCGGCCAGGTCCTTGACCTCGTCCGACGGGCCACCGGCGGCCAGCCGCGAGTGCAGGTTGTCGGCGGTGATGCGGCGGGTCGCGGCGGTGATCTTCCGCAGTGGACGCAGCACCCGCCCGGCCGCAGCCCGCCCCAGCACCAGCGAGAACAGGAACATGACGATCAGCGCGATCGAGGCGCCAACCAGCAGCTGGCGGGTGTGGGCGGCGTCCGCGTCGGTCAGCCGGTGCTGCAGCTCGGCGACCTGTTCCGGCAACGGCGTGCCCACGGGGATGCTCTGACGGGTGTTCTGCAGGCCCACCCCGGCCGTGATGGCCAGCAGCGCCGCCCCGGAGAGCAGGAACATCGTCCCGTAGAGCAACGTGTATCGCATGCGGACGCCCATCCGCACAGCATGCCCGCCGGCACGTAACAGCGGGGTGACAGCCACCGTGCGGGCCCGGTTAGGCCCGGCTCCGTAGAACTTCCGGGCATGGAAGCCATCATCGAAGTCGACGGATTGCGTAAACGCTACGGTTCGGCGGTCGCGCTGGACGGCATGACGTTCCGGGTCACGCCCGGGCGGGTCACCGGTTTCGTCGGGCCGAACGGGGCCGGCAAGACCACCACCATGCGGGTGCTGCTCAGCCTGGACCGGCCGGACGCCGGCACGGCCCTCGTCGGGGACCGCCCCTATTCCGCCCTCACCCACCCGCTGAAGTCGGTCGGCGCCGTGCTGGACGCGAGCGCGCTGCACCCGGCCCGGTCGGGCCGCAACCACCTGCTGTGGCTGGCCCGGTCGCAGAACATCGCGCCGGAACGGGCCGACGAACTGCTGGAGAGCGTCGGGCTGGCCACCGCCGCGCGAAGACGGGCCGGCGGCTACTCCCTGGGCATGCGCCAGCGCCTCGGCATCGCGGCGGCCCTGCTCGGCGACCCGCGGATCCTCATCCTCGACGAGCCGTTCAACGGCCTCGACCCCGAGGGCTTCGTCTGGATGCGCACCCTGCTCAAGCAGCAGGCCGAGCAGGGCAAGGCCGTCCTGGTCTCCAGCCATCTCATGTCCGAACTGCAGGACCTGGCCGCCCACGTGATCGTGGTCCGCCGGGGCCGGGTCATCGCCGACTCCCCCACCACCCAGATGCGTTCCCGGTACGGCTCCCTCGAGTCGGCCTACCTGGAGCTGACCCGATGATCCGCGCCGAGCTGCTCAAACTCCGTACGGTCCGCTCCTGGGTCCTGACCCTCGCCGCCGCGGCCGCGCTCTATCTGGGGCTGGGCTTGCTGACCGCGGCCGGAAGTCACACGTCATGCGGCGACCAGGCCTGCCCGTCCCCGCCGGTCGGACCCGGGGGCCAGGCGGTCGACGACCACTTCGGCTTCGCCCACCGCACACTCGACGGCGACGGCACGCTCACCGCCCGGGTCCGCGACTTCACCGGCATCCGCACCTATCCGCCGCCGGACCACGACCGGATCGTCGAGGGTCTCGTGCCCTGGGCCAAGGCCGGGCTCATGGTCAAGGACACCACCAAGCCCGGTTCCCCGTACGCCGCCTTGGTGCTCACCGGCGAGCACGGCATCCGGCTGCAGCACAACTACGTGCACGACCGGTCCGGCGGCCCCGGCGGCGCCCGCTGGCTGCGCCTGAGCAGGACCGGGGACGACGTCACCGCGTACGCGTCCCTCGACGGCTCGACCTGGACGACGGCCGGCTCGGTGACCCTGCCCGGGCTGGCCCCGACCGCGGAGATCGGCTTCCTGGTCGCCTCACCCGGCGACATCACGGTCCTGGACGACGGCTTGGGCGGGCGGGCCGTCCAGGCCCGGTTCACCCAGGCCACCGCGGTGTTCGACAGCATCACGACGACCGCCGGCGGGACGTGGCGCTACGACGAGATCGGCGACAACGGGCCCGGCACGGACTGGGAGAGGTTCCACCAGCCGGCCGGCCTGCGGGTCTCCGGCGACGCCCTCACCCTGACCGGCAGCGGCGACATCGCCCCGCTCACCGGCGGCCCCGGTCCGCCCTACCTCGCCGGAGCCGTGCCCGCCCTGCTCGCCGTCCTCGTCGTGTCCGTCCTGTTCATCACCAGCGAGTTCCGCCGCGGCCTGATCCGCACCACCCTGCTGGCCGCGCCCGACCGCCGCCGCGCCCTGCTCGCCAAGGCCGTCGTGATCGGCGCAGTCACCTTCACGACCGGGCTGCTCGCGGTCGCCGTCACCCGGCCACTGTCCGAACTGATCTTCCGCCACAACGGCAACATCGTCATGCCGACCGGTCTCGGCACCGACCTGCGCCTGGGCCTTGGGACGGCCGCGCTGCTCGGTCTGGGCGGGCTGCTCGCGTACGGGCTGGGGCTGCTGGTTCGTCGCGGTCTCGTCGCGTTGCTGCTGGCCGTGGCGCTCACTGTCGTGCCGTATCTGCTGGCCACCACGACTGTGTTGCCCGTAGGCGTCGGCGAGTGGCTGCTCCGGTTGACTCCCGCGGCGGGGTTCGCCGTTCAGCAGGTGTTTCCCGCGTATGAGCAGGTGTTTCTGCCCTATACCGCGGCCGAGGGCTATTTTCCGCTCGCCCCTTGGGCCGGGCTCGCCGTCACCGCCGCTTGGGCCGTCGCCGTCCTGCTGCTGGCCGTGCGCCGCCTATACAACTCCGACATTTAACGCATTTTCCTGGTACGGCCATCCCAAGCCCCCACCCACCCTGGGGATCGGGCCGAACCATACGCCGCGCCGACAGCCCAAATCCCGTTGTCCACAGGAGAAACCGTGCCAAGTTTCCGCAGCAGATCCCGATCGTCCCCTGTTGATCACGGCGGCTCACCGGCCGACCGCGACGCCCCGACAGCCCTTCCGATCCGGCCCGCCGCCGTACGCACCGCCGCCGTACGCGCCGCCGCCGCAGTTCACGCCGCCCTACGAGCCGAATGGACCAAGGCCCGCACCACCCCCGACCTCCCTCTGGCCTTCCTCTTGACCACCGCCTGCGCCCTAACCACAAACGGCAAGCTGACCCTGCACCTAACCCAGGCCATAGTGGCCGTAGCCGGCATCCACATCCTCGGCGGCGAATACGCCACCGGCCTGATCCGCTCCACCCTGCTCACCTCCCCCCGCCGCTGGCCCGTCCTGACCGCCAAGGCCCTGCTACTCACGACCGGCACCGCACTGGCCACCGCAGCCTCCACCCACCCAGCGACCATCACCTATCTAGCCTTGATCGCCCTCTTCTCTTTGGGCACAGCCGCCCTCCTACGCCATTCCACCGCCGCCGCCGGCCTGGTCTTCGCCGTCCTCTACGTCCTGCCGGTAACCGTCCGCTGGTTGCCGGATCCCGACTGGGCGCTGCGTCTCTATCGGGCCGCCCCTTCCTCGATAGACCTGACCGATCCCGTACGCGGCCTGACCGTGACCGCCGCCTGGACAGCGGCCGCGTTCCTGCTGGGCACCCTGGCCCTCCGGCATCGTGATCACGGCACCTAGGCTTGCGCCCGTGTTCACGGGGCTGGATGACATCGACTGGGATTCGCTGCAGCACGCGTACGGCCCGGCGGGAGACGTTCCGGGATGGGTTCGTGGCCTCGTCGATCCCGATCCGGCCGTCCGCGAGCAGTCCCTCGACGCCATGTACGGCGCGGTCCACCACCAGGGCGACGTCTACGACTCGACGGTGGCCGCGGTGCCCTACCTGATCGAGGCTCTGACCACACCGGGCCTGCCCGGCCGGGAGGACATCGCGCAGCTGCTCACCAGTGTGGTCGAGCTCGGCGAGTGGCCCGACGAGGCCGGGCTGGACGAGGACACGGCCGAGATGCGCCGTCAGGCCGTACGGGCCAACGCGCTCGCCGTGGCGGCGGCGCCCGCCCTGCTCGGCCTGGCCGACGACCCCGACCCGGCGGTGCGGGCGGCCGCACCCCGGCTGTTCCTCGCGCTGGGGGCGGCGGTCCCCGATCTCGGCGGTCTGCTGATCGGCCTGCTCGGCACCGAGGACGACGCCGCGGTGCGGATGGGGTTGTTCGACGCCCTCGGCGACCTGGAACTCGACGACGACGCGGTCGGCCGGCTGGTGTCCCTGGCCCGGTCGGCTCCGGCGTCCACCGCGCTGGCCGCCCTGATCGCCGTGGCCCGCAACGATCCGCACCGGGCGCCCCTCGCCGGGGTGCCCGAGCTGGTCGACCGCGCCTACGCCGAGGACGGGCCGGTGAGCGCGCCGGGCGGCCACACGGACACGCTGATCGGGTCGCTGCGGGTGATGCGGGAGGAGATGGAGGAGGGTCGCCGGGCGCCGCACTGTTCGCGCATGGTCGAGGATCTGACCGACGCGCTCGGGCCGCGTGTGGCCGAGCGGATCGCGATCGTCACCCCGCTGCTCGCCTCGACCCACGACGACCTGGCCGGGGACGCGCTGTTCGCCGCGAACAAGCTCATCTCGGGCTGGCGGGGCGATTATCGCGAGGCGGTGACCCGGGTCGCCGGGTTCCTCGAACGTTCCCGGCCGCTGGCCGGCCGGGCCGCCGACATGCTCCGCGACTGGGGGCCGGTGGCCGCGCCCGCCGCGGAGACGGTCGCCCGCCGGCTTGCCCGCATCGACGCGCGGCCGTGGCGGGACGGGCTGCCGGAGTGGACCGTCCGATACCCGAACGACCGGCCGGGGCTGCACCCGTACGTGGAGATCCTGGCCGGTCTGGGCGACGAGCGCGCCTTGCCGATGCTGCTGACCGCGCTGCGGCTTCCGCGGCGCCCGAAGAACACCGGGTACAAGCTGGCCCGGTTCGCCGGGCACGCTGACCGGATCACCGCCGAGATCGTGCCGCACTTCCCGGTCCTGGCGGCCGGCGAACGGGAACCCCTCGAGTGGTTCGCCTTTCAGATGGCCCTGCGCGCCTTCGGGCCGGCGGCCGCCCCGGCCGTGCCGCGCCTGCTCGCTTCGCCGCTGCGGGACTGGTCGGCGGCCACTCTGGGCCGGATCGGCCCGGCCGCCGCCGAAGCCCTGCCCGCGCTGCGGGTGGCCGCGGCGGGCGACGATCCCCGGCTGGCCGTCGCGGCGGCCGGCGCCCGGTGGCGCATCGACCGGTCGCCGGACGCGCTGGCCCGGCTGACCAGCCACCTGGACGGTCCGGCGGCGAACGCGGCGTTCGAGGAGATCGCCGCCATGGGTCCGGCCGCCGCCCCGGCCGCACCGCTGATCGCCACCTATCTGGATGTGGCTCCGGTGCCGGCCGCCC
The DNA here is from genome assembly GCF_055562135.1 of Actinoplanes sp. NPDC021490. NCBI lineage: Bacteria > Bacillati > Actinomycetota > Actinomycetes > Micromonosporales > Micromonosporaceae > Actinoplanes > Actinoplanes sp. NPDC021490. The sequence continues at coordinate 149,115 of NZ_JBVHFW010000018.1, forward strand.
TCGCGCTGTGGCACCTCACCGGCGAGGCCGGTCGCGTGGCCCCGGTCCTGGCCACTGCCTGGCGCGACGACCCCCGCAGCCGGCCGGCGATCGCCGGTGCGGCCACCGGACCGCTGGCCGCGGCGCTGGAGATGCTGTTCCGGGCCGAAGCCGCGGCCGGCCGGCGGTTCAACGTCTCGCCGCACTCGTGGTCCAGTTCGCAGGTGGCCGAGGACGAGCGCCTGCTGGAGCTGTGCCGGCGGCGGTGAGGGACGCGCCTCAGCCGTCGTCGGTGGCGACGGCGTCGACGGCCAGCCGCTGGTAGGACCGGAACAGCTGATGCTGAATCCGGATCTTTTCCTCCCCGATGGTCCGGCCGCCGGCCCAGCCCCGGAGCCGGTCGCGGGCGATGCAGTCCTCCACGTCCACCGCGGTCAGGTCCCAGATCACCAGGTCGGCGCCGCACCTCTCGGCCACCTCGCGGACGGCCTCGAGATAGTGCGGCAACAGGAACGGGTCGTCGCACACGACGTCGATCCCCGACCGCAACAGCGCCTCGATCGCCGCGTTGACGACGAGTTGCTCGCGCTGGGCGTACCGGGCGCCGTAGGCGTCGCCGTCGTCACCGAACACGTGCGGATGCAGCATCGCCGCGATCTCGTCGCTGCCCACCCGGGCCCGGCACTCCGGGTCTTCGGCCACCCAGCGCAGCGCCTCGGTCGTCTTCCCGGAAGCCGGCAGGCCCCGGGTCACGATGAGCGTCCGCCGCCGGTTCCGGCACCGCGCCGCGCTCACTGCCCGGCCGTGCCGGGTCGAAAGTCATGGTCCACGCAGCGATGCTGACCGGCGGCGGCCGCCTGGATCTAGATAGCAGCCACGAACGTGCTCGCGGTTACTCGCCCGGCTTCTTGAACTCCACCGGTTCGGTGTCCTCGAGGTAGTCGGCCAGGGTCCGGTAGGTCACCGGGTTGACGATGTCGTGGCGCATGTCGTCGCTGTGGTTGGCCCAGTCCGGGTTGACCATGTAACCGGCCACGACCAGGCTGGCCGAGCCCACGACCAGCGACGCGGTGCGGTTGGCGTCGGTGGTTCCGGTCTTGCCGAAGATCGGGTGCCGGATCGTGCGGTACGCGTTGGGCTCGGTGCTGCCGGAGCAGTTGCCGAGTTGCGCGCGGTCGCCGACCGGGCAGCGGGCCGCGTCGATCGTCTTGCGGGCCACGTCGGCGTCGGTGGCGCGCTTGCAGGACGGCTGGCCGGTCTTGAGCTTGCTGCCGTCCGACGCGGTGATCTGCCTGATCGGGGTGGGCGTGCAGTACATGCCATCGCCGGCCAGGGTGGCGTACGCGTTGGCGATGTCCAGCGGCGTCGACGCGGTCACGCCGAGGGTGAACGCGCCGAACTGGTGCGCCGCCTCCTCGGTCTTCATCAGGTCGCGATCGCCGGACGAGCGGTACTGCATGCCGAACCGCTTGGACACGTCGATGACCTTCTCGGCGCCGACCTGTTCCTGCAGCGGGACGAAGTACGTGTTGACCGACTTGCCGAAGCCGCTCCACATGTTGAACGTGCCCTTGGTGTTGGGCGACGAGTTCGACGGGCAGTAGAACGACGTGTTCGGGCAGGCGGCCGGCGAGTCGAAGGCCACCGGGTAGCTCGACTTGTAGGTGGAGTCCGAGGTGATCGGGTGGTCGAGCTCAAGGCCGTTCTCGAGCGCGGCCACCATGGTGAACATCTTGAACACCGACCCCGCCTGGTAGCCGTCGATGTCGCCGCCACCGGTGATGATCGGGTTGGTCGTGTACGGGTACGTCGCCCGCTGACCGGCCCGGCGCAGCCCCGGGTTCGAGCTGGGCGGGTTGGTGCCGTCGTCGAGCTTGAACTTGCGGTTGGCGGCCAGCGCCTTGACGTGGCCGGTGCCCGGCTCGACCCCGGCGATCAGGACGGCGTTCTTGTTGTTGTCCTTGATCTTGCGGGTGATCTGGTGGCGGGCCGCGTTCTGGGCCTTCACGTCCATCGACGTGATGACCGTGTAACCGCCGCTCTTGAGCTGACGCTCCCGGTCGTACGAGTTGGCGCCGAAGTCCTTCTGCTCCATCCACCAGCGGTAGAAGTAGTCGCAGAAGAAGCCCCAGCTGTTGGTGGCGACCGACGTGCACCCGTTTCCGGGCCGGTTCGTCGTACGGGCGAGCTTGGTCTTCTTGGCCGCCTCGCCCTCGGCCTTGGTGATCTGGCCGAGCCCGACCATGTTGTCGATGATGTAGTTGCGCCGGTCGAGCGCCTGCGGATAGCCCGACTTGCTGGTCGGGTCGAACGCGGTGGGCGCCTTGACCATGCCGGCCAGCAGCGCGGACTCGGCGATCGTGAGGCTCTTGGGCGACTTCTTGAAGTACACCTGGGCGCCGGCGTAGATGCCGTACGCCCCGTTGCCGAACGGCGCCAGGTTGAGGTAGCGGGTCAGGATCTCCTTCTTGTTGAGATCCTTCTCGACCTGCAGCGCGTACTTCATCTCGGCGATCTTGCGTTCGGGGCTGTCCTTGGTCGCGTCGATGGCCTCCTGCGCCGTCTTCGCGCCGTAGGCCTGAGCCATCCGCACGTACTGCATGGTCAGCGTGGAGGCGCCCTGCTGCGACCCGCCCTGGCTGTTGTTGACGAACGCGCGGGCGATGCCCTTCACGTCGACGCCGTTGTGCTCGTAGAACTTGTGGTCCTCGGCGGCGACGATCGCGTTCTGCATGTTGACCGAGATCTGATTGTTCGGCACGTCGCTGCGGAACTCGTCGTAGAGCACGGCCAGCTGCGTCTTGCCGTCGGCGGCGAAGACCCGGGTCACCTGGGGCGCGGCCTGCTGCACGAGCGTGCTCGGCAGCGATGCGAACTCCTCGGCGCCGGCCTTGGCCACCAGCCCGCCCAGGGCGACGGCCGGGAACGAGGCGGCGGACACCACCACGGCGGTCAGCAGGCCGCACGTCAGTAGCAGCCCGGCCTTTCCGAGAAGAGATCGGTTGCTCGCCACGGGTCGCCGGACCCCTTCCTCGACGCCGACAGGACGCCGAGGAAGGTACCCGATCGAGTCGAGGGTTAACTGAAAGCCCTCGACCGGCTCAGCGCAGCCACCGGGACGGCACCGCGGCGGCTATCGCTCGGTATCCGGTGGGGTTCAGGTGCAGGTGGTCGCCGGTGTCGTAGGCCGCGAGCAGCCGGCCCGGGGCCTGCGGATCCCGGACCGCGGCATCGAAGTCGGCCACCCCGTCAAAGATCTTGTTGTGACGGATCGCACTGTTCGCCGCCGTACGGGTGTCCTCGCGGTAACCGTCCGGATCGTCGTATCCGGTATTGCCCCCGAACGGTGTGATGGTGGCCCCGTAGACCTTGATGTCCACCGCGTGGGCCCGCGTCACGAGCTGCTCGTACGCGACCAGCAGATCCTCGGTCACGGCCTTCTGGGCGGCCACGGTGGCCGGGGCCGTGCCGATGTCGTTGACCCCCTCGAAGATCAGCATCCGGTCGACGCCGCTGGTCGACAGCACGTCGCGGTCGAGCCGGGCCAGCACGTTGGGGCCGAGCCCGTCGTTGAGCACGCGGTTGCCGCCGGCCGCCTGGTTGAGCAGCGCGACCCGCGAGCCGCGGACCTGGTCGGGCCACCGGTCGTTCCCGTCGGTGGTCGAGCCGCGGCCGTCGGTCAGCGAGTCCCCGACGATCGCCATCGCGGACGCGTCCGCCTCGACTTCGACCCCGCTGATCAGGTACCAGTGCGCCACGCCGACGGCCCCGGGCAGGTCGGCGTCCGTGTGCCGATCACCCGCGATCAGGTGCGAGGTGGTGCGCGACCCTGGGTGCGAGGTGAGGTTGAGCGTCGCCTGCCCCGAGGCCAGATAGACGGTGATGGTCAGGTTCGCGCCGCGGCCGACCGGGAAGGCCACCGGGTCGGAGACGATCTGCGCGCCCACCGGCACCGTCACCGACGGCCGCCCGCCGAACGTGAGCGGGCGGCTCGACCCGGGCACGATCGCCGGCGCCCCGGCCCGCCCGCCGGCCGGCTCGGCCACCGCGGCCGCGGTGATGGGCAGCGCCGCGCCGCCGAAGGCGTTGGACAGCCGCACCCGCAGGCGCGGGCCACCGACCGTCACGTGCACGGTCTGCCGCAGCGTGGTGTCGACCAGCACCGACGACTCCCCGGTGAAGGGGGCCGGGGGCAGGTTCGCCGGCTCGGTCAGTTGCGGCATGGCCGTCCAGGTGTGGATCCACCGCGGGCGGTCGGGCCGGGGCAGGGCGGGCACCAGGGCCAGCCCGCCCGCCCCGAGCAATGTACGGCGTCTCATCGGACCCTCCGGCTCTCCGGCGGGCCGAAGCAGCTGTACTTCTCGCCTCCGGTGTCGACGACCAGACGCTGCACGATCGCCGTCGGGTCGACCGCCCGGAAGGTCAGCGTGTGCGTCCCCGGCGACGAGATCTGGTGCGTGGTCGTGGTCCGGTTGATGTTGTCGGACGTGTTGCGGGCCCACTGACGGTTCATCGTGGTGTCGTTGGCGCCGGTCGCCTTGGTGATGTTGACGACCTGGGGCGTCTGCCCGTCGATCGACACCGCGTACTTCAGCCCGTCACCCGGCAGCACGTTGTTGCGGGGCGACAGATAGGCGGTCACCTTGACCGGCCCGCTGCTGGTGAGCGTCATCTTGTAGTCGAGACTCGCGCCCTCGCTCAGCGGCGTGAGCCCGTTGCCGGTCTTGCCGATCCCGGGAAGCAGCCGCCACTGGCCGGCCTTGCCCGTGTAGTGGTCGGCCTCCATCGCCACATAGCCGTCGGCCTCGAGGAAACCCTTCGCGGGAAGCGCGGGGTGGTTCACCGGCGCCTGGACGACCACCGACGAACCGGCGCCGGTGACGGTGATCGGCACGCTCGTCGCTCCGCGCGGCGCCCGCTTCCAGTCGACCCTGACGACGGGCCGGACCTGGTCGGTGACGACACCGGAGGCCGGGCTCACGTGCACCCATGATGCGCCCGTGGTGATCCGGTACCGGAACGGCGTGGTGCCCTTGTTGTAGATGTCGAGGGTGGGCGGGCGCATGCTCTGCCACGGATTGAGCTCGGGCAGCCGTACGGAACCGACGCCCAGTTCGGCCGCGGCGGGCACGGTGATGCGCTTGAGGTACGGATAGATCTCGTCCGGCAGCGCGACGTTGTTGAGCTCCGGCTGCTGCCAGGGCGCGTTCGGGCCGTAGCGCTCGACGTTCCCGTACCCGATCTTGGGTTGCAGTTGCCAGTTCTTCCACTTACCGCCGGCCAGGGTCGTGTTGTAGTAGTCGCTCATCGCCTGGTCCTCGGCGAACAGCCGCTCGGCCTGATCGGCGAGCCGGTTGGTGGCCGCCCGGCCCTGGGCCGCGTACGCGATGTTGGTGAACTCCGCGCGCCGCAGCTCGTAGATGATCGCCGTGTCCTTGATCTGGTAGTAGACGAGCTGGTAGAACGCGTCCTGCCAGTCCTTCGGCACCCGTTGGCGCACGTGCTCGGCCCGGCGGGCCAGGCCGATCCAGTCCTCGGTCACCCGGTCCATCTCGCCGTAGTCGGTCAGGCTGAACGGCGTGGCCTGATCGTCGTAGACGACCGCGCCGGTGGCCGGGTCGAGCGTGATCCGCCGGTTGAGCAGCTCCGGCTTGCGGCGCGACTGCAGGAAGCCGTACGTGTCGAGCAGTTCCGCGACGGCCAGGGCAAGCCGGTCACCGAAGTTCTGCGCGGCGAACTGTTCGGTCCACTCCCCCAGCCGCGTCACCGGCCAGGCGTCCGGGTTCCAGGCGTAGTCGAGGAAGAACTGCGTGGGCAGCTCCTCGTTCTTGAGGTCGCCCACGTTCACCATCCACAGGCGATTGACCCCTTTCCCGTACGCCAGATTGAGCTGTTCCCAGGTGTTGGTGAGGTTGACCGTGTCGGCCCACTTGTAGTTGCGGCCGTCGCCCACGTAGTCGAAGTGGTAGTACATGCCGTAGCCACCGCTGCGCGCCGGAAGGGACGCGTCCGGGAGCTTGCGCAGGTTGCCCCAGTTGTCGTCGCAGAACACGACCGTGACGTCGTCCGGTGGCCGATAGCCGTTGTCCCAGTAGCGCTGCACCTCCTTGTAGAGGGTCTGCACCTGGGGCCGGTCGATCAGCCCGGTGTCGCGCAGGATCTCGCGCTGGCTGTCGATGATCGAGGACATCAGGTCGATCCCGTCCCCGTCCGGCAGCGAGACGTCGCCGTTGCCGCGCATGCCCAGCGTGATGACGCCCTCGATGTTCTGGTCGCGCATCCGCTCGGCCCCGTCCCGCCAGTACGCCTTGATGGCGTCGGCGTTGCGGCGGAAGCTCCACTCGCCGGTGCCGGTCGGGTGCCGGTTCCACTCCTCGATGCCGCGCATCATCGGGGCCTCGTGCGAGGTGCCCATGACGACCCCGTACAGGCTCGCGGTGGCGTGGTTGAGCGGGTCGTCCTCGGCGAACGCCCGCCCCCACACCGCCGGCCACAGGTAGTTGGCCTTGAGCCGCAGCATGGTCTCGAACACCTTGGCGTAGTAGGCCGAGTTGAGCCCGCCCGGATAGCCGGGGGCCTTGCCCGGTCCGAAGTAGCCCGGGGCCCAGGTGCCGGTGGCCGGGTTCTCGTCGTTGATGAAGAAGCCGCGGTACTGCACCTTCGGCGTGCCCTGAGTGTGGCGGCCGGGCAGCACGTACAGCGCGGCCTTGCGGGCTACCGGCACGTCGTCCCAGAAGTACCAGGGCGAGACGCCGATGCTCTTCGACAGGTCGTACGCGCCGTAGATGCTTCCCCGCTGGTCGCTGCCGGCGATCACGAAGGCCCGCCGTACGCCGGGCAGGGGATCACTGACGACCTGTTCGACCGTGGTCTCCCACTTGCCCTTCACGCCGCTCACCTCGAGCTTGCCGCGCGCGATGATGCGGTCGATCAGCGGGCTCTTGCCGATGGTGCCGACGATGATCGGGTCACGGCCCGCCGGGATCGTGTCGTGGCCGACGGCCGGTTCGACGCCGGTGACCTTCTTGATGTCGCTCTGCAGATCGTCGGCGACCCGGATAACGCCGGCGTAGTCGTCCTTGCTGACCACGATGGGCGCCGCCGTGCCGCCGGCCACGAGCGGGAAGCGGCCGGGTCCGCCGGTCGTGGCCACATAGCCCGCCGGCGCCGGCGCCGGGGACGTGGTCCGTGTTGCCTGCACCGGGGCCGGCGCGATGACGACGAGGGCGGCCGTCGTCAGCACGGCCATCACGGCCCTCACTTGAGCAGCCTCAGCGGCACGGCGTCGGCCATCGCGGCCATGCCGGCGTCGTTCGGGTGCAGGTGATCACCGCTGTCGTACGCGGGATTGAGGCGCAACGGATCGGCCGGATCACCCATCGCCCGGTCGAAGTCGATCACGCCGTCGTACTCGCCGCCCGAGCGGATCCAGCGGTTGAGCACCTCCCGCTTGCGCTCGTTGGCCTCGGTGAAGAAGCCGAGCGTGTCGCCCTTGAACGGCAGGACCGTGCCGCCGATCGCGACCATCCCGGCCGCGTGGGCGCGGGCGATCAGCTGCCGGTGACCGGCGATCAGGTCGTCCGCGCTGACCACCTCGGAGGCCGGGGCGACCGTGCCCGGGTGACCGAGGTCGTTCACGCCGAGCAGCACGATCAGGTATTGCGCGCCGGGCTGGGCGACCACGTCGCGGTCGAACCGGCGCAGGGCGCTGTGCCCGAAGTACGCCGCGAACGACTCGGCGTCGCTGCCCGCCGCCGGGTTCGGGTCGTGCAGCAGCCGGTTGCCCGAGATGCCGACGTTGGCGATGCCCCGGCGCAGACCGGCCGCCCGCAGCCGGGCGGCCAGCAGATCGGGCCAGCGGTGGTTCAGGTTGTTGGCGGTGTTGGCGCCGTTGGTGATCGAGTCGCCCAGGGTGATGATCGCCGCGCCGCGGTCGCGCACCGAGACACCGGAGAGGAACAGGTACTGCCCGATCGTGGCGACCGGGGTGACCGTACGCGCGGCGGTGACGTCGCCGTCGGCGATGACGTTGTCCTGGAACGCGAACGCGGCCAGGGTCGTCACCGGCGTCCGGGCCGGCAGATAGAGGCTGATCGCCAGGTCGCCGCCGGGCGGGACCCGCAGCCGTACGGGATCACTGAGCAGGGGCGACCCGGCCGGGATGGTCACCTCGGCCCGGTTGCCGAAGGTCACCCGCCGGTCGCTGCCGGGCACGATCGCGGTGGCGGCCCCGCTGCCGGAGCGCAACGCCACCCGCACGGCCCCCAGACGCAGCGGGCCCTGGCCGAACTCGTTGGTGACGCGGATCCGGATCTCGTCGCCGCCGGCGCTGCAGTGCACGACGTGCCGGACGGTCTGGTTGGCCAGCACGGTGGGCGCGCTGGGCGGGGTGGGCGGGATGGTGGTGGGTGCGGCGGCCCAGGTGGCGATCCACCCGGGAACGGTCCAGTCGCCGTCGGCGTCCTGGTGGGCGGTTTCCGCGGCGTGGGCGGGCGGGGGCAGGGCAAGACCGGCCGCGGCGGTGACCGCCGCGCCGGAGGTGAGGGCGAGTAGTTCGCGACGGGTGGGCATTTGAACCTCCGCGGTGGATCGGAAGTTTCGGTAACGCATCGGACGAACCCCCGTAACGTAAAGGCGTTCATCTATGTCGTCAATATCCGGACCGCTGGATCATGGGGTTTTAGCGGACTTTGAGGCCGCCGGAACTTTCGGCCTTCCGGCCGGAAAGTACCGCCCTAACTTGGCGGTCGCGTCAAGTTAGAGGTAGCTTGTTGACCATGCAGTCAAGTACCGAGACGGACGACCTGGTCGTCGTCGAACCGGAGGCGGCCGAGCCCGCTCCGGCGCCCCTGATCCTGCTGGAGCCGGCCGACGGCGACTCCGGTGTCTGCGCCGTCGACGGGTGGTGCGACTGATGAGCGCCAGCGTCTTCGGCCGCGCGGCCGAGCCGATCGTGGTCGACGTCTGGAGCGACGTCGTCTGCCCGTTCTGCTACCTCGGCAACGCCGTCCTCAAGGAGGCCGTCGAGCAGTTCCCGCATGGCTCGGCGGTCCAGGTCCGCTATCACAGCTTCCAGCTCAACCCGGGCTTCCCCGAGGGCGAGGCCGTCCTGGCCGACGACTACCTGGCGCAGAACTACGGCATGCCCAAGGCCCAGATCGAGGCCTCGCACGCCCAGCTGGCCGCGCGCGGCGCCCAGTCCGGCCTCGACTACCGGTTCCCGTCCACCATGATGATCAACACGCTGGACGCGCACCGGATGATCCACCTGGCCAAGGCGCACGGCCAGGAGCTGCCGATGGTCGACCGCCTGTTCCGGGCCGAGTTCACCGAGGGCCTCAACCTGGCCGACCACGCGGTGCTGGCCGACCTGGGCGCCGAGCTCGGCCTCGACCGTGCCGAGGCCCTGAAGGCCCTGTCGGCCATGGCTTACGAGCAGGACATCCGGGCCGACCTGGCGCAGGCCCGGCAGCTCGGCATCAGCGGCGTGCCGTTCTTCGTCTTCGACAACAAGCGGGCCGTCTCGGGCGCCCAGCCGGTCGAGATGTTCCGCCAGGCCCTGGACGTGACGTGGCAGGACAGGGCAGCCTCCCCCGCATGAGAGCCGACGCCCGGCGCAACGTCGAGGGCATCCGCCGCGCTGCCCTCGACGTGTTCCGCACCGGCGGCCTGACCACCCCGCTCGACGAGGTGGCCCGGGCCGCCGGCGTCAGCAAGGGCACGATCTACCACCGCTTCGGCAGCCGCCGCGGCCTGATCGACGCGGTGGTCGACGAGCTGGTGGCCGCCCGCATCCACGAGATTATCGACGCCGTGGACGCCCTCGACGGCCCACTGCTCCGCTTCGAGCAGTACCTCCTGCGCACGTGGCTTCTCCAATTCGACGAGCCCGCGGCCAACGACGTCCTGATGCGCGCCCTCCCCGACTCCGAACCCCTGACGTGCCTGTTCGACCGCGCCTGCCACTTCGGCACCCGCCTGCTGGCCGACGCCCAGGCCGCCGGCGTGGTCCGGGCCGACATCACTCCCGAGGACCTGAACTACTTGATCCTCGAACGCGGCGTCATAGTCCGATCCTGCAACCAGCAGACCCGCGCCGACTACCACCGCCGCCTCGACTTCGTCCTGCGCGGCCTGCGCACCCATCGATAGCTACCCCTGGTCGTGTGTTAACCTTCCGGGCGACAAGTAGGGCGGTGGGTCGGACCGCAGGTGAGACCGCGTCGGCTGCTCGCATCGGGCGGTCTTCCATGGCACGCTTAGGGCAGCATCCGCCGAGACGTGAGGCGATCTGATGAGCGTGGCAACGCAGGCACACCCGGAACCGTGGAGCGAGGACGAGTACTTCGCGCTCGGCGAGACCCCCAACCGGATCGAACTGGTTGATGGGAGCTTGTTAGTGAGTCCCGCACCGAGCAAGCGCCATCAGAACATCGTGCTCCTGCTGGCGATGAACCTGTACGTCCCGGCTCGGCGTGCCGGACTCCGTGTGCTGCAGGACATCAATCTTCGTCTGGTGACCGGCCGCATCCTCCAGCCCGACGTGGTCATCGCCGACACTGACTTCGACGGCGCAAAGCTGGAGGCCGCTGAGGCCAAGCTCGTCGCCGAGGTGGTGTCACCGAGCAACGCGGGGACAGATCGGCTGCTCAAACCACAGCTTTACGCGGCCGCCGGCATCGACTGGTATCTCCGGATCGAGCAACCGCAGGACTCGGTCGAAGTACACCTGCATAAGCTCGTCGGCGACCATTACATCCCTTTTGCGATGGCAGTTCCCGGTCAGACGCTGACCATGGACGAGCCGTTTGCTTTCGAGCTCGAAGTGGCGTCCTTACTGGAGTCATAGCCGACGCCCGCGCGCCCGATAGAGGCCGGCGGCGGCGCTGGAAGCGCCGCCGCCGGCTTCATGGAGCGGGTCGGGTCAGGTTGTCGAGCAGGCCAGGTTGTTCACCGACGGTGGCGCGGTGCCGGTTCCCAGCATGCCGAACGTGACGTACTTGCCGGCCGCGACCGTGCCGTTGTAGGCAGCGTTCTTGACCGTGACCAGCGAGCCGGTGCTCGTGGCCGTGCCGTTCCAGGCCTGTTGCAGGCTCTGCGAGCCCGGCCAGGTCCAGGAGACCGTCCAGTTGCCGATGGCGGCCGTGTCGGCGTGCACCATCACCTCGGCCTGGAAGCCTCCGTTCCACGTGCCCGTGATGTTGAACATCGCGTTGCACGCGGAGTTGCCCGGCGGCGGGGTGGTCGGCGGAGGCGTCGTGGGCGGAGGCGTCGTCGGGGGCGGGGTGGTGGGCGGAGGGGTCGTCGGCGGCGGAGTGGTCGGCGGCGGGGTGGTCGTGCCACCGCCGCCCACGCCGGTCACCTCGCCGTTGCCGCCGTCGAAGACGACGTCGGAGCAGCCGTAGAACGTCTCGTTGCTGTCCGAACGCTGCCACACCGAGTAGATCAGGTGGCGGCCGCTCTTGCCGGACGGCAGCGTCGCGTTCCAGTAGTAGTGACCGTCGTCGGAGCCGGGACCGCCCTGGCTGGGCGGGTTGGTCGACGAGTCGAACGGCGTCGCTTCGAGGTCGCTCCAGGCCAGCGCCCGGGTCGGGCTCCAGCTGTCCTTGGTGATGTACATGCGGAACGTGCCGGGGTGCTTGGCCCAGTTGTTGTACTGCACCTCGATCTGCCGGCCCGCGGTCAGGTGGGTCACCGGCCAGTCGTTACGCGCCAGGTTGAAGCCCGTGAAGTTGTACGGGCCTCCGGTGCCACCGGAACAGAGCTCACCGTTCGGGATGAACCCGTCCATCCGGCCCGCCCCGTCCGAGCGGAGCACGGCGAACCAGTTGTAGAGCGAGGTCGTCCCGCTCTGCGCGACCGCGGCGGCACAGGCCGCGTTCTTGGGCTCGATCGCCCCCGTGTTCGGGTTGCGGCCGTCCTTGTAGCAGAGCCAGGTGCGGCTGCCCGGCACCATCATGGCGCCGTGCGCCTGAGCGGCGACGGGAGAGACGACCGCTCCGACTCCGGCGGCGAGTAGTCCCGCCATCGCGTACATCAGAAGCTTTTTTCTCATGAACCAAAACCTCCTAACCGTTGGGGAACAGCCGGGCGAAGTCGGCGTAGCCGGTGGCCACATCGACCTGGGCCCAGAAACGGTGGTAGTTGAACGTGGGCGCCGGTCCGCCCTTCAGGTACGCGTCGACCTTCGGGTAGTCCGGGTCGTTCTTGTAGAAGGAGCGGATGTCCAGGAAGGACACGCCCGGCTTGATCTCGTCGCCGTTCGGCATCTTGCCGCTCCAGCCCGGCGGGATGTAGATGCCCTGGCCGGTCGACGCGTTGTAGGTGTCGTCCATCCGGTTGTAGTCGGCGCGGGTCTCGGTGACCGACACGCCCTTCGAGTCCTTCTTGGTCCAGATCGCGTCGAGCAGGTTCTTCGCCGCGGTCTTGGCCGCGGCGTTGCCGGACTTCGCCGCGTAGTAGGTGAGCAGCTTGGCGTACGAGCCGGCCACGCCGAGGTCCTGGCCGTGGCTGGTCACCGTGACGTGCAGGTTGGTGTTGGCCGCCGGTGACGACGCGTTCCAGGTGGCCGGGGCGCCCGTCCAGGCCATGTCCGACGGGATCGAGAAGTCGGTGGCGCTGATGGTGCTGTTCTCCAGCGCCCACGGCACCCACTTGTCCAGCACCGACTTGGCCTTGGCGTCATTGGTCAGGTAGTAGTACTCGGCCAGGCGCTCCAGCGACCAGGTCTGCATGCCGAACCAGCGGTTCGACGGCGGGTCCTCGTAGACCGGGGCTTCCACGTACGAGAGTCCGTAGAACGTCGGCACGCCGGCCGGACGGGCCTGGTAGCTGCCGTTCCAGCTGTTCGTCGCGCCGCCGGCGATCGCGCCCTCGGACGACTGCAGCCACTGGTAGAACTCGAGCTGCCGGTTCAGGCTGGCCTGCCAGTCGGCCTTGGCCGTCGGCGACTTCGGGGCGAAGGCGCTGACGTTGGACAGCACGTAGGCCGCCATCGGGTTCTGGTAGCCGAAGTGGCTGGTGCTCGAGCCGATCCGCCACGCCCAGCCGGCGTTGGTGTCGGTCGCGCCACCCCAGGCGTAATACCAGGACATCAGGTTGCTGGAGGCGTTCTTGCCGGTGCCCGCCGCGCACGAGGTCGAGGCGCAGCCCGGCTGCTTGAAGTACTTGTCGTAGAAGGAGTAGCGCAGGTAGTCGCCCATCTTGGCCGCGTTGGTCACGGACGACGTCAGCTGCGACTGCTTGCCCTGCTCGGTGGCCCAGGTGTACGCCCAGTACGCCGCCTGCACCGCGCGCGAGTCCGCGTCCGGGGCGTTGGTGTACTTCCACTGCTTGGCGTAGCTGGAGTCCTTGGTGAACAGGTCCAGGAAGCCGTTCGGGCCGCCGTGCTTGAACGTGTCGCAGGAGGGCTGCGGCACGGTCTCGAACGTCGACTCCTGCGGGCCGCGCTGGAAGGTGTTGATGTAGACGTTGCGCGAGGTGCCGTCACCGCAGTGGCCGAAGCCGTACGTGTTGTCCACGTCCAGCAGCCAGTGCATGCCGTAGATGTCGGAGGTGCCGTACGCGCTCTTCAGCTCGGACGCCAGCGGGTCGCTGCCCACCGAGACGCTCGGGTCGAGCTGCGACGGGTACTGCGACGGCAGCGGGTATTCGGCCGCGTACGTCGCCGGCTTGGACGCGTCGTACTTGTCGTTGGTCGGCTGGTCGGCGTGCGACGGGATGATGTACTTCTCCATCGTCGCCCAGGCGCTGTTGAACGGCGCCCAGTTGCCCGACGTGTGCCCGTATTCCGCCTCGAGCCACAGCCAGTAGCTGAACGCCTCGGAGGTGGTCTCGTGGCCGTGGTCGGGCGCCTCGTCGATCAGCGTCTCGATCGAGTGGTAGGGCACGCCGTCCGGGCTGAAGTAGCCGTTGGCCGGGTTCTTGATGTCGTTGTACATCTGGGTGAACCGGGCGTCGGCCGCACCCTCGCGGACGACGGTCGCGTTGATCGTCGCGGCGGTGTGCCCGGTCGCCGAGGCCGAGAACGCGGCGGTCGCGCCGACGGTCGCCGCGCTCGTGGCGGCGATCGTGACGGTCTGGCCGGTGTTCCAGTTGGCCGGGGTGAAGGTGAGCGAGGCCGGCGTGGCCGACACCGCGGTGGATCCGCTGCTACGGGCCACCGCCACGGTCACGTTGGCCGTGGGCGCCTTGGACAGCGCGATCTTGAAGGTGGATGAGGCGCCGGGCGAGACGCTCACCGAGGAGGCGTCCGCGACGATCGCCGGCGTGGTGGCGGCGTCGACGAAGACCGGCACGTCGGCGGTGTTGCTCTTGGTGCCCGCCGAGTCGTACGCGATCGCCTGCAGGTGGTAGGCCGCGGTCTGGGCCGGCACGCCGGTCCAGGTGTACGTGTACGGCGCGGCCGTGTCGGTGTTGAGCAGCAGGCCGTCGTGGTAGAACTCGACCTTGGCGACCGTGCCGCCGGGCACCGCCGTGATCGGGATCGACGCCGGCGCGGTGTAGCGCGTGTTGGCGGCCGGGCTGCTGATCTCGACCGTGGGCGCGTTGGCGGCGCCGTTGCATCGGGTGCCGTTGAGCGTGAACGCGGTCGGCACCGGGTTGGCCGAGCCGAAGGTGCCGTTGAAGCCGGTGCTGACCGACCCGTTGGCGCCCAGGTTGCCGTTCCAGGCCGCGTTGTTCACGGTGACGTGCTGGCCGCTCTGCGCGTAGACGCCGCTCCAGCCCTGGGTCACCTTCTGCGACGCGTCCGGGAAGTCGTACTCGAGCTTCCAGGAGGTCACCGCGTCGCCGGTGTTGGTGATGGCGATGTCGCCGGTGAACCCGCCGCTCCACTGGCTCTGCACCTTGTAGACGACGGTGCAGCCCGGGGCGGCGAGCGCCGGGGCGCCGGCCGCGAGGGCCGCGCCGGCGCCGAGGACGGCGGCGCCGGTGACGGCCAGCACGCGTCTGGCTCTTGATCTGACTTGCACGGGGGAAGTCCTTCCTGTGGGGAGGCGCGCTACGCCGGGGCGCAGGTGACCGGGGAGGGGACGGGATTGGTGCTGCCGCTGGTGCTTCCGAGGAAGCCGAACGTGGTGCTTGCGCCCGCGGCGAGGGCGCCGTTCCAGGAGGCGTTGCGCACGCTGACCGCGGTGCCGGTCTGCGTGTGGGCGCCGCCCCACAGCTGGGTGACGCTCTGACCGCCGGTGAAGGCCCACCCGACGGTCCAGGCGGTGACCGGGGCCGTGCCGGTGTTGGTGACGGTCACCTCGCCCTGGAAGCCACCGCTCCAGGTGCCGGTGACCTTGTACGCCGCCGTGCAGCCACCCGAGGGGGCCGGAGTGGTCGGCGGCGGCGTGGTCGGCACGGGCGTGGTGGGCGCCGGGGTGGTGGGCGCCGGGGTCGTCGGCGCCGGCGTGGTCGGCGTCGGCGTGGTCGGCGCCGGAGTGGATCCCCCGGTCCGGTCGGCGTACAGGATGCCGCGGCCGTTGGTGCCCAGGTAGACGCGGCCATAGACGCGCGGGTCACCGGCCAGGGCGTCGCCCATGTTCCCGTACTGGTGCTGGTCGTCGTTGATCCGGATCCACGAGCCGCCGGTGTCGTCGGAGCGGAACACCCCGGCCACGCCGCCGACCGTGCCGACCAGGAAGATCGCCGGGTGGGTGGCTCCCGGTGCCGCCTTGCCGAACGCGACGTTGATGCCCGAGGTCACCGAGGCCACCTTGGTGAAGGTCGCGCCGGCGTCGGTCGAGCGCAGCAGGCCGCTCTCCCCCGCGAACCAGACGTGACCGGCCGCGCCCGGAACGGCCTTGAAGTGCACCCGTCCGGTCGCGGGCAGGGCCGCCGACGACGCGGTGAACGTCGCGCCGCCGTCCTTGCTCGTGAAGAACTTCCCCGCGGCGTACGCGTAGAAGGTCTTGGGATCGACGCGGTCGCTCTCGACGATCGCGCCGGCCGGCACGCCGCTCGACGCCGTCCACGAACTGCCCCGCGTGGTCGAGTAGTGCACCCCGGCGCCGGCCGGCGACCAGACCATGGCGTTCGCGTCGGCGCCGACCGCGATCGTGCCGCCGCCGGTGACCCCGGCCGGCTCCTGGCCCTGATACCAGTTCTTGCCGCCGTCGGACGAGATGCCGATGTGCGGGGCGGCGTCCGCGTTGCCCACCCGGGCGAACACAGTCGGGCTGAGCTCGGCGAAGTCCAGCGAGGTGTTGCTGCCCAGGGCCGGGGTGTCGTGGAAGGCGGGCGGCACGGCGTCGAGCGAGGCGTGGTGGAAGCCGCCGATGTCGCCCAGCGCGCTGACCAGCGGGGCCCCCGACGGCGGGCTGGCCAGGTCGAGGACGGCGGTCTCCTCCAGGCCCTTGGCCATCGGCTTGATCGTGAAGGTGGTGTCGCTGTCCCAGTTGGTCAGCTGCGTCGTGCCATAGATGGTGGCGCCGGTGCCGTACAGCATGCGGTCGGAGTTGAACGGGTCGATCTCCAGCGACTCGTTCATCCAGCCGAGCTTGGGTGTCGACTCGGGCGGCTGCGGGTTGGTGTTGAAGTCGAGCCACGGGTTGGCCGAGATGTCCATGCTGTAGCGCCGGGACACCGACGGATAGCTGGTGAAGTCCCAGATGCGCGTCCAGGTGGCGCCGTTGTCGGTGCTCCGGAAGAAGATCGCGTCGGGCCACCAGGAGATCTGCGTGGCCACCATGAGCGTGCCCGGGTGCTGCCGGTCGACGGTCAGACCCGAGTAGCCGTAGTACGCGTCGGCGGCCGGGGTGGGCGAGATGTTCGTCCAGACGCCGGTAGTCGTGTCGAGCCGCTGCACCTGGCCCGCGCCGCCGTCGTACGGGCCGCCGGTGTCACTGGTCGCCAGGAAAAGATAGTTTCCCTGTACGACACCCTTGTGCGCGATGTAGCCGGTGGGCTGGCCGGGGACGCGTTCCCAGGTCGCGCCGCCGTCGAGCGACCGGTAGACCGGGTTCTGTTTGTCGGCCACGCCGACGTAGATCTGGTTCGCCGCGCCGAAGGTGACCCAGGTCAGTCCCTGGTTCTGGTTCAGATAGCCGTTCGGGTCGGCCGGGTCCTGCACGTAGTTGCCGGCGTTCGGGAAGTTCGCGACCTCGGCCCAGGTGGCGCCGTAATCGGTGCTGCGCCACAGCCCGTTTCCGCCCTCCGCGGCGAAATAGACGTTCCGGTTGTTGCGCGGGTCGACGGCCAGTCGCTCCCCCATGCCGCGCCCCGGCATGTTGCCGCCGTTCTTGAACGGCAGCTCGGTGATCTGCCAGGTGGCGCCCTTGTCGGATGAGCGCAGGATCGCGCCGTTGTTCGGGTCCCAGCTGTTGGTGTACATGCCGACCGCCGCGTAGACCCGGTTGGTCTCGACCGGGTCGGGCGCGATGCTGAGCACGCCGTTGTAGCCCCAGTTGTCCTGGTCGACCCAGTCGAGCAGCGGCGTCCAGCTCTGCCCGCCCTCATTCCAGCGGTAGGCGCCGCCGATGTCGGTGCGGGCGTAGATCAGGTTCCGCTCGCCGGGGTTGAACACGATGCCGGGCACGAACCCGCCGCCGTCGATCCGGACGTTCTTCCAGGCGTACGGATCGGCCGCCTCCGCGGTGGCCGTCAGCGGGTCGGCGAGCACCGCGGCCGGCGCGCTGAGCAGGGCGGCGGTGATGACCGCCGCGACGGTGGACCTTCGCATCCGAGACCTTCCATCGATGAGCTTCCACATGGGAGCGCTCCCAGAAGAGTCGTGTGCGTGTCACACCGCTGTCAAGCCCCGGAAACCCGGAGTTGACAATCGTGCATATCTTGGGAAATCTGCTGGGCGCCGCCGGGCGCGCTCGCGCGAGGGCGGGCGGTCGCGCTCACGCGAGGGCGGGCGGTCGCGCGAGGCGGGCGCGGGCGGTCGCGCGTGACGGGCCGTGCATGATGCCGCCACGTTGGGGCATGCGGCGCCACACGGGGTGCCGCGTCACCCCTCCGTGGCAAATTTCACCGGCTCCCGCAATGCGCCAGAGTATTGAACGATTTAAATTGCGGTAATGACCGGCGAACACCTTGGCAACTCTAAGGAATGAACCCATAACCGTACGTCAAGGATTTGCACGTCGTTTTTCTACGCTGTGTATCATCTGCCCGTGATTACGGGAGGGGCGCCAGTTGCCCCAGGTCGCCCGCGGTGGAGGAGTGTTTGATGAAGGTTTGCGTTGTCGGCACGGGCTATGTCGGGCTGACCACCGGGGTGAGCCTGGCCTTCCTGGGGCACCAGGTGACCTGCATCGACCTCGATCAGGAAAAGGTCGACATGCTGCGCGGGGGCAAGTGCCCCATCTACGAGCCCGGCATGGAGGAACTGCTGGCCGAGGCCGCGCCCAACCTGACGTTCACCACCAGCTACGCCGAGGGCGTGCCGGGCGCCGACGTCGTCTTCGTCGCCGTGCAGACCCCGTCCGCGGCCGACGGCAGCCCCGATCTGCGCTACCTGCGCTCGGCGGCCGAGAGCGTCGCGCAAAATCTCGACCACGACTTCACCGTTGTGGTCAACAAGTCGACCGTTCCGATCGGCAGTGGCAACTGGGTCGATGCGATTCTGCGCGATTCGTTCGCCCAGCGCGCCGGCCGTCCGGAGAACTGCGAATTCTCGGTCGCGTCGAATCCGGAGTTCTTGCGTGAGGGCAACGCGATCCACGACACTCTGTTTCCCGACCGCATCGTCATCGGCTCCGACAATCCGCGTGCTCTCGAAGTGCTCAACCAGCTCTACCGCCCGCTGATCAACCAGACCTTCACGCCGCCGGCCTTCCAGCCGCGCCCCGACGACACCACGGCCGTCCCGCTGGTGTCGACCGACCTGGCCAGCGCCGAGCTGATCAAATACGCGGCCAACGCGTTCCTGGCTCTGAAGATCAGCTATGTGAACGAGATCGGCCAGCTGGCCGGCAAGGTCGGCGCCGACATCACCGAGGTGGCCCGGGGCATCGGCCTCGACCAGCGCATCGGCTCGCGGTTCCTGGAGCCCGGCGTCGGCTGGGGCGGTTCCTGCTTCGGCAAGGACACCAAGGCCCTGATCGCCACGGCGTCGGAATACAACTACGACATGCCGATCGTGAAGGCCGCCCGCGACGTCAACCAGCGGCAGCGCGAGATCGCGGTCGAGCGTCTGCAGTCTGAGCTGCGCATCCTCAAGGGCCGCAAGATCGGCCTGCTCGGTGTGGCCTTCAAGCCCAACACCGACGACCTGCGCGACTCGCCCGCCCTCGACATCGCCGGCCTGCTGATCGCCCGGGGCGCCCGGGTCAAGCTGCACGACCCGATCGCCGGCGAGCGGTTCCGCCGCGAATACCCCGAGATGGCGCCGCACCTGAGCGACACGCTCGACGGCGTCTTCGACGACTGCGACGCCGTGGTCCTGGTGACCAAGTGGGCGCAGTACATCGAGCTCGACTGGGGCAAGTTCGTCGGCCTGATGCGTACGCCGATCGTGCTCGACGGCCGCAACGTGCTCGACGCCGAGCGCATGGGCCGCCTCGGCTACCGGTACCTCTCGATGGCCGGCTGAGGCCTCTACCCTTCGCAGCTCCAAGGTCGGTATCGACCGATCAGGCCACCCCGCCTCGGATATTCGCCGATATCCCGGACGGGGTGGCCTGTCTTTGGCTAGGGTCCAAGTGAGGCGCTTTTCCCGGCCTGACCAGGGGCTCTACCTTAACCGGTTAAGGTGTCCGGAGCAGCGACGCCGTATCGTTACCGAGACTAGTCAGCGGAAATCATTGCGCAACGTGCCGGTTACCTCTTGACTGTGATCCAAGTAGCGCTTCGGACGGCGACGTCTCCGGACGTCGGAAGCGCGATTTGACATAGGGAGCGGTATGTTCGGTCAACCTACGAGCCCGCGTTTCCGGGCCGCGCTCGCCGGCACGCTGAGCGCGGGGCTGGTTTTCGGCCTCGCGGCGTGCGGCGGCGACGATTCTGGCAGCGGCAGCGACACGGACGCCTCGGCGTCGGCCATCGACTGTGCGCCATACACCAAGTTTGGTGACATCAAGGGCAAGACGGTCACGATCTACACGGGCATCGTGACTCCGGAGGACACTCCGCACATCGAGTCCTACAAGCCCTTCGAGACGTGCACCGGCGCCACCATCAAGTACGAGGGCGACAAGTCCTTCGAGACCCAGATCCTGGTGCGGGCCCGCGCCGGCAACCCGCCGGACCTCGCGATCGTGCCCCAGCCGGGCCTGGTCAAGCAGCTGGTCTCGACGGGCAAGGCCGTGGCCGCGCCGGAAGAGGTGTCGGCCAACGTCGACAAGTTCTGGGACAAGGCCTGGAAGTCCTACACCACGATCGACGGCAAGTTCTACGGCGCTCCGCTCGGCGCGAGCGTGAAGTCCCTGGTGTGGTACTCGCCGGCGGAGTTCAAGGACAAGGGCTACACCGTGCCGACGACGCTCGACGAGCTCAAGGCGCTCAGCGACAAGATCGCCGCGGACGGCGGCAAGCCGTGGTGTGCCGGCATCGCCAGTGGTGACGCCACCGGCTGGCCGGTCACCGACTGGGTCGAGGACTTCGTCCTGCGCACCAGCTCGCCCGAGACGTACGACAAGTGGGTCAGCCACGAGATCCCGTTCAACGCGCCCGAGATCGCGACGGCGTTCGACGCCGTCGGTGGCTACCTCAAGAACGACAAGTACGTCAACGGTGGCCTCGGCGACGTCAAGAGCATCGCGACCACCACGTTCCAGGACGCCGGCCTGAAGATCCTGGAGGGCCAGTGCTCGCTGCACCGGCAGGCCAGCTTCTACGCTGCCAACTTCGAGAAGGGCACGAAGGTCGCCGAGGACGGAGACGTCTTCGCGTTCTACCTGCCCGGCAAGGACGCCAACACCAAGCCGGTTCTCGGCGCGGGTGAGTTCGTGGTGGCCTTCGCCGACCGCCCCGAGGTCAAGGCGTTCCAGACCTACCTGTCCTCGGACGTGTGGGCCAACACCAAGGCCAAGCTCTCGTCGGGCTGGGTCACCGCCAACAAGGGTCTCGACCAGGCCAACCTGACGAACCCGATCGACAAGCTGGCCGGTGGCATCCTGCTCGACCCGAACGCCACGTTCCGCTTCGACGGCTCCGACATGATGCCGGCCGCCGTGGGCTCGGACGCGTTCTGGAAGCAGTCGACCGCGTGGATCACCGGTCAGGACACCAAGGCCACGGTGGACAACATCGAAAAGGCCTGGCCCAAGTAATCACATAGCACTGCCGGGGCCGGTCGGGACATTTTCCCGACCGGCCCCGAACCTCTCTCCACTCCAGCGCAACTAGGAGGGCCGGGCCGCGTGTTCAACACCGCCTCCACCACCCCGGAGAAAATCCTGCAAATGCTCGCGGCGCTGCTCCTCTTCGCCGCGATCATGGGCGTCATTCTTTTCATCGCCGGCCGTTTCGGCGGCAGGCGCGGCGACAAGGTCGTCGCTTACCTTTACCTCCTGCCGGCCGTGCTGATGCTCGCGGTCGGTCTCGTCTATCCGGGCCTCCGCACCATCTACCAGTCGTTCTTCGACGCCGCGGGCAACGCGTTCATCGGCTTCGACAACTACGGCACGATCTTTACCGACAAAGACCAGCTGACCGTGCTGCGGAACACGGTGTTCTGGGTCGTCGTGACGCCGTTCGTGGCCACCGCGATCGGCCTGGTCTACGCCATCCTGGTCGACAAGTCGCGGTTCGAGTCGTTCGCCAAGGCGCTCATCTTCCTGCCGATGTCGATCTCGTTCGTGGCCGCCGGCGTGATCTGGAAGTTCGTCTACGAGTACCGCCCGGACCAGGGCAACGTGAAGCAGATCGGCCTGGTCAACCAGGTGATCGTCTGGCTCGGCGGTAAGCCCATCCAGCTGCTGATCGAATCCCCGCTCAACTCGTTCCTGCTGATCGTCGTGATGATCTGGATTCAGGCCGGCTTCGCGATGACCATCCTCTCGGCCGCGATCAAGGCCATCCCGGACGACATCATCGAGGCCGCCCGCCTCGACGGCGTGAACGCGTGGAGCATGTTCCGCAAGATCACGCTGCCGAGCGTCCAGCCGACCGTCGTGGTCGTGCTGACCACGATCGGCATCGGCACGCTCAAGGTCTTCGACATCGTCCGCACCATGACCGGCGGCAACTTCGAGACCAGCGTCGTCGCCAACGAGTTCTACCGGCAGACGTTCAACGCCGACAACCAGGGTCTGGGCGCCGCCCTCGCGGTCCTGCTGTTCATCCTGGTCATCCCGATCGTCATCTACAACATCCGCTCGCTGCGTCGTTCGGAGGCATCATGAGCACCAGCACTCCGTTGACGACCACGCCACCCCTGGTGGCCGACAAGCCGAGCGCCTCGTCGATCGCCAAGAAGCGCCTGAGCTCACCGTGGGCGTCGATCGCCGCGATCGTCATCGCGGTCCTGTGGACGCTGCCGACCTTCGGCCTGCTGGTGTCCTCGTTCCGTCCCGAGCGCGCCATCAAGACGACCGGCTGGTGGACGTTCTTCAGCGACCCCACCACCACGTTCGAGAACTACAGCAAGGTCTTCGGCGAGGAGGGCGGCGTCAACCTGGCCGCGTTCTTCGTCAACTCGCTGATCATCTGCATCCCCTCGGTGCTGATCCCGATGTCGATCGCGGCCCTCTCGGCGTACGCGTTCGCCTGGATCAAGTTCCCCGGCCGGAACGTCCTGTTCCTGATGATCTTCGCCCTCCAGATCGTCCCGCTGCAGGTCACGCTGATCCCTCTCCTCAAGATCTTCGTGAGCATCGACATCACGGGCACGTTCTGGACGTTGTGGCTGTCGCACGCGACGTTCGCCCTGCCGCTGGCGATCTACCTGCTGCACAACTTCATGCGGGAGATCCCGGCCGGCCTGATCGAGGCCGCCCGCGTCGACGGCGCGGGCCACGTCTCGATCTTCTTCAAGGTGATGCTGCCGCTGCTCACCCCCGCACTGGCGGCGTTCGGCATCTTCCAGTTCCTCTGGGTCTGGAACGACCTGCTGGTAGCCCTGGTCTTCGCAGGCGGCGGCGACGAGGTCGCCCCCATCACCCTGCAGCTGGCCAACCTGTCCGGCACCCGAGGCACCGCCTGGCACCTGCTGTCGGCCGGCGCCTTCGTCTCCATCATCGTTCCCGTAACGGTGTTCCTGCTGCTCCAGCGCTACTTCGTACGCGGCCTGCTGGCAGGCAGCGTCAAGGGCTAGGGCCCGCTCTCGCCCCGAGGGGCCGCGTCCACGTCCGGACGCGGCCCCTCCCCTTTCCCGCGCACCAGGCCCACCGTCGACCCGGGAGTCGGGTGACGGTGGGCCACGCCATCAGCGTGAGCGGTCAGTCGATGAGGATGTCGCAGAACACGCCGGTAGCGATCCCGTACGGCCCCTTGGCCAGCGAGCCGAGGCCGCCGCAGAACACGGACTTGCCGACCTTGGCCTCGCCGGACAGGTTCAGGCCCGGCACGGCCGCGCCGATGTCGCAGCCCCAGCCCAAGGCCGTGTTGCAGGGCAGGCCCGTGCCGTGCGAGTTGGCGGACCGTTCGGACTTGGTTACGAACCACTCGCGCAGCGCAGCCCGTGATTTGTCGCCGAACATGCCGTTGGGGTTGACGCCAGGCACGTACTTGCGCTGGAAGGTCTGCACGAGAGCGCGGGTCTGCTCGGTGTAAAGGCCGTCGATGGGGATGCGGGTCTGCTTGTTGCCGACGGCCCAGTTCATCCAGGTCTGCAGGCTGATGATGCAGGAGCCCGCGGTGCCCAGGTACATCAGATCGCATTCGCTCATGTCGAGCGTGATGCGAGTGTTGTACGGGGACTCGATGCCGGAATCCGCTTGGGCCGGAGCGCCGGCCCCGATGATGACAGCGCAGACGATGGCCAGGGCCGCGAGCGCCTTGCGGAAGGGTCCGTACCGTCTCATGGCTCTCCTTTGAGTCGGCGAGATCTTGCTGCTGACACGGCCGAATCAGAAGTGCAGTTCAGCCGAGCCGGCCCGAAGGTAGCGGCTTCACCCAAACGGGTGGCCCCAGGCGTTCGGGATATCCATAGTGGACGTTGCGCCCTTCAGGACCGGCCAGAAACTACACCTCGGCGGCGTGCCCGAGACGGTTATCCACAATTGGCGGTTATCCACAGGGGCGCCGGCGTGGGGTCAGCGAAGCTGCTTCAATGCCTCCAGCACACCACCGGCGCCGTCCTCGGCCGACAAGTCGACGGCCAGTTCCTGAGCTCGACGCCGATAGCGCGGGTCGGTCACGGCCGTCGCCATGGCGGTCGCCAACCGGTCGGCGCTCAGGCGGCGGAACGGGACCACGGCCGGCGCCACCCCCAGCAGTTGCAACCGGCGCGCCCAGAAAGGTTGATCGACCATGAGAGGCACAGGCACCGCGGGCACGCCCGCACGCAGCCCGGCCGCGGTTGTGCCGGCCCCCGCGTGGTGGACCACCGCGGCCATCCGCGGGAACAGCCACTCGTGCGGCACGTCCCCGACCGTCAGCACGTCGTCGCCGGCGCCGCGAAGCCCAGCAGCGCCAAGCCCGGCGGCGTTAACCCCGGCGGCGTCAAGCCCAGCGGTGCCGAGCCCAGCGGCGTCAAGCCCAGCTGCCCCAAGCCCAGCGGTGCCGAGCCCCGCGGCTTCCAGCCCAGCGCCGTCCAGCCCTGCGGCGTCCAGGCCGGCCCAGCCCGCGCTGAGCACCGCCCGCACCCCGGCGGCCCGCGCGGCCGACACCACCAGCGCCGAGAGCGCCCTGCGGTCGGCGGCGGGCATGCTGCCGAAGCCGATGTAGACGGGAGGCGGCCCGGCCTCCAGGAAGGCGGCCAGCTCGGGCGGGGGCGTGAAGTCGGGTTCGGGGGCGGCCCACCAGTAGCCGACCGTGGTGCACGAGGACGGCCAGTCCGCGGGCTGCGGCACGACGCGCGGGCTGTAGCCGTAGCAGATGGGCCAGCCGGATTCGTCGAGGTTGCGCAGCCACTGGCGGTGCCCGATGGGGGGCAGGCCGAGTTCGGCGCGCAGCGCCCGCACCCCGCGCCGGTAGGGTTGCGAGCCCCACTCGAGCACGGCCCGGGCCGCCGCGCGGTTGCCGCGGGCGCCCAGCGAGCGCGTGGTGACGGTGGACGGCGGGAACTCGCGCGTGGGGGTCATCGGCTGCAGGTAGACGCCCAGGCTGGGCCGCCCGAGCCCCTCGGCCACGTGGCCGCCGATCCAACCGGCGGGGGTCAGCAGCAGCACGTCGGCGGTCCGGGCGGCTTCGGCCATCGCCCGGCCCAGGGGCAGTGCCTGCGCGCCGACCGACCGGTTGACCGCGAGGATCCCGGTCAGGGAACCGCTGCCCGCCTTGGCGCTCAGCTCCTCGTGGGTGTCGAGCGGCAGGGCGGCGTACCGGAGGCCGTGCCCCACGACCATCTTCTCGAAGAGCATGTGCGTGGCCACGGTGACCTCGTGCCCGGCCTGCTCGAGCCGCACGCCCAGGCCCACGTAGGGCACCACGTCGCCGCGGCTGCCGACGGCCAGGATGGCGATCCGCATCGTCAGCTCCTCGAGATCTGCCGGGCGCCGATGGCCAGCATCACCAGCGCCGGCACGTAGATCAGGCCGACCGAGGCCGCGCCGATGAGCACAAAACCGGTCAGCAGACCGGCGCAGCCCCACACCAGGATCCGTTGCGGGCCGGCCAGAAGCGGCAGCACGGTCAGCACCACCGGCACGGCCAGCACGAACGCGACGCCCGGGCCCTCCTGCGACACCAGGCTGATCAGCAGAACGATGCCGGCGGCCACCGCATAGACGGCCGCACCCCCGAACCAGAACCGTCCCATGCCTTCATTGACGCACATGCCCTCTGTCAGCATGCTGAGGCACCCCGTGACAGATCATTTCCCGTACGGGCGGTCGCGCCGGGCGACGCGCAACGTCTCCGACCACCAGTCGAGCTCGCCCAGCGCCATGTCGAACGCCTTGGCCACCGGTTCGGGGGCGGTGTAGCCGGTCGGGCCGAGGTCGTACCAGGGCGCGTGCAGCCCCACCACCCGGCGGGTGGTGACCATGTGGAGCTCGGCGAAGACGCCGCGCAGATGCTCGGTGGCCAGCAGACCGCCCTGCACCCCGTACGACAGGACGGTGGCCGGTTTGAACATCCACTCGCGGTAGTGCCAGTCGATCGCGCGCTTGAGGCTGCCGGGATAGGAGTGGTTGTACTCGGGCGTGACGAACACGAAACCGTCGGCCTTGTCGAGACGCTCGGCGATCGGGGTCGGGGTGCCGCCACCGGGCTGCAGCAGCTCGTCGTCGGGCAGCACGCATTCGGCCAGGTCGACCAGGTCGTGGGGGCCGAACTGGGCGGTGACGCGGGTGCCGGCCCAGTCGGCCAGGACCCGTCCCATTCGCTCCCCGCGGACGCTGGCGGCCAGGACGACGATGTGCGATGTCGAAGTCATGGGCACCACGCTGGGCCTTCAACATATGTTTAAGTCAAGTCATGACCACCACGATCTCCCACACCCGTTCGGTCGGCGACGTGGCCGCCGAGAGCGGGGTCGCCCCGTCCGCGGTCCGCTTCTACGAGCAGCACGGCATCATCACGGCCATCCGTACGGCGGGTGACCAGCGCCGCTTCGACGCGAGCGCGGCCTGCCGCATCCGGGTGGCCAAGGTGGCGCAGCGGGTCGGCCTGACGGTCCGCGAGATCGCCGACGTCTTCGCCGCCCTGCCCGATGACCCCGCGCCCGCCGACTGGAGCCAGGTGGCCACCACGCTGATAGCCGAGGCCGAAGCCCGCACCGCGGCGCTCAAGTCGTACCTGAACGACATGCGAGGCAACGGCCGCCTCTGCGAGATCGACGCCTGAGCCGTACGCCGCCGGGCGGCGACCCGGGTCAGTCGCGCAGGTTGGTGGGGTTGAGGTCGGTTTCCTCGTGCCGGACGTAGCGGTTGTAGAGGAACGTGATCAGCCACAGGATGACGCCGATGACCAGCAGGATGCCGGCGATCCGGTAGTCGGCGGCGGCGCGGCCGGAGAGGGGGCTGGCCAAGTAGGCGCAGGCCAGGGCGCCGATCACGGGGATGACGGTGGGGGCCTTGAAGTGGTTGTGGTCGACCGGGTCGCGGCGCAGGACCAGGACGGCGATGTTGACGACGGTGAAGACGCACAGGAGCAGCAGCGAGGTGGTGCCGCCCAGGGCGGTCAGGTCGGCGAACCAGATGAGACCGAAAGCGATTACCGTGGTGAAGACGATGCCGACCCACGGCGTACGGCGGCGGGGGTGGACCTTTCCGAGGATCTTGGGGAGCACGCGCTCGTTGGCCATGCCGTAGAGCAGGCGGCTGGCCATCAGCATGTTGATCAGGGCCGAGTTGGCCACGGCGAACATCGTGATGAAGGCGAAGATCCAGAGCGGGAAGGCGGAGGCGCCGGCCTCGACGACCTTCAGCAGCGGGGCGTCGCCCTCGCCCAGTTCCGCCGGGGGCACGAGGGCGACCGACGAGATCGAGACCAGCACGTAGATGAGGCCGGTGATGCAGAGCCCGGTCAGCATCACCTTGGGGAAGATGCGTACGGGGTCCTTGGTCTCCTCGGCCATGTTGACCGAGTCCTCGAAGCCGACCATGGCGAAGAAGGCCAGCGCCGTCGCCGCGGTGACCGAGAAGAACGCGGACTCGCCCTCGGCCGCTGAGAAGTCGGTGAGCCGGGACAGGTCGCCGTTGCCGCCGCCCAGCGCCCACGCGCCGATGCAGATGACGATCAGCAGGCCGGTCAGCTCGACACAGGTGAGCAGCACGTTGAGCTTCACGCTCTCGCCCACACCGCGGAAATTGATCAGCCCGATCAGCAGCATGAAGCCGAGCGCGATGGCGGTGAGCGCGAAACCGTCACCGATCGACAGGTCGAACGCCTCGACGAAGTTCGACGCGAACGCCTTCGACGCGCTCGACGCCGACGTGAGGCCCGAGCACATCACCGCGAAGGCGATGATGAATGTCAGGAAATGGATGCCGAAGGCTTTGTGGGTGTAGAGCGCGGCCCCGGCCGCCCGGGGATATTTGGTGACCAGTTCGAGATAGCTGAACGCGGTCAGCAGCGCCACCAGGAACGCGATGAGGAACGGCAGCCACACGGCGCCGCCCACCTCGTTCGCCACCCGGCCGGTGAGCGCGTAGACGCCGGTGCCGAGAATGTCGCCGACCACGAAAAGCAGGAGCAGGCCCGGGCCCATGACCCGCTTGAGTTCCGGTTCGCGTCCTGTTTCCTTCACCACCGCGTCGTCCGCCATAACCGCGAGACTGGTACAGATCTGCGGTTCTGTCGAGTCAGAGCTATCGACGGGTCGCGATCACCCGCTAACGTCTAGTGATGCGCATCGTCGTAGCTGCGAAACCCGAAGCCGACCAGCCCTGGCTCGCCGACGCGGTGATCGGCCTGGCCAAACAGACCGGCGCGACGATCTCGGTGGTCGCCGCCGACGGTGTCGAGCTCGAACGGCTGGCCTCCGTGCCCCGCACGGTGTTCTCCGACGCCGCGTACGCCGCAGCCACCTCGATCGCCCGGCGGCTGGCCGGGGCCGGGGTCGAGGCGACCGTCACGGTGCTGCCGGGGCGGCCGGTGGCGGCGATCCTCGACTTCGCCAAGCAGAACAACGCCGACCTGATCGTGGCCGGCTCGAGCACCCGGCCGAGGGTGGCCGAGCGGCTGCTCGGAAGCGTGCCGCTCGACCTGATCAAACAGTCCGCCAAACCGGTCCTGGTGATCACCCATCCGGGACATCCAGCCTGAAAGCCGGACTGTGGAAATCTAGGCGCCGGTCACCACACAGCTGACGCCGTCGGGACCCGACCCGATCTTGGTGGGCTCGTCGCCCGTGTCGTTGCCCTCGAACAGGTCGCACAGCGAGATCTCCCCGCCGGTCAGTGTCACCCCGTCGATCGTGAGCCGGTCACCGAGGTTGACGTTGACGCCGGCCAGGGTGTCGCCCGGCGCCGTGGCCGTGATGTTCTCCATCCGCACGGTCCGGGCGGCCTGGGTCGAGCAGTTGCCGCACGAGCGGTACAGCTTGCCGAAGTCGGACACCTCGAAGTTGCGGATCGTCACCGACCCGCCGGCGCCCCGGTTGTCCTGGAACACCTTGTCCGAGGCGGCGGCCGCGCTGCCGCCGTCGATCACCACGGTCGCGTTCGCGCCGCGGAAGGTGGCCGCGTCCTCGCCGACGTCCTCCCAGTGCACGTTGGTCAGGGTGCAGCTGCCGGCGCAGTGCACGCCGTCCGCCGCCGGGCTGCCCAGGATCACGTTTTGCAGAGTGGCGCCCGGGGCCAGGTCGAACAGGGCGTCCTGCCCCTCCTCCTGACCGTCGCCGCCGAGGTCGCCGCCGCCGATGAACCGCTTGTTCTCGCCGTCGAACACGCCGCTGACCTCGATCGTCTCGGTCACGACCTGCTCACCGGTGGCGGGCGGTACGGCCGCATCGGCGAAGTTGGCGAAGAGCACCGCGGCGCCCACCCCGACCACACCGACCGATGCGGCGAGGACACGCTTGAGTCCAGTCATAGCTGGCCTTCCACTATCAAGCCCCCACAGCCGACAGATGTCGGCAAGGGGTACGGACCGGCCGCGTGTCCGGTTCAGCCCGCGAGCGCCTCGTTGATCTGCCGGGTCGTCGACGCGGCCACGTCCGGGCGGGTGGCGGAGTACGAGCAATAGGCGTTGAGACCCGCCGCGAGCGCCCATCCCCGGCCGCGCGCCCAGGTCGCGTCGTCGACCCCCAGACGCTCGCGGAAGACCGCCCGGGACGCGGCCGACATGAGCGTGAACGGCATCATCATGTCCCGCGCCGGGTCGCCGCGGCCCAGCCCGCCGAAGTCGATGACCGTCGTGACCCGGCCGCCCTCGGCGAGCAGGTTGCCGGTGTGGAAGTCGCCGTGGAACCAGACCGGCGGCCGGTCCCAGCCGGGCGCGTCGAGGGCCGCCCGCCAGACCTCCGACAGCGCCGCCGCGTCGAACGTCCCGGCCACCTCAGCGATCGCCGCCCGGGTCGCCTCGTCCCGCGCGGCCAGCGCCTCGTCGTCAGCCAAAACCCGGCCGGGGACGGGCGCCCGCTGCAACGCCGTCAGGAAGTCGGCCAGGACCACGGCGGTTTCCCGCGAGCCGGCGAACTGGTCCACAGTGGCCACTCTGCCGGGAAGCCACCGGGAAACGGCCCAGTGCCATGGATAGCCGAGGTCCGGTTCGCCCACGGCCACCGGCGACGGAATGACCAGCGGCAGATGCGGGGCCAGCCGGGGCAGCCACTCGAACTCCAGCCGGGCCTGATCCACCGCGCCCGCGTGCCGCGGCAGGCGTACGGAGAACTCGTCGCCCAGGCGGTGGATCACGTGGTCGGAACCGGCCGGGTCGACCAGCGTCAGCGGCCACCCGGACCACTGCGGGAACTGCCGGTCGACCAGTCGCCGCACCAGAGCCGTGTCGATCTGCACCCGGCCATCACAGACGACCGGCGGCCGGCTGTCGACCTCATTTCACCGTCACAGCGCGTCCGGGCCGCCCACGTTGCGGATCATCCGCTGGAGCACGGCAACCGTGGTGGCGTAGTCGGCGTCGTCGATGCCCTCGTGGATGGCGTCCCGGATGGCCGGGGTGAACTTCTTGAGGCCGGCCAGCGCCTCCTCCCCCGCGTCGGTGATCCACAGGCGATCGTCGTCGTCGCGGCGCAGCCAGCCGCGCTCGATGAGGGGTTCCGCGGCCTCGGCGAGGTCGTCCTCGCGGCGCAGATAGGTAGACATCGCCTCTTCGAGCTCGGCCAGGGTCATGCCGTGGCCGTCGGGCGAGATGTCGCGTGGGGACAGATTGCGCAGCAGCCAGAACTGCGGCTGAGTGTATCCGTGGGCGGCCTGCTGGTCGCGGATGAAGGCGATGATGGCCTCGTACGCGACACCGGTCCAGTAGGCGACGGGCTGGGCGGCGAGATCGGTGGTCGTCATCGCGACACCGTAGAAAGTGAACCCGGCTTGAGGTCAAGACGCACTCACTGCCGGGATGGTGCAGTCTTCTCCTCTGGATAGTTGAAAGCAACACCAAATCCGGAAATTAACCGGTCGGGTGGCACAGAAGGGACCGATCGCCATCGATGGGAGTTACTCGTCCAGTCACCCATCCATAACGTCGGATATGCAGAAGGTGACGAACGCGTTTAGGTAGATCTCGCTCGGATATCGAGAGTCATCAGACAGTCACGCCGGCCGGGTGAAGGGATGACCCCGTGGTCAACGCAGTAATTTACGTTCGCCCTGAGAACTACAGCGCGAGCGCTGCCCGATGCCTGGACTACTGTTCGGCCCGCCGCTACAACGTCGTCGGCATCATTCCGGGTGACTGGACGGCGGCGATGCGGATGCTGGACCTCGGTTCGGCGTCGGTCGTCGTGGTGTCGTCGGTCGAGCAGGTCGAGCCGCGGCCGGGGGTCGAGATCGCCCCGAAGCCGTCGTCGCGCCGCAAGGCGGGCGCCCGTTCGGCGGCCAACTCCGCGCGCAACCGCTGGTCCGACACCCCTGCGCAGTCCACAGGGGAGCCTGCCGCGGCCCGGCACTACCGCTACTGACAGCGAATGCCCTTCTGCCCGCCGTGTGCACGGCGGGCAGTTTGCATTTCCGGCGACCGCTGATAACGTACAACCAAATGGTTGTAGATGCCGATCGCGTGTTCCAGGCGCTCGCGGATGCGACCCGGCGCGACATCCTCGCCCGGGTCCTGCACGAGGGCCATTCCGTCTCGGCGCTGGCCCGGCTCTATCCGATGAGTTTCGCCGCGGTGCAGAAACACGTGGCGGTGCTGGAACAGGCCGGGCTCGTGTCCAAGGAACGCCGCGGCCGGGAGCAGCTTGTCCACGGCGACGTGGCGGCGCTCCGGCGGGCCGGCGGCGTGCTGACCGAGCTGGAGTCGCTCTGGCGGCACCGGGTCCGCGGCATCGAGGACGTTCTCAGAGGAGACAACGATGACAGTGCTGGACGTGCACCGTGACGAAGAAGATCTGACGCTCAGGCTGGTGGCCGAGTTCGACGCCGAGCCGGCCCGGGTGTGGCAGGTCTGGGAGGATCCGCGCCAGCTGGAGCGCTGGTGGGGCCCGCCGGCCTGGCCGGCCACGTTCGACACGCACGACTTCCGGGCCGGCGGCCGCTCGGCCTACTACATGACCGGCCCCGACGGCACCAAGGCGCACGGCTGGTGGCAGATCACCGCGATCGAGGCGCCGGGCCGGCTCGAGTTCGACGACGGCTTCGCCGACCAGAACGGCGTTCCCGTTCCCGAACCCGCCGCCACGCACTCGACGGTCACCCTGGAGGCGGCCGGCGCCCGCACCCGCATGACGGTGACGACGCAGTTCAGCACGCTCGACCACCTGCAGGAGATGGCCAAGATGGGCATGGAAGAGGGCCTGCGCCTGGCCGTGGGACAGATCGACGAGGTGCTGGGCTCATGAGAGAAGTCGTGGTCGTCGGTTCGGTCAGCCTCGACGGCGTGATGCAGGCGCCGGGCACACCGACCGAGGACAAGACCGGCGGTTTCCCGTACGGGGGCTGGCTGGCGCCCTTGTGGGACGACGAGGTCGGCGCGTTCCTGTCCGAGACGATGAGCAAGCCCTTCGACATGCTGCTCGGCCGGGGCACGTACGACATCCTGGCCGCCTACTGGCCCGGCGCCCCCGAGGAGGCCGGCGCGAAACCGTTGAACGACGCCACCAAGTACGTCGCCTCCCACGGCGCCCCGCCGCTGCCGTGGGCGCGCTCGGTGCTGCTGACCGGCGACGTGCCGGCCGAGGTGGCCGCCCTCAAACGCACCGACGGCCCCGAACTTCAGATCCACGGGAGCCCGATCCTGATCCAGTCGTTGTGGCGGGCCGGCCTGATCGACCGTTTCCGCCTGGTGATCGCGCCTGTGGTGCTGGGCCGCGGGAAGCGGATGTTCGCCGACGGCTCGGCGGCCGGCGCCCTGCGTCTGGTCGGCAGCCGGCCGTCGCCGAACGGGCTGACGCTGGCCACCTACGAGCCCGCGGGCCAGGTCAAGACCGGCTCCATGGCGTGAGGACGGGCGGATAAAGTCCTGCCATGACGTTCTCGATCGTGGCCCGGTCGGCCGACGGCCAGGCTCTGGGTGTCGCCGTGGCCAGCAAGTTTCTCGGGGTCGGGGCGGCGGTGCCGGCCGCGCTGGCCGGCGTGGGCGCGGTGGCGACCCAGTCCTACGCCAACCTCGCCTACCGGCCGCAGGCTCTCGCGCTGCTCGGCACCGGCGTCGCGGCCACCGAGACGGTGAAGGCTCTGCTCGCGGGCGACGCCGGGCCGGTGCAGCATCGGCAGGTCGGCGTGGTCGGACCGGAGGGGCCGGGAGCCACCTTCACCGGGGACCAGTGTCACGACTGGGCCGGTGGCGCGGCCGGGGACGGCTACGCGATCCAGGGCAACATGCTGGCCGGGCCGGAGGTCGTGGCGGGCATGGAGAAGGCGTGGCTGGCGGGCGCCGGTCAGACCCAGCTGGCCTACCGGCTTCTCGACGCGCTGCGGGCCGGTGACCTCGCGGGCGGTGACCGGCGCGGGCGGCAGAGCGCGGCGCTCTACGTGGTGTCCGCGGGCAGGGGCTACGGCGGCACCAGCGACGTGTGGGTGGACCTGCGCGTGGACGACCACGCCGACCCGGTGGCCGAGCTCGGGCGGCTGCTCGAGATGCACAGCCTGTATTTCGAGTTCCCCGACCCGGCGACCCTGCTTCCGCTGACCGGCGCGCTGGCCGACGAGGTGGCGTCCCGGCTGGCCGCGGCCGGGCACGTGGGGCCCGACCTGGACGAGTCCTTGGCGTCGTGGGCGGGCATCGAGAACCTCGAGATGCGCATCGTCGAGGGGCACATCGATCCGCTGGTGCTGGAACAGCTGAGGTCAGGCGGCCGGGCGGCTCTCTAGCGGGTCGCACAACCGGGCGAGCGCCCCCGTGAGCCCCTCGGGGGTGCCGTCCGCGGTCAGGTGGCGTACGGCTGCGGGGTCCAGAGGCGGCACGGCGACGTGCGAAATCTGCGGATGGTGCGGCCGGGACGGGTGTTCGCCCGCGCCGAAGAGGACGTCACCCAGCTTCTCGCCGGGACGCAGGCCGGTGTAGACGATGTCGATCGGGCGGCCGGCCAGCGTGATCATCTGGTGGGCCAGCTCGGCGATCGGCACGGGCTCGCCCAGCTGCAGCACCAGGGTCTGGCCGGGCTCGCCCACGGCGGCGGCCTGGATGGTCAGGCTGACCGCTTCCTGCGTGGTCATCAGATAGCGCGTGACGTCGGGGTGGGTGAGCGTGATCGGGCCGCCGTCGGCGATCTGCGCGGAGAACTTGGCGACCACGGAGCCGCGGCTGCCGAGCACGTTGCCGAAGCGGACGCTGACGCCGCCGTGGTGCGCGGTGACCCGTTCGGTGATCCGCTTGGTGTAGCCGAGCACGCTGACCGGGTCGGCGGCCTTGTCGGCCGAGATGTTGACGAACACCCCGGCGCCGGCGGCCGCCTCGAGCACGTTGAGGGTGCCGAGCACGTTGGTCTTGACGGCCTCGGCCGGGTGGCGCTCGAGCAGCGGCTGATGTTTGAGGGCGGCCGCGTGGAAGACCACTTCCGGCTTTCCCGTACGGAACACCTCGCGCACCCGGCCGGCGTCGCGGACGTCGGCGAGCTGGACGGACGGGTCGTGCAGCTCGGCCCGCGGGTCGACGCTGAGCTGGACGGCCTGCAGCGCCGCCTCGTCGTGGTCGAGCATCGTCAGGGCGGCGGGATCGTAGCGGTGGATCTGCCGGCACAGCTCGGCCCCGATCTCGCCGCCCGCCCCGGTGACCAGAACCCGCCGCCCGGTCAGCAGGCCGGCGATCGCCCCCGGGTCGGTCTGGATGCGGTGCCGGCCGAGCAGGTCGGTGACCTGGACGTCGCGGACGTCGGCCGCCCCGAGCTCGTGGTCGAGCGTCTCGCTCGCCTCGGGCACGACGAGCAGCCGGGCGCCGGCCGCGACGGTCCGTTCGCGCAGCTCGCGGATGAGTCCGGCCTCGGCGTTGCCGACGGCGAAGATGACCACCTCGGCGCCGGTGTCGGCCACAACCCGATCGAGATCCTGCCGGGTGCCCAGGACCGAGATGCCGGCCAGCCGCTCGCGCCGCTTGGCCGGGTCGTCGTCGAGGATGCCGACCGGCTCGAACGGGCTGTCCGGGTCGAAGACCATGCTGTGCAGCAGCACGCTGGCGGCGCTGCCGGCCCCGAAGACGAGCGCCGGCACCCGCCCGGGCGCGCTCCCCCGGCGGCGGGCCCACCGCTCGTACCCCACAGCCAGCGTGTAGAGCAGGCGTTCGCCCCGGGTGTCCCTCTGCTGCCGCACACTTTCAGGGTAATTCGGGGCGAACCGCCGCGCGTAACAACGGCAACCACACCTCGTCGATCGTCTCCGTGATCCATTCCTGGGAGACCGGGCGCATGGTCATCAGCATCTCGTTGCGGAACAGGTCGAAGGGCAGATCGACGATCCGGGCCGACCGCGGCACGTCGGGCAGCTCGCCGCGGGCCACGGCCCGGTCGACGATGCGCTGGAAGCCGGTCGGCTGGTTGGCCGGGCGCAGCGAGTCGCGCAGCTCGCGGAAGCTGCTCCCGGTGGCCCGGAAGTACTCGACCAGCTGGGCGCTGATCAGGGTCATCAGGCCGGTGCGGCCCTGGTCGACGTTGCGCAGGAAGCCGATCGCGTCGTCGCGCAGCGAGCCGGTGTCGGGCACCTCGATCGGCTTGGAGGCCCAGAACTTGCGCAGCGTGGCCAGCAGCAGGTCGTCGCGCTGGGGCCAGCGGCGGTAGAGCACCGGGCGGCTGGTGCCGGCCCGGGCGGCGATCGCCTCGAACGTGAAGCCGTTGTAGCCCTGCTCGATCAGCACCGCCCACGCGGCGTCCAGGATCGCGTCCTCGAGCTCGGCGCCGCGGCGGCGCGTTGTAAGACTCACTTGCGTATCTTAACGCGTCGGCCTACCGTGGGCACCGTTAGATACATTTGCGTATCTTAAGGCGGCCGGCATGGCTATCGAACGGCAAACCCTGCGTACGTCCCTGGCGGTGCTCACCGGCGGCGTCGCGGTCATTCTCGACTCGACGATCGTCAGCGTCGCGCTGCACGAACTGGCCACCGACCTCGACGCCGGAGTCGGCACGATCCAGTGGGTCAGCACGGCCTACCTGCTCGCGCTGGGCACGGTCATTCCGACCGTCGGCTGGCTGCAGAGCCGCCTGGGCGCCAAGCGGCTCTGGATGGCCGCGCTCACCCTGTTCCTGCTGGGCTCGGTGCTCTGCTCGTTCGCCTGGGACGCGCCCTCGTTGATCGGGTTCCGCGTGGTTCAGGGCATCGGCGGCGGCGTGATGATGCCGCTGATGACCACGATGATCATCCAGGCCGCGAGCGTCGCCGACCGGGCCAGGCTGATGACCGTCGTGGCCCTGCCGACCGCGCTCGGGCCCATCCTCGGTCCGGTGATCGGCGGCCTGATTCTCGGCGCCGGCGACTGGCGCTGGCTGTTCCTGGTCAACGTGCCGCTCTGCCTGGCCGGCCTGGCCCTCGCCGCGAGATGGATCCCGGCCGGCGAGCCCAGCCGGCGGGTGCGCCTCGACCTGCCCGGCCTCCTGATGATGTCGCCGGCGCTCGTCGCCCTTCTGTGGGGCCTGTCCAACGTCAGCGGCCGCGGTGGCTTCTCCCGTACGGACGTGCTCCTGCCCCTGATCGGCGGCGCACTGCTGCTGGCGGCGTTCGTGCTGTGGGCCCTGCGCCGCCGCGGCGAGGCGCTGGTCGACCTCGAGGTGCTCCGGTCGCGTCCGACGGCGGTGGCCTCCGCGCTGATGTTCCTTTCGGGCGCTTCCCTGTACGGGGCCATGCTGTTGCTGCCGCTCTACTGGCAGGAGCTCCGCGGCGAGGACGCGCTCGGCGCCGGTCTGCTGCTCATCCCCCAGGGCCTGGGATCCCTGCTCAGCCGTACGGCCGCCGTCCGCCTGGTCGACCGCATCGGCGCGCGCGGCGTGTCGGTCCTCGGGTTCGTGCTGGTCGGCCTGGCCACGGTGCCGTTCGCGTTCGCCGGCGAGCACACCCCGATCTGGCCGCTGATGGCCGCCCTGCTCGTCCGCGGCCTGGGCCTGGGCATGGTGATCATCCCGCTGATGACGGTCGCGTTCACCGGCCTGGAGCACGCCAAGATCCCGCACGCGAGCATCGTCACCCGCATCGCCCAGCAGGTCGGCGGCTCGGCCGGCGTGGCCCTGCTCGCGGTGATCCTGTCGTCGGCCTCCTCCCGTACGGGAGATCTCGCGCATGCCTTCGACGTCGCGTTCTGGTGGACGGTGGGCTTCACCGGCGTCGCGGTCCTGGTGTCGTTCGTCCTGCCCGGCCGGACCGCCGACGCGGCGCCCGCCGACGAGGGCACGCCCCTCGTAGGCTCGGCCCGGTGAGCGACAGCAAGATCGATGTGCTGGTGGTGCGCTGGTACGAGCGGCGGAACTCCACGATCGTCCGGCGCTGGCTGGACGCGGCCCGCGAGCATCTGCCCGAGGCGGTGCCGGTGCGGTTCGGCGACAGCGAGCCGCTGCGGGGGCGCGGAGGCGACGCGGAGGTGCAGGCGGCCTGGGCGAGCGCGTCGCCGTTTCTGTTCCTCAGCGGGAAAAAGCCGGTCCACCACATGGCGATGGACGGCGGCGGTTCCGGCTGGCCGGTGAAGCACGGCCCGACCGTGGTGCAGTCGCTGAACATCGCGACCGGGCCGGACGACGCGCGGGTCCGGGCCTTCGCACGCGCCGTGATGGGCGACGACACGTTCTACGTCTCAGCCTCGATCGCGGGCGGGATGACGCTCGACCGCAACACCTTGTGGGGCCCGGCGGAACGACGGGAGGAGCCGTATCTCGCGCCGATGGGCGACTGGCTCGGGCTGCCACCCGCACCGCCCGCGTGGTGCCGGTTCGGGCCGGCCTACGCCCGGCTGGTCGGCGCCGAAGCGTACGAGCAAGGCCCCTGGGTCCCGGCCAAGCTGCAGGCGCGGCTGGAGGAAATCGAGCCGTCCAAGCGATATGCCCGGAAGATGCCGCGCGGCCTGCGCCGATCCACCTGGCAGTTGATAACAGGTCGCTGAGAAGGGGAAACAAAACCGAAACGGAGGGTTTCTCGGGTCCGGGCCACGTGTTGGGATGAGACGGCAGTCACATCACCACCGTGAAGGGGACCGACCGCATGCTCAACCTCTCGATCCTGCTCGAGGACAGCGCCCGCAACTATCCGGAACGGGCGGCTGTCGTCCTCGGTGACCGGCGCCTGACCTACGCCCAGGTCGACGCGGCCGCCAACCAGGTGGCGAACCTGCTCGTCGAGCGGGGCATCCGGCCCGGCGACAAGGTGGCGCTGTCCTGCCCCAACCTGCCGTACTTCCCGGTCGTCTACTACGGCATCCTCAAGGCGGGCGCGGTCGTCGTGCCGCTGAACGTGCTGCTCAAGGGCCGCGAGATCGCTTATCACCTGAAGGACTCCGAGGCCAAGGCCTACCTGTGCTTCCAGGGCACCCCCGAGCTGCCGATGGGCGCCGAGGGGTTCGCCGGCTTCCAGCAGACCGACGGGTGCGAGACGTTCCTGCTGATCACGGCCGACCCGGCCGCGCCGTCGCCGATCGAGGGCGCCGAGACGCTGGGGGCGGGGCTGGCCGGCCGGTCGCCGGTGTTCGAGGCCGTGCTGCTGCCCGAGACCGACCCGGCGGTCATTCTCTACACCAGCGGCACCACCGGTCAGGCCAAGGGCGCCAAGTTGTCGCACGCGAACCTGCTGCTGAACGCGCTCACCTGCAACCGGCTGTTCGGTGGCACCCCGGGCACCGACACGCACCTGCTCGTGCTGCCGCTGTTCCACTCGTTCGGCTCGACGGTGAACATGAACGCGGGCTTCGCCACCGGGGCCACGCTCGTGCTGCTCCCCCGCTTCGACGCCGCGGCCGCCGTCCAGCTGCTGCAGAGCGAGAACGTCACCTTCTTCGCGGGCGTGCCGACGATGTGGTGGGGGCTGCTCAACGCGCTCGGCGAGGGCGTCGACGTGGCGCGCATCGCGGCCAACATGCGCGTGGCCGTCTCGGGCGGGTCCAGCCTGCCGGTCGAGATCATCAAGGCGGTCAAGGAGCGCTTCGGGGTGACCATCCTCGAGGGGTACGGGCTGTCCGAGACCTCGCCGGTGGCCACGTTCAGCCGGCCCGGCGCCGAGCCGCGGCCCGGTTCGATCGGCGTGCCCATCTGGGGTGTCGAGGTCAAGCTGATCGACGCCGAGTGGAACACGGTCGAGGGCGCGGACGAGATCGGCGAGATCGCGATCCGCGGCCACAACATCATGCGCGGCTACTACAACCGGCCCGAGGCGACGGCCGAGGTCATGCGGGACGGCTGGTTCCGCAGCGGCGACCTGGGCCGGCGCGACAAGGACGGCTACTACTACATCGTCGACCGGGCCAAAGACATGATCATCCGCGGTGGCTTCAACGTCTATCCGCGCGAGATCGAAGAGGTTCTGATGACCCACGAGGCCGTCTCGCTGGCCGCGGTGATCGGCGTGCCGCACCCCAGCCACGGCGAGGAGGTCAAGGCGTTCGTGATCCTCAAGCCGGGCGCGACGGCCACCGGGGACGAGCTGGTCGAGTGGAGCAAGGAGCAGATGGCGGCGTACAAATATCCGCGCGTCGTGGCCATTGTGGAGTCGCTGCCGATGACCGCCACCGGCAAGCTGCTCAAGCGCGAGCTGAACTGATCTCCAGGACGACGACGGTGCCCGGCGGCCCCGGCCGCCGGGCACTTGCATGGATGGCGCACAGTGAAGGCCGCACAACAGCGGGGAGAGTAGCTTGACGACTGCGCTGGCGGCACGGCCCGCACCAAGGAACAAAGAGCGGAACGCCGGCGTGTGGCGCCGGGTCGGCGGTCTGCGGCACACGTCCCCCGGCCGGCTGCAGTTGCTCATCGCCACGCTGGTCGCGCTCGGGTTGTTCAGCGGCCTGCTCGCGGGCGTGGCCGGCTCGTCGGCCGCCGCGGGCACGAGCGACCTCGGCGACCGCGCGCAACCGCTGCTGGTCGAGTCCGAGACGATCTATGCGGCGCTGGCCGACGCCGACACCACCGCCGCCCAGGCGTTCCTGGCCGGCGGGCTCGAGCCGAGCGCCCTGACCCGCCGCTACGACGCCGATCTGGAACGCGCGATGACCGCGCTCACCTCGGCGGCCCGGCGCACCCCCGCCGACGGCCCGGCGGCCGAGGCGCTGCGCACGCTGTCGGCCGGGGTCGCGCAGTATTCGGCGCTGGTGGCCACGGCCCGGGCCAACAACCGCCAGGGTCTGCCGGTCGGCTCGTCGTATCTGTCCGAGGCTTCCCGCCTCAATCGCGACACGCTGCAGCCGCAGGCCCGCGAGCTGTTCCGCGGCGCGCAGAACGAGGTCGAGGACGGCTACTCCGCGGCCGGTGCGCTCGGCTGGGTGGCGTTGCTGCTGCTGTCGCTGCTGGCCCTGGCGACCACCCTGATCCTGACCCAGCGCTACCTGAGCCGCCGTACGCACCGCACCTTCAACGTGCCGTTGCTGGCCGCGACCGCCCTGACCGTGGTGTTCACGGTCGGCGCGATCGCGATCCTGGCCGTCCAGCAGGCGCGTCTCGATCGCGCGGCCAACCAGGGCTCGGGGCCGATGGCGTCGATCGCCCAGAGCCGTCTGCTGACCCTGCAGGCCCGGGGCGACGAGGCGCTGACGCTGGCGGCGCGGGCGGGTTCCGGCCCGTACGAGGAGGACTTCGCTTCGGTCACGGCGAGACTGACCCAGCCGGGCGGCCCGATGGTCAACGAGTACTCCCGGCTCGACCCGCAGCTCGGCCGCACGATGGACCGGGCATCGACGCGGCTCGAGCAGTACGCCGGTGTGCACAAGGAAGTACGCGCGCTCGACGACAACGGCGAGTACGACAAGGCGGTGGCGCTCGCGATCGGGCCGGAGACCACCAAGGTCTTCGAGGACCTGCGCTCCGACCTCGACTCCGCGCTGGAGAACCGCAAGACGTTCTTCACCGGCGAGATCGAGCGGGCCGGCAGCGGGCTGGGCCTGCTGACCGTGCTCGGGCCGCTGCTCGGCCTGGCCATCTGCGTGCTGGCGTTCGCCGGGCTCCGCGCGCGACTGGAGGAGTACCGCTGATGCGCATCCGAGCAGTCCTCGCCGTCACCGTGCTCGCCGCCACCGCCGCCCTGGCCGGTTGCTCGGGCGACACCGGCCCGCTGCCCTCCGCGAGCACCCTGCCGAAGGAGAACGGCGTGGCCCAGCCGGCGCCGGCCGAACGGGAAGCCGCGCCCGCGTGCAACCCGCGGGCCAGCCTGCGCCCGGGCCCGGGAGCGTTGCCCACGCCCGGTGACATGCC
This sequence comes from Actinoplanes sp. NPDC021490, assembly GCF_055562135.1. Taxonomy (NCBI): domain Bacteria; kingdom Bacillati; phylum Actinomycetota; class Actinomycetes; order Micromonosporales; family Micromonosporaceae; genus Actinoplanes; species Actinoplanes sp. NPDC021490. Next base: position 190,498 of record NZ_JBVHFW010000018.1, read on the forward strand.
GGCCGGCACCTACATGGAAACAATCCAGAAGCGCGGCCGCCTCGTGCTCGGCACCAGCCAGGACACGCTGCTGTTCAGCTCGCGCAACCCGTTCACGGGTCAGATCGAGGGCTTCGACGTCGACATGGGCCGCCAGATCGCCGAGGCCATCTTCGGCGACCCCACCAAAATTCAGATCAAAGTCATCGGGTACGACAAGCGGGTCAGTTCCGCGGCCGACGGCAGTGTCGATATCGTCGCGGACACGATGACGGCGAACTGCGACCGCTGGAGGGACGTGCTGTTCTCCAGCATCTATTACGAGGCCGGGCAGAAGGTGCTGGTGTCGAAGACCTCGCCGGCGAAGTCCATCGAGGACCTCGGCGGCAAGAAGGTGTGCTCGGCGGCCGGCTCCACCTCGTTCGAGAACATCGAGAAGGTGGCGTCGAAGCCGGTCGCGGTGGCCAAACCGGCGTTCGGCGACTGCCTGGTCGCGTTTCAGCGCAACGAGGTCGACGGCATCTCGACCGACGACACGATCCTGGCCGGCATGGCCGCGCAGGACCCGTACGCCAAGGTCATCGGGCCTCGCTTCACCGACGAGCCGTACGCGATGGCGATGTCGAAGGCGCACCCCGAGTTCGCCCGGTTCGTCAACGCCGTGCTCGAGCGCAACCGCGCCGACGGCACCTGGAAGAAGACGTACGAGCGGTGGCTGGGCGACTTCGGCGCGGCCCCCACCCCGCCGAAGGCCCAGTACGGCAGATGACGGCGCAGGCGGAGGCGGAGCTGCTGCGGCTCGAGACCGCGATGACGGCGATCGCGGCCAACCTGGTCGACCTCGACGACAACCCGGCCCGCAAGGAGCTGGACAAGTCCCGGCTGACCGGCCGGACCGCCGTCGCCTGGGCCGACGCCACCGCGGCGCTGACCGAGCTGTGGGACGGCTATCGGCTGCTCACCGAGGTCATCACCCGCGGCCGGGCGCTGCGTGACCTCAAGCGGCCCAGTGACGCCGAACGCGGGCAGTTCCGGCACCAGGTGCTCGGCGAGTCGATCACCCTGTCGGTCGACGTCGTTCCGCTGGCCCAGCGCGGCCTGCTCGGGCCGGGCCAGGTGCTCAACACCTGCACACCGGCGCAGCTGCTGTCGGCGATGGAGGCCGCGTTCGCGACGGCGGTCGGGGTGGCCACCCGGGCCGGCGAGGCGTGGGACAGGCTGCTCCCGGCCGCGGCCGAGGCGGCCGGCGCCCTCGAGACCGTACGCCGCCTGACCCGGCAGGCGGGCGGCAGCACGGCCACGATCGACGAGGCGGACCGGCGGCTCGGGCAGTTCACGGCGACGCTGGCCGGCGATCCCCTGGGCGTGCACGAGCGCGACCTGGCCGCCGTACGCACCCTGATCCAGCGGGCCGACGCCGAGCGCACCTCGGCCGGCGAGTTGCGCGAGGCCCTGACCCAGCGGCTGGCCGACGCGCATCGCCTGGCGGCCGAGCTGGTGGTGGCGACCGAGGAGGCCTACGCCGCCGCCGAGAAGGCCGCCGGCCGGTTCCCGCCGCACGAGATCGCCGCCGTGCCCGCCGGTGACCTGCGACCCGACCTGGCCGCGATCGATGCGCTGGCCGCGGCCGGTCACTGGCCGCTGATCAGCGCGCGGCTCTCCGAGTGGACCCGGCGGGCCCGCGAACGGCTCACCACGCTGCGCGAGGGCGCCGCCGGCAACGCCGGGCTGCTGGCGGACCGCAACGAGCTGCGCGGCCGCCTCGACGCCTATCAGGCCAAGGCGCTGCGCCGCGGAGTGGCCGAGCACCCCCGGCTCTCCCCGCTGGCCACGGCCGCGCGCGAGGCGCTCTACGTGGCGCCGTGCGACCTCGGCGCCGCCCGCCGGGCCGTCACCGCCTACCAGGATGCGCTCACCGCCACGATCGCGAAGGACGGCCGATGAAGTGCGAACGTAACTGCCCCGGGATGATCGAGGACGGCTACTGCGACACGTGCGGGCTCGCGCCGCGGGCCGCTGCGGTGCCGAAACCGCGCGAGGCCACGGTGGCCACCGGGCCGTCGTCGCGGACCAGCGCGCTGTCCACCCGTACGGCCGGGTCGGCCCGCACCGGCAGCTCGCGCACCGGGTCGTCCCGGCGGCGCTTCGGCGGTGGCCTGGTCGACATCGCGCCGATCACCCAGGCCGACCCGTCGACCGCCGTGATGGCCGAGGCCGAGGTGCCCGAGTCGAAGCGGTACTGCTCGAAGTGCGGCAACGCGGTCGGCCGGACCCGGGGCGACCGCGAGGGGCGTACGTCCGGCTTCTGCGCCGCCTGCGGCGAGCCCTTCAACTTCACCCCCAAGCTGGTCAAGGGCGACCTGATCGGCGGGCAGTACGAGGTGGTCGGCGCGCTCGCGCACGGCGGCCTGGGCTGGATCTACCTCGCCGTCGACAAAAACGTCTCGGACCGCTGGGTGGTGCTCAAGGGCCTGCTCAACGCGGGCGACGAGGACGCGCTGGCCGCGGCGGTGGCCGAGCGGCGGTTCCTGGCCGAGGTCGAGCACCCGAACATCGTCAAGATCTACAACTTCGTCGAGCACGACGGCGCCGGCTACATCGTCATGGAGTACGTCGGCGGCGAGTCGCTCAAGGGCATCCTCAAGGAGCGCCGCGCGTCGGCCGGCAACACGTCCGACCCGCTTCCGGTCGACCAGGCTCTGGCGTACGTCCTGGAGATCATGCCCGCCTTCGGCTATCTGCACGACCGGGGCCTGATCTACTGCGACTTCAAGCCGGACAACGTGATCCAGGCCGGCGACCAGATGAAGCTCATCGACCTCGGCGGCGTCGTGCACATCGACGACCAGGACGCGGCGCTCTACGGCACAATGGGTTATCAGGCCCCCGAGATGGCCACGCTCGGCCCGTCCATCGCCTCGGATCTCTACACCATCGGCCGTACGCTGGCCGTCCTGACCACCGACTTCCGGGGCTATCAGAGCACGTTCGCCGACAGCCTGCCCAACCGCGGCGAGTTCGAGGTGTACCAGCGCTTCGAGTCGTTCTACCGGCTGCTCGGCCGGGCCACCCGCAAGGATCCGGCGGAAAGGTTCGTCGACGCGGCCGAGATGGCCGAGCAGATGATGGGCGTGCTGCGTCAGGTGCTGGCCACCGGCGGCACCGCCCACCCGGCGCCGTCCCGGCTGTTCACCGGCGAGCAGCGCACCGACCCGCGCTCCGAGACGCCGCGCTGGCAGGACCTGCCGACCCCGCTGATCGACCTCACCGACCCGGCGGCCGCGTTCCTGGCCTCGATGACCGTGACCGAGCCGTCCGAGGTGCTCACGCTGCTCACCACGGCCCCGGTCGACAGCGTCGAGACCCGGCTGCGCGCGTTGCGGGCCCGCATCGACCTGGCCGTGCGCACCAGCGACTTCGGCGAGGCCCGGGAGGCGTGCGACCGGCTGCTCGGCTCCGAGGGCGGGGACTGGCGGGTGGCCTGGTACGACGGGCTGCTGCGGCTGGCCGAGGGCGACTACCCGGCGGCCCGGGTGCGGTTCGACGCGGTGTACTCGGCGCTGCCGGGTGAACTGGCCCCGCAGCTGGCGCTGGGCCTGACGATGGAGCTGGGCGGGGACGCGGCGGCGGCCGGCTATTACGACGTGGTCAGCCGCACGGATCCGTCGTACACGGCGGCCGCGGCCGGGCTGGCCCGCTGCCGTCTGCGCGCCGGCGACCGCACCGGGGCCGTCGAGGCGTACAACCGGGTGCCGGGCACCTCGTCGGCCTATCGCAGCTCGCAGGTCGGGGCGGTGCGCGCGCTCGTGCAGGCGCACCCGTCGGCCGCGCCCGACGTCGACTCGCTGGCCGCGGCGGCGGCCCTGATCGAACGGCTCGAGGTGGAGGCCGCCCAGCTGGCGCAGCTGCGGGCCGAGCTGCTCGAGCAGGCGCTGCGCAACGTGACCGGCCGGGCCACGCTGCCCGCGGCGGTGCTCGGATCCACCCGCAGCGGGGACATCCGGGAACGCGACATCCGGTTCGCGCTCGAGGAGGCGTACCGGGAAATGGCCCGGGCGGCCCACGGGGTCGAGAAGATCCGCCTGGTCGACCTGGCCAACGCCTCGCGGCCCCGGACGCGGACATGACCCGCCCCCTCCCCCACGGCGTACGCCCGGGGGCTCATACTTACGCCCCCGGCACCGGCAGAAACAGCGAGGCACGATGACCATCACCGACTGCGCGTCGTGCGCCGACGAGCGTGCCGCCGGAGCGGCCTTCTGCGAGGTCTGCGGGCGGTCGCTCGTCCCCGGCCCCCCGTGCCCGCACTGCGGGACGTCGGGCAGCGTCGGCGCGGACGGATACTGCGAGAACTGCGGCATGCTGGCCGCGCGGGAACGCGACCACCTCGAGACCGACTGCGGCGAGGTGGCGGCCGCGGTCACCGACCGCGGGCTGCGGCACCACCGCAACGAGGACGCGATGTGGCTGGCCACCCGCGGGCGCGACGTCGACCTGGTGATCAGCGACGGCGTGTCCTCGTCGTTCGACCCCGACGTGGCCTCGCTGACCGCGGTCACCTCGACCGGGTCGGCGCTGGGCGACGGGCTCGACCTGGCCGCGGCCATCGGCACGGCCCAGATCGCGGTGGCCAAGCTGACCGCCGAGGGTGACCCGCGGCGGCAGGCGTCCAACCCGGCCTGCACGATCGTGGCCGCGACGGTCCGCGGCGACGCGGTGACCGTCGGCTGGATCGGCGACAGCCGGGCCTACTGGGTGCCCGAGGAAGGCGTGGCCGAGCAGCTCACCGAGGACGACTCGTGGGCGACCCACGTGATCTCCCTGGGCGCCGACCCGGAGCAGGCGATGCGCGACCCCAAGGCGCACGCGATCACGGCGTGGCTCGGGGCCGACGCGGGTTCGATCTCCCCCCGTACGGCGGAATTCGTGGTCGGTGACCCCGGCCATCTGGTGCTGTGCAGCGACGGATTGTGGAACTACCTGACCGATGCGGGCGCCTTCGCCGCCGCGGTGCGCGAGGGGTTGCGCGAGCAGGGCACGCTGATCTCCGCGGCCCGGTGGCTCGCCGACTACGCGAACACCGCCGGGGGCGCCGACAACATCACCGTGGCCCTGGTACCGATCACGCCGCTTGGGGGATCCGAACAATGACGTACAGCGCCGAGGCCTTCCAGAACGAGTTTCTCGCCCTCGGGGCGACCGAGGTCAACGCGATCGTCACGGTCACCTCGTCCGGCAGTTCGACAGGCGTCCGCACCTCCGGCGCCACCGAGATCGTCATCGTCGACGCGTCCGGCTCGATGCAGGCCGAGGGCCGCATCACCGCCGCCCGGCAGGCCGCCAAGGCCGCGGTCGCCTGCATCGACGACGGCGTGCACTTCGCGCTGATCGCCGGCGTCGGCACCGCGCAGCAGCTCTTCCCGGCGCCCGGCCAGCTGGCGGTGGCGTCGGCGCAGACCCGGGCCGAGGCGACGTGGGCCATCGACCGGCTGCACGCCAGCGGCGGCACCGCGATGGGCGCGTGGCTGCTGCTGGCGGCCCAGCTGTTCGCCCAGCGCCCGGGCGACATCGCGCACGCCATCATGCTGACCGACGGCGACAACGGCGAGCGGGCGGGCTATCTCGAGAGCGTGCTCGCCTCGATCGGCGGCAAGTTCGCGGTCGACTGCCGGGGTGTCGGCACCAACTGGAAGGTCTCCGAGCTCCGCAAGATCGCCGACGCGATGCTGGGCACGGTCGACATCGTGGCCCGGCCGGCCGATCTGACGGCCGCCTTCGAGCAGATGATGACGGCCGCGATGGGCAAGACCTCGGCCGACGTGCAGCTCAAGGTGTGGACGCCGGTCAACGCCACGGTCCGGTTCGTCAAGCAGGTCGAGCCGCAGGTGGCCGATCTGACCGGCAAGCGGGTGGCCGACGGCGCGCGGGCCGGGCGCTATCCGCTGGGCTCGTGGGGCGCCGAGAGCCGCGACTACCACGTGTGCGTCGACGTGCCGCCCGGTGCGGCCGGCGACGAGATGCTGGCGGCCCGGGTGTCGATCGTCGAGGGCGACACGGTGCACGCCCAGTCCCTCGTACGGGCGGTGTGGACCGACGACGCGGCGCTGTCGACCCGGATCAACCGGCAGGTCGCCCACTACACCGGGCAGGCCGAGCTGGCCGACGTGATCCAGGCCGGCATCGAGGCGCGCAAGGCGGGCGACGACCACACCGCGACGATCAAGTTCGGGCGGGCGGCGCAGCTGGCCCACGAGAGCGGCAACAAGGCCACTTCCGAGCTGCTGGCCACCGTGGTCGACATCGAGGACCCGGCGACCGGCACGGTGCGGCTGCGGCGCAAGGTGGAGGCGGCCGACGAGATGGCGCTGGACACCCGCTCGACCAAGACCGTGCGGGTGGGGCGCGGCCAGTGACCACGTACGCCTGCCCCAAGGGCCACGTCTCCGGCGAGAGCGACTTCTGCGACACGTGCGGCGCCAAGATCGACGGTGCCGCCCCCGCTCCTTCGCCGGCCCCGTCGCCCGCTGCGGCCACTGCGGCCACTCCGGCCGCCCCCGCCGTCGCCACCGAGCCCTGCCCGAACTGCGGCACCCCGCGCGCCGGGTCGAGCCGGTTCTGCGAGGACTGCGGCTACGACCACAGCACGGGCCGCGTGCCCACCCTGGTCCCGGCCGCCTCCGCGCCCGTCGAGGTGGCCGGCTGGACGGTCACGATCGCCCCCGACCGCGCCTACTTCGACGAGAACGCGATCGACGGCATCGAGTTCCCGGCCAACGGCGCTTCCCGTACGGTCTCCCTGCCACCCCCGCAGGTGCGGATCGGCCGCAAGAGCAACTCGAAGGGCACCCACCCCGAGATCGACCTGGCCGACGACGACCCCGGGGTCTCCCACTCCCACGCGCTGCTGACCTTGAGCGTCGACGGCGTGTGGCTGGTCTCCGACATCGGCTCGACCAACGGCACCTACATCAACGACGACCAGGCCCCCTTGACGGCCGGCCAGTCGAGGGCCCTGACCGACGGCGACCGCGTCCACGTCGGAGCCTGGACAACCCTGACCCTGCACGCCCCGGCGTCTTAGTCCGGCGGCTCCGGGGCCAGCTCGTCCTCACCCTCGTTGAGGTTGGACCGGTTCTCGTTGATGCCCTTGTTGCTGCTGCCCGAGGCCGGCGTGTCCGACCCGGGCGGGTTGTCGGTGGGAAACTTGTCGGTCTCCGGGCTGCCGGTAACGATCTGATCGCTGCTGGAGCCCGCATTAGGCGTATCTGTCATACCCGCCCATTTACCCGCCCCGCGCCGAGTGATGCGAGAGCACATCGGCCGCTATTTCGGCCGGGGGCGCTGTGCCGTCGATGGTGAGGACGCGGTAGCCCAGGCTGCGGGCCTCGGTGGCGATCTGGGTGGCGAAGCGCTCGTCGCGTTGCATCCAGCGGTCGAAGGCCGAGGCGGGCAGGCCGGTGAGCAGGTCGGCGGCCCACGGGCGGCGCTCGTAGTAGTGGCGCTGGAAGGCCGGCGTGGGCACGAGCCAGACGGCGCGGGCCGGCGGGACGGATTCGGCGGCGAGCAGGGATGGCAGCAGCGCGGCGCCCTCGATGACGGCGGGGTCGGGAAGTTCGGCCAGGATCAGCGGGAACTGCTCGTCACAGAGGCGGAAGACGTCGGCCACCTGCACGTCGACGGGCTGGGCCAGCCGGGCGCCGATCGGCATCGTGGTCACCTTGCGCATCGTGGGGCCGGCCAGGGGCGCGTGGCGGTCGAAGGCGTCGTCGCACGAGTACAGCGGCCAATTCAAGGCCGCGGCGACCAGGGCGGCCACCGTGCTCTTGCCCGCGCACGGGGAGCCGCCGATCCAGACACGCGTCACCGGAGCTCGATCGGCATGCATGGGAATGCACCCTAACGGCGATGTGCGAGCGGCCGGGAAGTCCGGCAGACTGCGGCCATGCCTCAGGACGCGGCCGTGTGTCGCCATTCTCCAACGACCCGCCGGCTGTCCTGATGCTTGTCGGGGTGTGCCAGACGCCGGAGATTCTCGGGGACGTGCGGTCGGCGCTCGAAATCGTGCACGAATACGCACGGCAGGCGGACGGGGTCGACCTGCTGGTCTTCCCGGAATGCTTTCTGCAGGGCTATCTGCCGACCGAAAGCCACGTGCGGCAGTACGCCATGGGGTGCGCCGAGGTGCGTCTGGACGTACGGCAAACGGTCGTTCTGGGCATGATCGAACGCGATGGTGACCGCTTCTTCAACACGGCCGCCGTCGTGCGCGGCGGGCGGGTCGCCGGGGCGTACCGGAAAACGTTTCTGACCCGGGGCGAGCGTGTCTTCACGGCGGGCGACGCGTATCCGGTGTTCACGGAGGCGGGCACGACGTTCGGCATCAACATCTGTTTCGACGGGCAGTTCCCGTACGCCGCCGCGGCGATCGCAAGCCAGGGAGCGAGTCTGCTCGTCTTCCCGGCGCAGAACATGATGCGACGTGCGAACGCGCATCTCTGGGCCGATCGGCACCTCGAACTGCGTCGTCAGCGCATCGCCGAGACGGGCATGTGGCTGGCCTCGGCCGACGTGACGGGGGAACGCGGCCACACCCATCTGGGCCTCGGACCCACGTGCGTCGTCGATCCGGCCGGCACGGTCGTGGCCGAGGTGCCGCGGGGAACGGCCGGGCTGGCGGTGGCCGAAGTCCGCTGACCATCCGCTCGTGGCCGGGCGTTCAAGAACGTGCGGTGTGCTGGGGAGTGAAGCGGGCGACACGCCAGCGATTCGCGCCGGGCGGCCCGCCGAACGAAGGCAGGATGGGTCACGTGGAGACGGATCTTCAGCTCGCTCAGCGCGCCGCCATGATCGGGGCCGCGGTGGCCCTGCCCCATTTCGAGGCGCTCGCCGACCTGCCGCGCGAGGTCAAGGCCGACGGTTCGGTTGTGACCATGGCCGACCGGGCGGTCGAGTCGGCGATCCGGGACGTGCTGACCGCCGCCCGCCCGTCCGACGCGATCCTGGGCGAGGAGGAGGGCCAGACCGGCTCGGACGGACGCCGCTGGATCATCGACCCGATCGACGGCACGGCGCTGTTCGTGGCGGGTGACGACCGGTGGCTCGTGCTGATCGCGCTGGAGGAGGACGGCGAGGTCACCACCGCGGTGGCCGCGCACCCGGCGCAGGGCAGCGTGTGGTGGGCAACGCGGGGCGGCGGCGCGTTCGAGGGCCGGGTGGTCGGCGGCCGGGTCGTCGCCGAGACGCCCGTGCACGTCTCGACGGGCGCCGACATCGTGGCCGGCAGCCGGCTCGGGGTGGTCCCCGAGGACTGGAACCGGGAACTGGTGGCGCCGCTCAAGGAGGTGACGCCCGCGCTGCCGTGGCCGATCCACCCGGCCCTGATGGTCGCGCGCGGCGACCTCGACCTGGCCGTGCAGACCGGCGGCCAGATCTGGGACTTCGCCTCGACGTCGCTGATCGTCCGGGAGGCCGGCGGCAGTTACAGCGGCCTTGACGGACGCTCCAAGCCGGGGCCGGGCGCTTCCGTGTACGCCCGCAGCGAGGCCCTGCGCGAGGCGGCCCTCGAGGTGGTGGGCGTCGTCAGCGGGTCGCGGTGACCACGACGACGTGCTGGCGGACACGGAACGAGCCGTCGGCGGCAATCCGGGCGGCGATGTGCTCGCGCGCGGCGGCCTGTTCGCCGGCCGTCAGCGGCGTGCGCCCCTGGCTGGCCAGATAGCGCAGCACCGGTTCGGGATCCGGCACCTCCAGCGCGCACGGATACCGCTCGACCTCCACATTCTTGAAGACCCTTCCCACGTACGCCGGAGCAGTGCCGGCCGAGATGTCGTTGTGCCCGGGTCGCAGGCGCAGGTCGTCGCGGCCCACCGCGGGCCCGATCTCGTCCACCTCGGCCAGGTGGTCGTCCCCGTTCAGGCCCATGACCAGCCGCCCGCCGGGACGCAGCACGCGCGCGAACTCCCGCAGCCCGGCGTCGGGGTCGTCGAGGTGGTAGAGCATGTGGTTGGCGATCAGCAGGTCGGCGCTCGCGCCGCGGAACGGCAACCGGGTGGCGTCGCTGCGCACCACGCTCGCGCCGGCAACCGACCGGAGCTGTTCGCACATGGCCGGCGAGAAGTCGGTGAGCGTCAGCCGGATCGGATGCGACCGCGGATCGACCCGGCTCCACAATGCACCCGTGCCCGCGCCGACCTCGAGCACGTCCCCGCGCAGGGGCAGGCGTTCACCCAGCCACGAATACCAGTCCTGCGGATTGGTGCGGTGGTCGTAGATGGCGATACGGGCGGCGAGATTACCGGTCGTGGACTGGTACTGCTCTCGGGCGCGCGCTGCGGGGGTCGTCATAAGCGCTTTATAGCCCGGCCACCGGTCCGGTGCCGCAGCGGGCGGACGGCCCGGTGTGGCCCGGAAGCCGAAACTGCTGGCCCGGTTGGCGCCGGTGCGGTTGGGCACTCCGGGTCGCGTACGTCCAATAAGGTTCTGGCCGTGGATGTCGCCCGGACGTTTCTCGAAGAGGTCGACGCCCGGGCGCCCGGGGCATTGACGGGCCTGTTCCTGCACGGCTCGTTGTGCTGGGGCGAGTTCTTCCCGGGCAGCGACGTCGACTTCGTCGGGGTGTGGCGGCAACCGCCGGATCACGCGATGCTCGCCGAGGCGCATTCGGCCACGCAAAAGCGGCACCCCGGCGTGGTGTTCGACGGATTCCATTGCACGCCGGCCGACCTGGCCGTTTCGTCGCTGACCGTGGGCCGGCGACCCGCCTTCTTCCAGGGGGAATTCCAGGCCGACGGCAAGATCGACATCTGCCCGGTGACGTGGCACGAGCTGGCCGAACGGGCGGTCGTGGTGCGCGGGCCGCTGCCGCCGGTGCACACCGATCCCGCCGAACTGCGCGAATTCACCCGGACGAATCTCGATACCTATTGGCGTTCGACGATGACCCAGATCGAGGAAGGCGACATCCAGGCCTTCGGTGAACACGATCCGTCGATCGCCTGGGTGGTGCTCGGGGTCGCGCGGCTGCACCATTTGCTGCGGCTCGGCGCGCTGACGTCGAAGAGCGGTGCGGGCCGTTACATCGTGTCGCATCTCGATCCGCGCTGGCACATGCTCGGGCGGGAAGCGCTGCGCATTCGCGAGGAGCCCGGCTCCCCCAGCGCTTACGACGATCCGAGAGACCGGGGCCAGACGGCGTACGAGTTCCTGAAGTGGGCCGTTTCCGATGGGGTGGGCCGGCCGTGATTCCCACCTTTGCTCTCAGCGATGGGCAGCGCATCGAGATTCGGCGGCTGCTCGATGAGGCCTTTCTCGGCGATTTCTCCAACGACGACTGGGATCACTCGCTCGGCGGGCTGCATTTCATCGTGACGCGGGAAAGTCGGATCGTGGCCCACGCGGCCGTGGTGCAGCGCAGTTTTGTTCATGCCGACCGGGCCTGGCGGTGTGGTTATGTCGAGGCGGTGGCGGTGCATCCGGACTGGCGCGGGCAGGGGCTGGCGGGCCAGGTCATGGACGCCGCCGAAAATGTCATAGACCGGGCCTACGATCTGGGGGCTTTGTCGGCGTCGGACGCGGGGCGCGGGCTCTACGTGGCCCGCGGGTGGGAGGCCTGGCGTGGGCGGACGGCCGTGCTGGCGCCGTCCGGTCTGACGTTCACGCCCGACGACGATGACAGCACGTTCGTCCGGCTCGGGGCCGACGGCGCGTTCGACCTCGACGGCGTGCTGGCGTGCGACTGGCGCAACGGCGACGTCTGGTAGGGCCGCTCACGGGTGCAGCCGCTGCCGCACCCGGGCCGCCTCGCGGGTCAGGTGGTCGCGCTCGGGCACGCTGGTCGCCGCGCGCGACGCCTCGGCGTAGAGATCGGCCGCCTGGTCGAGGTGGCCGGCGCGTTCGAGCAGATAGGCGCGTACGGCGGTGTATCGGGGCAGGCCGGGGTCGACCTTGGCCAGCTCGGCCAGGCCGGCTTGCGGTCCGTCGGCCTCACCGACCGCGACGGCACGGTTGAGACGCACCACCGGGCTGCCGGTGAGCTGCAGCAGTTCGTCGTACCACTCGACGATCTGCACCCAGTCGGTCTCGGCCGTGCTCGGGGCGTCGGCGTGCAGGGCCGCGATGGCCGCCTGGGCCTGATATTCGCCGAGCCGGTCGCGGGCCAGCGCCGCCTGCAGGACGGCCACGCCCTCGGCGATCATGGTGGTGTCCCAGCGGGAGCGGTCCTGCTCGGCCAGCGGCACCAGCCGGCCGCCCGGACCGGTGCGCGAGGCCCGGCGCGCGTGGTGCAGCAGCATCAGGGCCAGCAGCCCGGCAACCTCGGGCGCGTCGGTCTCGGCCGCCAGCTGACGCGTGAGGCGCAGCGCCTCGGCCGCCAGGTCCACGTCGCCGCCGTAACCCTCGTTGAAGACCAGGTAGAGCACGCGGAGCACGGTGCCGAGGTCGCCCGGCTGGTCGAGCGGCCGGCCGGTGAGCTGCCGCTTGGCCCGGCTGATCCGCTGGGCCATGGTCGCCTCGGGCACCAGGTAGGCGGCGGCGATCTGGCGGGTCGTCAGGCCGCCGACCGCGCGCAACGTCAGGGCCACGGCCGAGCCCGGGGACAGCGACGGGTGCGCGCACAGGAAGTAGAGCCACAACGAGTCGTCGGTCTCATTCGCCGGACCGGGCGCCGGCTCGACGGTGACCTCCCGCTTGAGCCGGGCCGACTCGGACCGCGCGGCGTCGACGAACTTGCGCCACGCGGCCGCGACGAGCCAGCCCTTCGGATCGCGTGGCGGATCGTCCGGCCAGGTCTGAAGGGCCCGGATCAGAGCTTCCTGTACGGCGTCCTCGGCCGCGGCGAAGTCGGCGCCGCGCCGGACGAGGATCCCGAGGACCGCCGGGACGAGGTCGCGCAGGAGCGACTCGTTCACTCGGTCACCGTGGGCGCCGACGTCAGGAACGGCCGGATCTCGAGCCACTCCTGAATCGGCTTCCCGCCCGCGCCCGGAGCGGCCGACAGTTCGGCGGCCAGTTCCAAGGCTCGCTCGTACGTGTCCACGTCGATGATCATCCAGCCGGCGATCAGATCCTTGGTCTCGGCGAACGGGCCGTCGGTGACCGGTGGCCGGCCGTCGCCGCCGGACCGGACGAACGTGCCCTGCGGGGAGAGCGCCTGGCCGTCGACGAACTCGCCGGTCTCCTCGAGGCGCGCGGCCCAGTCCTCCATGTACTGGACGTGGGCCGTCAGCTCGGCCGGCGTCCACTGGTCCATCGGCACGTCGTTGATCGGCGCCGGGCCGCCGCGGTAGTGCTTGAGCAGCAGATATTTGGCCATCGTGTTCTCCTCGTCCGTTACTTCGCGGCTCGTGCGCGGATCAGTTCCTCGACCGCGGACGGCAGGGTGGTCTCGAAGTCGATCAGTTTGGCCCAGGTCGGAGTGACCACGATGCGGACCATGCCGTCGTACAGGGAACGCACCTCGGCCTCCCACTCGACCCGCTGCTCCGGTGTCATCGTGTAGCTGCCGTTCATCTGCAGATACTCCTCCGGGATGCCGTCGACGACGTCCAGCTCGGCCCGCCCCCGGATCAGCAGAATCTTGGGCGGGTGCACCTCGGTGTCGATCGTCAGCGCGACCGCCGGATTGTGCCGCAGCGAGGGCAGCTTCGGGGAGTTCTTGGTGGTGCAGAGAACGATGGTTTCACCGTTCCAGGTGAACGCGATCGGAATGCACCGCGGCGTGCCGTCCTTGGCCACGTAGGCCAGGCGGGTCAGGTCGCGGGCCAGCAGTTCCTGGCTGAGCGGGCGGTTCAGCACTTCATTGATCTCGTACGGGTCCACGGTCTTTTGCTCCTGTGCTGCGTCGGGCGCTTCGTGACCCTGGGACGGAGCCGACCGGCCGTTCTCGACATGCACTCGTCAGTGGGGACCGAACCGTTCGCGGAGCAGCCTCAGATCGTGGTGGTCCTTGTCGCGCAGCGGGTAGCCGGAATGCCACTTCATCGACCACTCCGCGGCTTCACAGCGCACCGCCCGGCCCCCGACCCGGCCACTCCCGCCCAGAGCCGCCGCCGGGAACGACACGCCGTCCACCGCCGACCCGTAGTGCAGCTGCCCGTCGGCCCTGACTTCGTACAGGTGCAGGTCGATCCGACGCCGTACGCCGTCGTGCAGCACAAAATTCCAGGGGCGGTCACCGGGCCACGGCAACACCCGGTCGGCACCCAGCTCGGTCAGTGCTTGAAAGGCCTGGTGGAGGTGCTCGGCCGGAAGCCAGAGGTCCAGGTCGTCGTGGTCGCGGGTCTGCTCGTTGAGGAGCGCGTCAACCGCCCAGCCACCACCCAGACAGGGTTCCGCACCTCGCCGCTCGAGCCCCTCGACCACCGCGACGACGTCGGCGGCGCTCATCTCCGTCACCCGAGTTGCTCCCTCAGAAGCCGGGCCCCTCGCCCCCGGTAGTTCTCCAGCGCCTCGGCCAGCGTCTCGCGCACCTCCGGATCCGGGTGCCCGGCCAGAAAGGCCAGCTCCTCGCCGCCCCCGCGCCGTCGCGCCCCCAGCATCATCAGCACGTCGATGATCTCGTCGGACGTCGCGGCCCCGCGCAGCCGGGCCATGAGCTCAGGCTTGGTGGGCCGCGGCCGCCCGATAGGATATCGCCGCCGCAGCCGCGCCGCCCCGAACTCCCCCCGCCCCAGACAGACCGGGCACGTGCACGGTCGCTGCCCGTGAGCATCGGGCTTGTATCGCCACCCCACACCCTGCGGCACCCGCCGGACCCGCCGCACCTCGGCCGCGGTCACGGCTCGGGGCACGAACACCTGCCACCCTCGCGGATCGTCGAGCCGCCGCACCACCGCAACAGCCTCGGCCGCCGTCACCCGCCGCGGCTCCGACCCGTAACGCCCGACCGTGACCGGCTCGTCATCGGCCACCCGCAGCTGCACCGCCGCCAGCACACCCGGATGCCACCGCCGCAGTTCCCGAACCCACTGATGCGTCAGCCCGAACGACGCCAGCACAGGCATGCAGAAGACGCCGCGCTGCCCGAACCAGTCGCGGCTGCGGGCACGCACGCCGTCCCGGAGGATCCGACCCGAGGCCGCCTCCGGCGCGAGGTGAACGAAATGAGCCATCGCCGGGAGGTTAGGGGGTCGGGGCTGGGCCGGCCAGCGAATTGCTGGGCCTGTGGACAACCTGCGGGGTGGGTTTTGTGGCCTGTGGACAGGCGGCGCCGCCAGCTTGACAGGCCCTTAAGGTCCACCCCAATCCCCCGGGCGGGGGGACTGGGCGGTGGAGGGCCGAGGGGGGACCGGGCGGTGGAGGGCCGAGGGGGGACCGGGCGGTGGAGGACCGAGGGGCGACCGGGCGGTGCAGGGCCCAGGAACGACAGAGCGACGCAGCACGACAGGTCCACGGCGCCTCACCCCAGGACGCACTCATCCCCCACGGTCACCCTGCCCCGGCTTTCCACGGCGGCGAACACACCGAAGGTCATGTCGTGCGTGGCGGCCAATTCCTTCAGCAAGTCGTTCCGGGCCGGCGCCCCGCCCTGCGCCATGTCGATCATCACGCAGCGGGTCAGTGGCCGGATCACCCGCAGCGCGACCGACGGCCCAACCCGCAGCACCCGGCCGGTCCACGCGTCCTCGGGGAACCCCTCGCCCGGCGCGTCGACCAGCAGGTTGGCCCGGAAACGCTGCGGGTCCACTGTGTGCCGGCCCGGGTCCGGACCGCACAACGACGTCAACCGGGCCAGCCCGGCCGTTGTCACGATGCTCACCGCGCCCTCGTCGTGGTGCGGGATCGAGGTTTCCGGGGTGATGGTCACGGCACGGCCGAGGAAAGCGCTGACCGCATCGCCGGCCGGCAGGACGCGGCCGTCGGGTAGGCCGACGGACGGCACAGGCGTGTCCGCGTACGCCTGGAGCTCGAACAATCCGGGCATCCGGCGGAAGCGGCGGGTGTTTTTTCCGCTGCCGAACTTGCCGTCGGCGTCGCGCACGGCCCACAGGCGGTCGCCGGCCAGACCGCGGTCGGTCACCTCGGCCGAGGTCACCGAGGCGCCCAGCAGCGACTTGATCGGATAGGTGCGGATCTCGGTCAGTCTCACGGGCGGAACCAGCCGCGGCGCAGTTCGAGGGTCAGCTCGTCGCGGATTTCGATGCCGTACTCCCCCACCAGCGGGATGGACGGCTTGAGGGCCCGGGATTCTTCGACGGCGCCGGGGGCCAGGCCGGCCAGGCGCATGCCGCGGCGCTGATAGAAGCGCAGCGCGTCGAGGTTGTCGTTGGTGGTGATCAGCCAGAGCCGGGAGGCGCCGGCCGCCCACGCGCGGTTGGCCGCGGCCTGCAGGAGGGCGCTGCCGACGCCGGCGCCGGACACGACGGCGTCCAGGGTCACCACCTCGAGGCCGTCGGGTCCCAGCTCGTACGTCACCAGGCCGACCGGGCCGCCGTCGAGCCAAGCGATCAGCGCGGGAAGGGCCGCCGCGTCGTAGCTGACGCCGTGCGCCACCACGGTGGTGCCGCCCCAGGAGCCGATCAGCAACGCGGTGACGATGTCGCGTTCGGAGGGACCCGCCGCGCGCACGACCAGTTCCCCCATGGACCCCAGCCTATGTGCTGGGGCGCAGCATGACCTTCACGGCCCGCCGCTCGTCCATCGCCGCGTAGGCCTCCGCCGCCTCGTCCAGCGGCAAGGTCAGGTCGAAGACCTTGCCGGGTGTGATCCGGCCGTCCATGACCTCGGGCAGCAGCTCCTCCATGTAGTCACGGACCGGAGCCACCCCACCCCGTACGCCGACGTTGGTGCCGAACATGAGCGGCACCGGCAGTTCGGGGCCGCCCGCGGGCACGCCGACGAATCCGACCTGCCCGCCGGGCCGGGCCGAGCGCAGCGCCTGGTCCATCGACTCTCGGGTGCCCACGCATTCGAGCACCACGTCCGGCCCGACGCCGTCGAACATCCGCTTGAGCGCGGCGATGCCCTCCTCGCCGCGTTCGGGCACGATGTCGGTCGCACCGAAGTCGCGGGCCAGAGCCTGGCGGGGCTCGTGGCGCGACATGGCGACGATGCGGGACGCGCCGAGCCGCCGGGCCGCGATGATCGCGCACAGGCCGACCGCGCCGTCGCCGACCACCGCCACGGTCGAGCCTTCCCGCACGCCGCCCGAGACGGCCGCGTGGTGTCCGGTGCACATCACGTCGGAGAGCGTGAGCAGGCCGGGGAGCAGCGCGTCGCCGGGCTGCCCGCCGGGCACGACGAACAGGGTGCCGTCGGCCAGCGGGACCCGTACGCTCTCGCCCTGGCCGCCGTCGGCGAAGCCTTCGCCGCGCACCTCGGCGCCCCACGCGCCGCCGTGCAGGCAGGACGTGCTGAAGCCGTTGCGGCAGTTCACGCAGGTGCCGTCGCAGACGTAGAACGGGGCGATCACGAAGTCGCCGGCCTTCACCTTCTCGACGGCGTCCCCGACCGCCTCGACGACGCCGATGAACTCGTGGCCCATCCGCCGCGGGCCGCCGGCGCTCCGCACCCCGCGGTAACCCCACAGGTCGGATCCGCAGACGCACGAGGCGACCACCCGCACCACGGCGTCGCGACCGGTTGTGACCGCGGGTTCCGGCACGTCTTCGACGCGGATGTCCCGTTCCCCGTACATGAATACAGCGCGCACGTGTCCAGCATGCCCGCCGATCGCCGACTTACTCGTCGCAGTAAATGCAGAGGTTCTATGCATAGGATGCTTGCACTGCTGAACGCCGCCCGCCTACCGTCCACGCCATGACGGATCGAACCGAGGTAGTGCTCAGCAACGCCGAGATGATGCGGGTCATGGCGCACCCGCTGCGCATGCAGATCGTCGGGTCGCTGCGGCTCGACGGCCCCGCCACCTCGGCGATCCTCGCGCGCCGTCTGGACACGGATTCCGGGCAGACCAGCCACCATCTGCGGCTGCTGGCCCGGCACGGGTTCGTCGCCGAGGCTCCCGAGCGGGGCCGGGGCGTACGGGGAAGGGAACGCTGGTGGAAGGCCGCGCACGCCTCGACGACCTGGGACGCGCCGGGGGACGCCGAAGCGGTGGCGGCGGTCGAGCGTACGGCCCGGGCGGTCTGGGATCTGATGATGGAACAGTTCCATCGGGAGGCGTCGCACGGCAAGTGGAGCCCCCAGTGGTACGACGCGGCGGCCAGTTCCGACCGGGTCATCCGTACGACTCCGGAAGGTCTTGATCGTCTGCGCAGCCGGATCGACCAGCTGATCCTCGAGGCCGACGCCCCGGAGCCGGGGGCCGAGACGGTGCTGGTCGTCACGCACGCCTATCCGCGCCGGACGCAGCCGTGACGACGGTGAGCCTGTGGCGCAACCGCGAGTTCAATCTGCTGTGGTCCTCGCAGTCGCTGTCCGACCTGGGCGACGGCATCGCCTCGCTCGCGCTGTCCCTGCTCGTGCTGGTGCGGACCGGTTCCCCGGTCAGTGCGGGCCTGGTCGGCACGATGACCCAGGCCACCCGGCTGCTGCTCCGTCTGCCCGCGGGCGTCCTGGTGGATCGTTTCGACCGGCGCCGTACGCTCGTGGCCTGCGACGCCCTGCGGCTGGCGGGTTTCGCCGCACTGACCGCGGCGGTGCTCACCGACCGGGCCGGGCTCGCGCTGATCATCGTGGTCGCGGTCGTGGACGCTGCCGCGAGCGCGGTCTTCGGCACCGCGGAGGATGCCTCGCTCCGCAGCATCGTGCCGATCGGGCAGTTGCCCGGCGCGGTGGCCCGCAACGAGGCCCGCTCGTACGGCACCGCGCTCGCCGGCCCGCCGCTCGGTGGTCTCCTGTTCGGACTGGGTCACGCCATCCCGTTCGCCGCCAACGTCGTGTCCTATCTGGTGTCGATCGGGGCGGTTCTCGCCATCCGCAAGCCGCTCCAAGCACCCCGGGAGGACAAGCCGCAGCCGTACGGGGCCGCGCTCGCCGAGGGACTCCGGTTCGTGTTCACCCACCCATTCCTCCGGGTGCTGATGCTGGTCGCGGCGCCGCTGAACTTCGCCATCAACGGAGTGATCTTCACGCTGATCGTGGCTCTGCAGCGCAACGGCACGGCGCCCGCGGTGATCGGCCTGACCGAGACCGTCGTGGCCGTGGGCGGGCTGCTGGGCGCGTTCGTGGCGCCGGCCATCCATCGCCGCCTCGGCCTGGTCGCGCTGACCCGCTCGATCTGCTGGGCCGCCGCCCTGCTGCTGGCCGGTTCGGCCTTTCTGACCTCGAGCATCGCCGGCGCCGTCCCGCTGGGCCTGGCCGTGTTCCTGGGCCCGGCGGCCAACGCCGCGCTGTTCGGCTTTCAGGCGGCGATCACCCCGGACCGGCTGCAGGGCCGGGTCATCAGCGTCATCATGGTCGCCGCCACCTCGATGGCGGCTGTCGCGCCGCTGCTCGGCGGTGTGCTGCTGGCCTGGCGGGGACCGGCCACCGCGATCCTGTTCTTCGCGGCCGCCGTGGCCGGCTCGGCCCTGGTCGCGACGTTCGCCCGGGGCCTGCACCACACCGCAGGGCCGGAACCGGCCGGGCCAAAACCCGCCGGGCCAGAACCGGCCGGGCCAGAACCGGCCGGGCCAGAACCGGCCGGGCCAGAAACCGCCGGACCCGAATCGGCCGAGACCGGCCCGGAACAACACTCCGCTCGCGGGTGAAGCACCGCCGGACCGGTGTTGCCGCGGGCGTAATCTGGCATGGCCTTGCCGCATCGGGGGTGATCATGGGCGAACCGGCCCTTGGCCCGGGGGAACACCCGGGCACCATCATGCGCCGCGGCGACCTCGGCGCCACCGCGCGCGGCCGAGTGCGCGCCGACCGGGCGCCGGATGCCGCCGAGGGGCTGGCCCGGGCCACGGCCGAGCGCCATCGCGCCGAGAGTGACCTCGTGCGGATCCGCGGCTACATCCAGCAGCAGGCGGTCGACGGGGAGACCCGGGCGACCCGGCGCGACCTGCTCACCGATCTGCGCCGGCGGCTGCGCACCGACCCCCGGGCCCTGGCCGGCGAGGCTTTCCTCGCGGCGGCCGACCCCGGCACCGTGCACGCCGCGATACTGATGGCCGCCTCCGTCGTCGGCGCGGCCGATGCCTGTGAGCTGCGGCTAGAGGACGCGACCACCGTACGGCGGCACGACGGCGACGGCGGCGGCGTGGACGGGTACGCCGTCGTGCGCACCTGTCCACTGCACGGCGACGACGGCCGCCTGCTCGGCGTGCTCTCGATGTACTACCGTTCGGACCTGCCGCCGACCGGCCGCCCCGAGATCGTCGCCGAGTCGGCCGGCCGGGCCCTGGCCGTCACAGCCCGGTCTGGTAGGCCAGAACCCCCCGGTTGACCGCGGTGATCGCCTTGCGCGCGGTGGCCCGCAGGGTCTCGGACGCCGCCGACGCCTCGCGGAGCTGGCCGAGCAGGTCGAGCACCTGCCGCGCCCACCGCACGAAGTCGCCCGCCGGCATGTCCGCGTCGTAGTTGTGCCCGCTGGCCAGCACCTGGGCCAGCGGCTCGCCGCGGGCCCAGCGGTACATGGGCCAGACGAAGCCGGTGTCGGGCTCGCGGGTCAGGGTCAGCCCGTGGTCGGACTCGTCGGCGGCGATGTCGCTCCACAACTTGCCGCAGGCGTCGACCGCCTCGGTGATCGGGCCCTTGGGCACCGAGGCGCGGTCGTCGGTCTCGCGGCGCGACTCGTAGAGCACCATCGAGACCGCGGCCGCCAGTTCCTCGGGGCCAAGGCCGTCCCACACGTTGTGGCGCAGGCACTCGGCGATCAGCAGGTCGGCCTCCGACCAGATGCGCCCGAGCATGCGGCCCGTCCCGGTGACCTCACCGGCCGCGGTCAGGTAGCCGCGGCCGGCCAGCACCGCGCACACCTGGTCGAACGTGCGGGCGAGCGACCCCGTGCGCCCGGACACCTTGTCGCGCAGCGCGTCGGTGTCGCGGGCCAGCCGGTGCCGCCGCTCGGCCCAGCGGGCGTGTTCCTCGCGGTCGGGGCAGGCGTGGCACGGGTGCTGCCGCATCTGCACCTTGAGCAAAGCGATCTCGGCGTCCTCGCCGGAGTTGCCGCCGCCCTTGGTGCGCCGGCGGCCGCCCGGATTGCGGTCGTGGCCGGTCGCGCTGACCTGGGCGGCGAGGTCGCGGCGGGCGGCGGGCGAGCGCGGGTTGAAGTGCTTGGGCACGCGCAGGCGGTCGAGCACCTCGGCCTCGCCCGCGAAGTCGGCCGGACTGACCCGCCCGGCCCACCTGTCCTGGGTGAGCACCATCGGGCGGGGCTCGCCGAACCCGCCGGTGGGCGCTTCGAGCACGACGGCCAGCCCGGCCCGGCGGCCCTGGGCCACCCGGATCACGTCGCCGACCCGCAGTTTCTCCAGCGAGGTGACGATGGCGGCGCGGCGGTGCGAGGCGCCCTGGCGGGCGAGCGCGCGTTCCCGGTCGGCGATGGCGACGCGGAGGGCGAAGTATTCGTCGAAGTCGCCGTGGTGGCAGGCGGCGTCCTCCCCGTACGTCTGCATGGTGTCGACGTTGCGCTGCACCTGGCGGGCCAGGCCGACCACCGAACGGTCGGCCTGGAACTGGGCGAACGACGACTCGAGCAGGTCGCGGGCCTTGTCGGCGCCGACCGAGCCGACCAGGTTGACCGCCATGTTGTAGGACGGGCGGAACGACGAGCGCAGCGGATAGGTGCGGGTGGAGGCGAGGCCGGCGACGTGCCGCGGGTCGACGTCGGGGCTCCACAGCACGACCGCGTGTCCCTCGACGTCGATGCCGCGGCGCCCGGCCCGCCCGGTGAGCTGCGTGTACTCCCCAGGGGTGAGGTCGACGTGGGCCTCGCCGTTGAACTTGACCAGACGCTCGAGGACGACGCAGCGCGCGGGCATGTTGATGCCGAGCGCGAGGGTCTCGGTGGCGAAGACCGCCTTGACCAGGCCCTGGACGAAGCATTCCTCGACCGCCTCCTTGAAGGCGGGCAGCATGCCGGCGTGGTGGGCGGCGATGCCGCGCTCGAGGCCGTCGAGCCACTCCCAGTAGCCCAGTACCGAGAGGTCTTCCCGCGGGATCGAGGCGACCTTGGCCTCGGCGATGCGGCGGATCTCGGTGCGTTCCTCGGCGCTGGTCAGGCGCAGCCCGGCGGACAGGCACTGCTGCACGGCGGCGTCGCAGCCGGCCCGGCTGAAGATGAACAGGATGGCGGGCAGCAGGTCGGCCCGTTCGAGCCGGTCGACCACCTCGGCCCGGGGCGGCGGCTGCCAGCGCCGGCCGCGCCCGCCGCGACCGGGGCCGTAGCTGCGGTCGGTCATCTCGAGGCGGCGCAGCATCTCGCGGGAATAGCGCAGCAACTCGGGGTGCACGTCGTGCTTCTTGGCCGCGTCGGCGTCGTGGAACAGGTCGAACATGCGCCGGCCGACCAGCATGTGCTGCCAGAGCGGGACGGGCCGGTGCTCGCTGACCACGACCTCGGTCGTGCCGCGCACGGTGACCAGCCAGTCGGCGAATTCCTCGTAGTTGCTGACGGTGGCCGACAGCGAGACCAGGGTGACCGAGGCCGGGAGGTGAATGATCACTTCTTCCCAGACCGCGCCGCGGAACCGGTCGGCCAGGTAGTGCACCTCGTCCATGACCACGTAGGCCAGGTTTTTCAGCGCGGACGAGCCCGAGTAGAGCATGTTGCGCAGCACTTCGGTGGTCATCACGATCACCGGGGCGTCGCCGTTGATGGCGTTGTCGCCGGTCAGCAGGCCGACCTGGTCGGGGCCGTAGCGCTCGACCAGGTCGTGGTATTTCTGGTTGGACAGCGCCTTGATCGGCGTGGTGTAGAAGCACTTGCGCTGGCCCGCGCGCAGCGCGAGATGCACGGCGAACTCGCCGACCACCGTCTTGCCGGCGCCGGTGGGAGCGCACACGAGCACACCGCTGCCCCGTTCGAGCGACTCGCAGGCGGCGCGCTGGAAATCGTCCAGGTCGAAACCGACGTCGAGCATGAAATCCTCGAGCGCGGGAAACTCGGCCACCCGAGCCGCCCGCCTCTTGGACTGCGCATACCGTTCGGCGGGACTCGTCATGAACACCAGGCTAGTTCGTGGGTGTGACAAGTCGGAGCACGGGCGGTTGCGTCCCGGCCTGTACGGCGTGGTGGGTATGGTGCTCCCGTGCCGGATGTTGCATCGACCGATCACCCTCCCCATCGGCCGCACCGTCAGGTCGACGCCGTGCTGTTCGATTTCCACGGCACGTTGGCCCAGGTGGAAGACCCTGTGACCTGGGTCGTGGCGGCCGCGCTGGCCTGCGGCCGCGAGCTCGACCGTGGCAAGGCGACCGTGCTGGCCGACAGATTGGTCACAGCCGGGCGGGCCGGTGGTCCGGTGCCCCACCGGGTGCCGCTTCACCTGGCCGAACACTGGGCCGACCGCGATCTTTACGCGCAGAGCCACCGGGCGGCGTACACGGGATTGGCCTCGACGGTCTCGACGGACGTGGAGGGGCTGGCCGACGCCCTCTACGAGCGGCTGCTGGCGCCGGACGGCTGGCTCCCCTACGCCGACACCGGCTCGACGCTGCGCACGCTGCACGAGGCCGGCATCAAGGTCGCGGTGGTCAGCAACATCGGCTTCGACATCCGTCCCCTGTTCGACTCGTGGGGCATGAGTTCCCTGATCGACGCGTACGCCCTGAGCTACGAGATCGGGCGCACCAAGCCCGATCCCGCGATCTTCCTGCGGGCCTGCGGGATGCTCGGCGCCGACCCCGAGCGCACTCTCATGGTCGGTGACACCCCGGCCGACGCCGGAGCCGTGGCCGCCGGGTGTGCCGCGCTGGTGCTGCCGGCGGCCGAGCCGGGCCGCCCCAACGGCCTGGGGGCGACCCTGGCGCTGGCCGGGTGCCAGGTCTGAGCCGCTCAGGGACGCACGGTCTCCTGCTCGACGGTGTCGATTCCGCCCGCTGAGCGCAGCGACGGGCTCGGGTTGTCGGCGGTCTGGTGCAGGCCGGGCCGGCGGTCCTCGACGACGAAGGTGGCGCGGGTGTGCACGGGCGCTCCGGGCGTGGTCACGTACGGGACGATCCGGAAGTCCGCCGTCAGGGAGTCCGGCGTGATCCGCGTACGGACGTAGCCCCGCTGGTTGTTGTAGAAGCGCAGGTGCGGGTTCCAGGCGGCCCACGGGTGCTGCCCGGAGGGGACGTCGGCGCCGTCGCCGGTGGACGTGATCGACGAGCAGACCAGCTCGGTGCCGACGGTTCTGGAGGTCGGGTCGGCGTAGTCCAGTTTGAGCTCGTCGGCCCAGTGCGCGTGCACGTCGCCGGTGAGCACCACGGGATTGCGCACTCCGGCGTCCACCCAGCCGCGGGTGATCCGGTCCCGCGATGCGGCGTACCCGTCCCACGAGTCCATGCTGGTCACGACCGGCGGGCCCGAGTTGTTGTCGCGCCGGCCGAAGAACACCTGCTGGCCGAGGACGTCCCAGCGTGCCGAGGAGCGGCGGAAACCGTCGAGCAGCCACTTCTCCTGCCGCTCGCCGGTGATCGAGCGGGCCGGGTCGTCGGCGGCGGCGCATTCCTTGTAGCCGTCGCCGCAGGCCTGGTCGTCGCGGAACTGGCGGGTGTCGAGCATGTGGAAGGTGGCCAGCCGGCCCCAGTGCAGCCGCCGGTAGAGCTGCATGTCGAGGCCGCGCGGGATCGAGGTGCGGCGCAGCGGCATGTTCTCGTAGTAGGCCTGGAAGGCGGCCGCGCGCCGGGCCGGGAAGCCGGGGTCGGGCTGCTCGGGCACCTCGTCGGCCCAGTTGTTCTCGACCTCGTGGTCGTCGAACACCACGGCCCAGGGCGCCACGGCGTGCGCGGCCTGCAGGTCGGGGTCGGTCTTGTACTGCGCGTGCCGCTGCCGGTAGTTGGCCAGGGTGACGGTCTCGGGGCCGGCGTGGTCGCGCGGGTTGCCGCCGGGGATGGTGTAGACGCCGGCCTGGTACTCGTATTGGTAGTCGCCCAGGTGCAGCACGATGTCGGGCTCGTCGGCGGCCAGGTGGCGGTACGCGGTGAAGTAGCCGTGCTCGTACTGCGAGCAGGACGCGAAGGCCATGGCCAGGGTGCCGCCGGTCGCCCACCGGGGCGGGGCTGTGCGGGTGCGGCCCACCGGCGAGATGTAGCCCTCGGCCCGGAAGCGGTAGAAGTATTCGCGGCCGGGCAGCAGGTGGTCGAGCTCGACGTGCACGGCGTGCGCCGACTCGGGCCGGGCCGCGGTCACGCCGCGCCGTACCACCTTGCGGAAACGCTCGTCGGCGGCGAGTTCCCACTGGACGGGCACGATGCGGGCGGGCATGCCGCCGAGTCCGTCCTCGGCCATCGGGGCGGGGGCGAGGCGGGTCCAGAGCACGAAGCCGCCGGGTTCGGGGTCGCCCGAGGCGATGCCGAGCATGAAGGGGTCGGAGCGCAGCGGGCCCCGGTAGGGCGCGGCCACGGCGGCGAGCGGCCAGGTGGTCGCGGCGCCGGCCACACCGGCCGCGGCCGAGCTGAGCAGCAGAGTACGTCGGGAGAGGGCCATGCCCGCAGCCTGGCGGGCATAGATGGACCTAAATTGGTCTGGATCTTAAGCGGGGGTCAAGCGCTGGTGTCAGGCGTACGAGTCGAGGTTGACGCCCTGGCGCTGGCCGGGGACGGGCTTGGCGGCCTCGGTGGCCTCGGCCTTCGCGGGCTCGGGGGTCTTGGCCAGGGCCGGCTTGACCGCTTCGGCCTGGCCGGACTCGGCGGCGGCCTCGGCCATGCTCTTGAGGTTGGAGCGGGCGGTGTCGTAGGCGGAGGTGACCAGGGAGCTGAGCGAGTTGATCTGCATGTCCTCCCCGATCGGCCGATTCCCGGCGATCTGATGGAGAATTCACCGGAGCAACCGAACGGCACCCGGCGCGCACGTCAGGTCGAGGTCGAGGGGGCCCAGGCGCTCCCCGTCGGCGTACGCGACGATGCCGTCGGACCGCAGCCGCACGTGCCGGGCGCGAAAGACGGTGACCCGCGGGTCGGTGACGTGGGTGCCGCGCCGCAGCCGGGGTTTGAGCCGGGCGAGGGCGGCCCGGCCGAACGGCGCCGCGATCACGACGTCGAGCAGCCCGTCGGCCGGGTCCGCCTCGGGCAGGATCCGCATGCCGCCGCCGTAGCTGGCGCAGTTGCCGACGGCCACGAGCATGCCCTCGAAGCTGTAGTCCTCACCGTCGAGCTCCAGCTGGTATTTGCGGGGGCGCAACCGGGCCAGTTCGAGCAGGATCGCCAGGTCGTAGCGCCGGGGCCCGCGCGGCCAGCGCATGCCGTTGGCCCGCTCGTTGACCAGCGCGTCGAAGCCCCCGGCCAGCACCGCCCCGAACCACCGCACCGGCGCGCCGGGCGCGGTCACCCGGGCCAGGTCGATCGGGGTGTGGCGGCCCTCGGCCAGCGCGGCCGCGACGACCTCGGCCGCGGCCCCGGGGTCGGGCGGCATGCCGACGCCGGCGGCGAAGTCGTTGCCGGTGCCGGCCGGGACGACGCCGAAGCGCACCGGCTGCTCGGCCACCGCCTGGAGCGCCCGGTGGATCGTGCCGTCCCCGCCCACCGCGACCAGGGCCGTGGCCCCGGCGGCGACGGCCGTCCGGCACGCTTCCTCGGCCTCCTCGCCGCTGTGGGCCTCCAGCAGGCGGGCCGCCGGGCCCAGGCGCCGCAGGACCCCGGAAAGCAGATCGCGGTGCCGGCCGCGCCCCGCCGAGGGGTTGGCCAGCACCGCGATGTCGTCGCTCGTCACAGCCGGGCAGCATAGCCCGGCCGGTGACCTAGGTCATGTCGTCGAAGCGGCCGGCCAGCGGCCGGGGCTTGGCGACGGGCTCGGGCGCCTCGACCGGGGCCGGGGCTTCGATCGGGTCGGACGCGCCGACCGGCACGCGCTCGTCCTCCAGCGGCGAGATCTGGTCGTCGTCGAGCCCGGCGTAGATCTCCTGGCCGCGGCCCTTGCGTTTGTCGTTGATGGCGGCCACCCCGGTGGCGATCAGATAGAGCACGACCATGCACAGGGCCAGCAGCGTCATGCCGAACGGGCCCGGGTCGGGGGTGGCGATCGCCGCGAACGCGAACGACAGGAAGACCACGATGCGCCACCAGCCCATCAGCTTCTTCGCCGACACGACGCCGGTGAAGTTGAGCATGAGCAGGATCAGCGGGAACTCGAAGGCCACGCCGAAGATCAGGATCATGTTGGTCACGAACCCGATGTACGACGAGACTTCTAGTTTGGTCGCCTCCCCGAGGACGCCGGCCTCCATGATGAACGCCAGGCTGTGGCCGACCACGAAGTAGGCCAGGATGCCGCCGCCGGCGAACAGCGGGGCGGCGATCGCGACGAACACGTACGCCCACTTGCGCTCGTGGCGGTGCAGGCCCGGGGCGATGAATGCCCACAGCTGGTAGAGCCAGACCGGCGAGCCGACGATGATGCCGACCCAGAGCGCGATCTTGAGGCGGAGGATCAGCGTGTCGGTGACGTTGAGGACGACCCAGTCGCAGTACTGCGTGCCGTCGGGGCGCGTGGCGATCGACGACGGCAGGCGGCAATACGGCTGCTCCAGCAGGTGGAACACCCACTGGGAGAGGATGAAGCCGACGATCAGACCGACGACCAGCCCGAGCGACGCGATGAACAGGCGGTTACGGAGCTCCCGGACATGGTCGATCAGCGTCATGGAGCCATCGGAGGCCTGCTGGAACTTGGTGGGCCCCTGACGGCGAAGGGCTAGTTTCATGCCCGCGGATCAGCGGTCGTTGGTGCGCTGCTGCACCGGGTCCACGTAGGGCTGCTGCGGGTAGCCCTGGGGCGGCGGGGCGGCCTGGTAGCCGTTGGCCGGCGGGGCCTGCTGGTAGCCCTGGGGCGGCGGGGCCTGCTGGTAGCCGCCGGGCTGCTGCACCTCACCCTGGAGCGGCGTGCGCGTGTACGGCGGCTCGGCCTTCTCGGCGACGTCGTTGTTGTCGTCGACCAGCCCCTTGGTCTCGGCCTTGATGATCCGCAGCGACCGGCCCAGCGAGCGCGCCGCGTCCGGAAGCCGCTTCGCGCCGAACAGCAGCACGAGGACGACCACGAAAACAATGATGTGCCATGGCTTGAGGGCGCCCATGGGTGAACTCCAGTCGGTCGGATCAGGTGTGCGGGGTCCATCGTACGTGTCAAATCTGGTGATGCAGCCCACGGACCCTCGTGGGTTTGCCACCATCGCCCAAATCCTTGGACAACGAGGAAGGAACGCCGCAGGTTACCCGTTCTTGTCGGCCGGCGACAGGGCCGCGACGTGCTCCTGAACGAGTTCGGCCCGCTGCTGCACGACCAGCAGCGTCTCTTGCAGCTCGGCCGCGGCCGCCTGCAGCTTGGCCGCCTCGGCCTGGCGCTTCTGCAGGCGGGAGGCCGCGCGGCGCAGCCCGTCGAGCCGCCCGAGCAGCCGCACCCCGGCCGCCCCCATGATGATCACGGCCACGACAACGACGGCGATCCAGATCCACATCAGCACCGGGCCACCCTACCGGCCGGGGGTGCTGTACTGGTCGAGCGCCGCCGTGGCCTGTTCGCGGATGCGGGTCAGCAGCTCGGGCGGGCCGACCACGGTCACGTCGGGGCCGAGGCCGAGCAGCAGCCGCTGGGCCCAGCCCAGGTCGGTGACCCGCATGGTCACGATCCACTCGTCGCCGCTTTCCCGGCGCACCTCTTCCACCGGGTAGTACTCGGTGATCCACCGGCTGCCCCGGCCCACCCGCAGCGTGACCAGCTGCAGGTCGGGGGTGGGGTGGAAGACGCCGTCGGTGACGTCGTGGGGCACGGCCTCGGCGGGCGGGCGCGACGGCTCGGCCAGCTCGGTGAAGTCGTCGATCCGGTCGATCCGGAACAGGCGGGTGGCCTCGGCCCGGCGGCACCAGGCCTCCAGGTATGCCTTGCCGCCGACCATCAGAACCCGCATCGGGTCGACGACGCGGTCGGTCGTCTCGTCGCGGGCCGCCGTGTAATAGGTCATCCGCAGCGCGTGGCCGGTCTCGACCGCGGCCCGCACCTTGTCGACCCGCTTGGAGTTGGCCGGCAGGCGTACGGCCACGGGCGCGTCGGCCAGGTCGCCCGCCGCGTTCTCGATCTTGGCGAGGGCACGCTCGATGACGTCGCGGTGGCCCGTGCCCGGCGTCTCGGCCAGCATCCGCAGCGCGACGACCAGGGCGAGCGCCTCGTCCTGGGTGAGACGCAGCGGGCGGTTGATGCCGGCGTCGTGGCTGATCGTGACCCGGTCGCCGTCCAGCGCCATGTCGATGAGGTCGCCCGGGCCGTATCCGGGCAGCCCGCACACCCAGAGCAGTTCGAGGTCCTCGCGCAGCTGGCGTTCGCTGATGCCGAGGTCGGCCGCCGCCTCGGCGACCAGGATGCCGGGCCGGGCCAGCAGGTAGGGCACCAGGTTGAGCAGCCGGCCGAGACGGTCGGCGGATTGGCGTGGCCCGGTCATGCGGAGCCTCCCGGGGCGTGCTTTCCTGGCCCTGCGACCACTTCGCTGACTTCGGTGCAGTCGCTCATGCCGCAGCCACCTCGTGCCGGGTGACGACCTCTTTGAGCAGCTGGATGACGGCGTCGCGGACCTCGGGCGGCCCGTCGGCGCGCACGTCCGGCCCGTAGCCGACGATCGTGGCGGCGAGCCGTTCGGCGTCGGCGTACGGGATGGTCAGCCGGTCGCCGTCCGCCCCGGGCACCGACTCGATGGCCCAGCGGCGCAGCCCGGCGGCCCGGCCCGGCCGCACGGTGACGGTGGCCCGCCCGTTGTGCGGCACCGGCCCCGACCAGCGGGCGACGTGGCTGATCAGATCCTCGTTCTCGGGCGGGGTGAACGCGCCCGGGCGGCCCAGCGCCTTGACCGTGCCGACGATGCGCGACAGCCGGAAGCAGCGGGTCGCGGCCCGGTCGCGGTCGTGTCCGACCACATACCACCGGCCCTGCCAGCAGACCACGCCCCACGGCTCGAGCTTGCGGACCGCCGGGTCGTCGACCTCGGGCACCCGGTAGCTGAAGGTGACCGCGCGACGGTCACGGGCCGCGCTGGTGAGCGGGCCGAACGCCGGGTCGACGGTGACCACGGGCTCGACGCCGAGGGTGGCCTGCGGGTCGACCTCGACACCGGCCGCGCGCAGCTTGGCCAGGCCCGACGACGCGGCCGCGGCCAGACCGGCGTGCTGCCAGAGGCGGGCCGCGATGCCCACGGCGGCGGCCTCGTCGGGCTCGAGGATGATGGCGGGCAGCGCGTATTCGCGGTGGGCGATGCGATAGCCCGGCTCCTGGTCGAAGACGCTGGCCGTGCCGGTCTCGAGCGGGACACCGAGGTCACGCAGCTCGGCCTTGTCGCGTTCGAACTTGCGCTGGAAGGCCTCGTGGTCGCGCGGGTCCTCCGGATCGTGTTCGTAACCGGGGACGGTCGCGGCGATTTGCGCGGCGGTCAGGAACCGCCGCGTGGAAAGCAGGCAGATTACCAAATTCACCAGGCGCTCGGTGCGGGTCCGCGACACGATTGGCAACGCTAGCAGGGTGGACGCGGCAGTGACGTACGCGCTACGCCGGGACGGTTTCCCGATGGCCCGTACGTGGAATGGAGGGCGGGTGACCACCCCGCAGACCCCCGATGACCAACTCCCGGTCGGCCTGGCCGCCGCGCTGCCGCTCGATCCGACCCATTCGCCACAAGAGTCCGAACAACCGGAGAACGAGAGTGTCGGCACGGTCATCATCGCCGGCCTGGCCAATCTGGCCATCGCGGTCGCGAAGCTGGTCGCCGGGCTCTTTTCCGGATCCGCGGCCATGGTCTCGGAGTCGGCCCACTCGCTGGCCGACACCATCACCGAGGTCTTCCTGTTCGTCGCGTTGCGCCGGGGTGTGCGGCCGGCCGACGAGGAACACCCGTTCGGGTACGGCAAAGAGAGCTTCGTCTGGGCCTTCATCGCGGCCGTCTTCACCTTCGTGGGCGGCGCCGGCTTCTCGATCTACCACGGCATCGAGACGATCGTGCACGGCGAGGAGATGGGCGCCTTCCTGTGGTCGTACATCGTGCTGGCGGTGTCGTTCGTGGCCGAGGGCACCTCGTTCCTGCGCGCCCGGCGCCAGGTCGCCGGGGAGTCGCGGCGCTGGGGGGTCAGCCCGTCGCGTTTCCTGCGGCTCACCCCCGACACCACGGTCAAGGCGGTCTATTTCGAGGACTCGGCCGCCCTGATCGGCCTGATCCTGGCCGGCGCCGGTCTCGCGCTGACCGAGCTGACCGGCAACGCGGCGTGGGACGGCATCGCCTCGATCGCCATCGGCCTGCTGCTGTTCGCGGTGGCCGCGATCCTCGCCCACACCAACGCGTCGCTGCTGGTCGGCCGGGCGGTGCCGCGCCGGATCCACAACCAGATCGCCGCCGACCTCGCCTCGATCCCGGTCGTCGACTCCGTGCCGACCCTGCTGACCATGCAGCTCGGGCCGGACGAGGTGCTGGTCGCGGCCAAGGTCGACTTCCGGGACACCGTGAGCGGCGGCGAGATCGAGGCGGCCTCCGACGACGCCGAGCGGCGCCTGCGGTCGCGCTTCCCGGCCATCCGGTACGTCTTCCTCGACCCGACCCGCGGCCGGGCGGGCCGCAACCACATCGACGGCGGGGTCGACCTATAGGGTTGGCGGCCATGGTGCGGTGGCGGTCCGGGACGGTGCAGGCGGTTCGGCGGCGCTGGCGGGGCGCGGTCGAGCTGGACGTGGCCACCGGCGACGGTCCGCTGCGGGCGCTGGCCTATCCCGAGCTGGTCGGCGAGCCGGTCGCCGGGGACCGCGTGCTGCTCAATGTGGGCGCGCTGGTCATGGGGCTCGGCACGGGCGGTTACGCGCTGGTCGTGGCGCTGCCCGACCGGCTGCCGGCCGACCCGCCCGACGAGGGCACCACCCGCGACTCGGGGCATCTGGTCAAGGCCCGTTACACGCCGTTGCAGGTCATCCGGCTCGGCGTCGACGAGGAGGCCTCCCCGCACCGCGAGGTGATGGCCGCGGCCGAGTCGCTCGGCGGCATGCCGGTGGTCACCGCCGATCTGCACTCGGCGCTGCCGGCCATTCTCGCGGGCATCCGCCGGGACAAGCCACAGGCCCGGGTCGCGTACGTCATGACCGACGGCGGGGCGCTGCCCGCGTGGTTCTCGCGCACCCTCGACGGCCTGCGATCGGAGCTGGCCGGCACGGTCACGACCGGTCAGGCGTACGGGGGTGATCTGGAGGCGAGCACCGTGCACACCGGGCTGCTCGCCGCGCGCCACGTGCTGCGGGCCGACGTCACGATCGCCGCCCAGGGGCCGGGCAACCTGGGCACGGGCACGACCTGGGGGTTCTCGGGGGTGGCGCTGGGCGAGGCGGTGAACGCGATCGGCACCCTGGGCGGGCGGCCGGTCGGCTCGCTGCGGATCTCCACCGGCGACGGGCGGCCGCGGCACCGCGGGGTGTCGCATCACAGCCTCACCGCGTACGGGAAGGTCGCCCTGGTCCCCGCCGACCTGCCGGTGCCGGACGGCCTCGAGCCCGCCCTGGCCGCGGAGATCGACGCGGCGCTGGCCCCGCTGACGGCGAGACACCGGCTGCCGCGCGTCCCCGCCGACGGGCTGGACGCGGCGTTGCGGGCGAGCCCGGTGCCGCTGTCGACGATGGGCCGCAAGCTCGACGAGGACTACGCCTACTTCCTGGCCGCCGCCGCGGCGGGCCGGTTCGCGGCCTCGCTGATCTGACGACGGCCGTCCGACTTGGCGCGGTACAGCGCGGTGTCGGCCCGTTCGATCAGCTCGTCCGACGTCTCGGCGCCGTCCCACACGGCCAGGCCGGCCGAGAACGACTGACCGAGCGGGGTGGCCGCCAGCGCCCGTTCGAGCACCTCGCGGGCCTCGCCGGCATCCGCGCCGGGCAGCAGCACGACGAACTCCTCGCCGCCGTACCGGGCCAGCGTGTCCACCGCGCGCAGGGTGCCGAGCCAGGTCGCCGCGGCCGACTTGAGCAGGCGGTCACCGGCCGGATGCCCGTACGTGTCGTTGAACTGCTTGAAATGGTCGAGGTCGAGCACCGCCACGCTGACCGGGCGCCCGTCGCGACGGGCGTGCTCGAGCGCGCGGGGCAACTCGTCGTTCCAGGCGCGCCGGTTGGGCAGCCCGGTCAGGTCGTCACGGCGGGACAGCTCGCGCACCTGCAGCGCCTGCCGCTCGACCTCGCGCACCAGTTGCGCCATCCGGGTGACGACCAGCAGGAACAGGGCGGCCGAGCCGATCACGATGGCCATGCCGTCGTGCACCCCGCCGCTGACCACCTGCACGGCGAGCAGCGCCGGCGCGATGAGGGACGCCGCGGTCAGCAGCAGCAGGTGCACCCGTCCCAGCCGGGTGACCTCCGTGCCGGCCGGGGCGGCCAGCGAACGCGCGTCCGGGTGCAGCGCGCCCACGCCGAACAGCGTGAACGCGGCCAGGAAGATCGACTCGACGGCCCGGTTGACCCAGAGGGTGTCCTCGACCGGGTAGCCCTGATCGATCAGGTTGCTCAGGACCACCCAGACGGTGTCGCCGAGCAGGAACGCGGCCAGCGACCCGGTGACCCACCAGAACGGCGCGCCGCGCCGGCCGCCGCCGCGCAGCAGACGGGTCATCATGGCGATCATGATGAGGTCGCCGATCGGGTACGCCACCTGGGTCGCCTCGCCCAGCATGGTCATGTTGCCGCCGTCGGCCGACGGCGCGATCATGTAAACCCAGGCCAGCAGCCCGAAGCCGGTGGTGATCGTGGTCGCGTCGACCATCGCGGTCCAGTTCCGTTCGCGGCCGGCCTCGCGGCGCCGGATCAGCACGGCGATGCCGGCCGCGCAGAGCGGGTAGAGCAGCAGGAAGAACGGGTCGGCCGGGGTGGGCAGGTCGGACATGTTCAGCACGTTCTCGCTGAAGACGCCGACGCCGATCCCGGTGACGTTGGCGCCGATCCCGGCCGCGAAGCACCACCAGGGCAGGCGCTCGCGGCGCGGCATCCGGCGCGCGCCGATCAGCACCGCGGCCACACCGGCGTACCCGATGCCCATCTGCCAGCCGGCGGTCCACCAGGGGTTGTCGGGCAACAGCTGATAGACGGCGATGGCCAGAGTGACAGCCACCGCGAACACCTTCGACATTCCTCCAAGAAGACCTCAGCCCGGTTGTCGTCGCGGTCGCTCCGGGTTGCCGGCCGGTTGCTATCCCTTCTTGCGGATGAGCGTCACCCCGTCCCGTACGGGGAGCATGACCGACTCGACCCGGTCATCGCGCACGATCTGGTCGTTGAGGGCGCTCACCACCTTGTCGCTCTCGTCGGCCGGGTCGAGCACCCGGCCGCCGCGCAGCACGTTGTCGAGCGCGATCAGGCCGCCCGGCCGCATCCGCGGGACCAGCTGCTCGTAGTAGCCCGGATAGCCGGTCTTGTCGGCGTCCACGAACGCGAAGTCGATCACCGGATCGGGGCTGAGCCCGGTGATCGACTCGGCGGCGGGGCCGAGGGTAAGCTCGATCCGGTCGGCCACGTCGGCCCGGGCCCAGTAGCGGCGGGCGACGTCGGTGAACTCCTCGGAGACGTCGAAGGCCATCAGCCGGCCGTCCGCGGGCAGGCCGCGGGCGATGCAGATCGACGAATATCCGGTGAACACGCCGATCTCGACCGCCCGGACCGCGCCGACCAGCCGGACGAGCATGGTCAGCAGCTCGCCCTCGTCGTGCGAGATCTGCATGCCGGCCGCGTCGGGGAACGACTCGCGGGTCTCCGCGGCCAGGTCGCGCAGGACGTCGTCGGCCGGGGTGCAGTGGTCGAGCAGGTAGTCGCCGATCGCCGGGTTCAATATGTCGCTCATGCGCACCACCGTTCCACAGTTCCTTGCGTCTCACTGACCCCGGCGACGCTCGCCGCCGATACATAAGTGGCTTATGCTTTGTTCGTGCGATCCACTCTTCTTCAGCAGCCCAAGGCGGTCTTCGCCGTCGCCTTCGCCTGCGTCGTCAGCTTCATGGGCATCGGCCTGGTCGACCCGATCCTGCCCGCCCTGTCGGAGCAGCTGCACGCGTCGCCCAGCCAGGTCAGCCTGCTGTTCACGAGCTACCTGGTGGTCACCGCGATCGCCATGCTCGGCGTGAACTGGGTGTCCAGCCGGATCGGCCCCAAACGCACCCTGATCACCGGCCTCGCTGTGATCGTCGTGTTCAGCGCGCTGGCCGGCCTGTCCGGCTCGATCGGCGGCATCGTCGGCTTCCGCGCCGGCTGGGGCCTGGGCAACGCCATGTTCATCGCCACCTCCCTGGCCGTCATCGTGGCCTCGGCCTCCGGCGGCTTCGCGGGCGCGATCGTCCTCTACGAGGCCGCCCTCGGCCTGGGCATCGCGGCCGGCCCGCTGATCGGCGGCCTGCTCGGCGACATAAGCTGGCGCGGCCCGTTCTTCGGCGTCGCCGCCCTGATGGCCATCGCGCTCATCGCCACCGCCACGCTGCTCGACAAGACTCCCCCGCCGCCGCGCAAGGTCGCCCTCTCCGAGCCGCTGCTCGCGCTGCGCCACCGCCCGCTGCTCACCATGTGCGTCGCCGCCCTGTTCTACAACTGGGGCTTCTTCACCATGCTCGGCTACGCGCCCTACCCGATGGAGCTGTCGGCCATCCAGCTCGGCTTCGTGTTCTTCGGCTGGGGCCTGCTCGTCGCCATCTTCTCCATCACCGGCGCGCCCTGGCTGCAGGCCCGCTTCGGCACGGCCCCCGCCCTCTACGGCGCGCTCGGCTCCTTCGCCGTGCTGCTGCTGCTCATCGGCCTGTTCACCGACGTGCGCTGGGCCCTGATCGCCTGCGTCGTCCTGAGCGGCATCATGGTCGGCATCAACAACACCCTGACCACGCAGGCGGTCATGCTGGTGTCCCCGGTCGACCGCCCGATCGCCTCGGCCACGTACGGTTTCGTGCGCTTCATCGGCGGCGGCCTGGCCCCCTTCGCGGCCGGCAAGATGGTCGACCACTGGAACATCCACGTGCCGTTCCTGGCCGGCGCCGTCGCCGTCCTGCTCGGCGTGCTGGTGCTGACCACCGGCCACCGCGTGCTGTCCGAGGCCGACGCCCGGCTGGCCGCACCCGCCGCCGCCCCCGACGTGACCGGCGAGGTGGCCGACGAATTCGGCGGCGCCCCCGACGCCATCGACACCGAGCGGCAGCACGAGCGGGCCGGTCGCGGCTCCCGGAGCTGATTTGCGGGCGGGCCGTTGAATGACCGGCATGTTCAATCACGAACCCGACGGTTACGCCTGCCCGTTCTGCCGGCTGGTCGCGGGCGGCGAGGACCCCGCCGGCATCAACCGGCAGCAGGACATCGTGCGACAGAGCGCGCTGGCCACCGCGTTCGTCTCGCCGTCGTGGTGGCCCAACAACCCGGGAAACGTGCTCGTCGTGGCCAACGCGCACTACGAGAACCTCTACGACCTGCCATCGGAGTACGGGCACGCGGTTCACGACCTCGTCCGCGATGTGGCGGTCGCGATCCGGCACACGTACGGCTGTGACGGCACCTCGGTGCGGCAGCACAACGAGCCGAGCGGCCACCAGACCGCCTGGCACTACCACGTGCACGTGTTCCCGCGATATCCCGGCGACGAGCTGTACGCGCTGCCCTCCCTGCCGGGTTTCGTCCCGGCGGCCGACCGGCTCCCGTACGCGGACCGGCTGCGTTCCTACTTCCGGTCAGAAGCGGCCGGCTAGCGCGGGGTCGTGGAAGCGGGTGATCGCCGCGATCCGGCCGCCGGCGCCCGGCGTCAGGACGATGATTCCGGCCGGCCCGTCCAGCCCGGCCGCGAACGCCGGTTGCCGGTTGGCGCCCGTACGCACCAGCGTGAGCCCCCGCCCGGCCGCGTGGGCCAGGCTGACGGTCAGGAACGCCCGGACGGCGGCCTTCCCGGCGTACTCGTGCGGCGCCGGCGGCATGCTCAGCCACACGTCGTCGGTGAGCAGCGCGACCACCGCGTCCACGTCCCCGCGGGTGAACGCGTCGGCGAACCGGTTGACCACGGCCTCGTCGGGTGGCTCGGCGCGCCCGGCCGGCACCGCGGCGCGGGCCCGCTGCAGTGCGCCCTTGACGGCGGTCGCGGTCGTGCCCAGCATCGCGGCCACCTCCGGCGCCGTGTAGCCGAGCACGTCGCGCAGGATCAGGGTCGCGGCCTGCCGGGGCGGCATCCGCTGCAGGGCGGCCACGAACGCCAGCCCGACCGACTCCTTGAGCTCCAGGCGCGCGTCCGGTCCGGGGGCGTCGCCGGGCAGCCCGTCCAGCAGCGCGTCCGGGTACGGCTGCAACCACGTGACCTCGCCGCGCCGCGTCGGGGCGGGCGGCTCGAACGGCGGCACCGGCTCTGTCGGCCGCCGGCGCAGCGCGTTGAGGCAGCGGTTGGTGGCGATCCGGTACAGCCAGGTCCGCAGCGACGCCCGCCCCTCGAACCCGGGCAGCCCCTGCCAGGCGGCCAGCAGCGTGTCCTGCAGCAGATCCTCGGCATCGGTCAGCGACCCCAGCATGCGATAGCAGTGCAGCAGCAGCTCACGTTCGTGCGGCCGGGCCAGCTCGCGGAACGCGTCGGCGTCGCCGCGCCGCGCCCGGTCGAGCAGGGTCGGATCCACGCGGAAAATCCTGCCACGGCACCGTTCCGATCCGGCGCCGCCCGGTGTCTATCCCGGTGAACCCTGATCGGAGGAGACACTGTGAGCACTGCCTTGAAGACCGCGCTTGCCTATCACGAGGCGTGGGCGGCCCGGAATCTCGACCTGGCCATGACCTACATCGCCGGCGCCATCGTCTGCGACGCCCCGGCCGGCCGCATCGAGGGCGCGGAGGCCTTCCGGGCCTTCATGACCCCGTTCGTCGGGTCGTTGAAGTCGACCACCATGCTGGGCGCCTTCGGCGACGAGACAACCGCCTTGCTCATGTACGACACCGCGACGCACCCGGTCCCGTCCGCCCCCGGAGCCGAGCTGGTCACCGTCGAAAACGGCAAAATCATCCGCAGCCGCTTCCTGTTCGACCGTCTCCCCTTCGAACAAGCACGCCGCACACTGCCCTGAGCCCGGCCACGACGTCGTTGCCGTTGGGCGCAACCACTCACGCAGGCCGCCCGGGTGGGGTGAGCGTTCTGGGCGCGCCAGCGCCCTGCTCGCCCCGCCCGGGCCCTCGGCGGGAGCAGCGGTCCGTCACCACCCACCCCGCTACGACATCAGCTTTTGACCTGGGGGTTTACGAAGAGGCAACCAGATACACCCAGCCCAGCAGAATGATCGCGAGGACGACGACCAGCATCCAGGTTGGCACGCGGTGGCCGCCTTCGCGGTTGCGCCGGATCTCGGAACGGATCCGCTCACGCCGGCGCTCGGCGCGACTCGGCTCGGGGTGCTGGTCGGGTCGCGTCATAACTTGGAACGGATCCGCTCACGCCGACGCTCGGCGCGACTGGGCTCGGGGTGCCGGTCGGGTCGCGTCATGACCCGACCAGCGTAAACCCCGGTCACATGCTGGCGATGAGCCGTTCCACCCGTTCGTCGTAGGCGCGGAACGGGTCCTTGCAGAGCACCGTCCGCTGCGCCTGGTCGTTGAGCTTGAGGTGCACCCAGTCGACGGTGAAGTCGCGCCGCTTCTCCTGGGCATGGCGGATGAACTCGCCGCGCAGGCGGGCCCGCGTGGTCTGCGGCGGCGTCTCCTTGGCCTCGTAAATCTGCAGGTCGTTGGAGATGCGGTCGACCTGCTTGCGCTTCTCCATCAGCGCGTAGAGGCCGCGGCCCCGGCGCACGTCGTGGTAGGCCAGGTCGAGCTGCGCGATGCGCGGGTGCGACATCGGGATCTCGTGCTTGGCCTGGTAACGCTCGATCAGCTTGTACTTCGAGACCCAGTCGATCTCGCGTGACACCGGGTCGAGGTCGCCGCTCTCGATCGCGTTGAGCACCCGGCCCCACAGCTCGACGACCCGCTTGGCGGTCTGGTCGCCGCCGCGCCGCTCGACGAACTCGGTCGCCTTGGCCAGGTATTCCTGCTGGATCTCGAGCGCGCTGACCTCCTTGTTGTTGGCCAGGCGGATCTTGCGGCGGCCGGTGACGTCGTGGCTGACCTCGCGGATGGCCCGGATCGGGTTCTCCAGGGAGAGGTCGCGCATCACCACGCCGGCCTCGATCATGCGCAGGACGATGTCGGCGCTGCCCACCTTGAGCAGCGTCGTCACCTCGTTCATGTTGGAGTCGCCGACGATCACGTGCAGGCGGCGGTAGCGCTCGGCGTCGGCGTGCGGCTCGTCGCGCGTGTTGATGATCGGGCGGGACCGGGTCGTCGCGCTGGAGACACCCTCCCAGATATGCTCGGCCCGCTGCGAC
Organism: Actinoplanes sp. NPDC021490; assembly: GCF_055562135.1. Lineage (NCBI taxonomy): Bacteria > Bacillati > Actinomycetota > Actinomycetes > Micromonosporales > Micromonosporaceae > Actinoplanes > Actinoplanes sp. NPDC021490. The sequence continues at coordinate 229,846 of NZ_JBVHFW010000018.1, forward strand.
AGGCAGAACACCGCCCCGCGCGGGGTCTGCAGCACCTTGCCGGCGCCGCAGATCAGCTGACGGGTCACGAGGAACGGGATCAGGACGTCGGCGAGCCGGCCGAACTCGCCATGCCGGGACACGAGGTAGTTCTCGTGGCAGCCGTACGAGTTGCCGGCCGAGTCGGTGTTGTTCTTGAAGAGGTAGATCTCGCCCGCGATGCCCTCGTCGTGCAGCCGCTTCTCGGCGTCGACGAGCAGGCCTTCCAGGATGCGTTCGCCGGCCCGGTCATGGGCGACGAGATCGGTGACGGAGTCGCACTCGGGAGTCGCATACTCCGGGTGGGAACCGACGTCGAGATAGAGGCGGGCACCGTTGCGGAGGAAAACGTTGCTGCTGCGTCCCCAGGACACCACTCGGCGGAACAGGTAGCGGGCCACCTCGTCCGGAGACAGCCGCCGCTGCCCCCGGTAAGTACACGTGACTCCGTACTCGGTCTCGAGGCCGAAAATTCGCCGTTCCATGACGAAACACTAGCCGCATAAGCCACCCATTGGCAGTCACCCGGCGCCGCTAGACTCGTTACGGATGAACGTTCTGGTCACCGGCGGCGCCGGTTTCGCCGGCTCGCACTTCGTGCGGGCGCTTCTGGCCGACCGGTTGCCGGGCCTCGAGGGCGTTCAGGTCACGGTTCTCGACAAGCTGACGTACGCGGGAAACTTCAGCAACCTGGGCGAGGTCGCCCACGACAAGCGCCTCGACTTCGTGCCGGGCGACGTGGCCGAGGCCGCCCTGACATCGGCCCTGGTCCGCAAGCACGACGCGGTCGTCCACTTCGCGGCCGGCGACGAACCCGCGTCCAACATGCTCGGAGCCCACGCCCTGCTCGACGCGGCGCACCGCTACGGGCTGGACCGATTTGTTGGGGTATCGGCGGCTTCGGTGTACGGGCCGACCGGGCCGGAGCTGAGCACGGAAACCACGCCGGTCAACCCCACCACCCCGTACGCGGCGTCCAAGGCGAGCGCCGACCTGCTGGCCCTGGCCTACCACCGCACCCACGACGTGCCCGCCCTGATCGTCCGCCCGACCAGCACCTACGGCTCCCACCAGCACCCCGGCAAACTCATCCCCCGCTTCCTCACCCGCCTGCTCACCGGCCGCCCGGCCCCGCTCTTCGGGGACGGCTCGGCCACCCGCGACTGGCTGCACGTCCACGACCTGACCCGGGCCGTGGCCACGGTCCTGACCGACGGCCGCCCCGGCGAGACCTACAACGTCGGCGGCAGCATCGAACTGACCAACCGCGACCTGACCGCCCAGCTGCTCGACCAGCTCGACCTGACCTGGGACAACGTCGAAACCATCGACCATCCCCCACGGCACGACGCCCGCCACGCCCTCGACGACGACAAGATCCGCGAGGAACTGGGCTGGCAGCCGCGGGTCGAGTTCGACGCCGGCCTGCACGCGACGGTCCGCTGGTACCGCGACAACCCCGGCTGGTGGCGGCCACTGCTGACCGACTGAAAACCCGTGCCCCCACATCCGGGCCTCACGTCAGGAACGGCACCCATTCCCGCACCCGGACCACGGTCACACCCGGCGTCGCAAAATACGGGTCGGCCGCCAGAACCGCGTCGACCTGCTCGCGGGAAGGCAGATCAAAGACGATGAGAGCGCCACTGTCGTCCCCGAACGGGCCGGCCAGGCGCACCGTGCCCGCCTCGTGCAGCGAAGTCAGCAGCTCACGATGGGCCGGTCGGGCCTCGAGACGATCAGGCGTGTCGGAAAAGGACAGCTCCACGGTCCACATGCCCCGGCACCCTAGGCGGCGAGGTCAACCCGGGACGCGGCGCGGGCCGCGTCCCGGGATCACAACCTAGGAACCGTCGCCGTTGACACCGTCGACCGGCTCGGCCGGGTCGGCCGGCGTCGACGGGTTGGGCTCCTCCTCGGAGGCAGCCGACACGGTGGGCTTGTCGGTGGCGGGCGGCGGCGGCGCGGCGTCCACATCGCCCAGATCCTTCTCCGGCACGTCCTTCTCGCCCAGCAGCAACGTCACCAGCGACGGGCCCTGAATGCGGCGGAACGCGCGGCCCTTACGCCGGCGGTCGAGCACCGCCACCTCGAGCTGCTTGGCGTCCAGCTTGCGGGTCTGGCCGTTCTCCCCACCCACACTGCCCAGCGCCTCGGCGGCCAGATGCAACGCCGTCGACAGATCGGCCGCACCGTCGTGGCGCTCGCGCAGCACGGTCGAGATCGCCTCGGCCTGCCCGCCCATCGCCATGAACCCCGGCTCGTCCATGACCGACCCATCGTACGTGATCCGGTACAACTCGTCGGTCTCGGGCGACGCGCCGACCTGCGCGATACAGATCTCCACCTCGTACGGCTTCTGCGTCTCGGTGAAAATCGCACCCAGCGTCTGCGTGTACGCGTTGGCCAGGAACCGGCCGGTCACGTCACGCCGGTCATAGCTGTAACCGTTCACGTCGGCCATCCGGATGCCGGCCCGGCGCAGACTCTCGAACTCGTTGTACCGCCCGACCGCGGCGAACCCGATCTTGTCGTAGATCTCGCTGATCTTACGAAGCGTGGTGATGTTCTCGGCGACCAGCAGAATGCCGCCCTCATAGGTGAGCACCACGGCGGACCGGCCGCGGGCAATGCCCTTACGGGCATACTCCGAACGGTCACGCTGGACCTGCTCCGGTGATGCGTAGAACTGCATGGCCACGGGTGGCTACTCCCTCTCGTCCCTGGTGAATTCGGCTGCGAACAACAACCGGACTCAGCCGCCCGGATTCTCCATGCGCCCGGCGACGACCTGCTCGGCCACCGCGGTCACCTCGGCCTCGGTCAGCCGGTGCACACCGTTCGCCGTCGCCGTCATCACCACCGGGAAAATCTTGCGGGTGAGATCGGGACCGCCGGTGGCGGTGTCGTCGTCGGCCGCGTCATACAGCGCCTCGACCGCGAAACGGACCGCCTCGTCGGTGCTCAGACCGGCCCGGTACTTCTTCTTCAGCGCCGACTTCGCGAACAACGAGCCCGAACCGATCGAGTCGTAACCGGTCTCCTCGTAGAGCCCACCGGCCACATCGAAACTGAAGATGCGCCCGATCCGGCCCGTATCGGCCGACGACACGTCGAAGCCCGCGAACAACGGCACCACGGACAGGCCCTGCATCGCCGCGCCCAGATTGCCGCGCACCATGCCGGCCAGACGGTTCGCCTTACCGTCGAGCGAGAGCATCGTGCCCTCGATCTTCTCGTAATGCTCCAGCTCGACCTGGAACAGCCGCATCAACTCGATGCCGATGCCGGCCGTGCCCGCGATACCGATCAGCGAATAGGAGTCGGCCGGATGCACCTTCTCGATGTCCCGGCTGGCGATGAGATTGCCCATCGTCGCCCGCCGGTCGCCGGCCATCACCACACCGTCGGCGGTGGCGATCGCCACGATGGTCGTGCCGTGCGGCGCGATGTCGGCCGACAGGCCGGGCGGCAGCGGGCGGCGGCCCGGAAGCAGCTCAGGAGACACGTGGGTCAGGAACTGCGTGAAGGACGACGTTCCCGCGTTGACGAAGAAATCCGGTAGACGCCCGGATGGATCAAAGTCCTTTGGCACGTGGTCCCCTTCAGGTATTCGATCGCGCCGGCCAGGTGATCCAGGTTGTCCCTGAACTGACCCAGGCCGCCGTTGCAGTTGAAGCACAATATCCCGCGCACCTCGCCGGTGCGATGATCGTGATCGACGTGTTGGGGATCGGGCGCGCGGCAGATCGCGCACTTCCCGAACTGCCGCCACAGAAGCTCATCGAACTCAGCCTGGCCGATCCCATACCGGCGCCGCAGGTGATACTCCCGCGTTCCGCCGTAAAGCCGCTGCTTCGACTCCCGACCTCGAGTGTTGTGGCACGGCTTGCAATAACGGCCACGGCCGCCGGTATCGTTCTGGCTCCGGGGGAACTCCGTAAGAAGCTTCGTCTCCCCGCAATCCGGGCAGTACCGATGGCCCTCTGGCACGTCTCGCCGGGTCTTGACCTCTCGGCCCTGATTCTCCCGTAGCCGCTTGGCATAGCTGGCCTTAGACCTCACGTTGAAGCAGTCTTTGCAATAGCTGCCGCGGCCGTCAGGCCGCTTGCTGTTCGCACAGAAGAGATCGAGCGGCTTCCACTCGTCGCAATCGCGACAGCGGCGCCGCCCGTTCTCATCGTCGTTTGGCCGAGGCATGTCCGTTTTGCCGGTTATGCCTCATTGGCCCCCTTTTTGTACGTATCCGCGGACAAATTCCTCGGCATTTTCCTCGAGGACGGAGTCGATTTCGTCCAGGAGGTCGTCGACGTCCTCGGTGATCTCGGCATGCCGCTCGGCTACCTCAGGGTTGGCTTCAGTGGTGGTCTCGTCGACTTGCTCGTCCTGCCGGCCCTTGCCCGACTGCGACTGCCCGCCGGTGTCCCGAGTTGCCATCGGTATCCCCCTTCTGCGCCACCCGAAGCCTGCGACTACGGGTTGAGAAAAATCTACCTCGCGCCTGTGACAAAACGACTCGCCGGACCCGGTGTTTCTCAGCGACTGGTGATCACTTCGAGAAGGTCCTTGGCGCTCTCGCACTTGTCGAACAGCGCGCCCACGTGCTTCTTGGTGCCGCGCTCGGGCTCCATCATCGGCACCCGCACGAGCGACTCGCGGCCGACGTCGAAGATGACCGAGTCCCAGCTGGCCGCGACCACTTCGGACGCGTATTGGGCCAGGCACCGGCCGCGGAAGTAGGCCCGGGTGTCCTCGGGCGGCTGCGACATAGCGAGCTGCGTGTCGTCCGGGTCGAGCAGCGTCTTCATCGAGCCGCGGGCGACCAGCCGGTGGTAGAGGCCCTTTTCGGGGCGCACGTCGGCGTATTGCAGGTCGACCAGTTGGAGTTTGGGTGACGACCAGCCCAGGTTCTCGCGTTCGCGGTAGCCCTCGAGCAGTCGCAGTTTGGCCACCCAGTCGAGGGTGTCGGCGCATTCCATGGGGTCGCGTCCGAGCCGGTCGAGCACGTCTTCCCACCGGTCAAGGATGTCGCGGGTCTGGTCGTCGGCGTCGTCGCCGGCGCGTTCGTCGACGAATTGGCGGGCTCGTTCGTAGTAGGCCCACTGCAGGTCGAGGGCGGTGAGTTTGCGGCCGTCGCGCAGCCGGATGAGGTGTTGCAGGGACGGGTCGTGGCTGACCGCTTTGAGTTCGCTGACGGGGTCGGCGATGCCGAGGTCGCCGCTGAACACCTTTTCCTCGATCATGTTGAGCACCAGCGAGGTGGTGCCCATCTTGAGGTAGGTGGCGATTTCCGACAGGTTGGCGTCGCCGATGATGACGTGGAGCCGGCGGTATTTGTCGGCGTCGGCGTGGGGCTCGTCGCGGGTGTTGATGATGGGCCGCTTGAGCGTGGTTTCCAGGCCGACCTCGACTTCGAAGAAGTCGGCGCGGGAGGACATCTGGAAGCCGGCGCCGGAGCCGTCCTGGCCGAGGCCGACGCGTCCGACGCCGGTGAAGATCTGCCGGGTGACGAAGAACGGCGTGAGGTGGGCGACGATGTCGGCGAACGGGGTCTGCCGTTTCATCAGGTAGTTCTCGTGGGACCCGTACGAGGCGCCCTTGTTGTCGGTGTTGTTCTTGTAGAGCTGGATGCGGTGGGTGCCGGGGATGGTGGCCGCGCGCCGGGAGGCTTCGGCCATCACGCGTTCGCCGGCTTTGTCCCACTTGACGATGTCGAGGGGGTTGGTGCACTCGGGGGTGCTGTATTCGGGGTGTGCGTGGTCGACGTAGAGCCGGGCGCCGTTGGTCAGTATCACGTTGGCCAGGCCGAGGTCTTCGTCGGCGAGGGCGTCGGCCGGGTCGTAGGCGGCGCCGCTGTAGGTGAATCCGCGGGCGTCGCGCAGTGGTGATTCTTCTTCGTAGTCCCATCGGGCGCGTCCGCCGCGGTTGAGCTCGGGTCGCGCTCCGTACGCGTTGACCACCTGCGATGAGGTGACCATCGGGTTGGCGCCGGGCTGACCAGGAACGGAGATGCCGTACTCGACCTCGGTGCCCATAATTCGTCGAACGCTCATGCGACCACCCCGCCCGCCATGCTGCCCCTGCTGCTCATGTATCGAGCCTAGACGCTCTCGCGCGTGTTCTCGCCCCGCCTCGTGCCCGGCGCGGCACGCTGGGTTGCCGGAATCGGCCGCGCGTGGTGACGGCTATCGATCTTGTTGATGAGGATGCGCCCGAGTTCCTGCGCCGGCTGTTCCACGATGCGGTACGACAGCCAGGCGAGGCCGAGGACCGCGATCAGGTACGTAAGCCCGATAACCACGCGAACGGGTACGGTTTGCGTCTCGGCATCCGGGACGATTCGCGGCAGCAGGAAGAGCGCGATGACGTGCAGGAGATACAGCGAGTAGCTGATCCGGCCCAGCCACGGGAGCGCTTTGGGCATCGGGCGGTGGCGGAATACGTACGCGATAAGGAAAATCGTCGCAACTGCGAACACGTTGGCGAGCCACGCGCGCTGTGTCCAATGCGCACCGACGACGCTTGCGGCGACCACTGTGAGGGCGATCGGACCGGCCGTCTGTCCGATCTGCCGGTGTTGCCAGCGGTAGATCACGGTGCCGGCGAACATGACGGCGAGCAGCAGCAGGGCCTGTTGCGACGACCGTACTGTGCTGGCCGCCGTGGGATGCCCGTTGAGCGCGGGCACGAGCACGAAGGCGAGGCCGACCATTCCCGCCGCCCGCGGGCGACCCTTGAAGATCAAGGTCAAGGTCAGGATCAGACCCAGCAGCAGTACGCCTCCCAGCGCGCGACGGCTCCCCGAGGAGCTCGCGAACAGGGCGTCGGGCAGATACGGTCCCCCGGCCCACGCGGTCAGGCCGAGCGCCGCCGCGTACCAGGCGCTGTGCCGGTGCCATCGCCAGGCGAACAGTCCGGTTACGACGAGGTAGAACACCATCTCGTAGGACAGGGTCCAGAAGACGCGGACGACGCCGCGCACGCCGACCAGGTCGGGCATCATCGTGACGTGGGCGAGCAGGCCGGCGCCGGTTTCGGCGCGCAGCGACGCCGGCCAGTGCAGCAGGCCGGCCGTGGCGAGCAGCGCGAACAGGGCGATCGTGGCCAGGTAGGCGGGGTAGATCCGCAGGAGCCGCCCGATCCAGAATCGGCGCAGGGAGCCGTGCCGTTCCAGCGACATCGGGATGACGTATCCGCTGACCAGGAAGAACAGCAGTACGGCGGTTTTGCCGAGGTCGATGTGGCGCATGACCGCCAGGTGCGTCTCGGTGCCGATCAGCTGGGGGCTGAGGTGGAACAGCACGACGGTCAGGGCCGCGAGCCCGCGTAGCGCGTCGAGCCAGTCCAGGCGTCTCATGCCGGGTGCAACGACAACGCGGGCCGGGGGAAACCCCCGGCCCGCGTTGGAGAAGCGGCTGTTACAGGTACTGACCGGTGTTGCTGGCCGTCTCGATGGAGCGGCCGGCTTCGGCGCCCTTGCCGCCGGAGACGAGCGTGCGGATGTAGACGATCCGCTCGCCCTTCTTGCCGGAGATGCGGGCCCAGTCGTCGGGGTTGGTGGTGTTGGGCAGGTCCTCGTTCTCGCGGAACTCGTCGACGCAGCTGTCGAGCAGGTGCTGCAGGCGCAGCCCCTTCTTGCCGGAGGTGAGGAATTCCTTGATGGCCATCTTCTTGCCGCGGTCCACGATGTTCTGGATCATGGCGCCGGAGTTGAAGTCCTTGAAGTACAGGACTTCCTTGTCTCCGTTGGCGTAGGTGACCTCGAGGAACCTGTTCTCCTCGGTCTCCGTGTACATCCGGAGCACGACTGCTTCGATCATCGCGGCGACGGTGACGTCACGGTCGTTGCCGTGCTCGTTGAGGTCGTCGGTGCTCAGCGGCAGGTCGGACAGGATGTACTTGCCGAAGATGTCCTTGGCCGCCTCGGCGTCCGGACGCTCGATCTTGATCTTCACGTCGAGCCGGCCGGGGCGCAGGATGGCCGGGTCGATCATGTCTTCCCGGTTCGAGGCGCCGATGACGATCACGTTTTCCAGGCCCTCGACGCCGTCGATCTCGCTGAGGAGCTGGGGAACGATCGTGTTCTCGACGTCGCTGGAGACACCCGAGCCACGGGTCCGGAAGATCGAGTCCATCTCGTCGAAGAACACGATCACCGGGGTGCCCTCGCCGGCCTTCTCACGGGCCCGCTGGAAGACCAGGCGGATGTGCCGCTCGGTCTCACCCACGTACTTGTTGAGCAGCTCCGGGCCCTTGATGTTGAGGAAGTAGCTGGTGTGCTTCTCCTCGCCGCGCCGCTCGGCGATCTTTTTGGCCAGCGAGTTGGCCACCGCCTTGGCGATCAGGGTCTTGCCGCAGCCGGGCGGGCCGTAGAGCAGGATGCCCTTCGGCGGGCGCAGCTGGTGCTCCCGGAACAGGTCGGCGTGCAGGAACGGCAGCTCCACGGCGTCGCGGATCTGCTCGATCTGCGAGTGCAGACCGCCGATGTCGGTGTAGTCGACGTCGGGGACCTCTTCGAGGACGAGTTCCTCGACCTCGCTCTTGGGGATCCGCTCGTAGGCGTACGCCGACCGCGGCTCGATCATGAGCGAGTCGCCGGCACGCAGCTTCGCGATGTCGAGCGAGTCGGCCAGCGAGACGATCCGTTCCTCGTCGGCGTGCGAGACGACCAGGGCCCGGTCGCCGCGCTGCCCGTCGGGGCCCGCGAGGACCTCCTTGAGCGTCACCACCTCGCCGGTGCGCTCGAAGCCGAAGGCGTCGACCACGTTCAGCGCATCGTTGAGCAGCACTTCCTGCCCGCGCTGCAGTTCCTCGGCCTCGAGGGACGGGGAGACCGCGACGCGGAGCTTGCGACCGCCGGTGAAGACATCGACGGTGCCGTCCTCGTGGGCCGACAGGAATACGCCGTAGCCGCTGGGCGGCTGGGCGAGCCGGTCAATCTCTTCCTTGAGAGTGACGATCTGGGCGCGGGCTTCCTTCAGGGTCGCCACGAGCCGGTCGTTGTTCTCGGTCAGTCGGGCCAGCTGCGCCTGCGTTGCCGCGAGCCGTTCCTCGAGCTGCCGGACGTGTCGTGGGCTTTCGGTCAACTTCCGCCGAACAAGGGCGAGTTCCTCTTGCAGGAACGCGACCTGGCTGGAGAGATCGTTGGCCTCTTTCTCCCAACGTGCGGCGCGTGAATCCGCCTCGTCGTTACGTGCCACGTCCCACCTCCCCGGGGGCTCGAACGTCTTGGGACAACACTAGCCGCTGCGGGCCGGATTTCGACCCATGCAACACCCTCGTCACCGAGTCTTGATCCATTCGGCCGGTGTTCGCAAGGTGATTGTCGGGGGGTTCCGGTACCGTCGGCCGGGTTGTTTTCCCCCGCCGGCGTGCATCGGGCGCGGCCGGCGGCACGATGGCGTCTACCTGCTGCGCAGCACCGAAGCGGGCCCCTTGCGCGGCAACGCGATGCGGCGTACGGGGAATGCGGCGGCCGCCGGGCCGGCCCGTCGATGCGTGGCCCGGAAACCCGGAAAAAAGTCACACCGCCGAAACGTGTGTTCAGGGGTCGGGGCGACCCCTACAGTGTCGGGCGCCCCACCAGTGACGCGACGACGCGGGAGAACTCCTCGAGCCGGGCGATCTGACCCGGGCCGCCGTCGTCCAGCGTCTTGCCGAAGCGCAGCGCGTCGTGCCGGATCGTGGCGCGCGACTCCCCCTCGTCCATGCCGGGCGGCGGCACGGCGTCGTCGACCGAGCTCAGCAGCAGGTAGACGTCGATGCTGTCGACCCGGGCCTGCCCGTTGGAGGTGCGCGTCAGGCGGCGCCGGCAGCCCACCTCGGTGACCGTGGACAGCGGCACCACCCGCAGCGACGAGGTCATCGAGCCGACCGGGCCGTCACCGGGGGCGACGTCCTCGCCGTGCCAGAGCACCAGGCGGCTGCCGTCGCAGATGACGACTTCCTGCCAGACGCCGTTGACCTCGTTGACGAAGCGCTCGAGGGTGAAACTGAGCACCGAGGCGCCGCGCAGGACGCCGAACAGCGCGTCGAGCGCCACCTCGGGATCGCGCAGGTAGGCGCGGGCGGCCGAGTCGAGATCCTGGTAGGGCGACCAGTCGGGGAAGACCGCCGGCATCTCGTTGCTGCCGCCGAACGGCGGAGAACTCATCGCGCCCACCCGATCCTCCCCGAGCCGTGCCACTGCCGAAAAGGAAGCTACCCGACCGCGTGGCGCCGCGTCACATCTCTGGCGAGGGAGCCAGGTCGGACGGTGTTTCGTCGATCTTTGCGTCGGTCTGCGCGGCCGCCGCGAGCGCGGCCTGGGCGGCCCGCCGCAGCGCGTACGCCTCCGCGCCCTTGCTCGGCTTGCGCCGGCGCGGCGGGGCGGTGACCCCGGGCGCGAGCTTGCGGGCCGACACCAGGAACGCCGTGTGGGCGATCATGCGGTGGTCGGGGCGGACGGCCAGGCCCTCGGCATGCCAGTCGCGCACCAGCGATTCCCAGGCCCGCGGCTCGGTCCAGCCGCCGCGCTCGCGCAGGGCCTCGACCAGCTCGGACAGCTGCGGCGTGGTCGCCACATATCCCACGAAAACCCCACCCGGCAGGAGCGCCTTCTCGACCATGTCGAGGGCCTCCCACGGGGTCAGCATGTCGAGGACGATCCGGTCGAAACCGGTCTCCGGGTTGCCGGCCACGTCGCCCGAGTGCAGATGCCAGGCCGGGTGCGGGCCGCCGAAGAACGACTCGACGTTCTTGCGCGCGATCGCCGCGAAGTCGTCCCGGAGCTCGTACGAGTGCAGTTCTCCGCTCGTTCCCACGGCCCGCAGCAGCGAGCAGGTCAGAGCCCCGGAGCCGACACCGGCCTCGAGAACCTTGGCGCCCGGGAAGATGTCACCCATGGCGACGATCTGGGCGGCGTCCTTCGGATAGATCACCTGGGCGCCGCGCGGCATCGAGAGCACGTAGTCGCTGAGCAGCGGGCGCAGCGCGAGGTAGGCCGTGCTGCCCGTGGAGGTGACGACGCTGCCGTCGGGCAGGCCGATCAGGGCGTCGTGCTCGAGCGCGCCGCGGTGGGTGTGGAACGACTTGCCCGGCTCGAGCACGATCGTGTGCATCCGGCCCTTGGGGTCGGTGAGCTGGACGCGGTCACCCACCCGGAACGGCCCGCGGTGGGCGGGCTGCGATTCGTCGACGACGGGGGCAGGGGAAATGGTCACTACTTCTCTCTCTGCTTCACGGGGCGTGCGGCACGGCGGGGTTCCAGCACCTGGGCGACATCACCCACCCGCAGGACTCCCACCACATCCTCGCCCGCGGTGACGACGTATTGCGCGGCAGGGTGAGCCTGCAGCGCGCGCACCACCTGCTCGCCGCTGAGCCCGAGCGCAAGCGCGGGCACCGAGTCACGCGAGCGGGAGACGCTGTCGACGGCCACCCACGGGCGCCGGTCGACCGGAACGCGCTCGGCGGCGACCGGGTCGACCAGTGCGGTGAGATTACCGGCCGAGTCCGACACGGCCAGCACCACGCCCGGCCTCGGGTCCTCCGAGCGGCGGCGCTGGGCCTCGCCGAGCGGCGTGCCGGCGGGCACGGTGAGCAGCGGGCGGGCCAGCCGGTTGAGGTCGACCAGCGGGAACCGGCGGGTCATCCGGGCCAGGCGGATCGACTGGCCCGCGCCCTGCCACAGCGTGAACACCACCAGCAGCAGGAACAGCAGGCCGAGCAGGGTGAGCGTGCCCAGCCGGTAGAACCAGAACGCGGTCATGCCGGTGCTGAACGCGATGAGGCGGCCCGCCCAGCCGGCCAGCTCGGTGGCCCGGTTGCGGTCCTTGAAGATCGCCCACAGGCCGGCGCGCAGGGCCCGGCCGCCGTCCAGCGGCAGCCCCGGCAGCACGTTGAAGATCGCCACCAGGATGTTGCTGGCGGCCAGCTGGAACGCGATCTGACCGGCCATGGTGCGGTCGGGCAGGGCGATGAACGCGGCCGTGGCGAGGCCGCCGAGCACCAGGCTGACGGCCGGGCCGGCCAGGCTGACCAGGGCATCGACGCGCGGGGTGGGGGCGTCGCGGTCCATCTCGGTCCAGCCGCCGAGCAGCTCCAGCGTGATGCCGCGTACCCCGATCCGGAAGCGGCGGGCGGTGAGCGCGTGGCCCAGTTCGTGCAGCAGCACCGAGCCGAGCAGGCAGAACACGAAACCGAAGCCCACCGCGTACGCCACCGGGCCGGGCAGGTCGAGCTGCTCGCGCACGTAGTTGCCGTAGACCAGCGTGACCAGGGCGGCCAGCAGCACCATCGACCCGTTCACGAAGATCGGGATGCCCAGCACACGCGCCACCGGCCGCCCGGCGCGCCGTGTCTGCCGCCGCTGCCGTGCCCCGTTGCTGCTCGCCGTGCTGTCGTCCACGGCGTCGATGCTACGGAAGCGACCTGAGAACCCCCTCTCAGCGTTTTTGTCGTACCTCTGCCCTAGCCTCTTGGGCATGACGGTCTCCCCCGCCGAAGTCCAGGCGCCGCATGCGGGCCCCTCGTTGTCACCGTCGCGGGCGGCCGACTTCAAGACCTGTCCCTTGCTGTTCCGCTTCCGCACGATCGACCGCCTGCCCGAGCAGCCCAGCGCCGACCAGGTCCGCGGCACGCTGGTCCACGCCGTGCTCGAGGCGCTCTTCGACCTGCCCGCCGCCGACCGCACCCCCGAGGCCGCGGCCGCCCTGGTCGCCCCCTCCTGGCAGCGGCTGCTCGAGCGGGAACCCGAGCTGGCCGAGATCTTCGCGGCGGCCACCGGTTCTGAAACGCCCGGCCAGACCGTTCTAGAACTTCCGCCCGACCCGGCCGCCGCAGCCGCCGAGGCCGACGCCACCGGCGGTCTCGCCTCGTCGGCGGCCGGCGAGCACGCCCGGCTGGCGGCCTTCCTGACCAGCGCCCGGGCCCTGCTGCCGGGCTATTTCGCCGTCGAAGACCCGCGCCGCCTCGAGCCCGCCGAACGCGAGACGCTGGTCTCCACGCTGGTCGACGACGAGCTGCTGATCCGCGGCTACATCGACCGTCTCGACGTGGCCCCCGGCGGCGACCTGCGCGTGGTCGACTACAAGACCGGCGGCGCCCCGCGCGAGGCGTTCGAGGGCCGTGCCCTGTTCCAGCTCAAGTTCTACGCATTGGTGCTGTGGCGCACCCGCGGCGTCGTCCCCCGGGTGCTGCGCCTGCTCTATCTGAAAGACGCCGAGGTCTGCGACTACAGCCCCGACGCCGAGGAGCTGGAGCGCTTCGAACGCACCCTGGTCGCGCTGTCCGAGGCGATCGAGCGGGCCAAGCGCGAGCAGAACTTCCTGCCCAAACCCAGCCGTCTGTGCGGCTGGTGCAGCCACCAGGCCCGCTGCCCGGTCTACGGCGGCACCCCGCCGCCCTACCCCGCCACCGCCGACGTGCCCCTGCAGGCGGACCCGGCCGATGACGACCGCCTGGCCTGAGCCCTAGGGTGTCGCCATGCTCTCGACCGTCGCCGGTGACCCGCGTTGACCGCCCCGCGCCCTCTGCGTGTGCTGGTCGCTGACGCGGCGCCGATGCAGCGGTCGGGTCTGCGGGCCATCCTGACGGCCGCGACCGGCGGGCCCGTCGAGATCGTCGTCGCCGGGGAGACCGGCGACGGCGGCGAGGCGGTCGATCTGGCCCGGCGGCTGCTGCCCGACGTGCTGATCGCCGACTTCGCGCTGCCCCGCGTCGACGGGCTGGGTGTGGCCCGGGCCGTCTCGGCCTCCGGCCTGCCCGTACGCGTCCTGCTCCTCACCGAGCACGGCGCCGACGAGGACGTCCTGGCCGCCATCACCGCCGGCGCCGCCGGTTTCCTGCTCAAGAACGCCCCGGCCGAGGAACTGGTGAGCGCCGTGCGCGCCGTGGCCGCCGGCGGCGCGGTCATCACTCCGCCGGTGCTGGCCCGCATCCTGGTCCGGGTGGCCGAAGCCCTGCCGGCCCCCGAGACCACCGCCCCGGACAAGCTCGGCACCCTCACCGAACGCGAACGCGAGGTGCTGATCCACGTGGCGCGCGGCCACTCCAACGCCGAGATCGCCGCCGCGCTCCAGGTGAGCGAGACGACGATCAAGACGCATGTCGGCCACGTGCTGACCAAGCTGCGGCTGCGCGACCGCACCCAGGCCGTGGTCCTGGCCTACGAGACCGGCCTGGTCAAACCGGGCGCCTAGCGCCGCTACCGGCGCTGACAGCGGCGCCGGCTCAGTCGTGGCGGCGCGGGTCGGGGGTCGGGCCGCGGCTCACCGGCCAGTCCGGCGGCGTGAAGCGGCCGGCCCTCTTGCGGCGGCCGGCGAGGAGGCGGCGGCGGGCGTTGCTCTCGATTCCGAAGCGGTTGTCGGGCAGCATCAGCGGACTCCCTCGGTGGCGCGGTGGATGTGGATGTCGCCGCTGGCCGTACGGACCCGCAGCTCGATGGTGGCGCCGGTGGGCGGGGTGTCGTCCTGCGGCGTCAGGTCGCTCGTGGTCCGGCCGGAGGCGGTGTTCAGGTCGAGCCACACCCCGGCGCCGGCGGTGATGCCGGCCTGGACGTCGCCCGACGCGGTGCGGATCTCGCTCTGGCCCGTGCTGAGGCGCCCGACGATGATGTCGCCCGACGCGGTGGACGCCCGCAGCGAGCCGCCGACCGCGCCGATCAGCACGTCGCCGCTGGCCGACTTCACTTTGGCGTCACCGGTGACGTCATTGACGCGCACGTCGCCGGAGGCGGTGTCCAGCTTGACCGAGCCGCCGACGCGGCCCACGCCCAGGCCGCCGCTGGCCGAGTCGACCATCACGTTGCCGGTCGCCTCGCCCAGGTCCACGTCGGCCGAGGCGACGTCGAGCTTGACGTCGGACCAGACACCGGCGGCGCGGATGTCGGCGGAGGCGCTCTTGCCGTGCAGGAGGCTGCCGCGGGGCACGCGGGCGCTGATGGCCAGCTTGGCCGACCGGCGCCAGATCTTCGCATCGTGCGGCACCTCGACGACCAGGGTGTCGCCCTCGAGGACGACCCGGGTCTTGTCGGCGGCCTCGCGGGAGCTGTCCCGGTCGTCCATGGCCTCGACGGTGACCTCGACGGTGTCGCGATCCTCGGCGTAGAGGTCGACGACTCCGGCGTTGGCACGCAGCGAGACCGTGACGGGGGTGGGGTGCTCGAACTCGTACATGAGGGGTCTCCAGACGGTGAAAAGGGCATGCGGAAACGCTCGGCCCTCACCAAGGGGCAGAGTCAAGGACAGGGGCGGTCAGGCTTGGAAGAAGCCCGTGACGCGCTTGGGGCGGCCGCCGCCGCCGGGAAACGGCGGGGGCACGTTGACGGCCATGGTCACCGCGCGCACCAGCCACGCGTTGACGGAGATGCCCTCGGCCGCGGCCGTCTGCTCGACGTGGGTCTTGAGCGACTCGGGCATCCTCAGGGTGAGGCGGGTCAGGTCGCCACCGTCGGGCGGCGGCGCGGTGGGCGGGGCCGGAGGCGCGGGCGGCACCGGCGGCTCGGGGGTGTGGTGGCTGACGACCAGGTCGGCGTCCCGGCCGCGCAGCCGCACCTCGACGCTCGACTCGGGCAGCCGCGTGGTGATCTCGGCGGCGGCGTCGGAGAGGGCCTCGAGCAGCGCCAGCCGGGCCGACGACTCGAGCGAGTGCCCGAGCAGTTCGGCGGCGCGTACGGTTTCCGGCCCGGCCGGCGCCGCGGCGGCCGCGAGGTCGGCCCGGAGCGTTTCGAGGTACGGCGACAAGTCCATGTCACCACTATGACGTCATGCATGACGTCAGTCAAGCGTCACGGTGACATCTCAGGGTCGACCCTGAGTGCCCCCTGGGTGTTTCCCGTATCGAAATCTGGCGTCCCTCTACGCCCGTGGTCGGACGCCTGAGCGCTCGTACGACGAAACACTGATCCGCACGGGCCGGCCGACGGGGGCGGCCCGCACGGCTAGGGGGCTGGACGATGAACGGGACGAGAGCGCAGGAGCCGGTCGCGGCGCGCGCCGACGACGTGTGGAAGGTCTACGGCTCCGAGGAGGCACGCGTGGTCGCCCTGAGCGGGGTGAGCGCGAGCTTCGCACGCGGCAAGTTCACGGCCATCATGGGCCCGTCGGGCAGCGGCAAGTCGACGCTCATGCACTGCCTGGCGGGCCTGGACACGGTCACCCGCGGCTCGGTGCACATCGGCGGCACCGAGGTCACCGGGCTGAGCGACAAGGCGCTGACCCGGCTGCGCCGCGATCGGGTCGGGTTCATCTTCCAGCAGTTCAACCTGCTGCCGACGCTGACCGCGGCCGAGAACATCCGGTTGCCGCTGGACATCGCCGGCCGCAAGCCCGACCCGCAGTGGTGGGACACGGTGATCGGCACGGTCGGCCTGGGCGACCGGCTCGGCCACCGGCCCAGCCAGCTCTCCGGCGGCCAGCAGCAGCGGGTGGCGTGCGCGCGGGCCCTGATGAGCCGCCCCGACGTCATCTTCGCCGACGAGCCGACCGGCAACCTCGACTCCAAGGCCGGCGCCGAGATCCTGTCGTTCCTGCGCAGCAGCGTGATGGAGCACGGGCAGACGATCGTCATGGTCACCCACGACCCGGTCGCGGCCGGCTACACCGACCGGGTCGTGTTCCTGGCCGACGGCGCGATCGTGGCCGAGCTCGACAACCCCACCCCCGAGACGGTTCTCGAGGCGATGAAGGCCGGGGAGGTGCTCGTCTGATGCTGCGTGCGACGCTGAAGAGCCTGCTCAGCCGCAAACTCCGGCTGGTGCTCTCCGGGCTGGCCGTCGTGCTCGGCGTCATGTTCGTGGCGGGCGCGTTCGTCACGACGGACACGCTCGGGCGCACCTTCGACAAGCTGTTCGCCGAGGGCTACTCGCAGATCGACGTGGCGGTCACGGCCAAGCCCAAGGTGGCCGTGTCCGAGATGGAGGGCGAGCAGATCACCACTCCGCTGCCGGCCTCGCTGGTCGACCAGGTGGCCAAGGTGCCCGGGGTCGGCAAGGCGACCGGCATCGTCTCCGACGACGGCGCCCGGGTGATCGGCGCGGACGGCAAGGTGGTCACCAGCTACGGCCCGCCGCGGATCGGCATGAACTGGGTCGGCACCGACGACCTGATGCAGATGCGCCAGGGCCGCGGCCCCGAGAAGGACAACGAGATCGCCGTCAACCAGGCGGTCGCCGAGGCGGCCGGCATCAAGGTCGGCGACCGGGTGGGGGTGCTCACCCAACTGCCCAAGCAGACCTTCACGCTGGTCGGCGTCTGGGGTTACACCAACGACCGGGACAGCATCGGCGGCGTCCAGGAGGTCGCCTTCACCACCGCGCAGGCCCAGCGCTCGATGCTCGGCCAGGCCGGCGTGTTCACCCAGATCAACGCGCGCTCGGCCGACGGCGAGACCTCCGAGGCCGTCCGGGACCGGATCGCCGCGCAGGTCGGCGGGGGCTACGAGGTCAAGACCGGCGAACAGCTCGCGGCCGACAGCTCCGCGAACTTCAAGGACGCGCTCGGCTTCTTCAACAACATCCTGCTCGGCTTCGCCGGGGTGGCCCTGTTCGTCGGCACGTTCCTCATCCTCAACACCTTCTCGATCATCGTGGCCCAGCGGACGCGGGAGCTGGCGCTGATGCGCGCGCTCGGCGCCGGACGCCGCCAGGTGATCACCTCGGTGCTCGTCGAGGCGCTGGTCATCGGCCTGATCGCGGCCGTGCTCGGCCTGGGCGCGGGCGTCGGCGTGGGGGCGCTGCTGGTGACCTGGTTCGGCTCGATGAGCGGCGGCCTCGATCCGGCCCCGGTCGGGGTGCCGATGGCCGCGATCCTCAGTTCGCTGATCGTCGGGGTCGTGGTCACCGTGATCGCCGCGGTCCTTCCGGCCGTACGGGCCTCGCGGATCTCGCCCATCGCCGCGATGCAGGACGTCGCCACCCCCGACCGCCCGCTCACCCGGGTCACCGTGGCCGGGGCCGTCATCGGGGCGGCCGGCGCGGCCCTGCTCGGCGTCGGCCTGTACGCCACCGACTCGCTCTGGCTGATCCTGGGCGGCGTGCTCGTCACGTTCGTCGGCGTCGCCCTGCTCACGCCGCTGATCGCCAAGCCGGTCGTGTCCGCGCTGGGCCGGCTGTTCTCGTGGTCGGTGCCCGGGCGGCTGGGCCGGCTCAACTCGGGCCGCAACCCGCGCCGCACGGCCATCACGGCGGCGGCCCTGATGGTCGGCATCGCCCTGGTCACCGGGGTCACGGTGGTGATCGGCTCGGTCAAGGAGAGCCTGGCCTCGCAGGCCGAGGACACGGTCAAGGCCGAGATCGTCATCGGCGGCGAGCAGAACGGCCCGCGCCCGCCGGTGTTCGACGACGCCGTGCTGGCCGCAACCGCGAAGATTCCCGGCGTACGGGCGGTGGCCGGCATCTGGAACGAGCAGGTGCTGGTCAACGGCGAACGCGAGTACGTCACCGCCACCGACGACCTCGCCAAGCTGACCGAGGCGTACGGGTCACCGGCCCTGCCCGCCCTGAAACCGGACCAGATCGCGGTCAGCACCGAGCAGGCGACCGAGCACGGCTGGGCCACCGGCAGCGTGGTCGAGGTGCAGATGCCGCGCGGCGGCGAGCACCGCTACACGATCGTCGCCACCTACGACGAGGACCGGGTGCCGGGCAGCATCATGCTGCCGTTCGCGGCGACCAAGGAGTTCGGGCTCACCCAGCCGATCTTCGGGTTCGTCCGGCTGGCCGGCGGCGTTTCCGTCGATCAGGTGCTGCCGCAGGTCAAGGCGCTGGTGGCGGACAGCCCCGAGGTGAACGCGACCGACCGCAGCAGCTTCATCAACCAGCAGGTCGGCGGCCTGGACACCGTCATCACGATGGTGCAGGTGCTGCTGGGGCTGGCCATCCTCATCGCCGTCCTCGGCGTGATCAACACGCTGGCGCTGTCGGTGCTGGAGCGCACCCGCGAGCTGGGCCTGCTGCGCGCCGTCGGCCTCGGCCGGGCCCAGACGATGCGGATGGTCACCGTCGAGGCCGTGGTGATCTCGGTCTTCGGCGCGCTGCTCGGCGTCGTCGTGGGCTCGGGCCTGGGGGCCGCGGTGGTGCAGGCCCTCGAGGGCGAGGGCATCACCGACCTGGTGCTGCCCTGGACTCAGATGGGCCTCTATCTCGTGCTGGCCGCCGTCGTGGGCGTGCTGGCCGCGGTGCTGCCCTCGATCAAGGCGGCCCGGCTCAACGTCCTGACCGCCATCGCCCACGAGTGAGGCCGGCGCTGCGGTGACGCTGAGCCGGGTGGGGACTCAGCGTTCCGGCTGCAGCAGACCCCGGTGCACGAGCAGACCGGCCAGATATTCGGGGTCCACCCCCACCAGCGAACCGCGCAGGTGGACCCCGTCGGTCGGCGGCAGCTCCAGTTCGGCCGGCACGGCCAGCACGGTCGCCCCCGAGGCGAGCGCGCTGGCCACGCCGGTCGGCGAGTCCTCGATCGCGACGCAGTCCTCGATGGCCACGCCGAGCAGGGTCGCGGCGGTGCGGTAGGGCTCCGGGTCGGGCTTGGGCATCACCACTTCGTCGCCGCAGACCACGACGTCGAAGTTCTCGCGGCCGAGCGTCTCGAGCGCGACCTCGACCAGCCGGCGTCCCGTCGAGGTGACCAGGGCGGTGGGCAGCCCGGCGAAGCGTACGGCGTGCAGCAGTTCCAGAGCCCCCGGCCGCCACACCAGCCCCGCGCCGAACAGCTCCAGCACCCGGTTCGTCAGCCACTCGACGTCGGGCGCCTCGGGCCGGTCGGGCTGGCCCAGGTCATCGCGCAGGATCTGCATGCTGTGACCCATGCTGCTGCCGATCATGGCGTGCCGGGCCTCGGGAGACAGCGTGCCGCCGGCGCGCGCCGCCAGCTCGTGCAGGGCGATCTCCCAGACCTTCTCGCTGTCGACCAGCGTGCCGTCCATGTCGAAAAGCACCGCGGCGGGTTGTCGCGCGTTCAGGATGAGCCTCCGTGATCGTGATGAGCGTCGGGACCATTCTCCCCCGCGAGACCGGTTCCGCATGGCTGTTGACTGCATCACTGTCCGGCCGCTCGCCTCCCGCGGGTAGCTTCGGCGGCATGAACGCCGAAGTCGTCACCCTCAGCACCCCCCGGCCGGTGCGGCGCGCCCTGCTCGGGCAGCGCTGGGCCGACCTGGCGTTCCTGCACTGGCCGGTCGACCCCGCGCTGGTCGCTCCGCTGCTGCCGGCCGGCACGGCGCCCGACACCCTGGACGGCGTCACGTACGTGGGCCTGATCGGCTTCCGGATGGAGGGCGTGAGCTTCCTGTCCGGGCCGGGCGTGCCCTACCTCGGCACGTTCGCCGAGACCAACGTCCGCCTGTACAGCGTCGACGCCGACGGCCGGCGGGGTGTCGTCTTCCGCTCGCTCGAGGCCGCGCGCCTGATTCCCGTCCTGGTCGCACGCGCGTCGCTCAACCTGCCGTACATGTGGTCCCGGATGCGCCTGACCCGCGACGGCGACACCCTGAGCTACACCACCCGCCGGCGCTGGCCCGGCCCGCGCGGCGCCGCCAGCGAGATGACCGTCCGGATCGGCGCGGCCATCACCGAGCCGACGCCGCTGGAGCAGTTCGTCACCGCGCGCTGGGGCCTGCACACCACCGCCTGGGGCCGCACACTGCACTTGGCCAACGAGCACCCGTCGTGGCCCCTGCACCGCGCCGAGCTGCTGTCGCTGTCGGACACACTGATCGGCGCGGCCGGACTGCCCCAACCGGCCGGCCCGCCGGTGAGCGTGCTCTATTCGCCGGGAGTGCCGGTCACCTTCGGAGCGACGGCCTAGCCGGCGGGGCGGCGGGCCAGGGCCACGTCGGTGCAGACCTGGAACTCGATCACTCCGCCGAGCTCCCAGATCACCGCGATCGTCTCGTCCAGCACCACGGCGGCGGTGATCGGGTCGAGCATCCGGTACATCGACGTGGACAGCAGATACTCGCGGTACTGCTGGGCGTCGTAGGTCAGCCGGGACTCGTACCGGCGGCTGTGCAGATCGGTGAAGCGCCCGTCGGTGAGCCCGAGGTCGGCCCACTCCTGCTCGAAGTCGCCCAGCGGGGCCAGGCCGGCCGCGCTCCTCCGGTGAGTCGTCCGGTCGGTCAGCCCGTGCCGGGCGTCCACCTCGGCCAGCGCCGCGTGCAGACCCGGATCGGCGACCAGGAACATGTTCCAGAACGGCGCGAACAGCCCGCCCGGCGCGAGCGCGCCGAAGGCCAGATCGGCCCGGCGCGCCGGATCGACCCAGTGCCAGGCCTGACCGCTGACCAGCAACCCGTACGGGCGCGGGGGTGTCCAGTCCTCGAAGGCCGACTCGACCACCTCGACGCCCGGCACGTTGCGGCGCAGCACCTCGGCCATCCGCTCGTCCGGCTCGACGCACGTCAAATCGACGCCGCCGCGGGCGAACAACCGGGTCGCCTTGCCCGTGCCCGCGCCCACCTCGAGCACCGGACCGGGCCCGGCCAAGCTCAGCAGCTCGCGGGCCAGCCGCGCCGGATAGCCCGGCCGGACGCGGTCGTAATCGTCGGCGACCTCGCCGAACACAGTCCTGCGCTCACGCACCCGGCCACGGTAGCGGCTGCGGCGCCGGCGGGCAGTCCCGCTCAGCCGGTCACGACGACCACCTTGCCGCTGACCCGGTTCTCCTCGATGTCGCGGTGCACGTCGCGGATCCGGTCGAACGGATACTCGGCCACCGGCCCCAGGCTCAGCGTCCCGGCGGCGATCCGGTCGAGCACGTCCTGCAGCACGGCCGGCGGCAGCGACCCGGCGTCCCCGCTGTACGAGGTGAGCCGGACGCCGGTCGGCAGGTAGCCGATGGGATAGAAGTCCGGGACGGTCCACTGGTTGGACAGCATCCCGGCGAAGCAGACCGTGCCCTGCACCCGGGTGGCGGCCAGCGTGTCCGGCAGCGACGAGGTGCCGACCAGCTCGAGGGCCGCGTCGACGCCGTCGCGGGCGATCTCCCGCACCCGGGCCGCGACCGCGCCGTCGTCCAGGATCGGATGGTCGACGCCGTGCGCCGCCAGCTCGCTGAGCCGCCCCGCCTGGCGGGTGGTGGCCAGCACCGTGGCGCCGAGATCGCGGGCCAGCGCCGCGGCGGCGTATCCCAGCGCCGAGGTTCCGCCCCGGACCAGCAAGGTCTGCCCGGCGCGCAGGCCGAGGCCGATCGTCAACGACCCGTACGCGGTCTGCAGGGTCTCGGGAACGCTGCCCAGAGTCGCCCAGGGAAGCTCGGAGCGGAACGGGATGACCTGCTCACGGGGCACCATCGTGAACTCGGCATACCCGCCGTCGAAGGCGCGGCCCATGCCACCCATCAGCGCGGCGACCTGCTGCCCCGGCCGCAGGTCGCCGTCCGGCGCCGCGTCGACCACGCCCACGGCCTCGATGCCGGGCACCACGGGCAGCGCGGCGCCCTCGGCGTAGCCCAGGCGCAGATGCAGCTCGGACCGGTTGACGCCGAAGGCGCGGACCCGGATCCGCACCTGCCCCGGCCCCGGCACGGGCAACGGCAGATCACGGAACTCGAGGTTCTCGACGGGACCGGGCTCCGAAAGGACGATCGCTCTCATGCCCGGCCCAACAACATTCCACGGAATCTAATTCCACGGAATCTTTCTGTTACGGTGACCGGCATGACCCGCGACGACCGGCGCATCCGCTGGCTGACCGACCTCGTACGGGTCGAGATCGAGCTCTGGGAGCACGTGGACGCCCGGCTCAAACAGGCGCACGGCCTGTCGCTGGCCGCCTTCGAGGCGCTCTACACGCTCGACCGTTCCGGGCAGGAGACGCTGCGGATCGGCGACCTCGCGCGTGACCTGCGCATCACCGTCGGCGGCGCGAGCAAGCTGGCCGAGCGGGTGCGCGCCGCGGGCCTGGTCGAACGCCGCCCCGACCCCGCCGACCGGCGCGCCAGCCTGCTCGCCCTGACCGCCGCCGGGCGCGACATGCTGGCCGGGGCGGCCCGCACGTACGACGCGGCGGTGGCCGAACGGCTCGATGGTGTGCTCAGCGTGGACGAACAACGGCAGGTGCACGCCCTGGTGTCCCGTTTGCTCAACAGACCTACAGCAAGCGCACAGCTGGACGACGCACAGTAGAGGGACTTTCCACCCCCGTCACTGGAGGTCTTTGTGGTCCTCGCGCTCGTGGACTTTGTGCTGCTGCTGGTGCAGCTGTTGCTGGTGGCGAGGGCCCTGCTCGACTGGAGCACGGTCCTGGCCGGCCCGGCCGCTCCCGGCGGTTTCCGCTCCCGGCTGATGTCGGGCGTCTACACCGTGACCGAGCCCATCCTCGCCCCCGTACGCCGCGTCGTGCCGCCCCTGCGCCTCGGCGGAGCCGCCATCGACGTGGCCTTCCTGATCGTGTTCTTCGGCATCGTCATCATCCGGGCGATCATCTGACGGCGCCCGGCCGGCCCTACCCGTGGAGGCCGCCGGTCGCGCGCACGTTCTGGCCGGTCACCCAGCCGCCCTGGTCCGAGACGAGGAACGCGACGACCGCGGCCACGTCGCCGGGGCGGCCCAGACGGCCCAGCGCGGTCATCCCGGCGACGGCCTCGATCGCCTCGGGCGGGTTGGCCGCCCGCAGCGTGTCGGTGTCGGTGGCGCCCGGCGAGACCGTGTTGACGGTGATGCCGCGTGGGCCCAGCTCCCGCGAGGCGACCACCGTGAGCTGTTCCAGGGCGCCCTTGCTCGAGCAGTACAGGGCCAGCCCGGCCGCGGGCAGCAACGTGTTCAGCGTGGAGATGTTGACGATCCGCCCGCCGTCACGCAGCAGCGGCGCCGCGCGCTGGATGGCGAACAGCGGGAACTTCGTGTTGACGGTGAACACCCGGTCGAACTCCGCGGGCGTCAGCTCCCCGATCGGCGCCGCCGTCACCAGTCCCACGTTGTTGACCAGGATGTCCAGACCAGCCCGTACGGGCTCGAACATGGCGTCGAGACCGTCGAGGCTTTCCTGATCGGCGCGCACCGCGGTCGTCCCGGGGTTGGCCGCGACCACGCCGTCGGCCGCCTCCCTGTCCCGCCCGTACGTGAAAACGACCGTCGCGCCCCGGGCGGCCAGCTGCTCCACCACCGCCCGGCCGATCCCCTTCGACCCGCCGGTGACCAGCGCCGTCTTCCCTTCGAGAGTCATGCGGGCACGCTAGGACTCAGGGGCGGCGCGCGTCTTGGACGTTTGCGACCATGAGCGGCGGGGTGGCCAGGTGGGCCGCCAGTTGCGTCGGGGTCAGCCCGGCCATCGCCCGCGTCTCCCGGGCCAGGTGCGAGTGGTCGGCGTACCCGCTGTCGGCCGCGGCCTGCGACGGCGCGGCCCCGGCGCCGAACCGGTCGACGACCCGCTGGAACCGGGCGATCCGCGCCACCGTCGCCGGGGACAGGCCCACGTGCTGCCGGAAACCGCGTTCGAGGCTGCGCCGGGTCACCGCCAGCTCGGCGGCGAGCGCGCTCACCCCCGGCCGGTCCGGCCGTTGCAACCGCTGCCAGGCCGCGAGAACGGCCCGGTCGGGCGTGGCCACCCGGGTTCGCCGCAGGCCGGCCACGAAATCCTCGATCAGATCGAACCGCTCCGGCCAGCCCGGCCGCGCGCCCAGCCTCCCCGGCAGCTCGGTCGCCGCCGGCCCCAGCAGCTCGTCAAGGGGCACGGCGCCGGCCCTCAGCTCCCCCATCGGCACCCCGAGCAGGGCCGCCGTGCCGAGCGGGGTGAGCCCGACGCTGACCCCGTGCCCCCACGTCGTCTCGCCGCGCGTGGTGGCGCACTCCCGCGGACCGAGCACCAGCCCCGACCGCGAACCGAAGTCCACGATCACCGTCGCGTACGCCAGCGGCAGCAGCAGATGGGCGATCGGCCGCCCGTGACCGGACCGGAAACCGGAATATCCCAGCACGTACGGGCGCAGCTCCGGCCGGGCCGTCCGCACCGCGACCTCGCACGGCTCGGCCGAGATGACCGCCGGCACGGACTGGATCTGAGCCCCCATGCGTCCCAGAGTTCGCCCGCCCGCGGCCCCGGGTCAAGCCATCGCGCAGCGGTTCCCGCCGGAGCCGGTCAGGCCGGCGCGGTCTCGTACACGCTGCGGGCCAGCACGGCGGCACACCGCAGGTTCCGGTAGCGCCCCCGATGGTCCAGCCCGTAGCCGACGATCAGCCCCGGACCGACATCGAAGCCCACGTACGTCGGAATGTCCGCGAAACGGGCCGGCTCGGGCTTGCGCATCAGCGAGCACACCGCGATCGACGTCGGGCCGCGCCGGGCCAGGTTCGTGATCAGCCACGACATCGTCAGCCCGGTGTCGATCACGCAGTCGACGATGACGACGTCCCGGCCCGTGATGTCCAGATCCAGATCCTTGAGCAGCCGTACGGACCCCGACGCGCGCTTGTGGGTGCTGTACGACTTGATGGCCATCCAGCCGATCTCGACCTGCCCCGGGTACGCGCGGGCCAGGTCGACCGTGAACGTGGCCGCCCCGCCCAGAACGCCCACCAGCACCGGCGTACGGGCTCCGAAAACCTCATGAAGCTCGGCCGCGAGCACCGCGACCCGGCTCAGGATCTGTTCCTCCGTCAAGATCACCGCTTCGAGATCGTCGGCGACGTGTTCGGCGTCCACAGCTGTCCCCCTATCGGGTTGATCACGGGCAAGTTAACGGCCCGTGACCGAAAAGGCCTTCGATTTCCGACACGCCCCGGGTGTCTTTTCAGGGCTGTTCAACTTCTAGTAAGGTCCGCGCGGTCAGTCGTTCATGTTTCGGGTCTCACCAGGAGTAACGGTATGGCGCAGCGGTATCCCCTCGAAGTGATCCGCGACCGCACGTACAAGCAGCGGGACGCATGGTGGACCGTCGGTCTCGTCGACCCGCTCGCCTCCCGTCTGGTCTGGCTCGTGCAGCCGTGGCGATCCGTGACCCCGAACCGGCTGACCCTGCTCGCCTTCGTGGTCGGCGTCGCCTCGGCGTACAGCTTCTGGCAGGCCGACTATCCGTGGCTGCTGCTCGGCGCCCTGCTGTTCCACCTCAGCTTCGTCCTGGACTGCATGGACGGCAAGATCGCCCGGCTGAACGGGACCGGCTCGGCCTTCGGCTCCTGGCTCGACTACGTGCTCGACCGGCTGCGCGTCGCCGTCTGCGCCGTCGGCCTGTTCGGCGGCCAGTACGCGGCCACCGACAACATGGCCTACCTGTGGCTCGGCGGCGTGGTCGTCTTCCTCGACATGTTCCGCTACCTGAACGCCCTGCAGATGGGCAAGGTCCGGGCCGAACTCAACCAGGACACGGTCGTCATGACCGACGAGGACGCCGAGGCCGGCGCGGTCGCCCCCGCCCCCGTCGCCACCGGCAACGAGTCCGCCGTGTGGCGGCTGCGCAACTTCCTGGTCCGCCACCGCATCCGCCCGCACCTGTTCAGCGGCATCGAGTTCATGATGTTCGTCTTCATCATCGGCCCGGTGGCCGCCCAGATCCTCCTGCTCGGCGCGGCTTCGTCGGTGCTGATGGTGGCCTTCGAGCTGCTGCTGATCTACCGCCTGTACGCCTACGCCAAGCGCAAGCAGAACACCAAGCCCGCGGTCGAACAGGCCAGCCCCATTCCGGCCACCGTCTAGCACAACTCCGCGGCCCCGCCGCACTTATCCACAGCAGACACTTATCCACGTTGAGATGCTGGGTGGCCCTTGGCGGCGAGTCTGACTCGTTATCCACATGGCATCCGCGATAGAACTTGGTGGATCTTCGGCGTCG
>NZ_JBVHFW010000019.1:0-25583 GCF_055562135.1 Actinoplanes sp. NPDC021490
GACGCCGAAGATCCACCAAGTTCTATCGCGGATGCCATGTGGATAACGAGTCAGACTCGCCGCCAAGGGCCACCCAGCATCTCAACGTGGATAACGCGGCCCCTGTGGACAACCGGGGCCCGCGGGGCACTCTGCGGCACAATGGCGCGATGTCGATCGATCACGGGGTTGAGCTGGTTCCGGTCACGGCGGACAACTGGCGCGACTGTGCCGGGCTGAGCGTGCACGAGTCGCAGCAGCGGTTCGTCAACGCGGTCAGCTACTACCTCTGCCTGTGCCACTACGGGGACACCTGGCATCCGCTCGCGGCGGTCAAGGGCGGGGAAGTGGCCGGGTTCGTCATGTGGGGGATCGACGACGACCGCAGCGCCTGGATCGGCGGGCTCGTGGTCGACGCCAGGCATCAGCGGCAGGGGATCGGGCACGCGATCGTGCGGACCCTGCGGGAACGGCTGATCGCGGAGCCGGGGACGCCCAACGTGGCGCTCAGCTATGCCGCCGACAACACCGCGGCTAGGCACCTCTATCGCACGCTGGGCTTTCACGAGACTGGTGAGATCGAGGAGACGGAGCTGGTGGCTCGCTGGGTTCCGTGACGGGCCGGCGGTCGCGGCCCCGGTTCAGCGCGGTGGCTCCGGTGCTGGCCAGCGTGACCAGGGCCAGCGCGGCCAGCGAGACGGGGCCCAGGCGCTGGTCGAGCACGATCAGGCCGGCGATCGCCGCGGCGGCCGGGTTCAGGCTGGCCAGGATGCCGAAGACGCGAGTGGGGATCCGGCGCAGGGCGAGCAGTTCCAGGACGTACGGGAAGATGGTCTGGAGCAGGGCCACCGACGCGGCGCCGATCAGCAGGGCCGGGCGGTCGAGGACGGCGCTTGCCCCGGTGAGGCCGAAGGGCAGGGCGACCAGCGTCGCCACGGTCAGCGAGACGGGCAGGGCGCCGACGCCGGGCACCAGGCCGCCCACGCGCGCGGTCAGCAGGATGTATGCGGCGCCGCACGCCCCGGCCAGCGCGGCCAGCACGAGGCCGCCCAGCGGCACGGAGGCGCCCGGGTGCCACCACAGCAGGGCCACCCCGGCCCCGGCCAGCAGCGCCCAGAGCAGGTCGAGCAGGCGGCGGGTCTGCGCGAGTGAGACGGTCAGCGGGCCCAGGAAGGACACGGTGACGACCAC
Organism: Actinoplanes sp. NPDC021490; assembly: GCF_055562135.1. NCBI lineage: Bacteria > Bacillati > Actinomycetota > Actinomycetes > Micromonosporales > Micromonosporaceae > Actinoplanes > Actinoplanes sp. NPDC021490. Next base: position 1,171 of record NZ_JBVHFW010000019.1, read on the forward strand.
GCCCAGCGGCACCGTGCGCATGGCCAGCGCGGAGAGCAGGTTGAGGCCCGCCACCGAGAGGCCGAGCAGCACGGCCGCCCGCCACGCCGCCGGGGGCCAGGACCGCAGGCGCGGGCGCACCACCACGGCCAGCACGAGCGCCGAGATGCTCACCCGCAGCAGCACCACGCCGGTGGCGCCGAGATCGTCGAACAGGGTGCGGCCGACCGCCGAGCCGAACTGGATCGAGACGACCGACACGAGCATGAGCAGGGGCGCGGCGTTCATGTCGTACCCCCGGTCTAGTTTCCCTGCCGTGGACGCTATCGAGCCGGTCAACGACGTCAAGCTGTTCGTACGCCGTTTCGGTGATCCCACTTCCCCGATGCTGGTGGTGATCCATGGTGGACCGCCGTGGGACCACTCCTATCTGCTGCCCGTGGCCGAGCTGGCCGACGCGGCCCATGTCGTCTTCTTCGACCTGCGCGGGTCCGGCCGCTCCAGCCACGACGTGCCGCTGCAACCCGACCTGATCGCCGACGACGTCGCCGCGCTGATCCGCCGTCTGGGCGCGTCGCGGGCCGATGTGCTCGGGTTCTCGTACGGGGGAGGGGTCGCCATGCGGCTCGTCGAGCAGCACCCGTCGGTGGTCGGGCGGTTGATCCTGGCTTCCACGACGGCGTACGGCGATTTCGAGCCCGAGATCCCGCCCGAGCGCGCCGCCCTGTGCCGGGAGCCCGTGCCGGGCAACGACGCCCGGGCCATGGCCGAGGCCTACGTGCCCGTCACGATCTGGCGGCTCGACCGGGCCGACGAGTGGCGCGAGGTGCTGGCCGGCGTCCGGTTCTCCAGCGCGTGGGACATCCCGTACGCGGAAGGCACGCTGAAACCGGCCCGCCCGGCCGACGCGCCGGGGGTTCTGCGGCGCTGGGGCGGCGACGTCCTGATTCTGCACGGCGAGCGTGAGATGACGTTCCCGCCGTCGGTCGCGCGCCGCCTGCACGCCGAACTGCCGGGCAGCCGGCTGCGGATGATCACCGAGGCGGCGCACATGGCTCAGTTCGACAACCCGTCGGCCTGGCTCGCCGCCGTCCGGGAATTCCTGAAGGGTTAGCCTCGTGAGCGTGGCGACTGCACTAGTCATCGAGAACGATCCGACCGACGACCTGCGCCGGCTGGGCGAGTGGCTGACCGAGGCCGGGCTGGAGCTGACCGTGCTGCGGCCGCACGCCGGCGACGAGCTCCCCGAGACCCTCGACGGTTTCCTCGCGCTGGTCGTGCTGGGCGGCGATCAAAACGCGTATTCCGACGCCGAGGGCATGCCCGGGGCGCCGTGGTTTCCGGCGCTCGAGGGGCTGCTGCGCAAGGCGGTGCGCCACCGGGTGCCCACGCTCGGCGTCTGCCTCGGCGGTCAGCTGCTCGCGAGCGCCCACGGCGGGCTGGTCGAGCGCAGCACCAGCGGTCCCGAGATCGGGCCGGGTCTGGTCGGCAAGCGCGACGCGGCCGACAAGGACCCGCTGTTCAAGTGGGTGCCGCTGCTGCCCGACGTCATCCAGTGGCACCGCGACGAGATCACCGAGCTGCCGCTGCAGGCGGTGCTGCTGGCCGCGTCGAGCCGCTATCCGCATCAGGCCTTCCGCATCGGCGACCGGGCCTGGGGCGTGCAGTTCCACATCGAGTGCGACCTGGCGATGATCGAGCAGTGGGCCGCGGACGACCGCGCCACCATCGACGAGCTCGGCTACGACTCCGAGGCGGTCGTCTTCGCCACCGGCGGCATCCTGCCCGACGTCGAAGAGGTGTGGCAGCCGTTCGCCGCCCGCTTCGCCTCGCTCGCCCTGGGCACCCTGCCCGACGCTGACATCCCCAACCCGGGCTTCGGCCGCACCCTCCCGCTGCTGGGGCAGTGACGTGACCAGGCCCAGCCGGCTCGCCCGGTACGGCTTCGCCGACAACGGCGCCCGCGTGGCCGACCTGCTCGGCCCGACCGGCCTGAGGCTGTGGGATCCGGAGGCGCAGGCCCCGACCCGCCCCGACGCGGCCGAGCTGCTCACCTCGCTGTCCCGCGCGGCCGACCCCAACCTGGCGCTGCGCCAGCTGCACCGGCTGGTCGACGCGGCCGGGCGGGCCGCCGCGCGCGGCAACGGCGGCCCGGTCACCGGTCCGGGCGGCGAGATCGCCACCAACGACGCCACCGACGCGCTGATCGGCGCGCTCGCGGGCGATCCGGGGCTGCGCCGGCGGCTGGTGGCCGTGCTGGGCGCCTCGTCCGCGCTCGGCGACCACCTGGTGGCCAACCCGGAGGACTGGCAGGTGCTGGCGACCGGCAAGACCGGCCTGCCGCCCAACGCCGAGGGTCACCTCGAGGTCGAGAGCGACGAGCCCAGCGTGCCCGCGTTGCGCCGGGCCTACCGCGTCTCGCTGCTGCGCATCGCGGCCGCCGACCTCACCGGCGGCCGGGGGCTCGAACCGACCATGGCCGCACTCTCCCGCCTGGCCGACGAGACGCTGGCGACGGCGTATTCGATCGCGGTGGCCGGCCTGCCCTCCGGGACGCCCGAGCCGAGCCTGGCCGTGGTCGCGATGGGCAAGTGCGGCGGCAACGAGCTCAACTACGTCTCCGACGTGGACGTCATCTTCGTGGCCGACTCCGACGAGGACCTCAGCGCCGGCACGATCGTCGCGGCCCGCCTGATCGAGATCTGCGGCATGGTCGCCTGGCCGGTCGACGCCTCGCTGCGCCCCGAGGGCAGCCGGGGGCCGCTGGTGCGCTCGATGGCCAGCCACGAGGCCTATTACCGCCGCTGGGCCCGCACGTGGGAGTTCCAGGCGCTGCTCAAGGCCCGTCCGGCCGCCGGTGACCTGGCGCTGGGCCGGCGCTGGATCGACGATCTGGCCCCGCTCGTGTGGCACGCGGCCGAGCGGCCCGAGGCGGTCCCCGACGTCCGCGACATGCGCCGCAAGATCATCGAAAATGTCCCGGCCGATCTGGTCGACCGCGAGATCAAGCGTGGTCCGGGCGGGCTGCGCGACATCGAGTTCGCCGTCCAGTTGCTGCAGCTCGTGCACGGCCGCATCGACGAGACCCTGCGGCAGCCGGGCACCATCCCGGCTCTGCGCGCGCTGGTCACCGGGGGCTACGTCGGCCGCGAGGACGGCGAGACCCTGCTGCGCGGCTACCGTTTCCTGCGCGGCGTCGAGCACCGGCTCCAACTGCAACAGCTTCGCCGTACGCACACCGTCCCCGACGATCCGGCCGGGTTGCGCTGGCTGGCCGCCGCGCTGGGATACACCGCGCTGCCCGGGCGCGACGCCGTCCAGGCCTTCCGCTCCGACTGGGTGGGTCACGCCGCCCAGGTCCGCCGGCTGCACGTCAAGCTGCTCTATCAGCCGCTGCTCGAGGCCGTGGCCCGGGTGCCGGCCGAGGCGCTGCGCATGACGACCGAGTCGGCCGGCCGCCGGCTCGAGGTGCTCGGTTTCGCCGACCAGGCCGCGGCGCTGCGCCACCTGCAGGCGCTCACCGGCGGCGTCACCCGCACGTCGGCCATCCAGCGCACCCTGCTGCCGATGCTGCTGCAGGAGTTCGCCGACGCCCCCGAACCCGACCGTGGCCTGCTCAACTATCGCCACGTCTCCGACAAGCTGGGCTCCACGCCGTGGTATCTGCGCCTGCTGCGCGACGGTGGCCCGGTGGCCCGCCGGCTGGCCCGGGTGCTCAGCCTCTCGCGATATGCGACCGACCTGCTCACCCGCGACCCCGAGGCGTTGCGCCTGCTGGCCGACGACGCCGAGCTGCTGCCCCGCTCGCGCGAGTCGCTGCTGGAAGGGTTCCGCGTTGCCGCCGAGCGGTACGCCGAGGACCCGGTGAAGGCGATCGCGGCCGTGCGCGCCCGCCGCCGCCGCGAGCTGTTCCGGCTGGCCTGCGCCGACATCCTGAGCCGGGCGGGCGACCTGGCCCCGGCCGAGCCGCTCGACGTCAACGCGATCGGCATCGCGCTGTCCGACGTCACCGACGCCACCCTGAACGCGGCTCTCACCGTGGCCCGGCGGGCCCACCCCGGCCCCGACGGCCTGAAGTTCGCGATCATCGGCATGGGCCGGCTCGGCGGATACGAGATGAGCTACCCGTCCGACGCCGACGTGCTGTTCGTCTACGAGCCCGCGCCCGGCGCCCCGGAAAACGAGTCGTCGGCCGCGTCGCTGGCGATCGCCGAGCAGCTGCGCAAGTCGCTGACCGCCCCGGCGCCCGACCCCGAGCTGGGCATCGACGCCGACCTGCGTCCCGAGGGCCGGCAGGGTCCGCTGGTCCGCAGCCTCGCGGCCTACCAGCAGTACTACGCCCGCTGGTCGCGCGTGTGGGAGGCCCAGGCCCTGCTGCGGGCCCGGTTCGTCTGCGGCGACGCCGAGCTGGGCCGGCGCTTCGAGGAACTGGCCGACAAGATCCGCTACCCCGAGGGCGGCCTCACCCGCGAGCAGGTCGTCGAGATCCGGCGCATCAAGGCCCGCGTCGAGGTCGAGCGCCTGCCCCGCAACGCCGACCCGTACACCCACACCAAGCTGGGGCGGGGCGGGCTTTCCGACGTCGAATGGGCCATTCAGCTGGTGCAACTGCGGCACGCGTACGCCGAACCGGAGCTTCGCAAGACCCGTACGCTCGAGGCTCTCGACGCGGCCGTCGCGGCCAAGCTGGTCGACAAGGCCGACGCGGCCGCGATGACCGCCGGCTGGACGCTCGCGGCCGAGGTGCGTAACGCGTTGACACTGGTCCGGGGCCGGCCCACCGACCAGTTGCCCCGCCACGGCGTCGAGCTGGCGGGCACGGTCCAGCTGCTCGACGGCGGCGACCCGGGCGAGTTCGTCGACCGCTACCTGCGACTGACCCGCCGTTCCCGGGCCGCGATGGAACGTGTGCTGGAGTCCTGAGTGGGTATGTCTCTTCCATGCTGTTCAACATGATCAGGCGCTACGCAATCATGGCCGTCGCCGTCCCGCTCGCGGCCGCCGGAGCGCGCAAGCTCAGTCAGAGGCTCGAGGCCAAGCGTGGCCCCAGCCGGGGTTCACGCGCCCTCCGCCAGGGCGCCGACTTCCTGCAGGGCATGCGCCCGGCCAAGAAGAAGCGCCGCCGTTTCGCCTGGTGACGCCCTTGTCTCAGGCCCGGTTGCGGATCCGGTCGGCCGCGGCGAGCAGAACCTCGGCGGGAATCTCGACGAGGCGCTCGCCGTCGGGCACCTCGACTCCGGCGTCGGCGCCCTCCACCACGTAACCCTGCACCACGACCGAATCGCGGTCGGTGCGGTAGACGGTGGGGCATGTGCCGCCGCCGCACATGCTGCTGGCCAGCATCTCGAGACGGAGGTGGCCCGTCCCGGCCGTATTGACGGCATCCTCGTGGGTCGTCATGGCATCTACGGTACGGATCCGAACGGCTTGGCTACAACGGGTCAGGCGGCCGCCTCGGGCAGCCGTCGGATGTAGTCATTCCGGTAGTGGTCGAGGATCGGTCCGATGTCCGGGGTCGCGGCGGCCTCCAGGGCATCGAAGACGCGCTGGTAGTGGCGTACGGTGCTGCGGCCTTCGGAAACCACGCTGGCGTTGAACAGGTCCACGAAGACGTGCCGGTCGCCCATCAGCTCGAAGCCGTGGAACGGCGCGATCGCCAGCGCCGCGTCCTGCCCAATGATGCGAATTTCGACGTTCGGCTTGCAGGCCACCTCACGCAGCCGCTCGATCTGCGCGATCATCTCGGCGGGCCGGCACAGTTGGTTGCGGAAGACCGTCTCGGTCATTACGAACCGGAACTGCCGGGTGGGATCGTCGAGCACCTGGCTGCGTTGCATGCGCGCGGTGACGGCCTCGGAGACGACCAGGGCCGAGTCGGCTATCTGATCGTCGTCGAGCGCGGCGCGCAGCCCGGTCAGGATCGCCCTTGCATATTCACTCGTCTGCAGCAGGCCCACGAACACCGCCGGCTGGAACGTGCGCACCTCGCGCACCGACGCTTCGAGACCGCGGAGCTGATTCTGCCGCTCGGGGAGCCCCGGCTTGGTCGAGTGCCATTCGGTGAACTCGTTGCTCGAACGTTCGGTGGCCAGGGCGGCCAGACGCTCCACCTCGTCGGCGGGCACGTCCAGGCCCTTGGCGATGCGCCGGACCACCTTGGGGTCGGCGGCCGAACGGCCGTTCTCGATGCGGCTGATGGTGGCCTGACTGACGCCCGCCCGATCGGCGAGCACCTGGCCGGAGATCCGCTTCTGCTTACGCCAGCGTGCTAGGGCTGCGCCAACGGGTTCGTCGGCGCCTCCCCGCAGGTCGGGCGAGTCGGTCATTCCGCTCGCCCCCTTCCTGTGTGCTCGTGAGGGTCAGCCGCCCGCCTTCACCGCTTCGGAAAGAAGCTCGGCCGGGATCTCCACCAACTGCTCTCCCGCGGGAAGGTCGAGCCCCGCGGCCTCGGCGGTCACGATATAGCCCTGAACCACATAGGTATCGCGGTCAGTGCGATAGACGGTCGGGCAGCTTCCCCCACCGCAGATTTCCTTGACGAGGGTCAGCTTCGCCGCACCCTGAACGTCCGTTAAGGGTTGATTTGTCACACCGGGACGATACAGCAAGATCTTATACGCGTGCGGTGCATAGTCATAATGCAACCATACGGATGATGCGGTGGGTACTGCTCGTGTCCAGCTCCTTGCCGAAATTCACGCGCGCGGATCGCTCTTGCCATGTCGTGTATAGCCGTGGATATTCATAAGTAAGGGTCACGGTGAGATAACGCGGCGGCCGGTCCGGCTTCGATCCGCATTCCTGCCGGACGACGGGGTCAGGCCCTTTCCTGGTGGTTGTGCGGCCTGAACCGGAGGTCGATCATGCTCACTTCTCTTCCCACCTCACCGGCGGCCCAGAACTTTCTCGACACGGTGCGATCCGCGCCCCCGATCGTGTATCTGGCTCTCGCCGCCGTGTCCCTCCTGGTCGCCCTGCGCATCATGCGGTCGCTGCGTAAGGCCTTCATGCCGCTCGGGGCCCTGCTCCAGGCGGCGGCCGGCATCGCCGTCGTCTCGGTGGCCGTCGTGCTCGCCCTCGTCCTGGTGGCCGCGGCCGCGTTCAGCGCTCAGTAAGTCTCGTCCGGACAGGAGTCGTCGATGACCTTCACCGTGTTCGCCGGGATCGTCGCTTCACTGGTGCTGCTGTTTCTCCTCAGTGAGATTCTGACCGCCGTCCTTCCGCTGATCATCGTGCTGACCTGCGTCCCCGAGCGGGAACGGGAGACCCTGGCCCGGGTGCTCGCGGCCATCGACTCCTCGCGGCGGCTGCGCGTGTGGCCGGCGCTGCGGCTCGCCGTGGTGCTGCGGCAGCAGGAGCGCCGGGTCGCCCGCGAGGCCCGCGACCCGCAACGCAACCCGTACGCCCACCTCAACGCGCACTTCGCCGACATGCCGGGCGACGCCCCGCTCAACCAGCCGTACGAGCGGGCCGAGCCGGTCAGTCCCGGGGAGTAGCCACCCGCCGGCGGGCCTCGGCGGCGGCTGCGGCGCTCGGGGTGATGCCGTCCCGGCGGGCGGCGGCGAACACCCCGGCCAGGGTGTCCGCGATGCCGTCGAGGCGGCCGGCCACCTGCGCGGCCGTCTCGTGGTGGAGTTCGACGGCGGTGGCGCTGATGACACCGCCGGCACTGACCACGTAGTCCGGCGCCCACAGGATGCCGCGCTCGTGCAGCAGTTCGGCGGTCGACGGCGAATCCAGCTGGTTGTTGGCCGGCCCGGCCACCGCCGAGCAGCGCAGCGCGGCCACCGACGACGGGGTCAGCACCCCGCCGAGCGCGGCCGGCACCACGACGTCGACCGCCGCGGTCAGGCCCTCGTCCGGCGTGACCCAGGCGGCGCCCAGCTCACCGGCCAGGGCCCGCTTGACCGGGTCGACGTCCGCCACGACCAGCTTGGCGCCCGCGTCGGCGAGCAGGCGCGCCACCCGGGCGCCGACCCGGCCCAGCCCGAGCACCGAAAAGCTGCGCCCGGCCAGGTCGGACGAACCGAACCGGGCCTCGCACACCGCCCGCAGCGCGGCGACCGTGCCGACGGCCGTGCCCGGAGAGGAGTCGCCGCTGCCGCCCGCGCCGACCGGGCGGCAGAAGACGTGGCCCGTACGCCGGCCGATCGTCACCATGTCGTCGGGGCCGGTGCCGACGTCCGGGCCGGTCGCATAGGCGCCGCCCAGTTCCTCGATCACGGTGCCCACGTCGTGCAGGGCGGCTTCCCGGCGGCCGCCGTCCGGGCGATCGGCGACGATCACGGTCTTGCCCCCGCCGTTGGGCAGGCCGGCCAGCGCGCATTTGTCGGTCATGGCCGCGGACAGCCGCAGCGCGTCGGCCAGACCGTCACGCCAGTCCGCGTACGGCTTGAAACGGCAGCCGCCGAGCGCCTGCCCGAGGGCCGTGGAGTGCACGGCCACGATGATCGGCAGCCCGGACTCGGGGCCGCGCCGAATGATGATCCGTTCGTGCGAGAACATGAGCTGAAGTTAGACGCGCGCCCAACGGTTTCGGCCGACCGCCGAATTTCGTTCGGCACCTGACCCGAAAGGCGACCTCGTGGACGACGTTGATTCGGCGATCGTGCGGGAATTGCAGGCGAACGCCCGGCAGACCAACCGCGACCTGGCCCGCGCGGTCGGCATCGCCCCGTCGACGTGCCTGGAACGCGTACGGCTGCTGCGGGACCGCGGGGTGATCACCGGCTACCACGCCGAGATCAGCCTGGCCGCGCTCAACCGCCACGTCCAGGCGTTCCTGCACGTCCAGGTGCGCCCGATGAGCCGCGAGGTCATCGAAAACCTCAAGACCTACATCGGCGGCCTCCCCGAGGTCATCTCGGTCTTCGTCGTGGCGGGCGGCGACGACCTGCTCGTCCACGTCGCCGTCCCCAGCGTCGACGCCCTGCACGCCTTCCTCATGGACAAGTTCACCCAGCGCCGCGAGATCGTCGGCTTCCGCAGCTCGGTGATCTACCAGCACGCCCGAAACCGGATCCTCGACGAAATCAGCTGATCCCGTACGCCTCACCGGCTCCGGCACAAGCACGGCGGCCGCCGCTCGCCGCACCTCGCGACCCGGTCGGTGGTCAGGGCCGGAGCGCGCCCTCCGGCCGCACAGCAACGCAGGCACGACGCCCGCGGCGGCCCGGTGATCAGCTGGTGATCGTGTAGCGGCCCGGCGCGCCGACGCGGACGAGCAGCCAGTCGCCGTCCCGGTGGAGGGTCGCGCCGTTTGTCACCCGCAGCCAGCGGTTCCAGCGGAGGCGTACGGGAATGTCGCCCGCAGCCGGGGTGTCGAAGGTCAGCGAGGCCGCGTTCTGGCTGGTCAGCATGGCCGGGGCGGCGACCGTCGGGCGGGCGCCGGTGACCGCGTACAGGCGCCAGCGCGGGCTCGTCCACACCTCGGTCAGATAGGGCAGGCCCGCCGTGACCAGCGCGGCCTCCGGGCGGCCGGACCAGGTCAGCTCGGCGTCGGGCACGGCCACGAACTGGACGGCCAGCTCGTCGAGCCAGGCGCGGTAGGTGGCGGCCGTCAGGGGCACACCCGTGCCGGTCGCGCCGGGGATCTCGTTGAAGAACAGCGGGTTGCGGTCGATGTCGGCCTGACGCAACCAGCCCCGGGCCAGCGGCACATCGCCCATGTGCGCGGCTTCCCAATAGGCGCGGGTCGCGGGGATCTCGACCCGGCCGGTCAGCTTCTCGCGGGCCAGACGATCGAGCAGCGGGCGGAAGTAGGCGGCGTCGGCCGTGGGGTTGCCGATGTCGCGCACGTCCCCGGTGACCACGGCCGGCTGCCACCAGCCGGCCACCACGAGCAGCAGGACGACGGCCCACACCGGCATCGGGCGCAAACCGATCCGGGGCGGCTTGCGGGTGGGCCGGGGCAGGGCGGCGTAGGCGGCCAGCAGCGGGAGCGTGAACATGACGGCCAGGCGGGTGGCGTTGAGGCCGACCGGCGTGTGGATCAGGGCCGCGGCCAGCACGCCCAGCGCCGCCAGGAGGCCGCCGACACGGACCGGCCGGCGGGGGACCAGCACCGCGACGGCCAGGGCGGCGACCACGGCGCGGACCGTGTCGGTGCGGCTGATGTTCATCCAGCCGCCGTCGCCGAAGAGCAGCGCGTTCAGGGCCAGCGGCAGCGCCGCGGGCACGGCGACCAGCAGACCCGCACTCACCCGGCTCGTCGTCCTGTTCGCGCCGGGGGCGGCGGCAGGAGACGGGCGGGGCGACAGGGCCAGGGCCACGCCGGCCAGGCCCAGGAACAGGGCAGCCACCGGGCTGGTCAGACCGGCCAGCAGAGCCAGCGGCGGAGCCAGCCAGGAGCGGTGGCGCGGGGAGGTCAGGGCCAGCAGGGCGGCCAGCGCCAAGGCGACGCCGAGGCCGTACGTGACACGGCCGCTGACCAGGTTGCCGGCTATGCAGAGCGTGCCCACGACGGCGCCCAGCCCGGGGCGGGGGGCCTTGGTGCGGCGCAGCAGGAGGGCGAACAGGACCGAGGCGGCCAGCAGGGAGAGGGCGCCGGTTACGCGTACGCCCAGGAAGGCCATCACGGGCTGTGAGGTCAGGCTGTAGCCCAGCTGGTCGACACCGGCGTACCAGCGAAGGTCCATGGGGGTGTAGCCGTGCTGGGCGAAGAAGTCGGCCCGGGCCTGCTGCGCGGCCAGGTCGGAGCCCATCGGCGGAAGCAGCAGGTAGACGACGCCGAGCGCCGCCGCGAGCACGGCGGTGACCCACTCCAGCCGGTGCCGAGCCCACACGCGCCAAGACCCTACCGGTACGCACGGTAGTGTGCTCGCCATGCCCCGCCCCGCCGTCGTCCGCTATGGGGGGCTCGCGGGCAGCCTGGCCCTCGCGGTGGCCGCCCGGCTGGGTGGCGCGACGAATCCGTGGCAGCCGACGATCACCCCCGGCACGATCTTCGCCGGTGACAACGGGATCCTGCTGCCGCTGGCCTGGCTCGCCGGCACGGGACTGCTGATCGCGGCCTGGGTGGCCGGCATCCGCATGGAAAAGCCGGCGCGCTGGGCCTATGTCACGGCCGCCCTCTGGATGCTGCCCCTGCTCGCGTTCCTGCCGCTGGGCAGCTACGACGCCTACTCGTACGCGTGTCAGGGCTGGCAGCAGGGTGCGGGCCTGGACCCGTACGGGGGCGGCGTTGATGTTCTTGGTTGCCCCTGGGCCGACGCCGTGGCCCCGACCTGGCGTGATGCCCCGGCGCCCTATGGACCGCTGTTTCTGGTGCTGGCGGGGGTCGCGGCCAAGACCGGCAGTCTGACGGGGACGCTCTTCGGCCTGCGGGTGATCGCGCTGCTCGGCGTGGCGCTGCTGGCCGTGGCGCTGCCGGTGCTGGCCCGCCGGGGGAATGTGCCGCTGGGGCGCGCGGTGTGGCTTGTGCTGGCCTGCCCGCTCGTGCCTATCCACCTGATCGCTGGGGCTCACAATGACGCGCTGATGATCGGGCTGATGACCGGCGGTTTGGCTCTGGCCGTCCGCGCAGCAACAGGTGGGGATACGGGCGCAGAAACCGGCGGAAGTGCCAACTTGCTCGGCCTGGCCGCGGGCGTCCTGCTCGGTCTGGCCGTAGCAGTGAAGGCAACCGCCCTGGTCGCAGTCCCGTTCGCGCTCCTGCTGGTCATGCAGCGTCATCCACAATCCGGGGTTGCCCCACTCGGCCCTGTGGACAACGCGACGCCCGGCCCGGCTCGGCGGCGTAGGTTCGGGCCCGCCCTCAAATGGGTGGGGGTGGGGGCGGCAATACAAACAGTAACCGGCGTGATCATCGGGCTGGTGGGGGTCTCGCTGGTCAGCGGCCGGGGGTTCGGGTGGGTCACCGCGCTCAGCGGCAGTGGCCGGTCGGTGCAGTGGACGTCGCCGCCGACGGCGGTCGGCATCACGATCGACCTGGTCGGGCCGGATGCGGTGCCGGTGACCCGGATCGTGGGCCTGGTGGCGCTGGCGGGCGTGCTGGTGTGGCTCTGGTGGCGGGCCCGCAAGACCGACCCGCTGCCGTACGCCGGTTACGCGCTCGCCGCGACCGTCCTGCTCGCGCCGGTCTTCCATCCCTGGTACGCCCTGTGGCCCCTCGCCGTCCTGGCGGCCACCCTGCACCGCCACCTCAACTGGCTGGTCGTGCCGTGCGCGGTGGCCTCCGCCCTGTGCCTGCCCGACGGGTACAACCTGGCCCTGGCCGTGAAGACCCAGGGCGCCGTGGCCATGACCGCCTTCATCGTCTATCTAGCGTGGAAACTGATACATGAACCGAAAAATCGGGCTGCTGACGGCGGCGGGACTGGTCACGATCCTGGTCGTCTATCTCGCCGAAACGCGTAACGGATACTTCGACTCCAAGGTCTACTACGGGGCGATCCAGTACTGGTTCCGCGGCGACGGCGGCATGGTCTACGACTGGCTGCGCCCGGGGACCCCGTACGGCTTCACCTATCCGCCGTTCGCGGGCCTGGTCATGGCGCCGATGGCCCTGCTCCCGTTCGGCGCGGTCGTCGTGATCGCGGTCATCGCCACGGTGCTGACCACGGCCCTGCTCATGTGGTGGTTCGCGGGCGATCTGATCCGCCGTCAGGGGTGGACGGTCTGGTTCGCGTACGGGATCGCGGTGTGCCTGGCCATCTCGTTCGAGCCGGTCCGCGAGACGATCACGTTCGGCCAGGTCAACACGCTGCTGCTCACGCTCGTGGCCGGGGATCTGTTGTTCGGGCTGTCCCGCGGCCGCAAGTGGGCCGGTGTGGGCATCGGGCTGGCCACCGCCATCAAGCTCACGCCGGGCATCTTCATCGTCTATCTGCTGATCACCCGTCGCTGGCGAGCCGCCGCGACCGCGAGTGGCACGGCCGCCGGTGTCACCCTGCTCGCCGCGGCGATCTTCCCCGACGAGTCCCGCGAGTTCTGGACCTCGGCGCTGTGGGACACCAACCGGGTCGGCGTGCTGTCCTTCTTGTCCAACCAGTCCGAGCGCGGCTTCCTGGCCCGCCTGCCGATCGCGCAGGTCGAGTCGAAGGTGTGGCTGGCCTGCGTGGTGCTGACGCTGGCGTTCTGGGCGTGGCGGGTGGCCCGGGAACCCGGCGACATCATGGGCGGGCTGGCGCTGACCGGCATCGTCGGCTGCCTGATCAGCCCGGTCACCTGGATTCACCACTGTGTCTGGCTGCTGCCGGCGATCGTCCGGTGCGTCGATCTGGGCACCCGCAACCAGAGGATCCTGGGCGGAGCGGCCTACCTGATCATGACGAGCAGGCTGACCTGGTGGTGGGAGAAGAGGCCACGGCCCCCGCTGGAGCTGATCGGCGGCAACCTCTATGTCTGGTTCAGTCTGGCCCTGCTGATCTGGACACCCATCGGCACCCGTCGTTCAGCGGAAGTCCACGAGAAGGACAAGATCCTCACGTAGTCAGATCGCATGCGTACACGCTCGGCAATCGCCCTTCTGGGCCTGGCCGCCACCTTCGTCGCCACGCCGGCGGCCGCCCACGAGTCCCACGGGGAGTTCCGGCGTCTGGCCACGTTCCCGGCCTATCTCAACTCGTCGATCGAGGACACGGCCGCCGCCGAGATCTCCACGGTCACCGACGACGGCCGTACGGTCGTCTACACCGACAGCCCCGGCCGGCGCCTCGGCTTCGTCGACATCACCGACCCGGGCGCGCCCCGGGCGGCGGGCACCCTCGCCCTCGACGGCGAGCCCACCTCGGTGGCGCACCTCGGCCACCTGCTGCTGGCCGGCGTCAACACCCGCGCGAGCTTCACGAACCCGTCCGGCAAGCTGGTGGTGATCGACGACCGCAGCCGCAGGATCGTGCGCGAGATCGACCTGGGCGGCCAGCCCGATTCGGTCGCGGTGGCGCCGAGCGGCCGCTACATCGCCGTGGCGATCGAGAACGAGCGCGACGAGGACGTCGACGACGGCGCGCTCCCGCAACTGCCGGCCGGCTACCTGTCGGTGATCGACACCCGGACCTGGACGGCCGCCAAGGTCGGGCTGACCGGGCTGGCCACGGTCGCCCCGACGGACCCCGAGCCCGAGTACGTCAGCGTCAACTCGCGCGACGAGGCGGTCGTCTCGCTGCAGGAGAACAACCACATCGCGATCGTGTCGCTGAAGTCGAAGAAGGTCGTCCGGCACTTCCCGGCCGGTCAGGTCACCGTGTCCGGGGTGGATACCAAGGACGACGACACGATCACGCTGGACGGCACGATCACCGCCAAGCGGGAGCCGGACGGCGTCGCCTGGATCACCGACGACCTGTTCGCGTCGGCCAACGAGGGCGACTACGAGGGCGGCTCGCGCGGCTGGACGATCTTCTCGCGGGACGGCCGGGTCGTCTGGGACGCCGGCAACACGCTCGAGCACCTCGCCGTCGAGCACGGCCTCTACCCGGACAAGCGCTCCGACGCCAAGGGCATCGAGGTGGAGAACGTCGCCTTCGCCCGGATCGGCCGGACACCGTACGTCTTCGTCAACTCGGAACGCGGCAACTTCACCGCCGTCTACGACGTGACGAATCCGCGGCGTCCGCGCTTCGAGCAGCTGCTGCCCACCACCAACGGGCCCGAGGGCGTCGTCGCCGTGCCCTCGCGTGGCCTCGTCGTGGTGTCCAGTGAGGAGGAGATCCCGGACGCCGGCATCCGCGGCTCGGTGCAGATCTACGGGCTCGGCCACGGCTCGTTCCCGTCGATCGTCTCCGGCGGCACGATCCCGTTCGGCACGCTGTCCGGGCTGTCCGCCGTGCCGGGCAAGCGTTCGCAGCTGGTGTCGGTGACCGACTCGGCGTACACCCCGACCCGGATCCTGACGATCGGCACCGCCCGGCGCCCGGCCCGGATCGAACGGCAGCTGACCGTCACCAAGGACGGCAAGCCGGCCGGTTACGACGCCGAGGGCATCGTGGCCCGCAAGTCCGGCGGCTACTGGCTGGCCAGTGAGGCGCCCGATCTGATCGTACGACTGGACGAGAAGGGCCGCGTCCAGCAGGAGATCCCGCTGCCCGCCGACATCGCCGCGGCCGTCACCAGCAACGGTTTCGAGGGCGTGGCCGAGACCGGCGGCGGCGTCTGGGTCGCCATCCAGCGCCCGCTCAAGACCGACCCCGCATCCCAGGCCCGGATCGGACGGTACGACCTGAAGACCGGCGTCTGGTCGTGGCTGCTCTACCCGCTCGACACCGCCCCGCGCGGCTGGACCGGCCTGTCCGAGATCGTCGCGGTCGACGGGAACACGTTCGCCGTCATCGAGCGCGACAACCAGCGCGGCCCGCACGCCTCGATCAAGAAGGTCTACAAGTTCGACGTCCCGGCCACCTGGACCGGCACCCCCATCGTCCGCAAGCAACTCGTCAAGGACCTGCTGCCGCTGCTCCGGGCCGACAACGGCTGGGTGCAGGACAAGGTCGAGGGCCTCGCCGTCGCCGGTGACGGGCAGACGTACGCCGTCACCGACAACGACGCCCTCGACGACGCCACCGGCGAGACCGTCTTCCTGCGCCTGGGCCGGATCCTCTAGACCAGCTCGCCGGCCGTGAACATGGTGATTCCGGCGGCCCGGCGGTAGGCCGCGTCGAAGCCCGCGTCGCCCAGTGCGGCGCGGGCCCCCGACGTGATGCGGTCGACGTCCGGCACCGAAAGATCCCGCGACCCCCGTACGGCGTCGGACGCCCCCAGCAGGAAAGCGGCCCGCTCCGGATCGTTTTCGCGCAGCTCCAGATCGGCCAGCCCGACCAGCGTCAGCGCGATCACCGGCGAATCCCGCGACTCGACCGCCATCCGCAGGGCCTCGACGTGGGTGCGCCGGGCCGTGCCGAGATCGCCGGCCGCGGCGTCGATCAGACCCTGGGTGTGCAACGCCATCGCCCGGAACTGCGGCACCGCCGACGGGTGACGCATCTTCTCGATGGCCGCGTCCATGCAGCGACGCGCCTCCTCGAGATCACCCGCCATCCGGGCGAACGTCGCCGTCCCGTACGCCACCGAGGCCACCACCTCGGGCAAGTCGATCTCCTCGGCGCCCTGCCGGGCCAGCTTGAGCGCGTCGCGGGCCTCGTCCTCTTCGCCGGACAGCCACAGCTGGTGGGCCAGCTTCACCTCCATCTGCGGCAGGTCCTCGCGGATGCCCACCTCGCGGACCAGGGCGATCGCCTCGCGCTGCCAGCTCACCGCCCGCGTGAAGTCGCCCCGGGCCGCGGCCATGTCGCCCAGCGAGCTCAGCGCGAACCCGATGCCCCAGCGTTCGCCGATCTCGCGGAAACCGGCCAGCGCCGTACGCATCTCGGCCTCGGCCACGTCGGCGCTCTGCCCGAAGTTGAGCCGCAGCTGCGACACGAACATCTTGGACACCGCGCGCAGCCACGGGTCGGGGTCGGCGAACAGCGGCTCGATCATCTCGAAGCCGTGCCCCGGAGCGGCCGTCTCGTTGAAGATCGAGGTCAGCGCCGGGATCAGCCGCAGGGCCGGATGCTCCGGCACCCCGCCGGCGCTCAGCCGCCGCGCCTGGCCGAAGTGCGACTCCACCCGGTCGACCGGCAGCCCGCCCTCCAAGCCGTTGATCGCCGCGTACGTGTGGGCCAGCGCGACATCCTGCTCGTCGGCCTCGCCGGGCATGCCCGCGACCTCGGCCGCCAGCTGCGCGCCCTCGGGCCGGTGCCCGCTCAGCCACCAGTACCAGCCCAGCCGGGCCACCAGGGCCGCCGCCGTGCGCCGGTCACCCGCCTCGATCGCGGCCCGCACCGAGGCGTGCAGGTTGTCGTGCTCCACGGCCAGCCGGGCCAGCCACACCAGCTGCTCGGGGCCGCGCAGATACGGATCGGCCTCGGCGGACAGCTTGAGCAGCCAGCGCGCCACGGCCAGCCGCTGCGACTCGGACTCGCCCGCCTCGGCCAGCCGCTCCAGGCCGTACTCGCGGATCGTCTCGAGCATCCGGTAACGACCGTCGGGGCCGAGCACGAGCAGGGACTTGTCGACCAGGGCGGCCAGCGCGTCCACATCGGCCCGGCACACCCGCTCGGCCGCGGTCAGGCCGGCGCCGCCCTGGAACAGCGCGAACCGCCGCCACAGGCTCCGCTCGGGCTCGCCGAGCAGATCCCAGCTCCAGTCGACCACGGCACGCAGCGTCTGATGGCGGGGGAGCGCGGTGCGGCTGCCCCCGGTGAGCAGGCGGAACCGGTCGGCCAGGCGGTCGGCCAGCACCGCGACGGGCAGCGTGCGCAGGCGGGCGGCGGCCAGCTCGATGGCCAGCGGCATGCCGTCGAGAGCCCGGCACACCCGTACGACCGCGGGGGTGTTCTCCTCGGTGAGCACGAAACTCGCGGCGCGATCGAGCAGCAGGCGTACGGCCGGGAAAGCGGAAGCGGTCGACGCGGCCGCACCCACCGGCGGGAGAGCCAGCGGCTCGACCGGATAGAGCCGCTCGCCCGGCAGGCCCAGCGGTTCGCGGCTCGTGGTCAGCAGCGTCAGCCCGGGCGCGGCCCGCAGCAGCTCGTCGGCCACCCGGGCCACGGCGGCGATCAGATGCTCGCAGTTGTCGAGGATCAGCAGCATCGTGCGGCCGGCGATCGCGTCGCGCAGCCCGGTGCCCGCGCCGCGGCCCGGCCGGTCGAGGACGGCGTGACCACGCAGCCCGAGCGCGGACAGGATGGCCTGCGGGATCTCGGCCGGATCGGTCACCGGGGCCAGCTCGACCCGCCACACCTCACCCGGCATCGTCGCGCCGGCCTCGACGGACAGGCGCGTCTTGCCGCTGCCGCCCGGCCCGAGCAGCGTCACCAGGCGGTGGGTTCCGAGCAGACGCCGTACGGCGGACACGTCGGAATCGCGGCCCACGAAGCTGCTCATCTCGGCGGGAAGGTTGCCCCTGCGGGTCTCCCCGCGGAGCAGCTCGAGGTGCAGCTCGCGCAGCTCGGGGGACGGGTCGGCGCCCAGCTCGCCGGCCAGGCGGGCCCGGAACGACTCGTACGCCTCGAGCGCCCGGCCCGGGTTGCCCTCGGCCCGCAGCGCCCGCATCAGCAGACCCGCCAGCGACTCGTCGAGCGGGTCGGCGGCGAGCAGGGCCTCGGCCTCGGGCACGACGTTGCGCACCCCGAGGTCCTCTTCGACGCGTCGTTTGCGGGCGAGCCGGCGCAGCTGTTCGAGACGGACGGCCTCGGCCCGGGCCACGTCGGGGAACTCCAGGTCACCCCGCCACAGCCGCAGCGCCGCGGCCGGGTCTGTGGTGGCCAGCCGGGCGAAGACGTGCGCGTCCACCTCGTCCGGCTCGACGACCAGCCGATAGCCGTGCGGGGCGGCCTCGACGACCAGCTCGGGCGCGGCCCGGCGCAGCCGCGACACGAGAGCTTGCAGCGCGTTGCCCGCGGCGGCGGGCGGATCGTCGCCCCACACGCCGTCGATCAGCCGGTCGGCCGAGACCACCCGCCCCGGCTCGAGGGCGAGCAGAATCAGCAGCGCACCCAGGCGCACCCCGGAAACGGTGCGGCCGCGCAACTCCAACGGCCCGAGCACCGCGATTTCCACTCGTCCGATTCTGCCCGCTCCCGGCCCGCCCCGGCGACCCGCCCCGCTCAGGCCGTCGGGAGGTCTCGTCCGGGGCGGTCCGAGGCCGGCCAGACGTACGGGAGGTCGTCCGGGACGTCCGGTCCGAAGATCGGGCGATAGAAGTCCGGGTCCTTGCGCAGCAGCGCCGACTGGTGGCTGCGGTGCAGGGCCGGGTCGCCGAGCCAGGGCGGCAGTTCCCCCTTTTCGGCCAGTTCCTCCTGCGTACGGATCTCCGGCTCGTAGCCGAGATCGGCGAGCAGGGTGGCGGCCGTGGTGTCGGCCCGTCCCGTGGCCGTCCAGACCCCGACGAAGTCCAGCCCGTAGCGGACCAGCGCCTCCTCGTAGCCCCGCCACATCTTCACGGCCGGGTGGTGCCGCCAGCCGTACCCGGGCGTGACCAGCCCTCGCAGCACCTGCACGGTCTCGACGCGCTGCTTGCCGAGCCGCTTGGCGTCGAGCACCTTGGCCGAGTCGAGGAAGCCGGCGTACGGGAGAAAGGTCTGCACCGCCCCGACGCTACTGTCCGGGCCTGCCCGCCGCCCGGCTGGTCACCGGAACGGTGGCCGCCGCCCGTGCTTTGATGGGGTCGTGAAGATTGCGGACGTGCCGGACAAGGAGCGCCTCGAGGCGCGTGACGATGACGGCAATCTGGCCGGGGTGATCACGTATCAGGTGACCGGCAACGTGGTCGCCTACACGCACACCAAGGTCGAGCCCGAGTTCGAGGGGCACGGCGTCGGCGGGGAACTGGCCCGGGCGGCCATGGAGGACGCCCAGGCCAAAGGACGGCTGGTCGTGCCGATCTGCCCGTTCCTCAGTTCCTGGCTCGACGAGCACCACGACTACGACAAGATCGTGGCCCGCTCGCACCGGCGGGTCAAATAGTCACGAGAACGGGCTGACCGGCCGTTCCATCGGCACGCCGTCCAGCACGACGTCGACCCGCTCGTCAAAGAAGCAGAGCAGGTCGCGGATCTTCGGAATCTCCGGGATCGGCTCCGGGTAGCTCCACGCCGCGTCGGCCAGCGCCGGATGCGAGAAGTAACGGGCCACCCCCTTGTACGGGCAGCGGCTCACCGTCTCGCTCGCGGTCAGGCGCTCGGTGCGCACGTCGGCGAACGGCAGATAGAACCGGGTCGGCAGCGACGTCTCGAACAGCATCACCGGCCGCGTGCTGTCCGCCACCTGCTCGCCGTCGATGAACACCTGCACCCGCCGCGAGCTGAACAACGTGTCGACCCGATGGCGCGGCGACCGGGCGTGCGTGAAGACCTGCTCGTCCTCCTCGTACCAGTCGAGCGTCTCCCACGAGAACGTGACGTGCCCCTTGAGCTGCTCGAACCGGTCGTCCAGCCAGGCCGCGTCGTCGGCCCGCCGCCCGTCCGCGACGACCGACCAGCGGCCCGCGGTGCCTTCGATCAGAGCCTCGGCCCGTACGTCGTCAAAGGGAATGAAGTAGGTAGGGAACCCTCGGTCACCGATCTCGTCCAGCAGCACAGCGCGGCTGCTGTCGGCCACCACCGTGCGTCCCAGGCGGACCCGCACCCGCCGCGGTGTCGGCTCGACAACGGTCGCGGGCGGCTGAAACTCATACATCCCCCCGTCATACACCCGCCGTGGCTCTGTCCGTCAGTTCTGGACGAACAAGTGATGTGCCGTCTTCAGGCAGGGGAGCAGCAATGCGAAAGTCAGTCGCCATCCTCGGGGTGGCCGTGGTCTCGCTGGCCGGCAGCGCACTGATGGTGGCGCCCGCGTCGGCTGCGGTGGCCGCATGCCCGGTCCGGGCCACCCGGTACGGCACCACGGCGTCCGACACGATCGTCGGCACACCGGGCAACGACGTGATCTGCGCGGGCGCGGGCAACGACACGATCCTCGGCAAGGGCGGCATCGACAAGATCTACGGCGGGCCGGGCAACGACCGGATCGTCACGCTTGGCGGGCGGGACACCGTCTTCGGCGGGTCCGGCAGCGACACCATCGAGACGGGCGCGGGGGACGACCTGATCTTCGGCGACAACCCGGCCACCGGCCTGCGGGATCGTACGGACACCGGCGCCGACGGACCGGACGTGATCTTCGGTGGCGTCGGTGGCGAGTCGATCGACGGTGGCGGCGGCAACGACATCATCAACAGCGGCGGCATCGGCAGCAAGTCGATCGCCAGCACGAACGTCGTGCACGGCGGCCCCGGCAACGACGCCATCATCTCGGACTTCCGCTATCCGGGCGGCTTCGAATGGTTCTACGGCGACGCCGGCTCCGACTTCCTCTATCCCAACCCGATCCGCCTCAACCCGCTGGGCAACCTGGCCGTCGGCGGCGCCGGCAACGACGTCATCCTGCTGCTCAACGGCCTGCCGGACGGCGCCCACATGGGCGACGTGGGCACCAGCGTGAAGTTCCCGCTCGGCAAGCTGTGCAGCGTGACGGTGCCGCTGCCGGACGACCCGTCGCCCGGCGACACCGGCAAGCTCAGCTGCAAACTGCCGGTCGCCATCAAGATCCCCGGGCTGGTCAACGGCGTCACGCTGAGCACCAGCATCACCGCCAACGGCAAGGCGTCCACCACCGTGAGCGTCAAGCCCGGCCCGGCCCTGGCCACCGTGCAGGCGCTGCAGCAGATGGCCAAGGGCAACTTCCCGTCCGACCAGTGCCTCTGCGACCCGAAACTGCCCGGCTGGGCGTCGATGCTCGGCGACACCGTCTACAACTGAGCGGCCGCCTTACGGGTCCTGCTGAAGGAACTTCACCGACCGGGCCTGGTTGTCGAAGCTGATGGCACTCAGCCGCGAGTGGGCCGTGCCGGCGTCAATCCGCTTCGACGTCCCCGTGCAGCCGTCGCCGGTGTAGAGCAGGACGTCCTGGTCGGGGTAGTACAGGTTCTGCCGGAGCGAACTGACCTGGCCCCGCACCGCCGTGTTCAGGGTGATGCAGGTGTTGGTGGCCTGGAAGCCGATGACCTGGGCCGGACCGTCGTAGAGCACGTCGTTCCACAGGCAGATGACCTGCCCGACGCACGGATCCACCACGAACTTGATCGACCGCGCCTTGTTGTCGTAGCCGATCTCGGCCAGGTCCGGATGCCCCGTCCAGGCGTTCTGCCGGTGCGGCTCGCCGGTGCAGTTGGTGTTGCTGAACAACAACACGTCCTGCCGCCGGGTGCTGCCGACATCCTGCAGATTGTTCTCGATCGAGGTGACCTGCCCCTGGAACGACGCCGGCAGCTGAACACAGGCGTTGACCGCCTGCCGGGCATAGGTCTGCAGCTCACCGGCCCACTCGGCGTCCTTGTAAAGGCAGACGACGAACGGCGAGGCGCTGCACACGTCGGTCACGAACTTGACCGACACGGCACTGGTGAAGCCGTGCGTGGTCAGATCCCGCACGTACGAATAGGAGCCGAACCGGTAGGACGCCCCGGTGCACGCGGAACCCTCGAAGAGCAGCACGGCCATTCGCTGACGGTTCGCCACCGAGCTGGACTGGCGGGTCACCGGAGCGGCCAGGTCGACGCAGGTGCCGTTCTCCTGCGTCGGAATCTGCTCCTCGACCCCGCCGAACTCGGGCGCTGAATACAGATACAGATACTGACACTCGTACGGATCCTCGTCGGGATAACAAGGTGCAGCCGCAGCGGCCGGCGCCGCCCCCGCAGCCGCAAACCTGGCATCAACGACGGTGGTGAGAGACACCGAAGCAGCGAGCAGGACCGCAGCACTCACGAACATGCGCAGAACCCGGCTCGTAGCAAACGGTGTCGTCACGAATGACAACATGAGGCCCCCGTGTAAGCAGTGAACATCTCCACCGGCGGCCGCGGGACGCCGCATCGCCGCCCCCGGTCCACCGGCGAGCCGAAGATATCACCATGTATCGATGCATGTTGCCGGCCGGACGGGCGGAGGCGTTCCCGCGCGGCGGCACCGGGTCATCCGGCGTCAGCTTCTCTGTTTACCTGGGTCCTCGGCCGGCACGACGCCGTCATGGCTGGTCTCACGGCCGCACGGAACGTGGACGGCGTCCTCGTCACCATGCCGCACAAGTTCGCGGCCTTCGCCTACTGCGCCACGAGTTCCGAGCGCGCCCGGATGCTCGGGGTCGTGAGCGTCATCCGCCGCAATCCGGACCGCACCTGGCACGGTGACATGCTCGACGGACTCGCCTTCGTGAAGGCGCAGAAAGACCATGGGGCCCGGCCGGAGGGCGCGCGGGTGCTCCTCGTCGGAGCGGGTGGGGCGGGCAGCGCGATCGCCATCGCGCTGCTGGAAGCGGGGGTCAGCGAACTCGTCATCCATGACGCTGACCAGTCGCGTGTCGCCACCCTGCTGGGGCTGCTCGAGGGCCTCGGCCGAGGGCGGGTGAAGGCTGGGCCGCCGGATCCCACCGGCTGCGATCTGGTGTGCAACGCGACCCCGGCGGGCATGGCGGACGGTGATCCTCTTCCCGTCGATCCGGCCCTGTTGACGTCGTCCATGTTCGTGGGCGATGTGATCGCTGGGCACGGGCTGACCCCGTTCCTCGCGGCAGCGCAGGCGGCCGGCTGCCGGACGGCCAACGGCGGACACATGGTCGAAGCCGCACAGGACGTCATGGCCGACTTCATGCTGCCGGCCGGTGCGTCCGAGCGCTGACGAAGGAGTGGCGGTCACACCGGCTCGGGCCGGGCATGACCGCCGCTTCACACCCTGTCGCGGACCCGGCACGGTGTGCCGGAACGGCAGGTGAGCGTCATCCGGTCTTCGGACGGGGCCGGCCGAGCAAGTGCTGAAGCGTCTGCCCCCAACTGACGTGGTGCAGTGTTGCGACGGCTGCTTACACTGGGTTCATGTTCGAGTCGCAGGCTGTCAGATTCCACCGCGGTCCGGCCGTGGTTGTCGTGCGCGACCCCCGACTCGACGCCGTTGCCGCTGCAGTCGTGGCAGCAGCTCTGGTCCTGGTCGACCTCGCTATTCTGCTCAGCCTCTCCGCTTGGAGAACGCCGCCGTCCTTCCGCGGTGCGACCTCCGCGCGTAGGCGAATCTCCCTTGCCTCCATTCCCCCGTTGATCGCGGTCTGGGGTGGAAGGGAGCCCTCGTGGAGGAGCAGTCCAAGAGCGAAAGGACGAACGCCGTTCGTCGCGGTCGCCAGAGTCGGAGCGCTGTCCGCTTGATCCAGCTCGGTGCGCCTTATGCGGCGGCTTTGGCCGCCATGGCCGAACTCGTCGAGGCGGTTCTCCGCCTAATCGGCTAGAAGCGTTGATCACGTTGCGATGCGCTTTTTAGGACGGAGTCCCGGACCCTCGATGGTGAGGATGCCGGGGCTTCGTCGTGTCCGCCGGTCTCGCGGTGTCCGATGCCGGGCCGCGCCGGAGCCGAAGCGGCAAGGCATGAGTGGCCTGGTGTCCTCGACCGGACCCGGTCTTTGGTTGATAGCGCCCTGAGGAAGCCGAAAGCGGCGGCCACGCCGGCTTGGGACCAGGCATGACCGCCGCTAGCGGCTTTGTCGCTGAGTTGTCGCAGACCCGGCACGATGTGCCGGAACCGCAGGCCAGCGGGCTACAACGGGTCAGACGTTGTAGTACATCTCGAACCAATCAAGGGCCTTTCGCGACCTGGGATAACGGCTTGAAAAGACGCCCTGACCTGTACCGATGGCTGCTATTGATTGTCGTCGTTTTACAGTGGTTTTCTCGCTGGATTGTGCCCTGGATGTGCCCAGTGATCTTGACCAGCGAGCGGCTCAGAGACTTCCCGGGGCGCGGGCGCAGCCCAATCGGGCCGGGGGGGGGGGGGGGGGGGGGGGGGGGCCCCCCCCCCCCCCCCCCCCCCCCGCCCGGGCCGGGGGGGGGGGGGGGGGGGGGGGGGGGGGGGGGGCGCGCCCCCCGCGCGGGG
>NZ_JBVHFW010000019.1:25593-247279 GCF_055562135.1 Actinoplanes sp. NPDC021490
GGTGGGGCGGCGTCGCGCGCTCGGCCCCCCCCCCCGGGCCCCCCCCGGCCGCGCGGGGGCGGCCCCCCCCCCCCCCGGGGGGGGGGGGCCCGCCCCCCCCCCCCCCCCCCCCCCCCCCCCCCCCCGCGCCCGGTCTGATTGCCTCTGGCGCGGCTCGGGAAGTCTCTTCCCGAGCGCCCACCGGAGGTGCTCTTGGAGGCTGGCTGCAAGCCGCCCCCGGCAGGGGCGCCGCAGGCATTGGATGTTGGGTCTCGCCGCCGGAGGCACTACCCGGGTGCAGGGTCGGAGATCCTGCCCGCCGGAGGCTGCCCGTCCGGCATGGTGTCCGGCGGCGGGTAAGTGGCCTCTTCACTCACTCAGCTAGCGGTCCATCCTCCGTATTCAACGCGTATCCCGATTGTCCTTACTACGGACGGTCGGGGCTTCGGCGTGCTCGGCGGCTGACGCGCGTCCCGATGCCGGCTCGCGCTGCGGGAGCTTGCGACCAGAGGCGCGAACGGCCGGCCAATCGAGGCCAGGCGTGCGGGACGCCGGTTTTGCGGCCCGCCTTGAAGATGTAGAGAAAGTTCTCACCTGCTAGCGGACCACTCGGTGTCCTCCGACGATTGATGTGCGACACGCGTTCGCCAAGTGATCTGCGACAGCGGTCTGTTCGGCACCCTGTGCTTGACGTCTCCGCGGGGCGTCTGTGCTTCGGGGAGGCCGGGATTGGCTCTGGTTGTCTTGTCGGTTGTCGAGCAACGCCTGGACGCCGTTCGTGCGGTGCTGGCGGGTGCGGATGTCACGGAAGTGGCTGCCAGCGTCGGGGTGCACCGCTCCACGGTTCACCGGTGGATGAGCCGCTATCTGAGTGAGCAGTTGGCCGGGTTGGTGGATCGTTCGCATCGTCCGTATTCGTCGCCGGCCCAGGTCGCCGACGCGGTCGAGGTCGCGGTGGCGGAGATGCGCCGGGAACATCCGCGGTGGGGATCACGCCGGATCCGGTTGGAGATGCTGCGCAAGCCGGGGCCTTGGTTTCGTAGGGATCTGGCGGTGCCCTCGGAACGGACCATCGATCGGATTCTGCAGCGGCAGGGGTTGCTGCGGTCGAGGCCTCGGAAGCGGCCGAAGGACTCGTTTGTGCGGTGGGAACGCCCGGCGGCGATGCAGTTGTGGCAGATGGACATCGTCGGCGGCGTGAGGCTGGTTGATCCGGCGACCGGGGTTCTGCGGGAGGCGAAGCTGGTCACCGCCGTCGATGACCATTCCCGGTTCTGCGTGATCGCCAAGGTCGTCGAGCGGGCCACCGCCCGGGCGGTGTGTCTGGCGTTGGTCGAGGCCCTGGCCCGGTTCGGTGTCCCGGAAGAGATCATCACCGACAACGGCAAACAGTTCACTGACCGGTTCGGCAAGTACCGGCCCCGCACCGGCGAGGTTCTGTTCGACAAGATCTGCCGCAAGAACGGGATCACGCACCGGCTCACCGCGCCGGCCTCGCCGAACCAGAACGGCAAGGTGGAACGTTTCCACGGCACCCTGCGGCCGGAGTTCCTCGACACCGCAGGTCCTTTCACCAGCGTGCAGGATGCGCAGGCCGCGATCGATGCGTATGTGCGGCATTACAACACCGACCGGCCGCACCAGGGCTTGGACGTGAAGGCGCCGGTCACCCCGTCCGACCGGTTCCAGCCGACGCCCACCGAGCAAAGCGCGATGCTGGAACTCTGGCTGCCCGGGGCCCTCGCCCCCGTTCCCGGCCCGACCGAACCTGGCGAGGCCGGCCTGCCGGCGACGCCGGTTTCAGCGGCATACTCCGGTGGCCCGGTCGAGTTCGATCGGGTGGTGCCGACCTCGGGCAACATGATGGTCTGCCGCAGACAGTTCTGGATGGGTACCGCCCGGGCCGGGACGATCGCCCGCGTCTGGGCTGACTGCGACCTGATCCACGTGCTGATTGCCGGGGCACGGGTCAAGACCGTCCGGTCGCATCTGAGTGTCACCGACCTGGCCGCGCTGGTCGCCCAAGGTGCAGTCCCGGCTGGGCCGTCACCGCTGCCACCAATCGCCGACGGCGATGCGGTCGAAGTCGAGCGCAGCGTCAACCGGACGGGCTGCGTCTCGCTGGGCCAGCACGTCGTCCTGGCCGCGGAACGGCTCGGCGGGCGCCGGGTCGGGATCCGGATCGAGGCGGCCACCCTCATGTTCTACGACCTGCAGACCCGCGAACTGCTGCGGACCCGCGCCAACCCGCTGACCCCGGAGCAGGTCAAACGGCTGCGCGGGGCCCGTCCCGCCGGACCACCACCACGCCCCTCGGCCGAACCGATCAGGGTGCAGCGCCGGGCGTCAAACACCGGCGTGGTCATGGTCGTCGGCCAGAAGATTGCCCTCGGCCGGCTCTACCGCCACCGCACGCTAACCGTGAATGTCTCCGACACCACCCTGGCCATCGAACTCGACGACGGCGACGTCAAAGTCGTGCGACGCACCACCAACCAACCGGTCCGCAGTATCAAGGGCCAACGGCCTCGGACCTACGAAGTTAATCCTCAGGAGGCCGCCGAGTGAGGCCGGCCAAGTGAGACACAAGCTGGTCCAGCAGCTTCGAGACGTTGTGGCCCTCTCGCATCACGGGCCGGGCCGCGTCGCGAAGGAACATCAAGAGCCCCTGGTAGACAGCCAACTTGATGATCACGTACTGGAGCCACAAACCCAGAACCGCCGCGAGCAGAATTACGGGCACGGCAAGATCGTCCACGGCTGTCTCCGTCGCCTCGTCGTTGTCCCGATCTTCTAACGGTCACGACGCAGCAGCCGTAAATCCCTGCCCTTGTACCTCGGGCAGGGGACGCGGAACTCCGTAGCATCAAGGGCCAGCGACCGCGGATCGCTACCTCAATTTCCTAGACCACCTGTCGCACATCACCTGGCGGATCCGCGTCGCACATCAGTTGGCTGGTCACAAGCGGACCACTCGGCTTGACCTCTCCTGGTGCTCCGCCGCGGCGTCTCGATTACTCGGGCGCCTCACGGGGGCCAACAACCGGTGGCGTGGCCTTCGTAGCCGCCTTCTTCGCCCTAGGGGACTTGGCAGCGTCGTCCGCAAAGGCCCCGCCGTCGACTGCAGATCTGCTCGCCACCTTCTTCGCTGTAGCCTTCCGGGGCGCCCGACTGGATACCGGTTTTGCAGCTGCGCTGACCGCCGAGCTACTAGCCGCCTTCTTCGCTGTAGTTTTGCCGGGCGTTCGGCCAGCCGGGGGCTTAGCCGCGTCGCGGGAAACGGCCTCGTCGCCCGTAGTGGCGCTCCTCGCGACCCTCTTCGACGTTGTGTTCCGGGGTGCTCGTCGAGCGACGGGTTCGGTAGCGGTGACTGCGCCGACGTCCTCGACAATCGAACCAGCCGCCTTGTCAACTCTATACCCGGAGGGAAGCAGGTACTCTCCCCACTGATACGGTTTAACCTCAGCGTTAGCAAAGCTGAAGCTTGCAGTTGAACCGCAATTACGAAAAGTGATCGATTGTCTAAAGGTTGCCTGGTCGAAGATAGCTTTCCCTAGGAACTGAGCACCTTCGAACCGAACCTTGCCACCGAAATCTGCCTCACGAAACAATGCTTGACCCTCGAAGGTAGCTCTGTCGAAGGCCACAAATCCGGCGGATTTCGTTGAGTTGAAATAAGCTGAGCCGATAAAGTGCGCGTCAACGAACTTGGCGGACTTAATCAGACATACGCCAATATTGAAGTTATAGAGTACCGCGCCCGTGAGATTGAGCTCGATGTCCCGCCAATACTTTTCATCTGGTACCAGTTTATTGTTTAGCCCCGCCTGCTGTGGCCTTAAATGGCGGGTTAATATTTCTTGGGCCGCGAGCCGCACTTGCTTCTCCTCGCGAGGATCATTCGTGTCGCTCTTTTGATCCGTTGACTCCTTCTGGGCAGACAGATCGGCCTTTCCGTCTGCCGGAGGATCCACAACGCACGGCATGCGCAGGTAGGCGCAGATTACCTCCACGATCGCCTGCCGCTGGCTAGGGTTACTTTGCGCCAAACGCTCCAGGGCATACAGGCACGCGAGTCGAACGGGAGCCTTGTCGGACCCTAACTGTTCAGCCGCCTTGGCATAGATCTCCGTAACACGCCTCTCGGCGGCGTCGTATTCGGCAGCCTGCTGAGTGCGTTCGGCGAGTTGGTGGCGCCTCAGCGCTAGCAACAGCCCAAGGACTGCTGCCATGCCGGCTCCCACCGTGAGTCCTGTCCGAAAAGCGTTAACTTTGAGCTGAGCAATCGCAGTGGTAGCCCCTTCGGCTTCGCCGGCCACTCGGAGCAGCCATACAGTGGCGGCGATTGTGACGCCCCCGACCAGAGCTGCCCCTGCGGGGATGACCCACGTCGGCACGGGGCTGAGGGGCTTTACTGGAGGAAGGACAGATGACGGCGGCGACTGTGTACGCGATATCTGTCGAAACGCCGCCACAGCGAGCAGCGCTAGCGCGCCAGCGAGAAGAAGCAGCGCCAGCCACTGCTTAGACAGGGTGGCGAGTACGGCGGGCCAGGAACGCCACGGACGCGTGGCGACAATGACGGCGGCGGCGGCGAGACCAGCCGCCAGGCTGTAGGCCGCCCGACTGGACCTCAGCATGTGCGGAGTGGGGCGCCGCGATCGCTTCTACGACGCACCCTATGTCCGATGTGGATCATAACTTCCTCCGCCACGGCCTCGTTTGAACCTTGAACCGGAGATATTCGTACATCCACAAGAGAGTTCGTCATACGGTTCACGCGAATGAGTGACTTATCTTTTGTCCATATTCGTAGTAATTTACGATGGATATCAGAATTGACATGTCGGATTCCTGACAGTGTTTCCAGGGTAGAAAGGTAACTATGCAGACACGGCGAGAAGCGGGTTCGAGGGGGTGATCACTCGCCAGGCCTGTTAATGATCTAGGCGCCTTCTGCGCGTCATGTCTAAGCGATGTAGCCGTCATGAGACGGACACCGCTAAGATCCGCGCATGTCTTCTTCGAGCGAAGACCAGTCCGGTCCTCACGACGGCTACGAGCTTGAGCTGTCTCAGGCACGTTTTCGAGCCGAGAGGGCTGAGCGGAAGCTTGCCGAGCTTCGAGCTCAGACTGGCGTCCGCCGCCTTGTCTACCAGCTTGCACAGTACTTGCTACAAGGTGCCCGAGTTGCGTTATGGATCGTAGCGGCGTGGTTTCCTCTTCAGGCGCTTCAACCGATCGCAAAGGATCTCGCAGGAAGTGATGTCCGGTTTGACGCACTCGACGTCATTCTCATCGTCCTGTGCTCACTGCTCGCAGTTGGCTGGTCGATTACGGGGGGGCAGAGCCGAGTTCGCAAGAATAAAATGAAGGAGCAGCGAGAAAGAGCCGACCATTTAGAGGCAAAACTCTTTCAGCAGCGGGCCAACCCTGAAGGTGACTGATGAACCCGACAACGGCGCTAATATTAGCCGTATTCGTCGTTACTGCGGCTATGCCTTTTGTTCTCATCCTGCTATGGATGCAGCTGGTGCATAGCAGGTACAAGAACGATCTATGGGTTTTACGGGATGCCATGGTTGATGACGTCCTAGAAGGCCGCCTCCGACGTACAACTGGGGTCGACATCGCCCTGAGGACAGTCGAATCTCACATCAGGGTTGCAGGTCGGCACACTCTCTCAGACTTGATCCTCGCAATCTTGGTCTTCCGAGGAGACGACCAGGTCGTTTCCGTGCAGAAGCAGATTTCGCGGGCTAAAATTAGCGCTAAAGATAAAGCCGTCGTGGATCGATACCTTAACTGCCTGTGGCGCACTAGCGCTGCGAACCTTTTCCGTTCTTCCGTACCGGGCCTCCTACTGCTGCCAGCTGTTCGTCTAATTAGCAGAGCTATACGGCCTCGCCGACGGCTAGAACGAAAGTTTCCGGAGTCCCACGAACGTGCTCGGCACGAGCTGCGCAAGGCCGAGCAGGAGTTCCGGGCGAGGGCGGAGCCAATCGAAATTGGCGAGATGCCGGTCCTAGTCCAGGCAGGATCGCTACGCCACGGCGCGGGCCCCGTGCTTCACCGCAACTAACCGGTCCTCACTGATGACCATCGTAGGCAGCGAACGTCGATCCGACGCTGGCTAGGCCTGTCCCCTGTGGCAGGGGACACTTACAGACGAGTGGTCGGTGCGTGCGGGGCTTATCCACAGGCAAAGTGGCATCCCCGTTACCGGGGAGTCTGATGACCCGCCTTGGTGCTGGGTGTGGCGTGGAGGGTGGTCGACCGTGGCTGAGCCGGATGTCACGCTTGATGCTCAGGCGCTGCGTGCTCACGCGCGGATGGTGGAGCAGGTGAGCGACATGTGTGATGAGGTCGCTTCCGCTGCCGGGTACCTCGACCTGCACGATGAGGTGTATGGCGAGTGGACGGGGAAGTTGATCGTTCCCTTCCTCAATGTGGCGCAGGACCAGGCGACCAGAGAGCTTCGCGCTGGTACCGACGCGACGATACATCTTGCGTACTTGCTGCGCTCGGTGGCTGACGATGCTGACGTCACCGACGCCGAGGCCGCTGAGCGCATCCGGCGAGCGGGATCGTGAGCAGCGACGCGTTCGTCGGTCGGCCGGGACTGATCGCGTCGGAGAGCGCCACGAAGGCCTACGAGGGCGCCGGGATCTTCGAGTCGGCGGCCGGCCTTGTCGACAGTGGCCTTAACGGTGACTTGTTCGGTGTGGGCGGGAACCTGGTTGCCACGGGGCTGTCGCTCATCGGTGCGGTCATGGACCCCTTGCAGGCCGTTTTCGCCGCTGGTGTCGGCTGGCTTATGGAACATGTCAGTTTCCTGCGGGAACCGCTCGACAAGCTGATGGGCGATCCCAAGGCGATCGAAGGGCATGCGCAGAGCTGGAAGAACATCGAGCGGCGCATCTACGAGGCCACGGATTTCTTCGTCGCTGAGGTCAACCGCACCACCGAAGTGTGGGCTGCGCAGTCAGCGGAGGCCTATCGGCGGCGGGCTCGAGACCACGCCGAGTCGATCCAGGCGATGGGCAAGATCGCTGACGGGCTCAGCAAAGCAACCACGATCGTCGGGGCGATGGTTGGTGTCGCCCGTAACTCGATCCGCGACATCATCGCCGAGGTTGTCGGCGCGTGCATCTCCAAGGCGATCCAGGCGGCCACGGTGGTGCTGATCCCGAAAGCGCTCGCTGAGATAGCGGTCTTGGTGGGCAAGACCAGCGCCAAGATCTTGAACTTGTTGAAACGGTTGTTTGCCTCGATCAAGCAGATCGGCGTTTTCACCGGAAAGCTGCAGGGCTTGATGGATGAGGTTGGGCAGGCGAATCGCAACGTGCTGCGGCTGGAGGCGTTCCGGACGGAAGCCGCCGGCACAGCGGGAGCAGGAGTACGTGGTTTCAAGGACGCGTACAGCTTGCTCGGACAGGGCCACGTGGCTGCACACGGCCCAGTGGAACAAGTTGCCGTCAACACTGCGCGTGGGGCAGCTCAGACCAATACGTCGCAGAACAGCGGGTCGGCCGGGTCTACCCTGACGGGCGAAGATCCCGAACCTGGCCACATCAACCTTCCGCTCTGACAGGGTGACGTATGGATTCCCACGACGAACGGATGGCCCGGCGTCGCCAGGAGCGCGAGGCGCAGCAGGCCGAACTAGACCGGGAGGACGCGGAGTCTCGGGCAGCTACCGACCCCGCAGCTTCGGTGGTGAGATCGAGAGAAGGCAGCGCGGCCAGGTCAGTGACCTTCCTGATCGGCATCGTCCTTGCCGCCGCAGTTCTGCTGGGTACGGCTGTCACGTTGGTGAGGCTGGCCGGTCGCGACATAGCCGACGCGGACCGTACGGGCACCGCGACCGTGAGTTCCTGCTCCCGGCACGGTCCGGTCACCAACCGGGGATTCGGCTACTGGGAACGGTGTGAGGTCACAATCGCCTGGGACGACAGCACCTCCAGCCGATTGACGAACGATGCGGTGTTCACGACAGCCGACATCGGCACAGAAGTCCGCGTCGGTGACTTCGGCCAATACCGGACTAGCACTCAGCTGGCCCGGGAAGACACACCACGCCGGGCATGGCTCAGTTGGCTCGGCTACCTCGTCGGCTTCCTCGGCGTCATACCCGGACTCATCGCCGTGCTCATCATCCGTGCGCTCTTCCGCTTCCGCCGAAACTAAGCCAACGCAGATCTGCGTGCTGAGGACTAATTGAGCGACAATCGCCAGTGATCACGGCAGATGCTTACGGACCCCTCCAGGACGGAAAACCACATCGCAGACCCGTGGAACCAGGTCAGCCGAAGGGGTGTATTCGCCTGGGCGCTGCCCGAGAGGTTGGGGCGAACCGGGATGGCGGGCGCTGGCTAGCTGCCGACGCTACGTTGGAAGAGTGCCCCGGATCCGCGATGCGGGAGATCTACCGTTCTGACGTGATCGAAGCCGACGTCACGGTAATACCGATGGAGAGCATGGTTGGTGCGCCATGCGTCCAGTCGGAGCCAGCGTTTCCCCGCTTTCGCTGCTAAGTCGGCGGCGTGATCGAGCAGTCGTACGCCGAGTGCCCGGCCCGCTCCGCGGCGGCTGACGATCATACGATGGACATACAGGGCATTCGAAGGATCGTCTTCGTCACGCCAGAACTCCGGGTCAGCGAACCCGTCCACCGTGATAGTGCCGATCGGGTCTTCTCCCTCGGTCGCGACGTAGCACGTGCCTTGGGCGATCGACCGCGCGATGCCGGAGCGGACTTGATCTATCGAGAGACGGCCCGTTTTGGCTGGCTGCCATTGGTCAGTCCCCTTCTCAGCCAGCCACCGTCGGGCCTCTTCGCGCAGCTCGACCAAAGCATCGAAATCTTTGGTCGTGGCCTTACGGATTGTGAGGCTCATTCAGTCGGCTCAGGAAGTCGGATTCGCTCGAAAGCAATGACGTGGCGATCGCCTGGCAGAACGTTGAGAACAACCCGTACTGGACGGCCATCTTGCGCGAAGCCTGTGACGACGTGGTAGGCCACTGGCGTGCCGGGACCAAGCTGTAGCCTCTGCGCCTCGGCCGGCGTCGGCATCCGCACGTACATTTCGTCGAGCGCTCGCATCTGCGGATAACCCTTCTCCGCAAGAACCTGGTTCGCGCCTCGGGCGATGTCCTCCGGGCGCATGATCTCGGTATCTTGAACGAGCGACAGTGGGTAGTAGCTGTCGTTGGTGTTGTACGGCTCGCCGTCCAGGTAGCGCACACGGCGACGTACGACAGCAGGTTCGCCATCGGCTAGGCCAAGTCGCTTCTTCACGTCGACCGGCGGGTCCACGATCGCGACCTCGATCGTTTGCATTGGTTCTCGTCCGGCAGCGGAGTGTTCCGCTAGAAAGACGTCCATCTCCGGCGAAAGCGGGCGAGGCCGAAATTCCTCCTGCGGCCGATAGTGCAGAGGTTTGCGGTCACGGACGAAGTAGCCGCGGGGCCTCGCGGCCACGATCAGGCCTTCGTTGACCAGAGCAGCAAGCGCCTGGCGGGCAGTGTTGCGCGCCACCTGATAGCGCCCTGTTAACTCGGCCTCCGTCGGTAAGTAGGCACCGGGCGGAAGGGTGCCGTCGCTGATCTCTGCTCGCAGGTCGTCTGCAAT
Source organism: Actinoplanes sp. NPDC021490 (assembly GCF_055562135.1). NCBI lineage: Bacteria > Bacillati > Actinomycetota > Actinomycetes > Micromonosporales > Micromonosporaceae > Actinoplanes > Actinoplanes sp. NPDC021490. The sequence continues at coordinate 35,207 of NZ_JBVHFW010000019.1, forward strand.
CTGCTGCCAGACGGGCACTGAGCCTCGCCTTGTCACCGGCACCTCTAGGTCCTCTCCGTTTTCGTCTAGACAGACTAGACCGCCCTCTTGACATAGACCAGCTGACACTGCATCGTCTTCATTGTCTATACCGACCATACGGTCTGTTCGGTCTAGTTGGGGAGGTGGTGAGATGCCAGCAGGACGAGCTGCGAAGGGTGCGACTAAGACCGTCGCGGTTATCGATCAGCCGGTGTCACAGTGGTACGCCCGGCGAGCTCGGGTCACGGCCCTGGTTGTCGGCTCGGCGTCCGCCGTGCTGGTGGCTGCGGTGTTGAGCGTGTTCGGCTCGTTGCCGTTGGCGGTAGTGCTGGGTGCGCTGGCCGGTGCTGCGTCCGCTTTTGTGGCGGCGGTGCTGGTGAGGGTTTGGCCGGTGCTGCGATCGCTGTGGTGGTGGTCGGTTGAGATCACAGCCTCGGCGGTTCTGGCTGGCGCCTGGGTGGCGCTCGCGCATTCGTTGACTTGGTGGGCCGCCACGGGCGTCCTGCTGGCGGTAGCGCTCGCGGTGTTCGTGCCGCACCGGCCGCGCCGGCTCGTGTGGGCGTGGTCGTGGTGCGTGGTAGTTCGCCACCGGTTGCGGCTGTGTTTCGCGACGCTGGTGCGCTCGCAGGTGCGGGTGGCCGGTGGCCGTCCCGCGCCGTTGCCGCTGTTGTTGTGGGCGCGTCCGACGCTCGCGGGTGAGCGGGTGTGGGTGTGGCTACGGCCGGGCCTGTCGCAGGAGGACCTGGAGCAGGAGGGCCGGGCCGCCGTCATCGCGGTGGCGTGTCTGGCTAAGCAGGTCCGATTCGCCTCGGCGTCGGAGCGGTACGCGGCGCTGTTGCGCGTTGACATCGCTCGTCGTGACCCGTTGTCGGGCCGGATCGACTCGCCGCTGGCGCTGCTGATTCCGGGCCTGCGCGAGGCTGACGACAACGTGCCGGTGTCTCTGGCCATGCCGCCGATTGGCGTGGAGCTGGATGACATCGAAGACCCGGCACCCGAACCGCCACGTCGCGGGGGTCGCTGATGACCTGCTGCGGCTGGGTGCCGGTGCAAGGAAAGCCCTGTGCCATCACTGACAAGGAGAACTGAGATGGCGAACGAAACCAGCGTCACCATGGTCGGCAACCTGGTCGACGATCCCGAAGTGCGGTTCTTGCCGAATGGCACGGCGATGGCGAAGTTCACGATCGCGTCCACGCCGCGCACCCTCGACCGCCAGTCGGGCGAGTGGAAGGACGGCGAGCCGCTGTTCATGAACTGCACCGCCTTCCGCGACATCGCCGAGCACATCGCCGAGTCCCTGTCGAGGGGCACCCGGGTCATCGCCTCGGGGCGGCTGCGGATGTCGCGGTGGGAGGACAAGGAGACCGGTCAGAAGCGGTCCGCGTACGGCCTGGACGTCGACGAGATCGGCCCGAGCCTGCGTTTCGCGGTGGCCAAGGTGCAGCGGATGAACCGCAGCAGCAAGAACGACGGGTTCACCCCGGACGTGCCGCACGACGACGCCTGGAACACCGCCACGGCGGGCTCCACGTCCAACGCCACGTTCTGACGAGGGGTCGAGCTATGCAGCCTGCTCGCGCTACCAGCAGGGCACTCGGTCCGGTCAAGCCAGGTTTGCCGCTGTCGATCTTCGACCCGGTTTCGGTGGGGATCGATGAGTTCGGCCGGCAGAAGCTGATCCGGCTGATCTACCGCAACATGCTGATCGGTGGCGAGCCCGGGGCGGGTAAGTCGGCGCTGCTCAACCTGCTGGTAGCCCATGCGGCGTTGTCGCTGGACTGCCGTTTGATTCTCGTGGATGGCAAGCAGGTCGAGCTGGGCCAGTGGCGCAAGTGCGCGGATGCGTTCATCGGGCCGGACATCGTCAAGGCCAACAGCCTGCTCACGCGGGTGCAGACGATGATGGACAACCGGTACGAGTACCTGCTGGCGTGCGAGCGACGCAAGATCACACCGTTGGATGCGTTCACGCCGTATGTCCTGGCCATCGATGAGATCGCCTACTACTCGGCCACGACCGGGGACAAGCAGCAGCGCGAGAAATTTTCTAGCTTGCTGCGGGACCTGGCCGCACGTGGCCGTGCCGTCGGCATCATCGTCATCGCCGCGACCCAACGCCCCTCGTCGGACATCATCCCGACCTCGCTCCGGGCGCTGTTCGCCTGGCGGTTCGCGGGACGGTGCGCTGACGACAGCTCGTCGGACGTCGTGCTCGGCCACGGCTGGGTCAAGAAAGGCTGGTCGGCCAATGCGGTCAGCCCGAACAACCCCGGCGCCGGTCTCCTGATCGCCGAAGGCGGCGTCCCGGAACTGGTGAAGGTCGCTTACCTGGATGACCGCACCTGCGCGGCCATCGCCGCTCACGCGGCCGATATGCGCGCCCGCCGTGCCGCCGACCGGCCTCTACGGCCGGACCCGGTAGCGGCCTGACGCGCGCTCTAAAGCCTCCCGGAAACGCTCCGGGCGGAACACCCAACGGAGGTAAGGAGGTCCGCTTTCATGGACCGTACCAACCGCCTTCCTGCCCACGTGCAGGACAAGCGACCCGCGTTTGACTGGGTCGCGCACCAGCAGCTCACTGCCAACCGCCGGGACGTCATCCTGCACACCGACGCCGAGGTCCGCGCCTGGCGTGCGGCCAACGCCCGGCTGCTGAACCGGCACGCCGAGCGGGCTGCACTCCGTAAGGAGCGGGATCGCCGCAACCGGCGGTTCTGGGCTGGGTTCGGTGCTGTCATCGCCCTGGCGGTGCTCTTCGGGCTTGCCTTGGCCGGCTGGCTGCTGTGGACCGCGGTCGGGCTCGGCGTGCTCGCCGTCCCCGCGCTCGGGTTGCTCGTCGCCGGGCTCGCGGTAGGCGGTCACCGCTGCATCACCATCGTGCAGCACATGCACTGAGCTGCACGAACAACCGCATTTCCGAGCGGACGACACAGGAATCAGCCGTGGAAAGCGACCTGTGCCGCCGCCCAACCACCAAACCCCGTTCCGATGGAAGGAGTCGGCGTAATGAACCCTACCCAAAACCAGGACTGCACCGGTCCTGAACCCACCCGCGAGCCCGCTCTGTACGGCACGATCAGCCGTGACGGCATCCTGTCGTTTGTCCGCCCTAACGAGGCGGCACCGCAGGATGCCCCGTCGCCGTCAGTGCCAGGACTGATCCTCGGTCTGCCGGTAAACGACGCCGACCGCAGGCGTTACGCGCTGCGCGACGCGGGCTACACCGGCTGGATCGATGAGGACGGCTACGCCCGCACCGACGCCGAACAGGCGGCCTACTCGGCGCTGATGCTCGCTGTCGAAACCGGCTACCTGCCCGGTAACGGCGGCTGTCACGTCCTGACCGACGCGTGCCGCGAGGCACTGGTCAAGGCCGACACCCGTACGCGCTACCAGATCGCCGCGATGCTGGCCCGGGGTATCACCCCCGAGCAGGTGGCGGCCGAACGTGCGAACGGTGAGCACTGGTTCGACTGGGACCCGGACGAAACCGTCGCCGAAGTCGCTCTCGATGAGGCATATCTGCTCACAGAGGCGGGTCAGCAAGCGCTCGACACCCCGGCTGTGCCGGACGGTGCCGACGGTGAACCGGCTGCTTTCGTGGCGGTGCGTGGCTGGTGCGAGATGTGCAGCCGGGCTCTGCCGTGGAAGGCCGAGTGGGACGAGCCGCTGTGCTCTGACTGCCGGGTCGTCCTTCCGGCCGACAACGCGCCTGCTGCCCGTACGGCGCTGCCGTGCGAGGTTCGTTCCCCGCTTGATGTCTGCCATCTGGTCGATCAGGTGGTCAGCGCCGTGCGGGGTGCCGGGCTCAACCTCGGTGAGGTTATCGAGAACGGCATCGACGACCTGATCCACCAAGCGCATCAGTCGACGCGCACAGGTGCAGTGCGGCAGGAAACCGGCAGCCAGCCGGGGGCTTCGGACATCGCGCTGGGCTCGGCTATCTCGACCGCTCCGGTCGACCTGGTCACCGAGACTGACGACGAGGTCACCGCTCGGGTGTTGCGCTCCGCGGCGACGTACCTGGAGCGGCACGGCTGGATCCAGGGCGCTTACTACGACGCCACGTCGGGCAGCTTTACCCCGCCCGCGTGCCTGGTCGGTGCGATCGGCATGGTCTGCTACGGCGGCCCGGTCGACGCTCCGGCGCAACACTTCGACGATCCCGGCTTCCTGAACTTCGAGTCGGCCGTGTTGCACCTCGACCGGTATCTGCTGGCTGAGAACGCCTCGGAGGCGTACGAGTTCAACGACGCCAGGGGCCGCCGTCTGGAGGACGTCACTCGCGTTCTGCGGGATGCGGCTGCCCGTCCGGCGCATGAGCTGATCGACGCCCTGCGGGTGATCGACCGGCACAACGCCGATAATGCCGTACTGGCGGCGCTGCTTGTCCCTACAGGCGTGTTCGCCGCGCCGGTGTGCCCGTGCTGTGGAAGCGCGGACCGGGACCGTCGCCTTGACGACGACGGCTTCGGCTATTGCTGCCACGAGTGGCACGACGGTAACCCGGCGGGCGGTGACGTCCGATGAGCAAGAACACCGTCAAGGTTGCCTTGACGCGTAAGCGTCGTTCCCGTTCCCGGCGTCGCCGGGGCACTGTTCGTGCGGCTGTGGCTGCCGCGGTGGTGCTGGCGGTGCGGTTCGTGCTGGGTCGCCCGCTCGACGGTCGCCGGTACAGCAACGCCACGTTCTGGAAGGCGGCCACCCGCCAGGTCGGCGTCCCGTCGTACCTCATCACCTGGCGGTGGTGGGCGCTGGCCGCCGGATGGCAGAAAGCCGGCATCCGGCTGACCGTGCTCACAGCGGCCGTGCTCGTGCTCGTGGGGGTGGCGTGGTGACTGCCAAGCCTGCCCGCAAACGCGCCAAGCGGCACACCGAAACCAGCAAGTTCGACGCGTTCGTGCGGCGCATCCTGCGGGCCTACGCCCGCCGCGTCGCCGACGGTGACATCGAGGCCCTGGCTTCGCTGTCGCAGCTGTCCAGCGAGGTCGACGCCATGACGCGTCTGGCCGTCGCCGGGCTCCGCAAGAGTCCTTACTCCTACTCCTGGTCCGAGATCGCCGACCGGCTGGGCATCAGCAAGCAGGCCGCGCAACAGCGCTACGGCGAACGGACCGACCGAGGTGCCCTTGACCGGCGGCTGCTCGAAGCCGGTATCAGCGTCTCGGTGGCGACCCTCGTGCAGGTGTTCGCCGACCACCACCCCGGTATCCCGGCCGCAAGTGTGTGCCCGGGATGCGGCTACCGCTACCCCGACGGGGTCCTCAACTGCCCCACAAACGCCACCGTGCGTCCGCTGCTGGTGCGGCGGCGTGGAGAGGACCGGGAAGCAGTCGCCCGACTCACCCCTGAGCAGTTCGAAGACCTGCTCAGCACCAACAAATCCAAGGTCACCCGCGCGGCCCGACGCGCGAGGCCCGAACCGCCGACGACACCTGCATTCCAGGCGACGTCGCTGTTCGACCTCGCCGGAAAGGACCCGCAATGACCATCCGCTACTACATCTCCTTCGTCCACCAAGGTGACCTGGGACCGAACTTCGGCACCGCCGACATCAACTGGGACCGGCCGATCGCCTCGGTTGACGACGTCAAATCCCTCAGCGCCTGGCTGACCCGGCGCGGCTACCGCAACCCGACGGTCCTGTCCTTCTCCGTCTACGCGAGCGGCAACCAGCCGCCCAACCGCGCGGGGAACCGGCGATGACCGCAACGACGAACAACACCGGCCGCACCGGGGAACCCCGGCTCGCTTCAGCAGCCTCGTGGGCGGTCCTGGCAGCCTCGTTCGCCCTGTCGGCCTCCACCTGGATCGCGATGGCGGTCCTCGCCGGATTCACCGGAACAGCCCACCTCGGCCTGATCGACGTCACCCTGCGGGTGGCATGGCTGATGCCAGTCGCGATCGACGGGTACGTGGTCGTCGCGCTGGTGCTGTGGATGTCCCCGGTCCCGGCGACGGTCGCCGAGTTCGCCAAGAAGAACACCTACGGTGCCGCGGGCATCGGCATCGCCGCCCAGTCCGCTTACCACCTGCTCGCGACCCAATCCGAAACCAACCAACTGTGGCGCGTGGTCCTGGCCGCGATCGTCGGAGCCCTGCCTCCAGCCGTCGCCGCCCTGGCCGTGCACATGCGCGCCCTGATCCGCCGCGAGACCGACCGCACCACGGCCGTCCCCTCCGGCACCACACCGGCCACCGTGCCGCCCGTGCCCACCCCAGCGCCGACCCCCATCACGGTCGCCGCCCCGACCCTGCCCGCCGCCGCGTCGCCGAGCATCACCGCGCCGCCACCGGCGGACACCGCGCCGACTGAGGAACCGGCCGCGACGCCGGAACCCGAGCCGGCCACCCGGACCGCCGTTGCGCCGACCCCGGCCGACGTTGCCCCCCGGATCACCCCGGACCCGGCAAAAATCCCGCTGCGATCGACCGCCAACCGGCCGGCTGCTGCCCGCACCTCCAAGCCCCGGCCCCGCACGCCGAAGCCGACCGCACCGGCCGAGCCGCTGGCCGCTCCCGCCACCGACATCCCTGTCACTGAGCCGGAGCCCGCCCAGCTGCCTCTGCCGATGCCCGTCGACCCCGGTCTGCTGGCCAAGGCCCGCCAGGTCGCCGAGCAGCACCGCACCGAAACCGGCACCCCGATCAAAGCAGGCCAGCTCGCCGCCCGTCTGCGGGTCAACTCCGAACTGGCGACCCAGGCCCTGGCCGTGCTCAACCTCGGCCCGGACAGCCCCACCACCGAAACCCCAACCGTCAACGGCACGACCGTCAAGGCCGCCCGCTGACCCGTCTCGCCGATTGAGTGTCGTGTCCGAAACACACCTGTGTTTCGGGCACGGCCCCGGCCGACGAGCCGACCCCACACCTTCCGACAGGAGCACCACACCGTGACCGTCTACGTCGACAACTACCGCACTCCCGCCCGCATCGGCCGCCTCACCGGCCGCTGGTCACACCTGACCGCCGACACCCCCGACGAGCTGCAGACGTTCGCCGCCCGGCTCGGCCTGCGCCCGGCCTGGTTCCAAGCCCGCTGCCGCTACGCCACCTGCCCCGCCCCTGACGGCGTCTGCGTGCACTACCACTACGACGTCGTTGACACCGTGCGCGCCCGCGCCATCCACGCCGGTGCCGTCCCGATCGACACCCGCGACTTCGGGGCTCTCCTCGCTGCCCGCCGCGCCGCGCTGAAGGCTGCGGCGTGACCGGCCCCGGTCGGCCTGCGTGCGCCGCGCTGGGCTGCCCCGCATCTGCGGTCGTCACGTACGAAGCCGGCCCGCTCGGCGACCCCTACCGCACGGCGTCCGCCTGCCGCCGTCACCGGGCATCGGTCCGTATCTGGGTCGGCGACGGCGGACCCGTGCGCCGTACGCCACTCACCGCACCGGCCGGGATGGCCGCGTGACCCTCTCGACGCTGCCCGCCGTACCCGACGCCCCCACGGCCTCGGGTACGACGGCGTGCGCCGAGCCGGCCGCCGTTCCCACCTGGTGGCGACGCTCCACCGACATCCGCAAGCAGGCCGTCGCCCGCGCCGCCCGCCCCGACTACGACGCCTGGCTGGCCCACGTTAAACCCGCCTCCGCATGCGTGCGCCCGGTCCGGTTGGCCGGAACCATCGCCACCGTTGAAGCCGCCACCGGCCGCCTGCTCGCCGAACGCCACACGGCGGACATGCCCGACGGGGTCATTTACAAGCCCTGCGGCAACCGCCGCGAATCGGTCTGCCCGTCGTGTTCGAAGCTGTACCAGCGCGACGCCTACCAAGTCGTGCGCTCGGGTCTGGTCGGCGGTAAAGGCGTGCCCGAGCAGGTAGCGCAGCACCCGGCAGTTTTCCCGACCTTCACTGCGCCCTCGTTCGGGGAGGTCCACACCCGCGTCGTGAAGCGGCACACCTGCGCCCGGCGCAAGGACTGCGACTGCCGGGCTGAGCCATGCCACGCTCGCCGCGACATCTCCGTCTGCCCGCATGGCGTCCGCCTCGTGTGCTTCGCCCGCCACGACAACGCTGACACCCGGCTCGGCACGCCGCTGTGCCTGGACTGCTACCCCTACGACGCGCAAGCTGTCTGGAACCTGGCCGCCGGGGAACTGTGGCGGCGTACCACCATCGCCGTCAACCGGCACATCCGCCGTCTCGCCCGCCAGCGCGGAATCCCTGACGTGGCAACGGTTTCCGACGACGGCCGGGTTCGGATGGTGCCGCCGGTCCGGCTGTCCTTCGGTAAAGCCGCGGAGATGCAACGCCGCGGCGTCGTGCACTTCCACGCCATCGTCCGCGTCGACGGCGTCGACCCCACCGACCCGGCCGCCATCGTTCCCCCGCCGCCCGGCATCGACGCGCAAGACTTGGTCGACGCCATCGACTACGCCGCCGCCACCGTCGGGTTCGTCACCGACCCCCACCCGGCCCGGCCCGGCGGCTGGTACATCGGCTGGGGCGAACAGATGCTGACGAAAGTCATCACTGTTGCTGGGAGCGGTGAGGTTACCGATGGGCAGGTCGCGGCGTACCTCGCCAAGTACGCCACCAAGTCGACCGAGGTCACCGGGCACACCTCGGCCCGGCTCACCGATGAGACCGTCGACGTGTACGCCGATCCGGCGGGAACCCATATCGAACGCCTGGTGGACGCGTGCTGGCGGCTCGCGGACGCCGTCTGGCGCTGCCCGGCTGCCCTGTGCCGTCACCATCACACCTGCCCTGCCTGTGTCGAACGACGCGCCGCCCGGGTCGTCCCCGACCGGGGCCGGCACGCCCGGCTGCGGCGGTGGGCGCACATGCTCGGATTCGGCGGCCACTTCCTTACCAAATCCCGCCGCTACTCGATCACCTTCGCCCTGCTCCGCGACAACCGTGTCGTATTCCGCCGCGCCCAAAAGGCCGGCCCCGAGCAGGTCGCGCCGACCAGCGAGCCGACGACTCTGGTCGTCAACTTCCTCCAGTTCGTGGGCGCCGGATGGTGCACTCCCGCTGACGCCATGCTCGCCAACACCTCCGCCCAGATGGCTCGTGAGCACCGGAGAGCCGCAGCCGACTACCTGGCTGCCGCTGCTGCCTGACGCGCGATTTCTCGTCAAGGCAACCTTGACCCTCCGGAGAAAGGAACCATCGCAATGACCATCCGGTCCCGACCGGTCCTGGCTGTGCGGCTCACCGGCCCCGTGGACGTCGTCACCGCCTACCGGAACTACTGGCTGAGCCTGCTCGACGGGGCTTACGGCGACACCATGGTCTGCCGGACTACAACACGGCCCGGGGGTCATACGGGGGAGATCAGCGCCTACCTCACCATGCGACGTAAGGAAGAGGCGTCGCGGTGACCGCACAGTCTGAGGTTGCGGAGGCGCTGTGGACGATTCACGACGTCGCCGCCTATCTGCGTATTGACGTCGGCACCCTCTACCAGTGGCGGCACCGGGGTGTAGGCCCCAGGGCTCGCAAGGTCGGCCGACACCTGCGGTACGACCCGGTCGAGGTTCGCACCTGGTTCCGGGAGTGCGCCTGATGCCGATCGATGACCTCTGGTACTTGAAACGACGCGGCCCGGACGGCAAACGGCTGCCATCGAAACGGCACGGGCGCGGCAAGCGCTGGCGGGTGCGGTGGGTCGACGACCAAGGCGAGAGCCGAGGCCGGCTGTTCGAACGCCGCGTCGACGCCGAGCGCTACGACGCCAACGTGCGGGCTGACGTCAGCCGGGGCCAGTACATCGACGACCGAGCCGGACGGATCACGGTCGCTGCGCTCGCCGAACAGTGGCGGGCGAGCCAGCTGCACATCGACAGCACCGCGATCCGGGTGGAGCACGCCGTTCGCTTGCACATCCTCCCGGGGCTCGGTCAAACTCAGGTCGGTCAGGTTCGCCCGAGCAAGGTGCAGGCGTGGGTACGGGACCGCAGCCTGGTACTCGCACCGACCACTCTGCGGGTCGTCTACGGCTACCTAAACGCGATGTTCAGCATGGCTGTCCGCGATCGGCTCGTCGCCAGCTCGCCTTGCGTAGATGTCCGACTGCCTGCTGTCGACCGGGGCAAACGGGTTATCCCGACACCGGAGCAAGTGCACCGCCTGGCCGAGCTGCTGCCCGCGCGACTGTCGGCAGCCGTGTATGTGGCGGCCGGGTGCGGCCTCCGGCTGGGGGAGGTGCTCGGTCTGGAAGTCGGCGACATCGACTTCGCTCGCGCCGAGCTCTCTGTACGGCGGCAGCTCAAATACCACAAGGGCCGGCCGCCGTACCTTGGGCAGCCCAAGACCAGCACCAGTGTCCGGACGGTGGAACTGCCAGACGTTGTCGCAGCCGCGTTGCGCCAGCATCTGGAGGTCCCTACGGAACCGATCGAGGTGGACGACGACACTGACCCTCGTCGGCCGACGCGTCGCCCGGCCATGCTCCTGTTCCGCGGTGCCGATGGAGGCCCGGTGATTGCTTCCACCTTCTCGCGGACCTGGACGCCGGTCCGGGCCAAGGTTGGGCTGCCGCTGCGGTGGGGGTTTCACGGTCTGCGCCACTACTACGCGACCTTGCTGATCCACGCCGGGGCCAGCGTCAAGACAGTGCAACTCGCGCTCGGCCATTCGACGCCGACGGTGACGCTCAACGAGTACGTGCACGAGTGGCCGGATGCCCTCGACCGGACCCGGTCGCTGGTCGACGGGGCGCTCGGCGGACGCGAAACGGCGGCCACATCGGCTGGGAGCCGAGCATGACCGCCGTCCTGCAATTTGTGCCCGCGTTGTGCCCAAGATCGAGTCAGCGACTGTTTCCGCTGGCCAAGGGCTTATCGAGGGTCAGACGTTGTAGTACATCTCGAACTCGTGCGGGGTCGGGCGGAGGCGGACCGGGTCGATCTCGTTGGTGCGCTTCCAGTCGATCCACGTGGAGATCAGGTCGTCGGTGAAGACTCCGCCGGCGGTCAGGAACTCGTGGTCGTTCTCGAGGCTGTTCAGCACGGCGTCGAGGGAGCCGGGCACCTGCTTGACGCTGCCCCACTCCTCGGGCGGCAGGTCGTACAGGTCCTTGTCGATCGGGGCCGGGGGCTCGATCTTGTTCTTGATGCCGTCGAGGCCGGCCATCATCTGGGCCGAGAACGACAGGTAGGGGTTGGACGACGGGTCCGGCACGCGGAACTCGACGCGCTTGGCCTTCGGGTTGCTTCCCGTGACCGGGATGCGGGTGCAGGCCGAGCGGTTGCGCTGCGAGTAGACCAGGTTGACCGGGGCCTCGTAGCCGGGCACCAGGCGACGGTACGAGTTCACCGTCGGGTTGGTGAAGGCCAGCAGGCTGGGCGCGTGGTGCAGCAGGCCGCCGATGTACCAGCGGGCCATGTCGGACAGGCCGGCGTAGCCGGTCTCGTCGTAGAACAGCGGCTCGCCGTTCAGCCACAGGCTCTGGTGGGTGTGCATGCCCGAGCCGTTGTCGCCGAACAGCGGCTTCGGCATGAACGTGGCGGTCTTGCCGTGCTCCCAGGCGGTGTTCTTGATGATGTACTTGAACATCTGCATCTGGTCGCCGGCGTGCAGCAGGGTCGAGAACTTGTAGTTGATCTCGGCCTGGCCGGCCGTGCCGACCTCGTGGTGCGAGCGCTCGACGGTGAAGCCGACGTCGATCATGCGGCGGACCATGGCGTCACGCAGGTCGCTGTAGTGGTCGACCGGCGCGACGGGGAAGTAGCCGCCCTTGTACGCGGTCTTGTAACCGCGGTTGCCGCCCTCTTCCTCGCGGCCGGAGTTCCAGGCGCCCTCGATCGAGTCGATGTAGTAGAACGACTCGTTGGCGCCGGTGGAGTGGCGGATCGAGTCGAAGATGTAGAACTCCGCCTCGGCGCCGAAGTAGGCGGTGTCGGCGATGCCGCTGGACGCCAGGTAGGTCTCGGCCTTCTTGGCCACGTTCCGCGGGTCACGCGAGTAGGGCTCGCGGGTGAACGGGTCGTGGATGAAGAAGTTGAGAGCCAGCGTCTTCTGGATCCGGAACGGGTCGATGAAGGCCGTGGTCACGTCCGGCAGAAGCATCATGTCGGACTCGTGGATGGCCTGGAACCCGCGGATCGAGGATCCGTCGAAGGCGAGACCGTCGGTGATGACGCTGTCGTCGAACGACTCGGTCGGCATGTTGAAGTGCTGCATCACGCCGGGCAGGTCGCAGAAGCGTACGTCTACGAACTTGACGTCCTCGTCTTTGAGGTATCGCAGGAGTTCCTCGGGATTGGCGAACAACACGTCCTCCTGGCACACGATTTCAATACCGGGGCGGCGTGGTTCCGCCGCATGGCTAGGCTGGTCGCGACGCTATGGGGCCGGAGTTGCCCGGGCGTATCCCTATTGTTTCCGTCGTGTTACGGCGTCGGTGATCAGCTCGGCCTAGGCGAGGCTATCGCGCCGGGCCGGGCCGTGTGCCCGGTCGCCGAAACCGCCCCGGCTACGCTGGTCGCATGGCAAGCAAGGCGGACGGCGCGCTCGATCTCGGTGCGGCCGCGACGGCGTCGTTCGGCCGGCGGCTGGGGGCGCTCTTCATCGACTGGGCGGTGGCCACGGTCATCGCCGCCGTGCTCGTCGACGACCTGCGCGCCAACCCGTGGCCCCAACTGGGCATCTTCGTGCTGGTCCACGCGTTCTTCGTCGGCCTGTTCGGACAAACCCTGGGCATGGCGCTGGCCCGCATCCGCTGCGTCTCCATAACGGACGGTGGCGCGATCGGCCTGCCCCGGGCCATCGTGCGCGCGCTTCTGCTGGCCGTCGTGATCCCCGCGATGATCAACGACGGCGACGGCCGGGGGCTGCACGACCGGGCGGCCAAGTCCGTCATGGTCCAGCGCCCCTGAGGGGGATACAAAAAGACCCGCTTTCCCGTACGGGGTGAGCACCGGCTCGCGCGCCGGGGACCGTACGGGGGAAGCGGGTTTGTCTTTTTTGAGCGGTCAGCGAGGGCGCTGCTGGCGGAACGCACCCTTGCTGGGACGCATGCTCTTGGGGATGGCGCCCTTGGGCATCTGCGGGCGGGCCATCAGGGCGCCGAGACGCTTGTCCAGCGAGTTGACGTCCTTGCCGGTGAGGTTTCGCGGCAGGCGCATCATCGTGGTGCGCAGCTTGCGCACCGGGAGCTGGCCCTCGTCGGTGCCGATGACGTAGTCGTAGAGCGGCGCGTTGCCGATGACCTTGGACAGGCGTCGCTTCTCCTGCCCGAGCAGGCCACGGACGCGCTGCGGGTTGCCCTCGGCCAGCAGGATCACGCCGGGCCGGCCGATCACCACGTGCACCATGTCGAACTGGGTGGTCGACGCGGCGGCCGGACGCACCCGCCAGTCACCGCGCATGTTCTCGATCAGCGAGGCCGCGGCGCCGGGCTGGCCCTCGGCCGCGTTCATCATCGCGGCGTTGGAGCGCAGGTTGAGCACGATGACGGCGGCCAGCAGCGTGACCATGATGCCGATCGGCAGATAGATCCAGCCGAACAGGATCACCAGGAGGACGGTCAGGGCGAGCGGGATCAGCACGGCCGCCAGAAGCAGCGGAACGAACCATTTGTCCTGCTTTGCCGTGAACGAGAACACCTGCCCGATCTGCTTCAGGCGCTCGCCGAACGACACCTTCTCCTGGGGTTTTGCCATAGCTCGAAAGTGTAGTGGGGCGGGGTGGTCTTACGCGGGCCGGGAGGCCTCACCTCGGGGGTAAGGAGGGCGGGCGGCCCAAGATGAGGCAGCTTCCCCATGCCCGGCGGGGGCCTTCCGGCGAAGAGTCGTCAGCAGAAGGACGGCTCATCGAAGGAGAAGCACATGTTTCCGTACAACGACCCGTACGCGATGCTCGATCTGCAACTGCAGCGGGCCAACCAGCTGGCCCGCCAGGCGGCCGGGGCCCGGCAGGCACGGGAGGCGCGGGAGACCGCGCAACCCAAAGTACGCCGGTTCGGCCGGTGGCCCCGCCGGGCCCCGCGCCCCGCCGTCGCGGCGTGACCACCGCCGATCTCGGGCCGGCTCTCCTGTCGTACCCGCATGGCATGCTCGACCTCATGACGGCGCAGGCGCACAGCGAGGTGCTCGTCGGTCGCGAGGCCGACCTGGCCGTGCTGCGCGACGCGCTGAAGCGGGCCCGCCACGCCGAGCCGTCGACCGTGCTGGTCGGCGGCGAGGCCGGGGTGGGCAAGACCCGCCTGGTCGAGGAGTTCCGCCGGGGCCTCGGCGCCGATCCCGTCCGCGTCCTGTCCGGCCAGTGCCTCGAGCTGGGTGAGGAGGGCCTGCCGTTCGCCCCGTTCGCCGGCGCGCTGCGCGAGCTGCTGCGCGCCGAGGGCCCGGCGGTCCTCGACGGCCACGAGCGTGAGCTGGCCCGTCTGCTGCCCGAGCTGGGCCCGCCGCCCGAGGGGGAGCCCCGCCGCGGCCTGCTCTTCGAGGCCGTCGCCACCGTGCTGGGTCGCGGGCCGCTCGTCCTGGTGATCGAAGACCTGCACTGGTCCGACCGGTCCACCCGTGACCTCATCGCGTTCCTGGTGCGGGCGGCCCGCCTGCCCCAGCTGCTGCTGATCACGACGTATCGCACCGACGAGCTGCACCGCGGGCATCCGCTCCGGCCCTTCCTGGCCGAGCTCGACCGCGTCCGGGGGGTGTTGCGCCTCGAGCTCGACCGGCTCGACCGCGAGGGCACCGCCGAGATGCTGGCCCATCTGCTCGGCGCCGAGCCCGGCCCGCGCACGGTCGACGCGGTCCACGACCGCGCCCAGGGCAACCCGTTCTTCATCGAGCAGTTCGCCGGGGCCGCCGACCCGTCCTGCGACATTCCGGCCACCCTGCGCGACCTGCTGCTGGCCCGCGTCGACCTGCTGCCCGAGCCGGCCCAGCGCGTGCTGCGGGTGGCCGCCGTCGGTGGCACCCGGTTCGGCCACGAGCTGCTGGCCCGGGTGGCCGGCATGGACGAGGCCGACCTCGAGTCGGCGCTGCGCGTGGTCGTGGCGGCCCAGCTCGTCGTGGTCGTCGAGGCCGACGAGGGCTACGAGTTCCGCCACGCCCTCGTGCGCGAGGCCGTCCACGACGACCTGCTGCCCGGCGAGCACGCCCGGCTGCACGCGCGCTACGCCCAGGCGGTCGAGGCCGAGCCGCACCTGGTTGCCGCCGGCCGCGCCCCGGCCGAGATCGCCCACCATTGGCACGCCGCCCACGATCGGCCGCGCGCCCTGGTCACTGCCAAGATCGCCGCCGACGAGGCCAAGTGCCGTTTCGCGTACGGGGAACAGGCCCGGCTGCTCGACCGGGTGCTCCAGCTGTGGGAAGAGGTGCCCGGCGCCGAGACCCTGCTCGGTCTCGACCACCTCGACCTGCTCGAGGAGTCGGCGATGGCCGCGGTCGACTCGGGGGAGTATTCGCGGGCGCTCAGCCTCACCCGGGCCGCCCTCGGCGATCTCGACGCCGAGGCCGAGCCGCTGCGCGCCGGCCGCCTGCTCGTGCGCCGGGCCAAACTGCTGCGCAGCGCGGGCAAGTCCGACGCCACAGCGGAGTGCGACGAGGCGTTGCGGCTGCTCACCCGGGCTCCGCACGGCCCCGAGCGGGTCAAGTTGCTGGCCGAGCTGGCCCACCTCGTCTCGGCCGTCGACGGCGTCCGGGGCGCCGAGGTGGCCCGGATCGCGATGGCCGACGCCAACGAGTCCGGCGATCTCGTCGCGATCGTGTCGGCCGAGGTGGCCTTCGGGTCGTCCTGCTCCGGCCGGCAGGCGGCGATCGAGGCCCTGCCGGTGATGCGCGAGGCCGCCTACCGGGCGCGGGCCGCGGGCGACTTCCCGAGCTTCACGCGCGGGCTGATCAGCGTGTCCGACTCGCTGTTCGAACTGGGCCGCTACGAGGAGTCGGCCGCCGCCGCGGCCGAGGGACTGCCAGACGCGGGCCGCATCGGCGTCGGCCGCACGACCGGCGTCTATCTGCTGGCCAACCACGCCGAGGCGCTGATCGCCCTGGGCCGGTGGGACGACGCCGACGCCCGGCTGGCCGAGGCCGCCCGCCTCGACCCGCCCGAGACGATGGCCCTGCCCTGGCTGCGCCAGCGGGCGCGCCTGCGCCTCGCCCGGGGCCGCGACGCCGCATCCCTGGTGAGCCGGTCGATCGCCTTCCTGCGGCGGCCCTATCTGAGCACCGAGGGCCGCCTGGCCACCCTCGACCTGGCGTTGACGGCCGCCCTCGACGACCCTGACCCGGCGGTCGCGGTCGAGTCCGCTCGCGCGGCCCTGGCCGAGCCCCATTTCACCAAGCTGCCCCGCTATGCCTGGGCGCTCCTGGCCCACGCCGCCGCGGCCGCCGCCCGCGATGCCGGGTCACCGCCGGCTTCCTCGCTCGCGTCGCAGGTGGCTGAGGTCGCCGGGCGCCTGGTCCCGCGCTATCCGGCCGAGGTGGCCTTCGCCGCGCAGACCCGGGCCGTGCTCGAGGGCGGCGCCGACCGCTGGGCCGACACTGTCGGGGCCTGGCGGGCCGACGGCCACCGCTACGAGCTGGCCTGTGCCCTGCTGAGCCTGGCCGAGGCCCGGGCCGCCGCCGGTGAACGCTCCTCGGCCGCCGACGCGGTCGCCGAGTCCGTGGCCATCGCCGGGGCCCTGGGCGCGAGCCCGCTGATCGAGGCGGCCGACGTTCTCCACCGGCGGCTCGGCATCCGCCCGTCCGCGCCGTCCGCCGAGCTGCTCACGGCCCGCGAGCGCGAGGTGCTGCGCCTGGTCGCCGAGGGCCACAGCAACAGCCGCATCGCCGCCGGCCTCTACATCTCGCCCAAGACGGCCAGCGTCCACGTCTCCCGCATCATCGCCAAGCTCGAGGTCTCCAACCGGGGCGAGGCCGCCGCGGTCGCCCGCCGCCTGGGCCTGCTCGACGACTGACCGAGCCGCGGGCCTGTTACGGGTGGCGGGTGGCGGTGGCGTACAGAATGTGGCCGCCGGGGGTGACGTCGGCGGTCATCTGCCAGCCGAGGGGAGCGACGGCGGCGGTCAGGTCCGAGGGCTGCCAGAAGTGTTTGACGATGCGGAACTCGCGGCCGTCGTTGAGGACGCGCGACGAGACGTGGCCGGGCAGCTGCGTGGGGTGGAAGCTGTCGAACAGGAAGACCTGTCCGCCCGGGCGCAGGGCCGCGGCGACTTTGGCCCAGAACGAGGCGAACCGGTCGGCGGGCACGTGAGACAGCCAGTAGCTGAAGAACACCACGTCGAACGAGGCCGGCGGAGGAGTCCAGGCGAAGACGTCGGCCTGCTCGTAGCGGACGTGATCGCCGAGGGCGCGGGCCCGGTTGCGGTCGAGCATGGCGGGCGAGGCGTCCACGGCCAGCAGCGTCGAGGCGTGACGGGCCAGGTGGCGGGTCCACAGGCCGGTGCCGCAGGCAAGTTCGAGCACGTCACCGGACGGGCGGAACTCGTCCAGGGTCCGCTCGGCGAAGGCCACGGCGGCGAACCAGCGTTTCTCCTCGTCGGGGCTGAGGGCGTAGCGGCCCTCGCGGTACCACCACTCGTCGTACTCGCCGGCCCGGGCTTCGTAGTAGGCGCGCTGCTCGTCGAGGAGGCTCATGCCCGCCGACGGTAGGGCTACGAAGGGTTGCGCAGCGACTTCATTACGCGGAACAGCAGGATGATGCCGCCGCCGATCAGCACCAGGCCGAAGGCGATCGCGATGACGCTGCCCGTGCTCATGCTCTTCTTGGCCGCGGCGACCAGCGACTCGGTCGTGGGGGCCGGGGTGTCGTAGACGAAGGCGGGCGCGTCGGTGGTCGCGACCGTGCCCGGCGGGACCGGGAAGGGAACCGACGGTGGCGCCGGGGCCGGTGCGGGCGGGGCGGCGCTGGTGGCCGCGGCGGGGGCCGACGGTGGTGGAGGCGCGGCCGGGCCGCAGCCGCTCGCGGGCGGGCGCCACGTTCCCACGTACGAGGTGAAGCTGCTGTCTCTGATCGTCAGCGACCCGCCGGAGGGCCCCTTGACCCTGGTGGAACGGCCGGGGGCCAGGCGCGTCAGGCGGCCGCCGGTCAGGAAGACGGCGCTGACGTTGGCGTCGGCGGCGTTGGTCAGGGTGGCCGTGAACGAGCCGTCGCAGGCGTTCTCGAACGTGACCTTGGGGGCGGGGGAGCACTCGGTGGAGCCGCCGCGGTAGTGGGCGAGCGGGCCGGAGGAACGGCTGCCCGAGGCGCCCAGTGTCCTCGGCCCGTACGGATTCCCGGAGCCGGTGACCTCGTCGAGCAGCTCGGAACCGACGATCGCGTCCACCGCGGCCTGACAGGGCGGGACGACGACGTCGAGGGTGATCTTGCGGGTGCCGGACGTGATCGTCGCGCGGTCGGTCGAATACACGAACTGGCCGGCGTTGCCCGTGCCCGCGGTGTAGGCGATCAGCCCGAACGCCTGCGTCTGACCGGCGCACAACGGGCGTACGGGGGAAATGGTGGCCTGGCCGGAACCGCCATTGAACGTGTGCCGGAACGTGGCCGAGGCGGCCGGGGTGCACGCCGGGGCGGCCGACGCGGCGGCGGGCGCGGAGAAAGCCGTGGCCACGGCGAGCAGCAGCATGAATCGGCGCACCCTCACAAATACCCTGTCGGCCGAAATGTCTGGCTGGCTTAGCGGGCGAGGGAGACAGCACAGCGATGCCCCGGTCTCAGGACGAGAACCGGGGCATCGGGTAAGGCAGCGTCAGCCGCGGGCCTCGAGGGCCTGCTTGTAGAGGCGGCCCGCCCGGTACGACGAACGGACCAGCGGCCCGCTCATCACGCCGGCGAAGCCGATCTGCTCGGCTTCCTGGCTCAGCTCGACGAACTCTTCCGGCTTGACCCACCGCTCGACGGGGTGGTGCCGCGGGGTCGGGCGCAGGTACTGCGTGATGGTGATCAGCTCGCAGCCCGCGTTGTGCAGGTCGCGCAGGGCCTGGGAGATCTCGGCCCGTTCCTCGCCCATGCCCAGGATCAGGTTGCTCTTGGTGACCAGACCGTGCGCGCGGGCCCGGGTGATCACGTCGAGCGAGCGCTCGTAACGGAAGCCGGGGCGGATGCGCTTGAAGATGCGCGGCACGGTCTCGACGTTGTGCGCGAGCACCTCGGGGGTGGACCCGAACACCTCGGCCAGCTGGTCGGCGTCGCCGTTGAAGTCGGGGATCAGCAGCTCGACGCCGCAACCCGGCTGAAGCTTGTGGATCTGGCGGACGGTCTCGGCGTAGAGCCAGGCGCCGCCGTCGGGCAGGTCGTCGCGGGCGACACCGGTGACGGTCGCGTACTTCAGGCCCATCGTGGCGACGGACTCGCCCACGCGGCGCGGCTCGTCGGCGTCGAACTCGGCCGGCTTGCCCGTGTCGATCTGGCAGAAGTCACAGCGCCGGGTGCACTGGTCGCCGCCGATGAGGAAGGTGGCCTCGCGGTCTTCCCAGCACTCGTAGATGTTGGGACACCCGGCCTCCTGGCAGACCGTGTGCAGGCCTTCCTTCTGCACCAGGCCGCGCATCTGGGTGTATTCCGGCCCCATCTTGGCTTTGACCTTGATCCACGGAGGCTTCCGCTCGATGGGAGTTTCGGCGTTGCGCGCCTCGATGCGCAGCATGCGGCGGCCCTCGGGAGCAATAGTCACGAGGTCGAGATTACGCCTGAATAGGGCCCTGCCTAGACAGGGGCGACGAGGCTCACGTGACGTCTCGTGTGACCGCTGCCACATGCCACGTGTTAAATGCCTTTCGCGCGGCTGTTGCCCCCTGTTAACGTCCGGGCACGGCAGAGACGGAACCGAGTAACGCCCCGAATCGCCGGCCGAGAGAGCCACCGGCAGCTGTGAAGGTGGCCCGCGCGCCGGGGCGTGAAGACACTCCCGAGCCGCAGCACGACAAAGAGGCGCCCGCGAGGGCGCGAAGGTGTGGTGGCACCGCGAGGATCCCGCTCGCCCACGCCTCCCTGGGGCCGCGTTGCAGCATCCCGAGGAGGTCCCAAGCCATGCAACGCATCCTCTCTTCCCAGCTCACGGCGCACGTGCACGAAACCGTGACGATCGCCGGCTGGATCCACCGCCGCCGCCTGCTCAAGTCGGTGGCCTTCCTCATCGTCCGCGACGCCGAGGGCCTGAGCCAGGTCGTCGTGGCTTCACCGGACACCCGCGAGCAACTCGAGGGCCTGACCGAGGAGAGCGTCGTCGAGGTGGTCGCGACGGTCAGCCCGAACGAACAGGCGCCCGGCGGAGTCGAACTCACCGAACCCAAGATCCGGGTGCTGTCCGCGGTGCGCGAGCCGCTGCCGTTCGAGCTGCACCGCCCGGCCGTCGGCGCCACCCTGCCCACCCAGCTCGACCACGCGGCGCTGGCCCTGCGGCATCCCGCGCGGCGTTCGATGCTGCGGATCGCGGCGGCGGTCACGGCCGGCTTCCGGGCCGCGCTCACCGAGCAGCGATTCGTCGAGATCCAGACCCCCAAGATCGTGGCCTCGGCCACCGAGTCCGGCGCCAACGTGTTCAAGCTCGACTACTTCGGGCGGCCGGCCTATCTCGCGCAGTCGCCGCAGTTCTACAAGCAGCTCATGGTCGGCGTCTTCGAACGCGTCTTCGAGGTCGGCCCGGTCTTCCGCGCCGAACCCAGCGACACCGTGCGGCACCTCGCCCAGTACACGTCGCTCGACGCCGAGATGGGTTTCATCTCCGACCACCGCGACGTGATGGCCATGCTGACCCGGACGCTGTCCGGCATGACGGCCGCCGCTTCCCGCTTCGTCGACGTGCCGGAGGTCCCGTCCGAGATCCCCGCCGTCCACTTCACCGAGGCGCTCCGCATCGCCGGCGCCCCCGCCGACGAGCCCGACCTGGCCCCCGCCCACGAACGGGCCCTGGGCGAGTGGGCGCTGCGCGAACACGGTTCCGAGTTCGTCTACGTCACCGGCTATCCCATGCGGAAGCGCCCGTTCTACACCCATCCCGACCCGGCCGACCCCACCTACTCCAACGGCTTCGACCTGCTCTTCCGCGGCCTGGAGATCGTCACCGGCGGCCAGCGCCTGCACTCGTACGCGGACTATGTGGACGCGCTGACCCGCGCGGGCGAGCCCCTGTCGCCCTACGAGGGCTATCTGGACGGCTTCCGCTACGGCATGCCTCCGCACGGCGGCTGGGCCATCGGCTTGGAGCGCTTCGTCGCCCGCCTCACCGAAACCCCCAACGTCCGCGAGGTGACCGCCTTCCCGCGCGACCTCAACCGCGTAACCCCATAGAACCGAAGCATCCCGTACGCGTCGTGGGGCTCCTCAAATCCCCGAGGGGCCCCCGGCCCAGCGCCGATAGGCGTCCAGGTCGACGTTGCTGCCACAGACGATGGTGACCACGTGACGCCCGGCAAAGCGTTCCGGATCCTCCAGCATGGCGGCCACGCCCAGCGCCGCCGACGGTTCCACAACGAGCCCGGCATGCTCCCAGAGCATCCGGACACCCGCGACGATGGAGTTCTCGCCGACGAGAACGGCGTCGTCGACGACCTGCAGCAGGTCGTCGAGCACCTCCGGGATCGGATAACGGCCGGCGACGCCATCCGCGATGGTGTCGGTGGCGCGGGTAGTGACAACACGGCGCTCATGCCATGAACGCGTCATCGCCGGGGCGCCACGAGGCTGCACGCTGATGACCTCGGCCTCGGGCTTCAAGGACTTCAGCACGTACCCCACGCCGGTGGCCATCGCGCCTCCACCCAGAGCAACCAGGACGGCGTCGGCCGACGCGGCGCGCTCCACCAGCTCCAGGCCTATGGTTGCCGCGCCCTCGCACGTCTCGATGTCCAGGCTGTCCTCGACCAGCCGGATGCCGCGCCGCCCCGCAATGGCGGCCGCCTGTTGCCGGGCCGCCTCATGGTCACCGTCGACCAGCTCGAGCGCCGTGCCCAGGGCCCGAATCTGATCGAGCTTGGCCGTGGACGCCCGCCGCGCGGCCACCACCGTCACGTCGAGGCCGTGACGCCGGCCGGACCACCCGAGCGCCCAGCCCAGGTTGCCCGCACTGGCACATACCGCGGCGGTCTCGCCCCGGCCGTGGAGCAGGCTCGCGACGAGTTCCGTGCCCCGGCCCTTGAAGCTCCGAACCGGGTTGGCCGTCTCCAGCTTGATGCTGACCGCGCAACCCAGGGCGCGGCCGAGGGCATCGCATCGGTACAGCGGCGTATCGAGGAACACCGGATCGATGACATGCCGAGCGGCGCGGATCCGTTCCAGATCGAGGCGCGTTCCGTGCATGACCCGCAATCTATACAGCCGGCCCACCGGAGCTTGACCTTGGTGTTCGCGCCCTCGATCGGCCCGTTGCTGCAGGGCAGGGTGAGGCCGGCGGTGACGGCGGGCAGATCCATGCGCAGGCCGTGGACGAAGCTCTGCAGAGCGGGTAGGTCGTCGTTGTCGACGCTGGCCATCCAGGCATCGAGGTCACGGCTGCGGCGGGCGGTGAGTAGATCGGCGAACGCGGCGACGCGGGTCGCCAGGACGCTCAAGTGCGGGAAGGCGTCGAGGAGTTGATCGAGGTGGCTTCGGCGGTGGCCGTTGCAGTTGTTCGGCGTGCTCAGCGCAGGCATAGCGCTTGACAGTGTTTAGGGCCCAGCCGAGTCTGCGGGCGCATTCGAGCAGGCCGACGCCTTGGTCAAGCAGTTGGCGCACGGCGGCGTGCCGCTGGCGGGTGCGTTCGCCGGCGGGCCGCTGCCCGGACGGCGTGCTCGACTGCCAGCAGCCGGAGTGCGCGATGACGGTCTTCTCGACGGCTTTGCCCAGGTTGTTCCAGAGGTGCCAGCGGTCGCTGACTTGTATCGCCTGCGGCGCGCCGTCGCGGATTGCTTCGGCGTAGGTGGGCTGATCCGTCCCGGCAGACCACGGTGACTTCCGGGTGCTCCCGTTGCCAGGTGGCAAGGGTGTCGGCCTTGCGGTCGGGCAACACGTCGACACGGCGATGGGCGACCGCGTCGAGCAGCAAGGTGGCATAGCGGCGGCCTCGCCGCAACGCGAAGTCGTCGACGCTCAGCACGGCCGGCGCAAGCGCGGCGGGGATCGGCTTCGCCATCAGCACCCGAAGGACCGTGCTTCGCGAGATCCGAGCGCCCAGCCGGGCCGGCACGGCAGCACCGGACCGGCCGGCAGCGACAACCGCCAGGTCGGCGACCATGAGTCAACTGCTGAGTGCGCCGCGCCCAGCGCCGAGTCAGCGCGGGCACCTGCTCGCGGAACGTCCGCCGCGGGCATGACAGCGTCACGCAGAACAAGCGGCGAACCCGGACCTGAACCGTTACTGCCCGTCCAGCGATCGGAAGATCAGCCAGGCGACGCTCGTGATAGGCATGCACCCGCTCGCTGAGCTGCCCACATTCCGAGCAGGCAGCCGCCGCGATCGGGGTCCGAGCCACAATCCGCACCGTCGCTCCCAGATCCAGGACCTGGTCGATAACCAGCGCAGACAGGCCAGGAAACACCGTTCTGATCAAGTCACACGGGCGTCATGATCCCGCGCGCAACCAACCACACACGACAGTGGTCCCGACCACCGTTTCTGCGCCAGAGCCGTTTCTTGACAGACCCTGTCAAGGCGGACGAGGCGGGTTGTCCACAGGTGAGCGGGCTGGGGGAGGGGCCTGTGGACAAGCGGTTGTCGATCTCGGCCGAGGCGTAAAGTGCCGTCCGTGCTGATCGACCTGGACGTGGTGCCTGAGCGGCCGGAGCGGGTCAGGGCCACGCGATCGGTTCGCTATGTGGTGGTCGCCGTGGCCCTTCTGACCTTGCTTCTGCTCGGGGGCGCGGCCGGGCCGCAACGGGGTGGGGTCGTTGGTCAGGTGCTCAAGGCGGACGCCCAGGGGCTGTCGGCCAACCTGCTGACCACCGAGGCGCTCTATGTGGTCCGGTCCGACGGCCGGGTCGACGCCACTCCGCTGTGCGCGGGCTGCCCGTCCTGGAGTGCTCAGATCACGTCCGGTCAGCGGCTGGTTCCGGGCGGACCGGACACGCTCGTCGTCGACGCCAACGATGCGGGGGTGGCCACCTTCCTCGATGCCCGCACCGGCACCGTGCTGTGGAGCCAGGACGGCTTTCCCGTGGTCCAGTTGATCGGCGGGCGGGTGGCCGAGTGGAGCCCGGAGGACGGCGTTCTGCGCATGCGGGAGCTGCGGACCGGGCGGTTGCTGTGGAAGCGGCCGGCGTCGGCGTTCGCGGGCGACGACAAGCGCGTGGTGGTGATCAATGGGGCGCGGGCTGCCGTCTACACCGCCGAGGATGGGCGCGTGCTGACCGGGTCGCGTGCGTTGGGCGTACGGGGGGAACTGGATTTTGCTGCCCCGGGGGCCTCGGCGCAGATCGTGGGGGAGAGTCTGGTCGTTTTCGGCGGCAGCTACATCGCGTCGTATCGGATCGACGGGCTGAAGCGTGAATGGGTCACGCCCACCGAATCGCCGTTCGCGGTGGGCGAGTGTGGTGGGCAGCTTTGCGCGATCGGTTTTCCTGGGCTCACCGTTCTCGATCGGGCCACCGGGCGGGTTCGCTGGAACAGCACGAAGTGGCGGCTGATCACCCCGGCCGGCGTGGTGACGGACGAGGACGGGCGGTCGGCGCGTGTCGATCTGGCCACCGGGCGGGTCGAGCGTGAGTTCGGGCGGGGGCGGCCGATCGACTGGCTGCTGTTCTATCCCGAAGGGGACCGCACGACGCTGGTCGGCTCGGGCGACGGGCGGGTGCGGGGCGTCATCCCGCGGGTCACGCCGGATGGCTGCTCGACGGCCGGTGAGCTGCTGGCCTGCCTGCGCTACGACGCGACCGTCACGGTGTGGCGGGTGCCCCGCTGACCGGCCAAGCGAAGGGCGGGTGCCCCGCTGACCGGCCAAGCGAAGGGCGGGAGGCCGGTCAGGAGAGCACGGCGATGGTCATGCCGATGACGATCGCGAACGGGATGATCGTGGTGCAGACGAGGATCACCCAGGCGATGGGGTGGCCGAAGTTCAGCGACACCCCGCCGCCGCGTTTGGGGACGAAGACGCGTTTGTCCTGCGGGTCCCGATAGAGAGCCATCAGAGCAGGGTAGTGAGGTGCTTCTCGACGACCGGCAGCACCTCGGCCACCGTGACCGGGCGGCCCAGCTCGGCCGACAGCGAGGTCACGCCCGCGTCGCGGATGCCGCACGGGGTGAAGCGGTCGAAGT
The DNA here is from genome assembly GCF_055562135.1 of Actinoplanes sp. NPDC021490. Lineage (NCBI taxonomy): Bacteria > Bacillati > Actinomycetota > Actinomycetes > Micromonosporales > Micromonosporaceae > Actinoplanes > Actinoplanes sp. NPDC021490. The sequence continues at coordinate 60,349 of NZ_JBVHFW010000019.1, forward strand.
TGGTCAGGTCGCAGTCGCAGTTGATGGCGAAGCCGTGCTGGGTGACGCCGCGCGCGACCCGGATGCCGATCGCCGCGATCTTGCGGTCGAGGCCGCGGTCGTCGGCCAGGACCCAGGCGCCGCTGCGGCCCTTGATGTCGGAGCGGGCCGCGGTCACGCCGAACTCGGCGCAGACGTCGATCAGCAGCTGCTCGGTGCGCCGCACGTAGGCCACCACGTCGATCGGGTCGGGCAGCTTGAGGATCGGATAGCCCACGAGCTGGCCGGGACCGTGCCACGTGATCTTGCCGCCGCGGTCGACGTCGACGACCGGGGTGCCGTCGATCGGCAGGTCGGCGGGCTCGGTGCGCTTGCCCGCCGTGAGCACGCTGGGGTGCTCCAGCAGCAGCACGGTGTCGGGCCGGGTGCCGTCCACCACGGCGTCGTGCAGGCGCCGCTGCTCGTCCCAGGCCTCGCGATAGTCGACCAGGCCGGGCCGCAGGACAGTGAGCGTGGAAGTTGTCACGAAGTCCACGTTAACCCCCTACTCACCGGTCGACCGGATCCACTCCGGGACGGATGCGCCACACCAGGACGTCGTCCACCCGCTCGGGCTCGCCCAGCAGATCACGCGCGGTGATCTCGAGGGCCGAACGGAACAGCGGACCCTCGGGACCGGTGATCTGGTCGGGCAGGAACAGCGCCTCGACGCCCCACCGCCGGAAGTCGGCGCGAGCCGTGGCCCGGTCGGCGTTGTCCAGGTCGGCGATGTAGCCGTAGAGGGCGGCCCGCAGGAACAGCCAGTCGGTGGCCCGCGGGACCGCGCCGATGCGGCCCTTGCCCTCGGGACCGTCGATGTCGGGGCCGAGGAAGTAGCCGTCGGGAATGCGGAACACCTTGCCGCCGCGGGCCATCGTGTACGCCTGCCAGCGCTGCCCGTCGGCGGCCACGTTGATCGCGAACGGCAGCGCGCTGATCACCCCGCCGTCCGGGACGTACTTCTCCCAGGTGCCGTCGGCGATGAACCGCGGCTCGGGCCCGCGATGCCGGTACTCGAGCGGGATCGGGAAGATCGGCACGAGCGCGACCACCAGGGCCATCGAGTAGAGGGGCTGTGGCCGGGCCGCGCCGAACGCCTGCTCGCACGCCATGGCCAGGATCACGCCGAACACGCCCACCAGCACCAGGGCGAAACGGGCCGGCAGCGCCGCGTCGAACAGCGGAACGTGCTGCAGGAGGGCGTACAGGAGGGGAAGGTCGGTCTCCTGCCCGGCGAGTCGCAGGCGTGGTCCGAGCGAGATCAGCAGGAACAGGCCGCCCACGATCATCAGGCCCCGCAGGGTCGCGCGGCGCCGGTCGTCGGCCTGCCGGTAGAGCATGATCAGCGAGACGACGATCAGCAGCATCAGGGGCAGGCCGAAGAAGCTCGTCTCCTCGGTGCGGTTGGCCGCGAATTCGTTGCTGAGCCCGGCCCAGCTGGCCACCGACCGGTCGGCGAACGAGAAGTACGAGATCAGGTCCTCGGAGTAGTGGCGCTGGTTGAAGCCCGTGCCCTTGAACGTCTGCGGGCCCGCGAAGTGCATGTAGAGCGGGTACGCCAGCAGGGCGCCGGCCACCACGGCGGTGACACCGAGCCCGGCCAGGAACCGGGGCAGCGCCGCCCGGGCCTCGGCCCGGTTGAGCGGGGACAGCGCCCACACGATCACGAAGACCCCGCCCGCCAGCGCGGTGAAGAACAGGCCCTCGGCGGCGATCGAGAAGCCGACTGCCAGCATCACGCCCAGCGCCAGCCCGTTGCGCAGCCAGCGGCCGGTGTCGCGCATCTTGAGCAGGCGCCACAGCACGAGCGGGGCGACCCAGCCCGACGTCCAGTTGAGGTGGCCGTTGGCGTGCGCGATGAAGCCCGGCGCGAACCCGCAGAACAGGCCGGCCACCGCGGCCGCGGCCCGGTTGACGGTGATCCAGCGCTGCAGGAACAGGTACCACGCGAAAGCCGAGCCGGCCAGGTTCAGCGTGAGCACCGTCAGGAACGTGATCTGCGGCCCGGCCAGCATGGTCAGCGGCGCGAACAGGATCGAGTACACCGTGATCGACGTGTTGGCGGCCAGGTTGACGCCGTCGGGCACGTTGAGCAGGTCGGTGAAGAACGGGTCGCCGCCGTGCTGGATCAGGTGGACGCCGTAAGCCAGCACCCACTCGAAGAACGCCTGATCGCCCACGTTCTCGGCGACGGCGTGCTGAAACGGGTCCTGCCACAGCCGGCTGACGACGTAGCCCGCGAGCAGAAGGGCGGCCAGCGCGACGAGAAGATGCGACCGCCACCGCCGGGTCGACGCGGGCGCGTCGGGCGGGGCCGGCTCATCGGCGGCGGACGTGGTGGTGGGAACGGCGACGGACATCAGGCGCAGGTTAGCAAGCCTGCGCCGCAGATCAACGGGATGCTGCCGCTTCCTGACCCACGGCGGCCTGCAGCGCGGATTCGATGGTCGGGTGCGGCCACCGGAAGCCGGCTCGTTCCAGCACCGCCGGGACGACCCGGGTGCTGCGCAGCGACTCGCCGGCCAGCTCGCCCAGCACGACGTGCAGCGCCGGGCCGGGGACGCTGAGCAGGGCCGGGCGGTGCACGGCGTCGGCGAACGCCTTGGTGAACTGGGCGTTGGTCGCCGGCTCGCGGCCGACGATATTGACCGGGCCGGCGATGTCCTCGCGGTCGAGCAGGAATTCGGTCGCGGCGAGCCAGTTGGGCGCGGTGGCCCACGGCATCCACTGCTTGCCGCCGCCGAGCTTGGCCCCGCCGCCCAGCTTGAACACCGGCAGCAGCCGCTCGACCAGCGTTTCGACGGCGATGCCGGTGCGCAGCAGGACGACCCGGACGCCGGCGTCCTCGGCCGGCCGGGCGGCGGCCTCCCAGACGCGGCACAGGTCGGCCAGGAAGGTGCTTCCGGCCGGCGCCTCCTCGGTGACCGGGTTGTCGCCGGTGTCGCCGTACCAGCCGACGGCCGAGGCCTGCAGCAGCGTACGGGGGCGGTCGGCCTCGGGCAGTTTGCTGATGGCCCGCGCGATCGTGCCGGTGGTGTCGACCCGGCTCGAACGCAGCTCGCTCTTGTAGCGGGCCGTCCAGCGCTTGCCGCCGACGTTGGCGCCGGACAGGTTGATCACCACGTCGGCCGCCGCCACCAGGCTGGGGTCGAGCTGACCCTGGGCGGGCTGCCAGGAGGCCTCGTCGGGCGCCTGGGCGGGCCGGCGCACCAGCCGGGTCACGTCGTGGCCACCGGCTCGCAGGCGCTCGACAAGGGGTGCGCCGAGGAAGCCGGAGCCGCCGGAGATCAGGATCCGCATGGGTCCCATCATGCCCCGAAGTGAACCCGTTCAAAACGAAGAGGGCGCCCGGGAGATCCCGGACGCCCTCTGCCGCTGACTTGTCGCTTACGCCAGGCCGAGGTCACCCTCGAAGTGGCCGCCCTCGAGGCGGTCTTTCAGCGTGACCAGGAAGCGGGCGGCGTCGGCGCCGTCGACGATCCGGTGGTCGTAGCTGAGGGCCAGGTAGACCATCGAGCGGGGCACGATGATCTCGCCCAGGTTGGGGTCGTCGATCACGACGGCCCGCTTGACCACGGCGCCGGTGCCGAGGATGCCGACCTGCGGCTGGTTGATGATCGGCGTGTCGAAGAGCGCGCCCCGGCTGCCCGTGTTGGTCAGCGTGAACGTGCCGCCCGAGATCTCGTCCGGGCCGATCTTGTTGTTGCGGGTGCGGTCGGCGACATCGGCGATCCGCTTGGCCAGACCGGCCAGGTTGAGGTCGCCGGCGTCCTTGATCACCGGAACGATCAGGCCCTTCGGGGTGTCGACGGCCATGCCCAGGTGCTCGGCGTCGTGATAGGTGACCGTGCCGGCCTCCTGGTCGATCGACGAGTTGACCACCGGGTGCTGACGCAGCGCCTCGACCGCGGCCAGGGCGAAGAACGGCAGGAAGCTGAGCTTGACGCCGTTCTTGGCCAGGAAGTCGGCCTTGGCCTTGTTGCGCAGCTGGGCGATCTTGGTGACGTCGACCTCGACGACCGTGGTGAGCTGGGCCGAAATCTGCAGCGACTCGACCATGCGGCGGGCGATCGTCGCGCGGGTGCGGGTCAGCTTCTCGGTGCGGCCGCGCAGCGGGCTCGGCTCGGGCTTGGCCTTGGGAGCCGAGGCGGCGGGCGCCTGAGCGGCCGGAGCGGCCGACGGAGCCGGGGCCGCCTTGGCCGCGGCGGCCTTGTCGGCGGCGTCGGTCACATCCTGCTTGCGGATGCGGCCGCCGACGCCGGTGCCGGTCAGCGTCGACAAGTCGACGCCCTTCTCGGCGGCCAGCTTGCGCACCAGCGGCGTGACGTAACCGGCGTCGCCGGCGCCGTTCGGGCTCGCGGTCTCGGTGCGGGGCTGCGACGGCGCGGGCGGCTCGGCCTTGGCCTCGGCCGCCACCGGGTCCTTGGCGTTCTCGGCCTCGGGGGCCGGGTCGGCGTAGGAACTGCCGGACGGGGCGAAGTCGGGCGCGGGCGCCGACTCGATCTTGGGCTGCTCCTGCGGCTCGGGCTTGGGCGCGGGCGCCTGCTCCTGCTTGGGGGCGGGCGCCTGCTCCTGCTTGGGCGCGGGAGCCTGCTGCGGTGCGGGCGCGGGGGCCGCGGCACCCTCGGCGCCGATGATCGCCAGGTCGGCCCCGACGTCGGCGGTCTCGTCCTCCTGCACCTTGATCTCGAGCAGCGTGCCCGCGACCGGCGAGGGGATCTCGGTGTCGACCTTGTCGGTGGAGACCTCGAGCAGCGGCTCGTCGACCTCGACCGAGTCGCCGACCGCCTTGAGCCAGCGGGTGACCGTGCCCTCGGTGACGCTCTCGCCCAGCGCGGGCATCTTCACCGCGGTGCCGTCGCCGCCACCGCTCGGAGCGGCGGTCTGCGGGGCCGGGGTCTCTTCCTCGACCGGCTTCTCGGTCGAGGGGGTGTTCAGCGCGGCCGGCTCGGGCTCCGGCTCGTCGGCCTGCTCCTGGGCGGGAGCGGGAGAGGCGGCACCGGCGTCCTCGCCGTCGCCCGTGATGACCGCGAGCTCACTGCCGACGTCGGCCGTCTCGTCCTCGCCGACGACGATCCGGGCGAGCACGCCCGCGGCCGGCGAGGGGATCTCGGTGTCGACCTTGTCGGTGGAGACCTCGAGCAGCGGCTCGTCGGCCTCCACCCGCTCGCCCTCCTGCTTCAGCCAGCGAGTGACGGTGCCCTCGGTGACGCTCTCACCCAGCCGCGGCATGGTGACCGATGTCGGCATTCTCAGAACTCCTTAACCGCTTCGTAGATCACGTGGTCAGCTGTGTGCGTGCAGGGGCTTGCCCGACAGGGCCAGGAACGCCTCGCCGAGCGCCTCGTTCTGCGTCGGGTGGGCGTGGACGAGCTGGGCGACCTCTTCCGGGAACGCCTCCCAGTTGTAGATCAACTGCGCCTCGCCGACCAGTTCGCCCATCCGCGCGCCGACCATGTGGACACCGAGGACCGGGCCGTCGTTGAGGCGTACGAGCTTGACGAAACCGGCGGTCTTGAGGATCTGGCTCTTGCCGTTGCCACCGAGGTTGTAGTTGTACGTCGAGACCTTGTCCGCGCCGTACTGCTCCTTGGCCTTGGTCTCGGTCAGGCCGACCGAGGCGATCTCGGGGTCGGAGTAGGTGACCCGCGGGATGCCCGCCTCGTCGATCGGGGCCGGCTTCATGCCCGCGATCTCCTCGGCCACGAAGATGCCCTGCTGGAAGCCGCGGTGCGCGAGCTGCAGGCCGGGCACGATGTCGCCCACGGCGTAGATGTTGCCGACGCCGGTGTGCAGGCGCTCGTTGGTGATCACGAAGCCCCGGTCGAGCGTGATGCCCTGCTGCTCGTAACCCAGGTTGGCCGTCGTCGGGCCGCGGCCGACCGCGACCAGCAGCACCTCGGCCTCGACGGTCTCGCCACCGGCGATCGTCGCGCGCACGCCGCTGTCGGTGTGCTCGACCTTCTCGAACGGCTTGCCGACCTTGAAGTTGATCTTGCGCTTGCGGAAGGCGCGCTCGACCGTCTTGGAGATCTCCTCGTCTTCGGCCGCGACCAGGCGGGGGAGGGCCTCGAGGATGGTGACGTCGGCGCCGAAGGACTTCCACACGCTGGCGAACTCGACGCCGATGACGCCGCCGCCGAGCACGATCGCGGAGGACGGCACGCGGTCGAGCTTGAGGGCGTGCTCACTGGCGATGACACGCGTGCCGTCGACCTCGAGGCCGGGCAGCGAACGCGAGTAGGAGCCGGTCGCCAGGATCACGTTGCGGCCGGTGTAGCGCTGGCCGTCGACCTCGACGGTGTCCTTGGCGACGAGCTTGCCGGCGCCCTGCACCACCGTGATCTTGTCCTGCTTGAGCAGGCCCTGCAGGCCCTTGTAGAGGCGCGCGACCACGCCGTCCTTGTACGCGTTGACGCCGGCCATGTCGATGCCGACCAGGTCGGCCTTCACGCCGAACTGCTCGCTCTCGCGGGTCTGGTCGGCGATCTCGGCCGCGTGCAGCAGCGCCTTCGTCGGGATGCAGCCGCGGTGCAGGCAGGTGCCGCCCAGCTCGGCCTTGTCGATCAGTGCGACGGAGAGATTGAGCTCGGCCGCGCGCAGGGCGGCCGCGTAGCCGCCGCTGCCGGCGCCGAGGATGACGATGTCGAAGGTTCCGCCGTTCGGCTGGCTCACGTTGACTCCAGTGTTCGCGTCGTTGCCATGCGGGTCACACAATGGAAACGGTCACAGTATGTCCAGGCCATCTTGTCACTTGACGATCGCGTGGATGCAGTCAGGTTCCCCACGGCGAGCGCGCTGGACGTACTCTTGCCGCAATCGAACGTGAGGAGCGCGCGGTGGCCTGGTTTCGGCGTCGCCAGGAGCCGCGTGCTGCGGCCGGCCGGGCGGTGGACCGTGCCGATCTCGAGCATCTCGCCGAGTTCGTGCGCACCCGTCGAGGCGTCGAGGCATTCATCGAGCCGCGCACCAACGTGACCGAGACCACGGTGTTGCTCGTGGCACACGACGGTGAGTGGACGCGCCGGCGCACCGAGACTCCCGAAATCGCCCGGCGGTGGGCTCATCAGCTGAGCGTTCCCATCTATGACGTGCGGCTCATGGGCTATCCGCAGCGGATGCGCGATTACAACGAGCGCCAGAAGCGACGGCCCGCCCAGGAAAACTGACACGGTTCCGGACGACGTGCGCCCGGAACCGTGATAATCACCCCAAACGGTCAATAACCGACAGCAGCGTACGAATCGGAACGCCCGTGCCGCCCTTGGTCCAGTAACCGGTGGCCTCGCCCGTGTGGTAGCTCGGACCGGCGATGTCGATGTGCGCCCACTCGACGCCGTCGGCCACGAACTCGCGCAGGAACACGCCGCCCTGCAGCATGTGCCCGGCCCGGTCCAGGTTCGCGTTCGTCTGGCAGATGTCGGCGATGTCGGACTCCATGCCCTTGCGCACCTCTTCGGGCAGCGGCATCCGCCAGGCCGGCTCGCCGACCTCGTCGCCCGCCTCGCGCACCAGCTCGGTCGCCTCGTCCGAGCCCATCAGGCCCGCGATGCGCTTGCCCAGCGCGATGACCTGGCCGCCGGTCAGCGTCGAGGCCTCGAACACGTAGTCGGTGCCGTCGGCGCAGGCGCGGGCGATCGCGTCACCCAGCACCATCCGGCCCTCGGCGTCGGTGTTGAACACCTCGACCCGCTTGCCGTTGAACATCGTGATGACATCGCCCGGCCGGTACGCCGTACCGGAAGGCATGTTCTCCGCCATCGCCAGGTAGGCACTCACCGCGACCTTGGGCTTGAGCGCGGCGACGGCCAGCATGGTCGCGCCGACCGCGGCCGCACCGGCCATGTCGGACTTCATCTCCCACATGCCCGCGGCCGGCTTGATGCTGATGCCGCCGGTGTCGAAGGTGATGCCCTTGCCGACCAGCGCGACCCGCTTGGGCGACTCGACGCCCTCGGGCGTGTAGGTCAGCTTGACCAGCCGCGGCGGGGCCTCGGAGCCCTGCCCCACGGCCACGATGCCGCCGTAGCCGCCCGCCTTGAGCTCGTCGAAGTCGAGCACCTCGACCTCGAGACCGGTGCCCTCGGCCGCGGCCACCACGGCGTCGGCGAACTGCGGCGGGCGCAGCGAGTTGGGCGGGGTGTTGACCCAGTCGCGGGTCAGGCGGACCGCGCGCGACACGGCCTCGGCCCGGGTCACCTCGGCCGCGGCCGCCGCGTCGCCCGCGTCCGGCACGTGCACCTGCAGCGCCGAAACCGGGTCGCGGCGATTGGGCTGCGGCTTGGTCTTGTAACCGGCGAACTTGTACGACCCCAGCATCGCGCCCTCGAGAATCGCGCGCAGCACCGACGGCGCGTCCTCGTCGTCGGGCAACGGCAGGGCGAGCGCGACGGTGGCGCTGCCGGCGAGTGCGCGCACCGCGGCGCCGGTGCCCCGGCGCAGGGTCTCGAGCGCGGGCGCCGACCCGGACGGCTCGTCGCCGAGGCCGACCGCCACCACCAACGGCGCGGAGATCGTGCCGAGGGTGGCCAGCTTGGTCACCTCTCCCGGCGCGCCACTCGCGCCGAGCAGCGCCAGCGTCGAGGTCAGCTTGCCGTCGAACGCGGCGGCGATGCTCTCGGCGCCGGCGGCCGGCAGCAGGGCGCCACCCTCGTCGGGCTGACTGTGCAGGCCGATGACGATGGCATCGACGGCCAATTCGGCCGGGTCGGTGTCGACCAGGCTGAGGCTGGGCTGGCTCACTCGGGCTCTCCGCGGACTTCGGGGCCGGGCGCCTCATGGGCCACGCCGGCTGGTCGGTGGTTCCCCGGCGGACTGACGCCGGAGGTGGGGTGTCCCCGCGACTCTAACCAAGGGCAAGGTCACGGGTAAGTTGACTCTCATGTCTGCCGACGCCCTTTCTCGTTCACCGCTGCACGAGCGGCATGTCGCCCTCGGTGCGAAGTTCGCCGCTTTCGGGGGCTGGGAGATGCCACTGGAGTACGCGGGAGGCGGCGTCATCAAGGAGCACACGGCGGTGCGCGAGGCGTCCGGGGTGTTCGACGTGTCGCATCTCGGCAAGGCCCGCGTACGGGGGAAAGGCGCGGCCGCCTTCGTCAACGCCTGCCTGACCAACGACCTGGGCCGGATAGCGCCGGGCAAGGCTCAATACACCCTGTGCTGCGACGAGAACGGTGGCGTGGTCGACGACCTGATCGCCTACCTGATCTCCGACGACGAGGTCTTCCTGATCCCCAACGCCGCCAACACCGCTTCCGTCGTACGCCTTTTGGAAGCCGCCGCTCCCGAAGGCGTCACCGTCACCGGCGAGCACAAGTCCTTCGCGGTGCTCGCCGTGCAGGGACCCGAGTCGGCCGAGGCGCTGGCCAAGCTCGGATTGCCCACCCCCGGCGAATACATGTCGTTCGTCGTCGCCGGTGAGCTGATCGTGTGCCGCACCGGCTACACCGGCGAACACGGCTACGAACTGGTGGTGCCCTGGTCCGCCGCGGCCGAGGTGTGGGATTCGCTGATCGGCGCCGGGGTGCGCCCGTGCGGCCTGGGCGCCCGCGACACGCTGCGCACCGAGATGGGCTATCCGCTGCACGGCCAGGACCTGTCGCTCGACATCACGCCGGTGCAGGCGCGCTCGGGCTGGGCCGTCGGCTGGGGCAAGCCGGCGTTCTGGGGCCGCGACGCGCTGGTCGCCGAGAAAGCCGCCGGTCCGCGTCGCACCCTGCGCGGGCTCGAGCTGACCGGGCGGGGCATTCCGAGAGGCCACATGCCCGTGTACGCCGGAGAGCAGCCGATCGGGGAGACGACGAGCGGGACGTTCTCACCCACCCGCAAGATCGGCATCGCGCTGGCCCTGATCGACACGGCGGCCGGCATCAACGACGGCGACCTGGTCGAGATCGACATCCGGGGCCGCCGCACCGAGGCCCGCGTCGTGAAGCCCCCGTTCGTCCAGCCGTCGGTCCGCTAGCGCTGGTGGAGCGTCAGGCCGATCAGCACGAGGGTGGTGGCGACCTCCACCTTGGCGCCCAGCACGTCGCCGGTGATGCCGCCGAAACGGCGTACGGCGTGGCGCAGCAGCACAAGCACCGCCAGCAGTGAGACGGCGACGGCGACCGGCCCCAGCCACAGCCGATCCGGCGTTGCCGCCGCCCCGGCCGCGATCACCAGCGCGGCCCCCACCAGCACCACCGGCAGCGGCACCGTGCCCGCCACCAGCGCGCCCAGACCCTCGGGACGGGCCGCGGGCACCCCCCGGCGGCAGGCGATCGGGATGGCGGTCCGGCCCGCCGCGAACGCGACGATCACAGCCTCCCACGGGAGCGCCGTCAGCGCCGACGCCTGGATCAGCAGCGTGAGAGCGACCGCGGCCACCCCGAACGGGCCGATGTCCGGCTTCTTCATGATGGCGAGGGCGGCTTCGCCCCGGCGGTACGAGCCGAGCGCGTCGACCGTGTCGGCCAGCCCGTCCAGATGCATGCCGCGGGTCAGCAGGGTGGCCGCGGCGACCGTGACCGCGGCGGCGACCAGCGCGGGGGCGTGTGCCTCCCGCAGCAGCCACAGGATCCCGGCCGATATCGCGCCGAGCAGTGCGCCCACGGCCGGCGCCACGCTCATCGCCACCGCGGCCGACGCCCGGTCGACCCGCCCGGCGCGAACCGGCAGGACCGTCAGCGTGGTGACCGAGAGCCGCAGGCCGTCCGTCAGGCTCACTCCGCCGACGTGGTGGCCGGTCCCGGGCCGTCCGGCTCCGGCTCGATGAACCGCGCGTCGTCGTCGTCCGCGTCCCCGTCCGGCTCCGGGTCGATGAACTGCGCGTCGTCGTCGGCGTTCTCGTCCGGCGCCGACATCGCCGGGTGCACGCCGACCGCCGACGCGAGCCCCACGGCCGTCCTCAGCAGCGGCAGAGCGGCCAGCGCGTTGGCCCCTTCACCCAGACCGAGACCCAGGTCCAGTACGGGGTTCAGCCCGAGCACGTCCCCGCCCTGACGCACCAGCTCGAGGTCGCCCGCGTCGACGAGCATCGACCAGTGCCGGGTCTGACTGGCCAGGTCGCGGGCGACCAGGCCGGCCGCGATCCCGACCGGCCCGTCGAGCACGACCGGAAGCCGGCGGGCGGCCGCACCCAGCAGCGCGCCCGTGGCCACGGCCAGATCTTGACCGCCGAGCTCGCGCAGGATGTCCTTGGCGCCGCGCGGCTCCCGGCGGATGCGGTGCAGCGCGTCCCGCACGGCGGCGCAGCGCAGCATCCAGGACTCGTCGTCGAAGACCCCGCCCGGCAGCAGCACCCGGGGCAGCACGGCGACGGCCTCGGCGCCGGTGGTGGCGACGGAGACGGCCGCGGCGACCGCGTCGGTGCCCACGCCGATCGAGGCCAGCACGAGCAGATCCTTGCCGGCCTCGGCGGCCGCGTCGGCCAGGTGCCAGCCCTGCAGCAGCGCGCGGTCGACCTCTTCGTCGGTGGCGGCCGGGCCGTCCTCGATCGGCGCGGCCTCACCGGTGCGCAGCACGGCGATGTCGGCGCCGGCCGAACCGGCCAGGCGGCTCAGCACGCCCTCGCCGTTCTCGACCTGCGTGACCCGGCGTTCCACGTCCTCGACGTCGTCCCCGGCCGCGGCGCCACCGGCGTGCCGGCCCGAGAGCAGCAGAACCCGGACGTCGGACCAGGGCTGCGGGGTCACGGTGGACTGGGTGGCCGCGGCGAACTCGACCGCCTCGACCAGACGGCCCAGCCCGCTGCCGGGGAAGTCGACCGTGGCCAGACGGTCGCGTGCGTCCGGACCGGCGTCGCTGTCCGGCAGGGGCAGTTCCATGCCCGCCTCGATGACCGTCTTCGACGCCACGAGCGGGAGGATCATGGTGGGTTCGTCGAGCACGTGCGGCGTACGGGGGGAAGGGGTCTCGTCAGCGACGGGACTGACCAGATGCGCCTCCGGTGCGGCGACCCCGGCCAAATCGGGCTCGCTTGCCGCGGGCACCTCCGGCATGGCCTCTTCCACCGGCGCGCTCTGCTCCTTGAGCCACACCGCGCGGCCGGCCACGACCAGGGCGACCCGGTCGCAGGCGTCGGCGAGGGCCTGATTGGTCGTGCCGAGGGCGTCGGTGAAGGCCCGGCCGACCGGCGTCGTCGGCACCAGGGCGAGACCGACCTCGGGGCTGACCAGCACCACCCGGGCCGTGCACGCGCGCACCGCCGCGGCCAGCGACGCCACGTCGGCCTCGTCGTTGTTGGGCTGGCGGGCCGGGTCGAGCAGCGCCGCCACCCAGCCGCCCAGATCGTCGACGAGCAGCGTCTCGTCGGGCTTGGCCTCGGTCAGCAGCTCGGTGAGCCGGGCCGGGTCGGCGCCGGTCTCCTCGGTCGACCACGACTGCGGCCGCCGGCGCTGATGGGTCTCGATCCGGGCCAGCCATTCGGGGTCGTCCTCGCCACCGGTCGCCGTCGCCACGTAGCGCACCGAGGGAGCGCCGGCCACCAGCGACTCGGCGAACGCGGACTTGCCGGAACGGATACCGCCGAGCACCAGGACCGTGTGCCACCGATCATCGGACATGCCCCGTACCTTAAGGCCGGACCGCACACGCGGACGCCGTAGGGTGGAGGCGCACCGACCGAGAACATGAGGGGGCGGCGTATGCCGTGGAGTTGGCGGTACGAGAACGTCGAGGGTCAGCCGGTGGCCGGGCCGCAGGAGACGTTCAGCAGCCAGGCCGACGCCGAGTCGTGGATCGGCCAGGAATGGCGGCAGCTGGCCGAGCAGGGAGTCGCCGGAGTCGTGCTGCTCGAGGACGACCGGGTCGACTACCGGATGAGTCTGCTGCCGGCCGAGTGAGCACACAGTCGTGACTTACGAGCCGGTCTCCACACGGACGCCCCGCAACGCCTTCGTGCCCAGCCCCGTCTTCGTGGGCATCGTCGCCGTCTTCGCGGTCAGCGGCTGGATGACCTGGACGGGCTTCGGCAACGTCCGGGTCGACGTCTTCCTGTTCATCGTGGCGGGCTGGCTGGTCTCGCTGTGCCTCCACGAGTACGCGCACGCGCTGATCGGCTTCTTCTCCGGCGACCGCACCGTGGCCGAACGCGGCTACCTGCGGCTCAACCCGCTGAAATACACGAGCCCGCTGCTGTCGATCGTGCTGCCCGTGGTCGTGGTGATCCTGGGCGGCATCGGCCTGCCCGGCGGCGCCGTCTGGGTCGACCACCGATTCATCAACAGCCGCCTCAAGGACTCGCTGATCAGCGCGGCCGGCCCGCTCACCAACGTGATCCTGGCGCTGGTCGCCGCGTTCCCGTTCCTGATCGGTGTCGGCCCCACGCTCGACGTGGTCGGCGGCCAACTGGTCGCGGGCGGCTCCGGCGACCACATGGAGTTCTGGGCGGCGCTCGCCGCGCTGGCCTTCCTGCAGGTCACCGCGACGATCCTCAACCTGCTGCCGATTCCCGGCCTGGACGGCGGCAGCATCCTGGCCCCGTGGATGAGCCCGGCCTATCAGCGGGCGTGGAACCTTTTTGCCCCGTACGGGTTCATCCTGCTCTTCCTGCTCCTCTGGCAGACCCGCATCGGCGACTACTTCTACGACCTGGTCTTCTGGATCACCGACAAGCTCGGCCTCTCCCAGGTCCTGATCCAGGTCGGCCTCGAGCTGATGCGCTTCTGGTCCGGCAGTTAGGGCCGGACCAGAAGCGGCAGTTCAGCTCCTTCAGGGACGCCGAGCCGGGCTCTGCGTCTTAGCGGGGTCCCGCTCGACGACCGCGTCGAGGGCGGCGTCGATCGCCTTCATCAGGTCGGCGTCGAGCTTCTTGCCCGAGGCCACCGCGTTGTCGTGCACCTGCTCGGGGCGGGACGCGCCGATGATCGCGGCCGAGACGTTGTCGTTCTGCAGCACCCAGGCCACGGCCAGCTGAGCCATCGACAGGCCCGCCTGGTCGGCCAGGGGCTGCAGCTGCGCGACCGCCGACAGCACGTCGTCGCGCAGGAACCGGGAGATGAAGTTGGCGCCCGACTTCTCGTCGGTGGCCCGCGACCCGGCCGGGGGCTGCTCGCCCACCTTGTACTTGCCGGTCAGCACGCCCTGCGCGATCGGCGAGAACACCACCTGGCCGACACCCAGCTCGATCGACGTGGGCACCACCTCGGCCTCGATGACCCGCCACAGCGCCGAATACTGCGGCTGGTTCGAGACGAACGGGATCTTCAGGTCCTGGGCCATCTCCCAGCCCGCCCGGATCTCGGAGGCGGTCCACTCCGAGACGCCGATGTAGAGCGCCTTGCCCGAACGCACCACGTCGGCGAACGCCTGCATGGTCTCCTCGAGCGGGGTCGAATAGTCGTACCGGTGGGCCTGGTAGAGGTCCACGTAGTCGGTCTGCAGCCGGCCCAGCGACGCGTCGATCGACTCCATGATGTGCTTGCGGGACAGGCTTCGGTCGTTCGGGCCGGGCCCGGTCGGCCAGAACACCTTGGTGAAGATCTCCAGGCCGGCGCGGCGCTCGCCCTTCAGCGCCCGGCCCAGCACCTCCTCGGCGCGGCCACCGGCGTACGCGTCCGCGGTGTCGAAGGTGGTGATGCCCACGTCGAGCGCGGCCCGGACGCACGCGGCGGCCGCATCCTCCTCCACCTGGGAGCCGTGGGTGATCCAGTTGCCGTAGGCGAGCTCGCTGATCAGCAGGCCGGAGCGGCCGAGATGACGATGTTCCATGCCTCCGACACTATGCCCAGCACCGGGAACTTTCAGAGGACGGGACGGGTGTCCTTGATCAACTTATCGATCTGGTCGAGGACGTCGGCGCGGTCGGAGTACTTGAGCTCGACCAGCAGCTCGCCCTTGCGGTTGAGCGCGCCCCACAGCCCGAACTTGTCGGCCACCAGGAACGCCGACGGGTGGATGAGCAGGGCGGCGTGCACCGGCTGCACCAGCAGATGCCCGGCCCGGTCGACCACCCCGTACAGCTCGCCCGCGTCGACGACGGCCAGCCCCTCCTCGGTGAAGCCGTCGACCGGCTCCCCCGAGGCCAGCATGGTTGCGAACGCCCGGTAGTGCGGCTGCACGACGAGCCGCGCGTGCCGGTCGATGACGCCCCAGCCCCCACGGCGTACGAGGGCCAGCCCGTTGTGGAACGGACGCGCGTCGTCGAACCCGCCCGGCACGATGACCCGGTTCTGCTTGTCGACGGCATACCAGCCGCCCGCGTCGTCCCGCGACACCCAGGCCAGCCCGTCCGCGAACCGGCCCGCCGCCCGATAGCCGGCCGACGCGTCGATCAGCACCGTCCCCGCCGTGTCGATCAGCTCCCAGGACTGCGCCTCCGGTCGCCGCACCCAGGCCACGCCGTCCGCGAACGGTTGCGCCTGCGCGTACCGCGGCGTCAGCGCGCCCGGATAGCCCCACATCCCCGACGTCTCGTCCCGCAGCGGTCGCGGCTGGACCGGCTTGCCCAGGATCTCCTCGCGGGTACGCGGGTACGGCCCCCAGCTCTCCGAGGCCCGCCCGGTGATCGTGTCGAGGGCCAGCTCGATCCGCTCGACCAGATCCGGGTCGGCCCCCTTCCGCAGGTCGAGGGCGCCCTCCAGGTGGTTGACGGCCTCCAGGTAGCGGCCCTGCTCGAACGCCGACCGTCCCGCCAGCTCCTGCACCTCGGCGCGCAACCGGGCAGGCAGCTCGGCCGAGTTCGTCTCCTCGAAGATCCGATCGGCCTCGGCATACTGCCCGCGCCACAGCAACACGTGCCCGAGCCGCGCCTTGACGGTCGCCACCCGTACGAGCTCGCCCGTGGCCTCCGCATGCCCCAGCGCCGCCTGCGCGTCCTCCAGCGCCGCATCCAGGTCGTTGAGCAGCCGCGACGCCACCGCCCGCAGACTCAGCAGCCGCGCCCGGTCGGAGTCCCGCTCGGCATACTCGAGCTTGTCGGTGAGCCGGTCGATGACCACCCACATCGGCTCGTCGTCCTCGATCTGCTCGCGCAGGGTCCGCGGGTCGAAGGTCACCGGATAGGCCGCGAGAATCTGCTCCGGGTCGGTCCGCCGGTTACGCGGATCAGCCACCAGCTCGCGCCGTTGCCTGATCGGCAGGCTTTCCCCGTACGCCGGAGAGCCGCCCCCATCACCCTGTCCCGCGGCTTCTTCCCCGGCCGCCGCCTCGACGTCCGCGCTGCTCGCACCAACCGCCGCGACGTCCTCGGCCCGGCTTTCCTGATCGTCTTCCGTGCTGCTCTCGCCAGCCGGAGCGATGTCCTCCGCACGGCTTTCCTGGTTGCTGACGTCTTCGGCGCTGTCTTCCTCGACCGTTACCGGCTCGTCGGCCTCGACCGATTCGTCGGTCTCCTCGGACACCGGGTGAGCCTCGGCGGCAATCGCATGCGTAGCCCCCGGCCCAGCGGTCGCGGGCGACGGGTCCTCGATCACTTCGGCGTCCACGATGTCGTCGTCAGCCGTCAGCTCCGAGGCATTGACGATGACGGGCTCATCATCGACGATCTCCGGCTCGATGATCTCGGCATCGACCGGTTCCGCATCGTCGTGCGGTCCCGAAGCCGCTCCATCATGGAACCGGGCCGCGGGCTCGAAGTCGCCGTCCTCTCCGTAGCCGCCACCCCGCCGCTCGCGGTCCTCTTCGGAAGCCAGCTCACCGAAGGAGCCGTCAGTCTCCGACCCCGAAGCCACAAACCGAGCCGAAGCCGCCCCACCCGACACAGGCTCCGCCGACACAGGCTGAGCCGAGACGGGCTGCGCCGAGACGGGCTGAGCCGACACGGGCTGCGCTGAGACAGGCTGTGCCGAGACGGGCTGCGCCGAGGTGGGCTCAACGGTGATGGGTTGTGCCTGCGCTTCTCCGCTCTGTTCGCGGCTCGTCGCTTCACTGGGCTGCGCCGACATCGGTGGCGCGGACATCGGTTGTGTGGAGACGGGCTGTGCGGACACCGGTTGCGCCGACGCTGGTTGCTCCGACACCGGCTGTGCGGAGACGGGTTGCGCCGAAACCGGCTCAACGGTGATCGACTGCGCCTGCACGGGCTGCGCCGATACCGGGTTGGTCGTCGGCTCGTCCCAGCCGGGTTCCGTCGAGACGGGCCGCTCGGCGATGGGCTGGACGGCAATCGGCTCGTCGTACTCGGCGTATGGAAGGTCCGCGTACCGCCGGTTCTCCGCCTCGACCGACGTGTCCGCGTCGGCCGACCCATGGAGCTCGTCCTCACCCTGCTGCGGCTGCCGGGGAACGATGACAGGCTGCGCACCCGAAGGCGCAAACCAGTCCTGGGCCTCGGGCATGCCACTGACCGGCCGGGCCTCGTCCACTCCCGGTCCAGCCGCCCAGCCATCGGCCGGCTCAGAACCGGCGCCCGCCCATCCCGAACCACCCGCACCCGAGTGCTCCGGCCCGGCCGCGCCACTGTCGGCGTGCCAACCCTGGCCTTCTGCAACCGGCGGAGCCGACACCGGCCAGGAGCCACCAGGCTGCCCCGAAACGGGTTCCGTCCCACCCGGCCGCGCCGGGTTCTGCCGTTCCCCGCCAAGCCGCTCGGAGTCCGCCTCAGGCCCAAACGTCTCGGTCGAGAAAGCCCCGACAGGCTGACCAGAGGTAGGCGCAGCGACGACCGGCTGAGCCGAGACCGGCTGAGCCGAGACCGGCTGAGCCCCCGCCGGCTGGTCGAAACCGGGCCGGCGCACGTCCGGCTGCCCAGAGACCGGCCGCACGTCAGCCGGCGGCGTCGAGACCTGACGCGGCCGCGAATCCTGTGCCGAGACCTGGTCCTGCACAGACGGCTGGGCAGAAACCGGGCCAGTCGCCGAAGTGTGGGCGGACATCGGCTCGAAAGCCGACGGCTGGCCGGAGACAGGCTGCGACGCGGCGGGCTGCGCGGAGGTCGGCTGGAAGGCTGAGGGCTGGCCGGAGACGGGTTGCGACGTGGCGGGTTGTGCGGAGGTCGGCTGGAAGGCTGAGGGCTGGCCGGAGACGGGCCGCGACGCGGCGGGCTGCGCAGATGTCGGCTCGAAAGCTGACGGCTGGGCCGAGACAGGCTGCGACGCAGCCGGCTGCGCGGAGGTCGGCTCGAAGGCCGAAGGCGCGTCGTCGATGGGCTCGATGACGACCGGCTGGGCCACCGGTGATCCGGTGACCGGCTGGGGGATGGGCGGCGGCAGGGGCGTTACTGCTCCGAGGCCGCTCTGGGAGAGCAGCCAACCGAGCCCGTGGGGTTCGTTGTCGTCTTCGGCCGGTGCGGCGGAGACCGGGTGGGTGTCCTGCGGCTGGCTCGCCTCGTCGTTTTCCGGGGTGGCCGGGCGGTCCCAGATCGAACCGCTCCGAGGAGCATCGCCGGAGCTTGGAGGGGCCGTGACCGGGGCGGTGGCCTCGGCGGACTGTCCGGCGGGAAGCGTCGACACCGGCTCTACCGAGGACTCGCGGTCTTCGCTTGCGGGCGAAACGGGGCGGTAGGGCACGGCGCGATAACTCACCGCTCGTGTCCGCTCGTCCGCTTCGTTGCGTCCGGAGGTTTCGGCCGGATGCTGTTCGCGGCGGTAGCTGTCCGGCTGCGCCGAGGTCGGAGCGGAACCCGGCGCCTCGTCCCACGACTGCGGCTGCCCGGATCCGGGACGAACCGAGTCCGGACTAGCCGGGTAGCCCGCGTGCGGCTGACCGGACGCCGGATGGGTGCCGGACCGATCCCCGGACGCGGGCTGCGTGGACTCGGGCGGCGCCGACGCCGGGTGCGCAGGCATGGGCGGCGCCGACGCGGGGTGCGTGGGCATGGGCGGCGCCGAGGCGGGGTGCGCAGGCATGGGTGGCGACGCGGGATAGGCGCCGTCTCGTGGCCCGGGCGCGCGATAGCCGGCGTACGGCAGGCCGGAACTCGGCTCAACACTGCCGGGCTGACCGGATGCCGGTCGTGGCGGCGCCGATCCCGGATGGACAGCGTCCGGATAGCCGGTGTGCGGCTGGGCGGACGTCGGATGGACGTTCCCGGGCCGGCCCGACGATGGGCGCGGCGGCATCGGCTGCGCGGAAGTGGGGCGGACAGCCTCAGGCCGCTGCGGGTAATCGGCCTGCGGCGAGTTCTGTTGTCCGGATGCGCTTTGCGGTGGCGTTGGCCGACCGGGCGTCCGGTAGTCGTCCGCCGACGCCGACCGGCCGGATGCCTGGTACCCGACCTGCGGCGACGTCGGCTGGCCGGATGTCGGATAGCTGGCCTGCGGCGGTCTCGACTGGCCGGACGGCGAACGGCCGTCCTGCATCGCTCTCGGCTGGCCCGATGTCGGTTGGCCGGCCTGCGGCGATGTCGGGTAACCGGCCTGCGCCGGCCGCGGGGGTACGGGGCGCGGCGGCATGGGCTGGGCCGAGGCGGGGTGGACGGCGTCGGGCCGGGCCGGGGGATAGGCCGGGCGGCGGTCGGCCGGCTGGGCCGAGGTGGGGTGGTTCGCGCCGGGCTGGGTCTGCGGGTGCGCGGAAGCCGAAGGCCGGCCCGGCGACTGGGGGTAGGCGGGCGAGGGCGTTGCCGGACGGTCCGGGGTCATCCGCGTGGGCTGCGGCGCCGGACGGGCCTGGGCGGGGATGTCGCGCCCGGCGGGGGCGGGACGCAGGTCGAACGGCGAGTCGTCGCGCCCGTCACGCTGGCCGGGGACCACCGGGTTGGGACGGGCGCCGGGGCGGGACGGGAAGGCGTCGGCCGGGGCGGGGCGGGCGCTGCCGTAGACGCCGGTGGAGGGCGAGACCGGGCGCGGGCCACCGGGGTCCTCGGGAGCCTGCCTGCGGCCGTAGTAAGGACCGGAAGCGGCGCCGGGACGCGGGGCGCCATACGTTCCGGGCGCACCCGGAGGCGGAGACACCGGCTGCGCGGAATTTCCGGAATGCGAAGAGGAACCAGGCTGCGACGACGCCGGCCGGGACCCGGAAAAGCCCGCCTGCGACGGAGACGTGGAATGCGTCGACGACTCGGAGTGTGATGGCGGCCCAGGACGCGAAGAGGGTCCGGAATGCGACGAATGGCCGGGCGTGACCGGCACCTGACCGCCGGCACGGAACTGCTGCGGCCGGGGGCCCTGCGACGACGAAGAAGACGACGAAGAAGGCGACGAAGAAGAGGACGGCGGGGGCGGCGGCGCGGTCTCGCGCTTCTGGGACTCGCGGAACTGGACCGCGTCGCGGTAGGAGCCGCCCGACTCCGGCGCGGGCTGGCCGCCGTAGCCCGGGGCCTCACCACGCCGCTGTTCAGGGGCGATCCGACTGCGCTGCTCCGGCATCGTCCCGGCCGGCCGGTTCCACAGCGGCTCCTCACGGCGCGGCGCCGAAGAGGCCGCCGGCGCGTCCGACCGAGAAGAGTCCGACCGGAACGGATCCGAGCGAGGCGCATCCGAGCGCAAGAAATCCGACCGGGAAGAGTCCGACCGCGAAGAGTCCGGCTGGGAAGAGCGGGAAGAGCGGGAAGAGCGGGAAGAGCCGGAAGAGCCGGAAGAGCCGGAAGAGTCCGAGCGGAACGGATCCGGGCGCGAGCCGGAAGCGGAATCGGGGCGCGGATCGGCCGGCGCGTCGGACCAGGAGGCCGGCGCCGAGGTCGAGCCCGAGTCGGACGCCTCGTAGACCGGTGTGTGCACCGCCTTGCGCTTGCCCGGTTGGTCGGGTTCGCCGGAATCGCCGGGATAGCGCTTCCCGGAGTGCGGCTCCCACTCCCAAGTGATCTCGTAGACCCACGCGGGCTCGTCGGCCCAGGCGCCCCAGCCACTCATCGGGCACCCACGGTGAGGCCCGGCAAATGGCGACGCTCCGTCACGGCGAACTTCCACTTCTGGTCGAAATATGCGGTGGGCGTCCGGAAACCCGGGTAGAGTCGCCCGGCTCTACTGCAGGAAAGGAGATTAACGGCGTGGACGGGCTTGACGCCAGCGTGCCGACGATCTCCCCTCGCCGCCCGATGGGCTCCTCGGTCGCTACTTTCGGTGCGTTGATGTGGTCGGGTTTCCGGCGCTACGCAACCTATCGGCAGGCCACGGTGGCCGGATCGTTCACCAACATAGTCTTCGGCTTTCTCCGCTGCTACGTGCTCCTGGCCGTCGCGGCGGGCGCGGCCGGGGGGATGGCGGGCGGTTACGACGCACGGCAGCTCGCCACCTTCGTCTGGGTGGGCCAGGGATTACTCAACGTGGTCGGAATCTGGGGCTGGAACGATCTGGCCGAGCGGATCCGCACCGGGGACATCGCCGCTGACCTGCTGCGCCCGGTCCCGCCGGTGACCGCCTATCTGGCCGCCGACCTGGGCCGCGGCGGCTATCAGATGCTCACCCGGTTTACCCCGCCGGTGGTTGTCGGGGCGCTCGTGTTTCCGCTGGTCGCCCCGTCGCGCTGGCAGACCGTGCCGCTTTTCGCAGCTTCTGTGTTGCTGGCCGTGGCCGGCAGTTTCGGATGCCGCTATCTGGTCAACGCGACCGCGTACTGGCTCGGCGACGCCCGCGGCCCGCTGATGTTCTGGACGCTCGGCTCGGGGGTGCTGGCCGGCCTGTACTTCCCGCTGCGCCTGCTGCCGGACTGGGCCGCGATCACGATCTGGGTGGCGACGCCGATCCCGGGGCTGTTGCAGACCCCGCTGGACGTGCTGGTCGAGCGGGACGGCCCGGCGCTGCAGGCCGGCCTGGTGGCGCTGCAGGCGGTGTGGGCAGTGATCATGGTGGCGCTGGCGAACGTGGTGCAGCGCCGCGCCGAGCGCAAACTGGTGGTGCAGGGTGGCTGAGCTGAGGGCGTACGCGGCTCTCATCGGCGGCCGTTTCCGCAGCGCCACCGCGTACCGGACCTCTTTCGCCGTTGAATTGATCACCAATGCGGGCGCCACGGCGATCGACGTCTCCACCGTCTTCGTGCTGTTTCACGCGGCCAAGGTCGTGGGCGGCTTCACGCTCGGTGAGGCGCTGATGATGACCGGGCTGACCGCGTCCGGGTTCGTGCTCGCCGACCTGACCGTCGGTAACGTCGACCAGCTCAAGACGTTCGTACGGATGGGAACGCTGGACGCCGTGCTCGTGCGCCCCCTGGCCGTGCTGCCCCAGCTCGTGATCGCCGACCTGCCGCTGCGCAAGCTGATGCGCTTCGTCGTCGGGGTCGTCGTCCTGATCATCGCGATCGTCTCCAACGACATCGTCTGGACGCCCGGGCGGGCCGTGCTGCTGGTCACGGCCCCGCTCGCCGGTGCGGTGTTCTTCGGGGCGATCTTCGTGCTGAGCGCCAGCCTGGCGTTCTGGTGGGTCGAGTCGGGCGAGGTCGGGGCGGCCTTCACGTACGGCGGGCGCGACTTCACCTCGTACCCGATCACGGTTTACGGCACCTGGTTCCGCGCGATCTTCGCGTACGGGCTGGGCTTCGGTTTTGTGAGTTATCACCCGGCACTGACGCTGCTCGGACGGGCCGACCCGCTCGGTCTGCCCGCCTGGGCCGGTTATCTGTCGCCGCTGGTGGCGCTGGCCGCCGCGACGATCGCCGGGCTCGTCTGGAGGACTGGCGTGCGGCATTACCGGAGCACCGGCTCATGATCGAGATGCGGAACCTTCGCAAGGACTTCACCGTACGCGTCAAGGCGGGCCGCCTGCGCCGGGAGAAACGGGTCGTCGCGGCGGTCGACGGGGTCAGCCTGTCGATAGCCGCGGGCGAAATGGTGGGCTATATCGGGCCCAACGGCGCCGGGAAGTCGACCACGCTGAAGATGCTGACCGGCGTGCTCGCCCCGTCCGGCGGCGAGGTCTCGGTGTGCGGGCTGAGCCCGGTGCCGCAGCGAACCACGCTGGCGCTGCGGATCGGCGTGGTCTTCGGGCAGCGCTCCCAGCTGTGGTGGGATCTGCCGCTGCGCGAGTCGTTCGGCCTGCTCCGCCACGTCTACCGGGTGCCCGCGGCCGATCACGAGGCGCGCCTGCGCCGCTGTCGCGACCTGCTCGCCCTCGACGAATTTCTGGACACGCCCGTACGCCAGTTGTCTCTGGGCCAGCGCATGCGGGGCGAGCTGACGGCGGCTCTGCTGCACGGCCCCGAGGTGCTGTTTCTCGACGAGCCGACGATCGGGCTGGACGTGGTCAGCAAGCAGGCGGTCCGTTCGTTCCTGGGCGAGCTGGGCCGCACCGGCGACGTGACGCTCGTGCTCACCACCCACGATCTGGCCGACATCGAGCGCCTCTGCAAGCGGCTCGTGGTGATCGACCATGGCCGGGTGGTCCACGACGGCACGATCGAGGACCTGCATTCCCGGTACGGGTCGAGGCGCCGCCTGGTGGCCGACCTGGAGTCCCCGCTGCCGCCCGGCTTCGCCCTGCCCGGCACCACCATGATCGCGTCCGAGGCCGATGGCCACCGGGTCACGTTCGCCCTGGAGTCGATCGCGGCCGGCGCGGCGGTGGCGGCCCTGGTCAACGCGGCCCCCGTACGCGACCTGTCGGTCGTCGAGCCCGAGATCGAGGACGTGGTCGCCCGCCTCTACACCGACGGGCGCTGACTCTCGTTCAGCGGTGTTCCATGATCAGGACGGCCCAGGAGGGCTCGAAGGCCTCGTAATGGTGGTCGACGTCGCCCGGGAAGGTCACGTAGTCGCCCGGCCCCAGCTCGACCTGCTCGCCGATCGGACCCGTCCGGATGCGGCCCGCGCCGACGACGATGTGCTCGATGCTGCCGGGAATGTGGGCGAGCGCGTCACGGGCCTGGCCCGGTTCCAGCTCCATCACGTAGATGTCCCGCCGGGTGTGCGGCGACCCGGCGGCCAGCAGGGTCGCCACGAAGTCGGCCTCGTCGGCCTGCAGGCGCGGCCCCTCACCGGCCCGGATCACGCGGACCTGCGCCTCGGGCGGTTCGACCAGGCGGCTGAACGGCACCCCCAGCGCCACTCCGAGCGACCACAGCGTCTCGATGCTCGGGTTGCCGGTGCCCGCCTCCAGCTGCGAGAGCGTCGACTTGGCCAGCCCGGCCCGCCGGGCGAGCTCGGTCAGCGAGATGCCGGCCCGTTCCCGTTCCCGGCGCAGGGCGGCGGCGATCGTGGCGAGCGGCGGCGACGGCTGATGCAATGTTCGCTCCATCGATCAAGCTGTTCGGTTTGACGAACGGCAACGACATCGTTCAGTATTTCGAACTATGCGTACGATACAGCGAACGCTGCTCCGGGACGCGGCCGCCATCGCCGCGGCCATGGTGGCGGTCGGGGCCTCGTTCGGGGCCATCGCCATCGCGTACGGGCTTCCGGTCTGGGTGCCGTTCCTCATGTCCACGGTCGTGTTCGCCGGCGGATCGCAGTTCCTGGCCGTCGGGCTGCTCGCCGCCAGCCCCGTCGCCGCCGTGCTGGCCGGGCTTCTGCTCAACGCCCGCCACCTGCCGTTCGGCATGGCCATCGGAAGCAGCATGGGCGCCAGCCGGCGCGAGCAGCTGATCGGCAGCCACCTGATGACGGACGAGGTAGTCGCCTTCACCCTGGCCGAGACCGACCCCGCCCAGCGCCGCCGCACGTACTGGCTGATCGGCATCACGCTCTTCACGTCGTGGAACCTGGGCACCGCCCTCGGGGTGCTGCTCGGCACCGCCGTCGGCGACTACGAGACGCTCGGCCTGGACGCTGCCTTCCCGGCCGCGCTGATCGCCCTGATCCTGCCCTCGCTGCGCGACCGTGCCACCCGGGCCGTCGCCCTCACCGGCGCCGCCGTCGCCGTGGCGGTCACCCCCGTGCTGCCCGCCGGCCTGCCGGTCCTGTGCGCCCTGCTGGGCCTGCTCACGCTGCTGCGCCCGAAAAGGCCGGCCGCATGACCCGCCCCGAGCAGCTCCAGATCCGTCTTCGCCCGGGGAGGGCCGCCGCATGATGCTCGCCGCGATCATCGTCCTGGGCGTCGGCACCTACCTGATGCGGCTCGGCGGCGTGCTGCTGCGCGAACGCATCGAGCTCTCCGACAACCTGCAGCGCTTGCTCCCCATGGCCGCCGCCGCGCTGCTGACCGCGCTGGCCGCCACCTCGACGCTGATGGCCGGCAGCAACTTCGCCGGCGTGGCCCGCCCGGCCGGCGTCCTCGTCGGCGCCCTGCTGGCCTGGCGCAAGGCCCCGTTCGTCGTGGTGGTCGTGGCCGCCGCCGCCACCGCAGCCCTGCTCCGCCTGGCCGGAATCGAATAACCCCCGGCCCGGCTCCGGCAGCGCGTCGGCTCAGCGGCGCGCCAGCCAAACCGTCCGTTCGGTGCGCACGTTCAAATCCTCGCGACCCTCCAGCGCACCCACCACCCCGCCCAGCTCAGGAAGCCTCTCGACAAGACGACCCAGCGACACCTCGGCATATCGCACCGCCACGGCCGGCAGCGGTGCGGGCAGGGCGATGTCGAAGTGCCGCTCGGTCACACCGGTGAAGCCGGCCTTGGTCGCCCGCGCGCCCCAGTTCTCGTGCATGTGCAGGCCCGCCTCGTGCCGGGCCTTGTCCGCCTCGGCGTGCGCGCGGGCCTCCAGGTCTTCATCCGGGGTGCCGGTCAGGAAGTGCGGGAACGAGTCGAGTTCGGCGATCACGAGCAATCCGCCGGGGCGTAGCGCGGCGTGGGCCGAGGCGAGCGCGCGGCCCGGGTCGGCCATGTGGTGCATCGACGAGGCGGCCCAGATGACGTCGACCTGGCCGAAGTCGGGCCACGGCTGGTCAAGGTCGGCTTCGATCGTCCCGATGCGGTCGCCCAGTCCGGCCGCCTCGGCGCGGGCGCGTACGTGGGCCAGCATCTCGGGGGACACGTCGACCGCGGTTATCCGGGCCCGGGGCAGTTCGCGGGCCAGGGCGAGCGAGCCGGTGCCGCTACCCGCGCCCAGGTCGATGACGTGCGGGGCGTCGGGGGCCTCGCGGCCGACCCAGGTGATGAGGTCGCGGTGGTAGTCGCTCAGGACCTCGGCGTCCAGGTCGAGCATTTCGATCATGTGGTCGTGTGCCATGCCTCGACGCTAGCGACCGTTTGCGCGTACGGCACGCGGCCTTGCGGTTTCGGCAAGAAGTGGGAACTAGACCGCGTCGCCCAGTTCGACGCGCGGCTTGGGGACCCGCATGCGGCGGAACGTCAGGCCTCGCATCACGCCGTAGATCTGCAGGGAGCCGACGCGCTGGCCGGTGTTGGGGAAGCGCTCGTTGACCAGGCGCTTCACCTTGCGCGAGATGAGGACGCTGTCGACGATCACGCCGAGCGCCAGCATCAGCCAGAGCACGTTGCTGGCCAGCTGGACGGCGGGGATCCGCACCGTGGAGCCGATCAGCACGATCAGCGCGCCGCCGAAGAAGTAGGTGCCGACCGTGCGGCGGCTGTCGATGATGTCGCGGACCAGCGCGCGCTCGGGGCCGCGGTCGCGGGCCAGCAGGTAGCGCTCGTCGCCCGCCTTCATGCCGGCGGCGGCCTCGGCCCGCTCGACGCGCTGGCGTTCGCGCATCAGTTTGACCTGCTCACGGCGGTTGGCCGGGGCGGGCTCGGCGCCGACCCGGCGGCCGGTCGACGTGCGCTTGGGCGTGACGACGCCGAGTTCCTTCTTGCTGGGGGTGTAGCCCTTGGGGCGCGAGTCGGCCGATGTCACCTCCTCCACGACCTGGGGAGTGGCGACATCGGACTGCTTGCGGCGAAAAAGCGAGGGCACGCTCAGAGAGTAGCCAAGCGGCGCGGTGTTCTTCACACCGCGCCGCGCATCGTGCCTAAACAGAGAAGATTCAGAGCCGCTCGACGTGCGCGCCCAGGGCGGCCAGCTTGCCCTCGAAGTCCTCGTAGCCGCGATTGATCAGGTCGACGCCGTACACCCGCGACGTGCCCTCGGCGGCCAGCGCCGCGATCAGGTGGGCGAAACCGGCCCGCAGGTCGGGGATGACCAGGTCGGCCGCGTGGAGCTTGGACGGGCCGGCGATCACGGCGGAGTGCTTGAAGTTGCGGCGGCCGAACCGGCACGGGGTGCCGCCGAGGCAGTCGCGGTAGACCTGGATGGTGGCGCCCATCTGGTTGAGCGCGTCGGTGTAGCCCAGACGCTGCTCGTACACGGTCTCGTGCATGATCGACAGGCCGCGGGCCTGGGTCAGCGCGACGACCAGCGGCTGCTGCCAGTCGGTCATGAAGCCGGGGTGCACGTCGGTCTCGAGCGCGACGGCTTGCAGCTCGTGGCCGGGGTGCCAGAACTTGATGCCGCCCTCGGCGCCGGTGACACCCGGGCGGGCCACGCGGTCGTCGGTGATCTGGAACTCGCCGCCGATCGAGCGGAACACGTTGAGGAACGTCATCATGTCGGCCTGCCGGGCGCCGAGCACCTCGATCTCGCCCTTGGTCGCCAGCGCGGCGGCGGCCCAGCTCGCGGCCTCGATCCGGTCGGGGATCGGCTTGTGCTGGTAGCCGTACAGCCTCGGCACACCCTGGATCTCGATGACCCGGTCGGTGTGCACGGTGATGATCGCGCCCATCTTCTGCAGCACGCAGATCAGGTCGATGATCTCCGGCTCGATGGCCGCGTTGCGCAGCTCGGTGACACCCTCGGCCCGTACGGCGGTCAGCAGCACCTGCTCGGTGGCGCCGACGCTCGGGTAGGGCAGCTCGAGCTTGGCGCCCCGGAGGCCGTTGGGCGCGCTCAGGTGCATGCCCTCGGGCGTCTTCTCGACCACGGCGCCGAACTCGCGCAGCGCCTGGATGTGGAAGTCAATCGGGCGCGGACCGATGTGGCAGCCGCCGAGGTCGGGGATGAACGCGTGCCCGAGGCGGTGCAGCAGCGGGCCGCAGAACAGGATCGGGATGCGGCTCGAGCCGGCGTGCACGTTGATCTCGTCGGTGCTGGCGCGCTCGACGTTGGTGGGGTCCATCACGATCTCGCCGTCGTCGGCGCCGTCGCTGACCTTGACGCCGTGCAGCTCGAGCAGGCCGCTCACGACCTCGACGTCGCGGATGCGCGGCACGTCGAACAGGCGGCTCGGCGTCTCGCCCAGCAGGGCGGCCACCATTGCCTTGGAAACGAGGTTCTTGGCGCCACGGACCCGGATCTGACCCTGCAACGGCGTACCGCCGTGCACGACCAAGACGTCGTCGGTCAACGTAACCTCCAGCTGGTGGGCGTCAGCGAGCGCCCGAGATGATCGAGGGGGCAAGTGCCGGGCGGGGATACCCGCTCTTGCAACCGCCGAAGCATAGCGCTGAGTGACAAGGACGCCAGTCACACAACGCCTACGAGGCCGTGAAAAGCCGACAGTTAAGACAGCGGAAAGAAAATCCCGCGCTGTACGGAGGTTGGCGACTACTTACCGTTACGGCAAGGCGAGCATCTGGTCCAGCGCGACACGCGCGTGGTGTGCCGTGTCCTCGTCCACCGTGATCACATTGGGCACCCGGCCCGCCACCAGCTCCTCGAGCGCCCACACCAGGTGGGGGAGGTCGATCCGGTTCATGGTCGAGCAGTAACAGACCGTCCGGTCGAGGAACATGATCTGTTTGTCGGGGTGCGCCAGAGCCATCCGCCGTACGAGGTTGAGCTCGGTGCCCACCGCCCAGGCCGACCCGGCCGGGGCCGCGTCGAGCGCCTTGATGATGTATTCGGTCGAGCCCACCTGGTCGGCGGCGCGCACGACGTCGTGGCGGCACTCCGGGTGCACCAGCACGTTGACCCCGGGCACCCGCTCGCGCACCTCGCGCACGCTGTCGAGCGTGAAACGGCCGTGCACCGAGCAGTGCCCCCGCCACAGGATCATGCGGGCGTTGCGCAGCTGCTCGTCGGTGAGCCCGCCACCGGGCTTGTGCGGGTCGTAGAGCACGCAGTCGTCGAGGTCGAAGCCCATCTCGAGCACCGCCGTGTTGCGGCCCAGGTGCTGATCGGGCAGGAAGAAGACCTTGCTGCCCTGCTCGTACGCCCAGGTCAGGGCGCGCTTGGCGTTCGAGGAGGTGCAGACCACGCCCTTGGTGCGGCCGACGAAGCCTTTGATGTCGGCCGACGAGTTCATGTACGTCACCGGGACGACGTCACCGGCGATGCCCAGGTCTTCGAAGCGCTCCCAGGCGGTCTCGACCTGACCGAGCACCGCCATGTCGGCCATCGAGCAGCCGGCCGCCAGGTCGGGCAGGATCACGCGCTGCCGGGGCGTGGTGAGGATGTCGGCGCTCTCGGCCATGAAGTGCACGCCGCAGAACACGATGAACTCGGCGTCGGGCCGGGCCGCGGCCTGCTGGGCCAGCTTGAAGGAGTCGCCCGTGACGTCGGCGAACTGGATGACCTCGTCGCGCTGGTAGTGGTGGCCGAGCACGAAGACGCGGTCGCCCAGCGCGGCCTTGGCCGCCGTGGCCCGCGCGACCAGATCGGGGTCGCTGGGAGCGGGCAGATCACCCGGGCAGTCCACGCCGCGCTCGGAGGCGGGGTCGGTGCCCCGGCCCAGCAGGAGCAGGGCGGTGGCGGTGTTCGAGGGTTCGGTCCAGGTCGACGTCACATCGGCCATCGTCGCACAGCGCGGGACAGGTATCGGCTCCGTGAACAGTGGCCTGCCACACTCATACGCGTGCGCGTATTGATCTGCCCGGACAAGTTCGCCGGCACCCTGTCCGCCCCCGAGGTGGCCGACGCCGTGGTGGCCGGCTGGACCAAGCCCGACGAGCTGGTCAAGCGGCCGCTCTCGGACGGCGGCCCGGGGTTCATCGAGGTGCTCGCGGGCGCTCTGCCCGGCCGCCGGGTGCCGGTGCCGACGGTCGACCCGCTCGGGCGTCCGGTCGGCGGCGAGATCCTGCTGTCCGGCACGACGGCCTACGTCGAGAGCGCGCACGCGTGCGGCCTGCACCTTCTCACTCCCGGGGAGAGAGACCCCAACAGCGCTTCCTCGTACGGGCTGGGCCTGCTGCTCCTGGCCGCGGTCGAGGCGGGGGTGGCCGAGATCGTGATCGGTCTGGGCGGCTCCGCGGTCAACGACGCCGGGGCCGGCATGCTGGCCGCGCTGGGCGCCCCGCCGGTCGACATCGCCGGTTACGCCCTGCCCTACGGCGGCGCCTATCTGAACGCGGCCGCCGCGCTGGGTGGCGCTCCCCGGTTGCGGCAGGTCAGCCTGGTCGCGGCCACCGATGTCGACAACCCGCTGACCGGCCTGCAGGGGGCGAGCAACGTCTTCGGGCCGCAGAAGGGCGCGAGCCGCGAGGACGTCTACCGCCTCGACGCGGCCCTCGAGCAGTTTGCCGGCGTACTGGAAAAGGCCTTTGATGTCGATGATCTGCAGAGGGCGCCCGGTGGTGGCGCGGCCGGCGGAATCGGGGCGGCCCTGATCGCCCTCGGCGGCCGCGTGGTCTCGGGAATCGGCCTGGTCAGCATGGCCATCGGGCTCGAGAAGGAGCTCGATGCGGCCGACCTGGTGATCACCGGGGAGGGATCCTTCGACCACCAGTCGCTGCGCGGCAAGGTCGTGGCCGGCATCGCAGGCGCCGCCCGCGACCGCGGACTGCCCTGCGTCGTGCTGGCCGGGCGCAACGAGACCGGCTATCGCGAGGCCGCGGCGGCCGGTGTCACCGAGACGTATTCCCTGACCGAGCACTTCGGCAGCACCGAAATCGCCATGGCCGAACCGGCCCGGGGGCTGCGTGAGCTGGCTGTACGCCTGAGCGAGCAGTGGAGCAGGTGAGATCTAGGTGAACTGGGCCACCCCAATTGGGAATCTTCCGGAATGGGGCTAGCGTTGGCCAGTACGGCAAATCTGTCCGCACATGCAGGGAGATAACGCAGTGACCACTGAATCGCATACAGAGTCGGCATCGCAGACCGAGTCGGCCGAGGCCACCGCCCCGACCACTATCCTCCTGACCGATGTCGCCGCGGTGAAGGTCAAGGCCCTGATCGAGCAGGAAGGCCGCGACGACCTGCGCCTCCGCATCGCCGTTCAGCCGGGTGGCTGCTCTGGTCTGCGTTACCAGCTCTTCTTCGACGAGCGTTCGCTCGACGGTGACGTCGTGAACGACTTCGGCGGTGTCGAGGTCGTCGTCGACCGCATGAGCGCTCCCTACCTGGCCGGCGCCACGATCGACTTCGCCGACCGGATCGACGCGCAGGGCTTCACGATCGACAACCCGAACGCGCAGAACTCCTGCGCCTGCGGCGACTCGTTCCACTGATCGCCCACGCATAGCGCACAACTCCGCAGCAGGCCGCTCCGTTAACGGGGCGGCCTGCTGCGCGTCACCAGCCGGTAGGCTGCGTACGTAAGCCCCCCTGTTCCCGAAAGACCCGAGGGCCCTCATGAAGATCGCCGTGACCGGTTCGATCGCCACCGACCACCTGATGCACTTTCCGGGGCGGTTCGCCGACCAGCTCATCGCCGACCAGTTGCACAAGGTCTCCCTCTCGTTCCTCGTCGACGACCTGGTGGTCCGGCGGGGCGGGGTGGCCAGCAACATCTCGTTCGGCATGGGCAAGCTGGGCCTGCGCCCGATCCTGGTGGGTGCGGTCGGGGCCGACTTCGCCGACTACCGGTCCTGGCTCGAGCGGCACGGCGTCGACTGCGACTCGGTGCACGTCAGCGAGGTCGCCCACACGGCGCGTTTCGTCTGCACCACCGACGACGACCTCAACCAGATCGCCTCGTTCTACGCGGGCGCGATGTCCGAGGCCCGCAACATCGAACTGTCACCGGTCGCCGGGCGCGCCGGCGGTCTCGACCTCGTGCTGATCAGCGCCAACGACCCGGCCGCCATGATCCGCCACTCGCAGGAGTGCCGGGCCCGGGGCTTCAAGTTCGCCGCCGACCCGTCGCAGCAGCTCGCCCGCATGGACGGCAGCGATGTGCTCACCCTGATCGGCGGGGCCGAATACCTGCTGACCAACGAGTACGAGCGCTCGCTGCTCGAGACCAAGGCCGGCCTCACCTCCGAGCAGGTCCTCGACCAGGTCAAGATCCGGGTCACCACGCTCGGCAAGGACGGCGTCGAGATCACCGGCCGCGGCATCGAGCGCATCCACGTGCCGGTCGCCCGCGACGTGCTGGCCGAAGACCCGACCGGTGTCGGCGACGGCTTCCGGGCCGGCTTCTTCTCGGCCGTGTCGTGGGGGCTCGGCCTCGAGCGGGCGGCCCAGGTCGGCTCGCTGGTGGCCGCGCTCGTCCTCGAGTCGGTCGGCCCCCAGGAATACGACATCCGCGGCGGAGACTTCGCCAAGCGCTTCGCCGACTCGTACGGCGATGCCGCGGCCGCCGAGATCGAGGCTCACCTTCCGGCCTGACCAGCCGCGTGGTCTGATCGGGTCATGGTCTTAGCGGTCTTCGCCGGTCTGCCCGGTGTCGGGAAGAGCACGCTCGCCGCGGGGGTGGCGACGGAGCTGCCCGCGTGCGTGCTCGCCGTCGACACCGTCGACTTCGCGCTCCAGCGCTACGAGGTGGTCGAGCCAAGGCCCGGGTTCGCCGCGTACGGGGCGGTGGCCGCGCTGGCCGAGGTGCAGCTGGGCATCGGCCACTCGGTGATCATCGACGCGGTGAGCCCGGTCCGGGCGGCCCGCCAGCTCTGGATCGACGCCGCCGAGCGGGCCGGCGTGCCGCTGCGGGTGGTCGAGGTGGTGTGCGGCGACGACACCGAGCACCGGCGCCGCGTCGAGAAGCGCTACGCGGCCCGCGACCACGACGGCGTGCCCGACTGGGTGCGGGTGCTGGAGCGCCAGGCGGAATACGAGCCGTACCTGGGCCCGCGCCTGGTCGTCGACACCAGCCTGGCCAAG
Source organism: Actinoplanes sp. NPDC021490 (assembly GCF_055562135.1). NCBI lineage: Bacteria > Bacillati > Actinomycetota > Actinomycetes > Micromonosporales > Micromonosporaceae > Actinoplanes > Actinoplanes sp. NPDC021490. Next base: position 92,999 of record NZ_JBVHFW010000019.1, read on the forward strand.
GAGCCGGTCGGGCCGGTCGTCGAATATCTGAGGTCCTAGCTGAGCCGCCGCACCTCGAAGGCGTTCTCGGCCGGCGAACCCAGAAACTCGTGCTTCTTCATGCGGCACCAGGCCGGGATGTCGTTCGCGGCGGCGGGGTCGTCGGCCAGCACCCGTACGACCCCGCCGACCTCGGCCCGGCCGATGTTCTGGGCCAGCCGGATCACCGGCAGCGGGCACTTCTGGCCCAGGCAGTCCAGCTCGATCACAGTCCCGCCTCCCGCCGGATGCCCTCGACCAGGCCCGGCAGCACGGCCAGGAACCGCTCGACGTCGGACTCGGTCGTGCCGCGGTGCAGCGAGACCCGCACGTTGCCGTGGCTGAGCACGCCCATCGCCTCGAGCACGTGGCTGGGCCGCAGCGTCGACGCCGTGCAGGACGAGCCGGACGAGACCGCGAAACCGGCCCGGTCCAGCGCGTGCAGTAGCGCCTCCCCGTCCACGTACAGGCACGAGAACGTGACCAGATGCGGCAGGCGCTGATCGGGGTCGCCCACCACCTCGACGTCCGGCACCAGCGCCGGCACGCGCTCGCGGATGCGGTCGACCAGCGCGCTCAGGCGTACGGCCTCGGTCTGGGCCTCGGCCTGGACGGCGCGCAGGCTCGCCGCGGCGGCGACCACCGCGGGCAGGTCGGCGCTTCCGGGCGGCTGAGGGCGATAAAGATCATCCTGCGGGTACGGGGAGATCCAGCGCACACCCTTGCGGACCACCAGCACCCCCACGCCGGGCGGGCCGCCCCACTTGTGCGCGCTCGCGCTCAGCAGCGACCAGCCGGTCGGCACCGCGGTCCGGCCCACCGACTGCGCGGCGTCGACAAAGAGCGGCACGCCGGCCTCGGAGCAGTATTCGGCCGCGGCCGCGACCGGCTGCACCGTGCCGACCTCATGGCTCGCGCTGATCAGCGACGCGACGGCCACCCCGGGCGCGGACACGGCCCGGTCCCAGGCGTCCAGGTCTAGGCGGCCCTGGCGGTCCACGCCGACCTCGACGGCCTTGCCCCGGGCGGCCGCGTGCAGCACGGCGGAGTGCTCGATCGCCGAATGCACCAGCGTGTCGCCCTGGCGGGTCCGTCCGGCCAGCGCCCCGAGCACGGCGGCCTGCGCGGCGGCCGTGCCGGACGACCAGAAGGAGACCTCGTCGGGGCGTACGGCCAGGATCTCGGCGACAACGGCCCGGGCCGCGTCGGAAAGCTGCTGGGCCCGCCGGCCCGCCGAATAGAGGCGGGCGGGGTCGGCCCAGCCGTCGGTCAGCGCGGCCAGAAGCGCCTCGCGGGCCACCGGATGCAGTGGACTCGCGGTCGCCGCGTCAAGGTATGCGGCCGGACCAGCGGGATCGCCCGTGTATTCCACCCCAGGAACGGTATCGTCCCATTGTTGAGGGGTATACGCGCACGGTCGAAGATCGGACCCCCGCAAAGGTGTGTCAGGGCCTGGTCGAGTAATGTGCGACCGTCGGTAACGCCTGGCCACTCGTGTCCGTTTCGGGCGGGAGGCGGCGCTGCTAAGGAGGCAAAAGCAGGTGAGCGCAAAGAGTCCGGCCGCGCGGTCGCGAGCTGCAGTCCGGATCGCCGGGCTCGGTCTCAGCGGCACGGCGCTGCTGATGCTGCTCTCGGGTTGTTCGCTTGAGGGCGTCGGCGACGCCTTCGGCCACTTCGGATGGCCCGGCAAGGGCATCACCCTGCAGGCGCACAAGATGTACGACCTGTGGATCGCCTCGGTGATCGCAGCGCTGATCGTCGGCGTCTTCGTGTGGGGCCTGATCTTCTGGTGCATCATCCGGTATCGCAAGCGCGGCGACGAGCTGCCCGTGCAGACCCGGTTCAACATGCCGATGGAGGTTCTCTACACGGTCACCCCGGTGCTGATCGTGGCGATCCTCTTCTACTACACGGCGATCGTGCAGACCGACGTGGACAAGCTGTCGAAGAACCCCGACCAGGTCGTCGAGGTTGTCGCGTTCAAGTGGAACTGGCAGTTCAACTACCGCGACGGCATCGGTGAAGAGGCCAACACGGTGGCCTCGACGGTCGGCTCGTCCGACGTCATCCCGATCCTGGTCCTGCCGACGAACGAGAAGATCCGGTTCGAGGAGACCAGCCGGGACGTGATCCACTCGTTCTGGGTGCCCGAGATCCTGTTCAAGCGGGATGTGTTCCCGGGCAACGTGCGCAACACCTTCGAGATCACTCTCGACAAGGAAGGCCGCTACGTCGGCCGCTGCGCCGAGCTCTGTGGCACCTACCACGCCTTCATGAACTTCGAGCTCGTCGTGGTCTCGCCCGAGCGGTTCGACCAGTTCCTGGCGGCCAAGCGCGACGGATCCTCCACGCAGGAGGCGATGGCCGCGATCGGCTTCACCGGAGACAAGATGTACGCGACGACGACCGAGCCGTTCGACACGCGGCGCCAGAAGAACGGCTGGAACCAGCGCGGCGCCGTGGCGGCGCCCGCCGGTGCCGCCGCGACGGCCGGGAAGTAGGGACAGCGTGCGTACCGAATACAAGATCTTCGTCGGCGTCGCCGCCTTCCTCTTCGGAGCGGCCATCGTCTACGGCTTCTACACCCGGGGCACCGGCACCCACGTCGAGTGGGTGGGCACGGTCGCGCTGATCCTGTCCGGCCTGCTCTGCTCGATGTGCGGCGGCTTCTTCTGGTTCGTCGCCCGGCGCATCGACCTGCGCCCGGAAGACCGGGAGGACGGGGAGATCGCCGAAGGCGCCGGTGAGATCGGCTTCTTCAGCCCGGGTAGTTACTGGCCGTTCGGGATTGCGCTGTCGGCCACTATTGCTGGGCTTGGGCTGGTGTTCTGGCAGTGGTGGTTGCTGGCTCTGGGGCTGGTGCTGGTTATTTTCTCGTCCTGCTCAATGATCTTTGAGTACTACACGGGGACTCGGCATCCCGCTGAGCATTAGGCACGAGAGGGCTGCGGTCCGGCTCAGGATTAGTTAGCTGAGCCTAATGGTGCCGCTTCGCGACGCGTGGGCCGAGCGCCTTTTACGTCAATGAGATGAGCCCGGTTTTCCAACGCCGCAAAGAGCGACGGCGTCGGAAAACCGGGCTCATCTCATTGACGGCGCTCGGCCCGGCAGTTCACTGGATACGTGATCTCGCACAGTAAGTGGTTTGTGGCTGGGGGATCAGGATTTGTGGAGGTGGCCCGCGCCCTACCTGTGGGCGCGGGCCACCTTGTTGGTTTTAGGCTGCTCTTCGCTGGTGGGGTAGGGCGAGGGGGCTTGGGGTTGTGTGGGGCCAGAGGTGGGCTACTACGGGGGTTACTACCTCGGCGGCTCCGCAGCGGCGGCAGACTAGTTCCTCGATCTGGCCGGTTTGGGTGGCCGGCACCTCGAACAGCATGTCGCTGTCACAGATGACGCAGCGGGGTTCGTGATCCGACACGGGTGGCTCCTCTTCGCCGGAAGGTGGATTACCCGAAACTGATTCCGACGTTGCCACGTAAATCCGGCATTCTGGAGCATTGGCAGCGGCGTGTCCGCTGTGAAATTGGTCGGATCCGCTACTCGGCGGCCTTGGCCTTCTGCGCCGCATCGACCCAGCGTGCGAGCTGAGCCGTCGCAGCCCCGGAGTCGATCGTTTCCTGGGCCCGGGCGATTCCGGCCCGCAGCGTGTCTCTCAGGTCGCCGGGGAAGCCACCGTGAGCTGCCAGGGCAGCCGCCGTGTTGAGAACGACCGCGTCACGCACCGGGCCGGGCTCACCGGCGAAGGTCCGGGTGGCCACGTCGGCGTTGAACGCGGCGTCCCCGCCCCGCAGGTCGGCCGGCTGACTGCGCGGCAGGCCCAGCTCGACCGAGTCGATCAGGTGCTCCTCGACCTTGCCGTCCTTGGCCTGCCACAGGCGGGTGGGCGCGGAGGTGGTGAACTCGTCGAGACCGTCCTCGCCCCGCATCACCAGCGCCGAGTCGCCGCGCCGGGCGAACACGGCGGCCATCACCGGGGCCATGCGCGCGTCGAAACAGCCCACCGCGGCCGCGGTCGGACGGGCCGGGTTGGTCAGCGGTCCCAGCACGTTGAAGAACGTGGGGACGCCCAGCTCGCGCCGCGTGACCGAGGCGTGCCGCATGCCCGGGTGGTAGCGCGCGGCGAAGCAGAAGCCCATGCCGGCGCTGGTCACCGTGCTGACCACGCCCTCGGGGCCGAGGTCGAGCGGGATGCCGAAGTGCTCGAGGAGGTCGGCCGTGCCGGTCGTCGACGAGGCCGAGCGGTTGCCGTGCTTGACCACCGTCACACCGGCGGCGGCCGTGATGATCGCCGCCATCGTCGAGATGTTCACGGTGTTGGCCCGGTCGCCGCCGGTGCCGACCACGTCGACCGCGTCGGTGCGTACGGACTCGGGCAGCTCGACCAGGGTCGCATTGGCCAGCATGGCCTCGACCAGGCCGGCCAGCTCGCCCGGGGTCTCACCCTTGGCCCGCAGCGCGATCGCGAACCCGGCGATCTGGGCCGGCGTGGCGTTGCCGGCCATGATCTCGCCCATGGCCCAGGCGGTGTCGGCGGTCCCCAGCTCCTCGCCCCGCAGCAGGGCGCTCGTCAGGTTCGGCCAGGTGCGTGCGCCCATGACGGGGCCTCCGGGGTCGGGGATTCGCGGGGGGAGTTCGCGGCGGCCGAGGTCAGCCGAGCGTGCCCATCGTGCCCAGCGGCACGGAGCCGTTGCGGCGGGCGCGGAGCATGGCGGCGATCGTGCGGCCGGTGGTGACCGGGTCGAGCGGCGCGACCAGGGTCTGGTCGACCTGGGCGTAGGCCGCGAGCCAGCGGTCGGCGGCGCGGGCGATGACCACGCAGACCGGCGGAGGCGTCGCGTATTCGTCCTTGGTCTGCCGGGCGATGCCGATGCCGCCCGCGGGGGAGGCCTCGCCGTCGAGCACCATCAGATCGATCTCGTACTTGTCGAGCAGGTTGCGGCAGTCTTCCCAGGTCGCGGCGTCGGCGAACTCGACCTTGAGATCGGCCGCGGGACGCACCCCGATCGCCATCCGGATGCGGTCGCGCACGGCGGCATCGTCGCTGTACAGCAGGACCGTGTACTGAGTCGGTTCGTCGCTCATAGTGTGCCCCGGTTCACGTCGTAGGTGCCCGCCGATCGTAACGGACCGGTTTACAACGCGTCGGACCCCGGGGCCCGGGTGTCGGCCGGGGCCCCGTTTGTGATCTTGGCGGCATCCTGGCGGGCCTGCTCGGCGGCGTCCTCCGCCTCCTGGCGGTCCAGCGCGCGGTCGATGCGGCGGGCCTCCCGCTCGGACTGGCGCACCCACTGCATCACCAGGATGCCGAGCATGGTGACGCTGACGATCTCACCGCCGGCCCACAGGATGCCCCCGGCGGTGACCTGGTCGGCGGCCGGATCGAGCCAGCTCAGACCCAGGCTCGGGTAGTAGTCGCCGGCCAGCAGCGTCTTGCTCTGCATGATGGTCAGGCCGAGCACCGTGTGGAACGGCACCGACAGCACCATCAGCAGCGCGCGGCCCGGGTAGGGCCAGCGGTTGGGCAGCGGGTCCAGGCCCAGCAGCGGCCAGAAGAACAGGCAGCCGGTGATGATGAAGTGCACGTGGATGAACTCGTGCAGCAAGGGGTGCAGCAGCGTCTGCCGATAAAGGTCGGTGAAGTAGAGGACGAACGGGTTGGCCACGAAGATTCCGAACGCGACCAGCGGGAACGTCAGCACGCGGGCGACCCGGCTGTGCAGGACCGCGAGCAGGGTCTTGCGGGCCGGGGCGGGCACCGTACGCAGGGCCAGCGTCACCGGCGCGCCCAGCGCCAGAAAGATCGGCCCGACCATCGACAGCATCATGTGCTGGACCATGTGCACCGAGATCAGCGTGGTGTCGTACGCCTCGATGCCGGTGACGGTCACCGCCGCGATCGAGCCGAGTCCACCGGCGACGAACGCCACCGTGCGGCCCACCGGCCAGTGGTCGCCCCGCTGCCGGAGCCGATAGACGCCATAGCCGTACAGCGCCGCGGCCACCACCAGGAACAGCGCCACGAGGCTGCCGAGGTGGATCTCGGTGAAGATCGCGGCCGGTGTGAACTGCGGAAGAACATTCTCCCCGCTCGGAGCGGCGAGTGTGGTCGTTTCTGCTAGGTGCACCACTCGAGGCTAGGCCTATCCGGTCGGTGCCTGTCTTTCCGGGCTGCAACTCATGACTGAATTCGACCCCCCGCAGCACGTTGGACTGATCGCGGAGCAATAATGAGCCCGTGACAGCGGCCTCAGCCATCGACAAGAGCAGGATCCACTCGCTGACGCGACCCAACATGGTGAGCGTCGGCACGATCGTGTGGCTCTCCAGCGAGCTCATGTTCTTCGCGGCACTGTTCGCGATGTACTTCTCGATCCGCGCGGCGGCGCCCGAGCAGTGGGAGGAGCACACCCGGCATCTCGAGATCCCGTACGCGACGACGTTCACGGTGATCCTGGTGCTTTCCTCGGTCACGTGCCAGCTCGGCGTGTTCGCGGCGGAGAAGGGTGATGTGTTCGCGCTGCGGCGCTGGTTCACGATCACCTTCGTGATGGGCCTGATCTTCGTGCTCGGCCAGGCGAACGAGTACCGCAACCTCGTCCACGAGGGCATCAAGCTCAACGGCGACGGTTTCGGCTCGATGTTCTACCTGACCACGGGCTTCCACGGTCTGCACGTCACCGGCGGCCTGATCGCCTTCATCGTCTACATGATCCGTACGACGATGGGTAGGTTCACCCCGGCGCAGGCCACCTCGGCGATCGTCGTGTCGTACTACTGGCACTTCGTGGACATCGTGTGGATCGCGCTGTTCGCCATGATCTATTGGCTGCAGTAGAGCCGCACGCCCTTCATGAGCTTCTGGTCAAAACGCAGAGGGATACAACCCATGACTTCAGACACCCCCGCGGGCCGGCGCCTCCGGGTGTTCTCCCGGCGGCGTGGCGCGCCGAGTAAGACTCGGCGGCGCCTCGGGGCGGCCGTGCGCATGGTCGCCGCGCTCGCGCTGGCCGGCGGCGTATACACCGCGTTCGCGCCGGGCGCGTTCGCCGACGAACCCCGGCAGCTGTCGGCCACGGCTCAAGAGGGCAAGCAGCTGTACGACAACAGCTGCATCACCTGCCACGGGCGCGACGGCCAGGGTGTCCAGGACCGCGGTCCGAGCCTGATCGGCGTCGGCGCGGCGTCGGTCGAGTTCCAGGTGGGCACCGGCCGCATGCCGATGACCCGCCAGGAGGCTCAGGCCGAGGAGAAGAAGCCGCAGTTCGACAAGAACGAGACCAAGCAGCTCGCTCAGTACATCCAGGAGCTCGGTGGAGGCCCTCAGCTGCCCACCGGCGAGCTGGTCGAGAACCTCGACAAGAACCCCGAGGCGATCGCCCGCGGCGGCGAGCTGTTCCGGGTCAACTGCACCTCGTGCCACAGCTTCGGCGGCGCCGGCGGCGCGCTCTCGTCGGGCAAGTTCGCCCCGGCCCTGCACGACGCCACCCCCGAGACGATCTACGCGGCCATGCTGAGCGGCCCGCAGAACATGCCGGTGTTCGGTGACAACCAGCTCACGCCGGAAGAGAAGCGCGAGATCATCACCTACATCACCCTGCAGCTCCAGGAGGACAAGGACCCGGGCGGTCTGTTCAACCTGGGCCGGTACGGGCCGTCGACCGAGGGTCTCGCGATCTTCTTCGTCGGCATCACGATCCTGGTCTTCACGTCGCTGTGGATTGCGGGGAAGTCATGACCACGCTGCACCACGACACGCCCGGTGCGACCAAGCCGGTCGACGTCGACGACCCGAAGCTGACGCGTCTCGACATCGTCAAAGAGGGCCTGCGCCGCGACGAGATCGAGATCGTCACGTACGAGTCGCAGTTCCAGGGCACCAATTCGAAGGCCGAGAAGCGGGTCGTCCGCAACATCTCCTTCCTGTTCATCATCGCCGGCCTGGCCGCGCTGGCCTTCCTCGGCTTCTACATCTGGTGGCCGTGGCGGTTCCAGCTCGGCCACACGATGGGCGACTACTTCACCCCGCTGCTCGGCATCACGCTCGGCATCTCGCTGTTCGCGGTCGGCTTCGCGATCCTGGCCTGGGCCAAGAAGCTGCTGCCGCACGAGGTGTCGATCCAGGCCCGGCACGACGGCGCGTCGCCGAGCGACGAGCAGAAGATCACCGGTCAGACGATGATGTTCGTCGCCGACGAGATCGGCACCGGCGTCCAGCGCCGCCCGCTGCTCAAGGGCGCGATCGGTTTCGGTCTGGCGCCGATCGGCCTGGTCGCCGCGGCGCCGCTGATCGGTGGCCTGATCGAGAACCCGCACAAGGACGACCTGCCGATCATGTACACCACCGGGTTCAACCCGGGCAAGAACGGCGGCAACCCGGTGCGGCTCACCCGCGAGGACGGCACGCCGATCCGTCCCGAGGACGTCAGCACGGGCGGCCAGATGACGGTCTTCCCCGGCATCCCGCACGGCGCGACCAACGAGTACGCCGACTCGCCGACCCTGCTGATCCACCTGCGGGCCGACGACGCGCAGAAGACCCGTGAGGCGGCCGAGGCCGACCGCCGTAACAAGGGGTCGATGTGGGGCGACTACGTGGCGTACTCCAAGATCTGCACGCACGCCGGTTGCCCGGCTAGCCTTTACGAACAGCAGACGAACCGTCTGCTGTGCCCCTGCCACCAGTCGCAGTTCCTCATCACCCGGAACGCCCAGCCGATCTTCGGTCCCGCCACCCGGCGGCTGCCGATGCTGCCGCTGGGAGTGGACGAGGAAGGCTTCTTCGTGGCAACGTCCGACTACAAGGACACCGTCGGACCTGACTTCTGGGAGCGGCCGTGAAGCGCCGTAAAGTAGACCTCCAACAGGCGCCTGTCACCGCAGCCAAGGGCGTCGACGAGCGGTTCCAGGCGGCGACCCCGCTGCGAGCCCTGCTCAACAAGGTTTTCCCTGACCACTGGTCGTTCCTGCTCGGTGAGATCGCGCTCTTCTCGTTCATCATCCTGCTGCTGACCGGTGTCTTCCTGACGCTGTTCTACGACCCGTCGATGTCGGAGACCGCCTACGAGGGCGCCTACCCGGCTCTGCGCGGCACGGAGATGTCCCAGGCGTACGCGTCGTCGCTGCACCTCTCGTTCGAGGTGCGCGGTGGTCTGTTCATGCGCCAGATGCACCACTGGGCGGCGCTGCTGTTCATGGCGTCGATCGTCGTGCACATGGCGCGCATCTTCTTCACCGGCGCATACCGGAAGCCGCGCGAGGCGAACTGGGCGATCGGCGTCGCGCTGTTCCTGCTCGGCTTCCTGGCCGGCTTCACCGGTTACTCGCTCCCCGACGACGGCCTCTCCGGCACGGGTCTTCGCATCGCCTCGGCGATCATGCTGTCGATCCCGGTCGTCGGCACCTGGGTCTCCGCCTCCATCTTCGGCGGCGAGTTCCCGGGTCACCTGATCATGGGCCGGTTCTACATCGCGCACGTGCTGCTCATCCCGGGCGGTCTGCTCGCGCTGATCAGCGTCCACCTGGGCCTGGTCTTCAAGCAGAAGCACACCCAGTGGCCCGGCCCGATGCGCACGAACACCAACGTGGTCGGCGAGCGCATGTTCCCGCGGTACGCGCTCAAGCAGGGCGGCTTCTTCATGGCCGTCTTCGGCACGGTGGCGCTGATGGCCGGCTTGTTCCAGATCAACCCGATCTGGCTCTTCGGCCCGTACCGCGCGTCCGAGGTGTCCTCGGCCTCGCAGCCCGACTGGTACGTCATGTTCATGGACGGCCTGGTCCGGCTCATGCCGAACTGGCAGATCTACATCGGCGACTACAGCATCCCGCCGCTGTTCTGGCCGGCCGTGGTCGGCCTGGGCGCCCTCACCACGGGCCCGATGTTCTGGCCGTGGATCGAGGCCCGCAAGAGCGGCGACAAGGGGATCCACAACCTGCTGGAGCGCCCGCGCGACAACCCGGAGCGCGTCGGCATCGGCGCGATGGCGTTCACGTTCTTCATCGTGGCCACCCTCTCCGGCGCCAACGACGTCATCGCCGACAAGTTCCACATCAGCCTGAACGCGATGACCTGGGCCGGCCGTATCGGATTGATCGTCCTGCCGCCGCTGGCGTACTTCATCTCGATCCGCATCTGCCTGGGTCTCCAGCAGCACGACCGTGAGGTGCTGGCGCACGGCGTCGAGACCGGCATCATCAAGCGCCTCCCCAACGGCCAGTTCGTCGAGGTGCACCAGCCGCTCGGCCCGGTCGACGATCACGGCCACCCCATCCCGCTGGAGTACGGCGGCTGGGTCGTCCCGAAGAAGATGAACCGCGTCGGCGCTCTGGCTCCGGCCGTGAAGGGCTTCTTCTTCCCGGTCGAGAAGCCGTCCGAGGCCCCGGTCTCGCCCGGAATGCCGCCGGTCACCGGCGACGACCGCGAAGAGATCACTTCCGGTCGCCGGTAAGCAACGAGCATCAAAAGGGGCCCGCTTCGGCGGGCCCCTTTCTCGTCGCCGGGCTACTTGGTCAGCGCCGGCCCCCGGGCGATCCGGTGCGGTGTGACCGGCTGCGGATAGCATGGTCGCGACCATCCGTCCTCCCAGCTGAGGAGCTCGCCGGTGAACACCGCGATCGTGCACATCGACTGCGCTACCGACTCCATTCCCGAGGTCGCGGAGGCTCTCGCCGCTCTGGACGGGGTGAGCGAGGTCTATTCGGTGGCCGGCAACGTCGACCTGATCGCGATCGTCCGGGTCGCCAAGTTCGAGGACATCGCCGAGGTCATCGCGGGCAAGATCTCCAAGACCGCGGGCGTCCTCAACACCGAGTCGCACATCGCCTTCCGCGCCTACTCCAAGCACGACCTGGAGGACGCGTTCGCCATCGGCCTCCCCGGCGCCGACTGACACGCTCGCCGGCCGGCTGCCGGCCGGCAGGGTGGCGCGGACGGGGCTGCCGGCCGCCGCCGACGTCCTCGATCGGGCCGGGCTCACCGGCGTTGGCAGTTGCCGCTCGCGGGCGGCAACGGAGCTGGTGTGCCGCCGGCCTTCGCTGAGGCGGGGCAGGTGACGGAGTTGGTGGGCCGCTGGCCTTCGCTGCTCGCGGTGCGGGTGACGGGGCTCGTGGGGCGTCGACCTTCGCTGAGGCGGGGCAGGTGACGGAGTTGGCGGGCCGCTGGCCTTCGCTGCTCGCGGTGTGGGTGACGGGGCTCGTGGGCCGTCGACTTCGCTGCTCGCGAGGCGGGGGCCGACGGGGCGGACTCGTTATCCGGCGGCCGGGATCGTCAGGGGACCTGGTGCGCGGATGACGTCGGCCAGTGACTCGGCGGCGAGCACCTCGGCGCCGGGCCAGATGACGCAGCGGGTGACTGTGCCCGCGATCCGGGCGCCCGGGCCGATCACCGACTCGCTGACGGCCCCGGTGACCGTCGCCGTGGGGTCGATCAGGGCGGCGCCGTACGCGGCGTGCAGGTTGGCTCTCAGATAGTCGGCCGGCGTGCCCGTGTCTATGTAGAGGCCGTCATAGTTGACCAGTTCCAGCGCGCCCTCGGCCTCGGCAGGGCGCCACACCGTGCGTACGAGATCGCCGTGCTCGGTCGAGAGGGTGCGGACGTAGCGCCAGGGCAGCAGCGAGAAGCCGGTGAAGCGGCGGCCGCTGAAGCCGCCGGTCGCGCCGGGCGGGTTGGGCTTGGTGAGCATCCGGACCGTGTCGCCGGACCAGCCGTCGAGCAGGGCTGCGATGTCCTTGCCGGGCTCGCGGGCCGGATCGGCCAGGTAGGCGTCGGCGTTCCCGACCAGGACGCCCCGGCCGTCGGCCCAGTCCCGGAGCCGGCCGACGCCGCCCGACGTGCCGACCGGGCCGTCGGGCTCGACCGACAGGTGGGCGCGGTCGCCGACGTGCCGCACGACCTGCTCGGCGAGATAGGCGGCGTTGACCGCGACCGTCTCGGGACCGGCCAGGCCCAGCCCGGCCAGCCGGGCCAGCGCGCGGTCGAGCAGGGCCACGTTGCCGACCGGGCAGAGCGCCTTGGGCAGCGACTCGGTCAGCGGGCGCAGCCGCCGGCCCTCGCCGGCGGCCAGAATGATTCCGCCGACCCCCGTCACGACCGGCCTATGTCGTAGCGGGCCAGCAGCTGGGCGGTGTTGCGGGTGAGGCGGGGGAGGTCGTCGACCGGAAACCAGTTCGCCTCGAGGATCTCGCCGCCGTCGACGCGCAGCTCCGTGGTGGACGCCGGGACCGATCCGAACCAGACGGTGTCGACCACTCCCACCGGGTGGATGATCGCGTTCGGGTTGCCGGGAGTGAGGTCGGACGGGTCGACGCGGACCCCGGTCTCCTCGAACAGCTCGCGGGCGGCGCCCTCGGCCGCGGGCTCGTGACGCTTGAGCAGGCCGGCCGGGAGGCTCCAGCCGTGCTTGGTCGGCTGGCGGAGCAGCAGCAGTCGCGAGGGCTCGGGAGCTTCCGAGTCGCGGATCACCGCCACCGCGCCGACCAGGTATTTCGGGGCGACCAGGCTGGCCACGGCGCGGCGCACGGGACTCGGCATGCGATAGAACGTCTGATATGCGTACGCCCGCACGCGCCGAGGAATATTCACAACCGCAAGGCTAGCGGGGCCCGGTCGTCGGCTAGTCAGGGTGGTCGACGAGGGCGATCAACTGCTCGACGACCATGTCGGGCTCGAGGGTGCGCTCACACACCGCGACCAGCATCGTCTCGAGGTCGGGATAGCCCAGTTCCTCGGCCAGGCGGCGCAGCGGCACCTCGCTGGCCAGGCCGCGGTCGTGCTTGCGCAGGGTCAGCCCGATCGTGGCGCGGCCCAGACGAACCTTGTCGGCGATGCTGATGCCCGGTTCGTTCTTCTCGTCGAAGTACTTGTTGATCTGCAGCTGGGCCTGGCTCGATTTGACGAAGCCGAGCCACTCGCGACGCGGTCCGCGAGGAGCGTTCGGCTCCACCTCCAGATGATGATCGGTCTCGGAGAAGATCTCGACGACGTCGCCGTCGCGCAGCTGCGAGCTGAGCGGGGCCAGCCGGCCGTTGATCGTGGCGGCGAGGCACTGGTCGCCGGTCTGCGGGCTGAGCTCGTAGGCCAGGTCGACCGGTGTGGAACCGCTCGGCAGCTCGAACGCGTGCCCGTGGGCGAAGACCGTGATCTGGGCCTCGGCCAGGTCGCACCGCAGCGACGCCAGGAACTGGGCGGCGTCGGTGGTGTCCTGCTGCCAGTCGAGCACCCGCTTGAGCCAGGTCAGCTGGTCGGCGCCCGAGGCCTCGGCGGTCTCGGCGTATTTCGGATAGCGATACGTCGTGGCGACGCCGTATTCCGAGTAGCGATGCATGGCCCGGGTGCGGATCAGAACCTCGACCAGGCGCCCGTCGGGCCCGGTGACCGTCGTGTGCAGCGAGCGGTAGAGGTTGTTCTTGGGCGAGGCGATGAAGTCTTTGAACCGGCCGGCCACCGGGCGCCACTGGCCGTGGATCGCGCCGAGCGCGGCGTAACAGTCGGTCTCGGGGCCGTCGACCACCACCGCGATGCGGGGCAGGTCGAAGGGGACGGAGTGGCCCCCGGCCACGGTGTCCTTCCAGATCGAGTAATAGTGCCGCGGGCGAGGCGTGACCTCGGCCGTCACCCGCTGACGACGCAGCGCGGCGCGGGCCTTGCCGCTCACGTCGTCGAGGTAGTCGGACCATCCGGGACGGTTGCGCACGTGCTCGTCGATCCGCGTGTAGGAATCGGGCTCGAGGTGGTAGAGCACCACGTCGTCGAGGTCGCGCTTGAGGGCCTGGATGCCGAGCCGGTCGCAGAGCGGGACGAGCACGTCGAGGGTGGCCGTGGCGATGCGGGCGCGGGAGGCGGGGGAGCGGGCGTCCAGCGTGCGCATGTTGTGCAGCCGGTCGGCCAGCTTGATGACCAGGACACGGACGTCCTTGCCGGCGGCGACGATCATCTTGCGGATGGTCTCGGCCTCGGCCGCCTTGCCGTAGAACGCCTTGTCGAACTTGGTCACGCCGTCGACCAGGTGGGTCACCTCGGGACCGAAGTCGCCGTGCAGCGCCTCGAGCGTGTAGCTGGTGTCTTCCACCGTGTCGTGCAGCAGGGCGGCGACCAGGGTGGTGGTGTCCATGCCGAGCTCGGCGCAGATCTGCGCGACGGCGAGGGGATGAGTGATGTACGGCTCGCCGGACTTGCGCATCTGGCCGCGGTGCATGTTTTCGGCAATCGCGTAGCTGCGCCGCAGGACTCCCGCGTCGGCCGACGGGTGCACGGCCCGATGGGTGCGGGTGAGGACGGTGACGGGATCGTCGTCGTCGCCATTGAAGCTCAGGAAGGAGCGCAACCGCTGGGTGATCGACAAGTCGCGTTCGGTTGTCGGCAGGGCACGTCCAAGGGCGGCGCCGTGGCCGGCGTCGACGTCCACTGGACACCCCCTCACCGCAGGGCCGCCGGACTGGCGCGCGGGGGACCGCGAGAGCCGAGGGCCAAATCGTCGTGAAGCCCCGCGAACCAGGCCGGAGATTCCACTTGCCTTACAGCCTAAGCGAGCGAGCGTCATCCGAACGGTCAGTTACGGATGAGCGAACGGCCGAGTCTTTGCCCGATGCTGCCGCTTCTGCCCTGTTGAGCAGGGAGGTGAAGCGCGCGGCGCCACGAACCGGTGACACCCAGTCGCCGGAAGTTTCCACCAGCCGGGTGTCGGGCTGCTCGAGCCAGGCCAGAATCCGCTCGGTCTCCTCGGCCGAGGCGGCCGGCACCGGGCCCGGTCCCGGTAGGACCGTCTCGGCCGTCAGGCGTACCGCGTCGAGGGTCGGCCGGGGATGCTCGCGGGGTGGCGACGTGGCCGCGGCGGCCAGCCGTCCGTGCCGGACGACCGAGATCTCCCAGCCGCCGATCCCGTCACGGCGGGCGGCGACGATCTCCGTGAGCCTGGTCAAAGCGGACAATCGCTGCATCCGTACGGTGGCCCGCAGCAGCGCGATGAGCCGCGAGCGCAGGACGGCGGCCTCCTCGTAGCGCCGCTTGTCGGACAGCGCGTCGATGCGGTCCATCAGGGCGTCGACCACCTGCGACGGATCACCGTGGATGGCGCTGCGGAACGGCAGCGCGGCGGTGGTCGCGTAGTCCTCCGGGGTGATCTTGTGCTCGCACGGGGCGGGGCACCGGCCCAGCTCGGCCAGCGCGCAGGCCGGGAAGGGGGTGCGCACCGAGAGCTTGTGACTGCACTGGCGCAGCGGGACGGCGTCGTAGACCCCGGCCGCGGCCAGCTCGGCCGTGCGGCGGGACGAGAACGGGCCCAGATAGGCCGCGTCGTCGTCGACCAGCGAGCGGACCACCGACAGCCGTGGATAGGCCTCGGTGGTGAGCTTGAGCCAGACGACGCGCTCCGGGTATTTCGAGCGGCGGTTGTACGGCGGGGAGTGCGCCGCGATCAGCCGCAGCTCGCGGACCTCGGCCTCGAGCGGGTGAGCGCACTCGACCGCGTCGACCCGGGTGGCGGCGCCCAGCATCTCGGAGATCCGCGCGCGCTTCTCGCTGGCGGTGAAATAGCTGCGTACGCGGGTGGCGATGTCTTTTGATTTGCCGACGTAGAGAGCGCGGTCGTCGGCCGAGCGGAACACATAGACCCCGGGGACGTGGGGCAGGCCGTCGGCCAGGTGACGCTGGCGGCGCTGGGTGGGGGTGACCGCCTTGGCGAACTCGATCGCGTCGCCCAGGGTGTGCACCCGGAAGCTGCCCAGCCGCTCGATCAGGCCGTGCAGCACGTCGACCGTGGCCCGGGCGTCGTCGAGCGCGCGGTGGGTCGGCTGGACGGTGGCGTGGAAGAACTGGGCGAGCGTGCCGAGCTTGCGGTTGGGCACCTCGTCGCGGGTGAGCGCGCGCCGGGCGACCGCGGCCGTGTCGAGCACCCGCGGGTTAGGCCACGGATAGCCGTGCCGGGCGCAGGCGGCCTTGAGAAAGCCCACGTCGTAGGGCGCGTTGTGGGCCACCAGCACGGCGCCCCGCAGGAACTCGAGCAGGCTGGGCAGCACCGACTCGATCGGCGGGGCCGGCGCCAGCATGGCCTCGGTGATGCCGGTCAGCACGGTGATGAACGGTGGCAGCCGCTCGCCCGGGTTGACCAGGGTCGCGAAGACGCCCAGCTCGACCCCGCCGCGGACCTTGACCGCGCCGATCTCGGTGATGCCGGCGCCGTCGGCCGCGCCGCCGGTCGTCTCGAGGTCGAGCACCACGAAAGTGGTGTCGGACAGGGAGAGCGCCGCCGGTTCGACCGAGCCGTCAGCAGTGAGAAGCGTGTCCAGAGTGCCCTGGACATATGCCGGTTGTGCCACGGCGGGGAGATTAGAGAGGGGGTACGACATAAACCGGCGCGGCTCTTGAAAAGATCACTTGCTTCGACAAGCTTTTCCGCAGTCCGCGGTGGGAGAATGGGTAGATGTCAGAGCTCCAGCCGTCCGGCGACCGCCCCGAGGAGGAGGCGGCTGTCCAGGATGCGGAGTTCGCTCCCGAGCCGGTTCTGCCCGAGCCGGTGCGCCAGCGGGTGACCGTTCTGGCCGCCGCCGCGCTGCCCGGCCTGCCGGCCGACGAGATGCCGGTGCAGATGCGCCGGGTCGCCCGCTTCGCCCCCAACCGCCGGGCCCGGCTCGGCGGCCGCGAGATCGCCGCCCAGCTCGCCGCCGACCCGCTCTTCCGCCAGCGGATCAGCGGCCGTGTCGTGGCCGACGCCGGTGACCTGGGCCGCGCCATCGCCGCGGGCGTCGCGCCGGGCGCCGCCGACCCGGTCGAGGTGGCCGCGCTGGCCTATCTGGCCCGCCCCGACGGCTGGCGCGAGCTGATCGAGGAGGCCGGCCACGCCGTGCAGGCCGAGGCCGACAGCGCCGCCGTCGCTCACCAGGTGCGCGACGCCGAGCAGCGGGCCGCCCGGGCCGAGCACGACCGTGCGGTGGCCAAGGTCGAGGCGGACAAGCTGCGCGACGAGCTGGCCCGGGTCCGTGAAGAGCTCGGCCAGGTGCGCGAGGAAGCGCGGGCCAACGGCAAGGCCCTGCGTGAGGCCCAGGCCGCCCAGAAACGCGCGAGCGACCTGCTGGCCACCGAGAAGGGCCGGGCCGCGCGGATAGCGGCCGACCACGACTCCGAGGTGCGCCGCCTCAAGACCCGTCTGGCCGAGGCCGAGGCGCTGGCCGCGACCGGCAAGGCGGCCGCCAAGGACGCCCGTGCCGCCGACGACGCCCGGCTCTGGCTGCTGATCGAGACGATCGGCCAGGCCGCCTCCGGGCTGCGCCGCGAGCTGGCGCTCAACCCGTCCGACCGGATGCCGGCCGACTTCGTGGCCGACGCCTCGGCCGACCGTCCCGGGTCGCCCGAGCGTTCGCAGGCCCGCGCGCAGGACACCGACGACCCCGGCCGGCTTGACCAGCTGCTCGCCCTGCCCCGGGCCCACCTGATCGTCGACGGCTACAACGTGACCAAGCGCGGGTTCGCCGAGATGTCCCTCGAACAGCAGCGCAAACGCCTGATCACCGGGCTCGGCGGCATCGCGGCCCAGACCGGCGACGAGGTGACCGTGGTCTTCGACGGCGCCGAGCGGGTGCACGGCCTGCCGCCGGCGCCGCGCGGGGTGCGGGTGCTGTTCTCGCGCAAGGGCGACACCGCCGACGAGCTGATCCGTCAGCTGGTGCGGGGCGAGCCGGCCGGGCGCCCGCTCGTGGTCATCTCCTCCGACCGCGAGGTGGCCGACGGCGTACGCCGGCACGGGGCCTACCCGATGGGCGCGGACTCTCTGTTACGCCGTCTCTCGCGCTCCTGACCTGCGGCAACTCATTTTTGTCGTACCCCCGCCCTACCGTTGTGGTCACCGATGGTGGTCGGTCCGCGACGGTGCTTCCCCGTTGACGTCGCGCCGCCACCCGGGGGAGGAGGAGTGATGATCATCGACTGCGGTCGTTGCGACCGGACGGCGCGGGAGTGCCGCGAGTGTGTCGTCGGCGCGTTGCTGAGCACGCCCGACGGCATCGGTGACCTGACCCCGGGCGAGCTGCGGGCGGTCGAGGTGTTCGAGCTGGCCGGCTTCGAGGTCGAGCTGCTCGAGACACCCGAGCCACCCGTGGTCGTCCCCATGTACCCGCGCACCCGTCACGTGGCGTGATCACGGCTCTCTAGGATGGGCGGTCGAGCTTGGAGGTGCGATGAATCGGGTGTGGGCGGCCGGCACGCTACTGGTCCTGCTGGTGGTGCTGGTCCTCGTCGCCTGGCACACGATTCCGTGGCACCGCCCGCCCGCTCCCCGGGCCGACCAGCTGGCCGCGCTCGACCAGCTGCCGGCCGACCAGGTTGCGCGCGGCCGCGAATTCCACGCCGAGCTGCGCCCGGGGTCGTACGGGGCGATGCTCCTGACCTTGATCGTGGCTCTGGTGATCGGGCTGACCCCGGCCGGCGCGTGGCTGGTGACCCAGGCCGGTCGGCCGTTCGGCGGTCACTGGCTGGCCCAGGCCGTCCTCGGCGGGTTCGCGGTCGTGCTGGTCAGCGAGGTGGTGACGCTGCCGCTGGCCGCCTGGCGGCACACCATCGTGGTCCGTTACGGCATCTCCACCCAGTCGTGGGGCGCGTGGACGGCCGATCTGCTCAAGTCGTTCGCCGTCGGCGCGGTGATCGGTGGCCTGGCGCTCGCCGGTTTCTACACGATCACCCACTTCGCGCCGCGGTGGTGGTGGGCGATCGGCGCGGCGGGCGCGGCCGGGCTGGTCGTGCTGCTGTCGTTCGTGCTGCCGGTGGTGGTCGAGCCGGTCTTCAACAAGTTCACCCCGATGGCCGACGGTCCCTTGCGTACGGAATTGATGCAGCTGGCCGCCCGTGACGGCGTACCGGTGAAGGATGTTCTCGTCGCCGACGCGTCGCGCCGCACGCGGGCCGTCAACGCCTATGTCTCCGGCCTCGGCCCGACCCGGCGCATCGTCGTCTACGACACGATGCTCACCGAGGCCGAACCGGCCGAGGTCGTCTCGGTGACCGCCCACGAGCTGGGCCACGCCAAGGACGGCGACGTCCTGATCGGCACGCTGCTCGGCGCCCTGGGCACGGCGGCCGCGGTGATCGCGCTCTTCCTGCTCGGCTCCTGGCAGTGGCTGCTCGCCCGGGCCGGGGCCGACACGATCGGGGAACCGCGCGCCCTCGGCCTGCTGATCGCGCTGGTCACCCTGGCCGGCCTGATCGCCGGGCCCGCGCAGGCCTTCGTGTCGCGGCGCATCGAGGCCCGCGCCGACGAGCACGCCCTCGTCCTCACCGGCGACCCGGCCACGTTCGAGGCCATGCAGCGCCGCCTCGGCACGGTCAACCTGTCCGACCCCGATCCGCCCGCCTGGGAGCACGTCATGTTCGCCTCACACCCGTCCACGGTGGAACGGATCGCCGCCGCCCGCGCCTTCGCCCGGGGCGAGCGCTGATGGGCCGCACCCTGCTGGTCACCAACGACTTCCCGCCCCGCCCCGGCGGCATCCAGCAGTTCGTGCACAACCTGGCGGTCCGCCAGCCGGCCGGTTCGGTGGTGGTCTACGCGTCGACGTGGCGCGGCGCCGACAAGTTCGACGCCGAGCAGCCCTTCGAGGTCGTCCGCGAGAAGACCGGCATGCTGCTGCCCACGCCCGCGGTGGCCCGCCGCGCGGCCGAGATCGCCCGGGCGCACGACTGCGACCGCGTGTGGTTCGGCGCCGCCGCCCCGCTCGGCCTGCTCGCCGAGGGCCTGCGCCGCCACGCGGGGATCACCCGCGCGGTCGCGCTCACCCACGGCCACGAGATCGGCTGGGCCGCGCTGCCCGGCGCCCGCACCCTGCTCCGGCGCATCGCCCGAGGCAACGACGTGGTCACCTACCTCGGCGAATACCAGCGCACCCGGCTCGCCCGCGCGCTGCCCGGCCTGACTTCGCTGGAAAGGCTCGCGCCCGGCGTCGACGTCGACGCCTTCCACCCCGGCGCCGACGGCAGCGAGGTGCGCGCCCGCCACGGATTGACCGGCCGCCCGGTGATCGTCTGCGTCTCCCGCCTGGTCCCGCGCAAGGGGCAGGACATGCTGATCAGGGCCCTGCCGACGATCCGCCGCCGCGTCCCCGGCGCGGCCCTGCTGCTGGTCAGCGGCGGGCCGTACCGCAAGACCCTCACGCGCCTGGCCCGCGAGAACGACGTGGAGAAGGACGTCGTCTTCACCGGTTCGGTGCCGTGGCCCGAACTGCCGGCCCACTACGCCGCCGGCGACGTCTACGCGATGCCGTGCCGCACGCGGGCCGGCGGGCTCGACGTGGAGGGCCTGGGCATCGTCTATCTGGAGGCTTCGGCCACCGGCCTGCCCGTGCTGGGCGGCGATTCGGGCGGCGCGCCCGACGCGGTGCGCGAGGGCGAGACGGGCTACGTGGTGGGCGGCCGCGACGTGCAGGCCATCGCCGCCCGGCTGACCGAGCTGCTGACCGATCCGGCCCGGGCCAAGGCCATGGGCGCCGCGGGCCGGGCCTGGGTCGAGCGGGAGTGGCGCTGGGAGACCCAGGCGGCCCGGCTGGACCGCCTGCTCACCGGAAGCTGACCGCCGCGCCGCTGGACGGCCTGCTCACCGGAAGCTGACCGCCGCGCCGCCGGACCGCCTGCTCATCGCAAGCTGACCGCCGCGCCGCTGGACCGCCTGCTGACCGCCGCGCCGCTGGAACGTCAGAGCACGTCGCCGAGTGCGGCGATCAGCTGCGGCTTGGCCGGGACGCCGGTGGCCCGCTTCGTGACGCGGCCCTCGGCGTCGAGTACCAGCAGCGTCGGGGTGCGCCAGATGCCGAGCGCGCGGACGGCCTCGAGGTGGCTCTCGGCATCGACCTCGACGTGCTGGACGCCGGGAACCATCCCGGCCACCTCGGAGCTGACGCGCCGCACGGCCCGGCAGGGGGCGCAGAACGCCGACGAGAACTGCAGGAGGGTCGCCTTGGCCTGGCCGACGCCGAGCTCCGCGAGCAGCGCGTCATCGAGACGCTGACCGGGGGCGCTGTTGTCCGCCGCGGTTTCCTCGATCACGCCCGGCTCCTCACGCTCATCCTCCGCCACCGTGCCCGTCCCGGCCGCCGTCACCACTGTGCCCGACTCCGCGCCGGTCATGCCAGAACGAGCCGAGCCGAGGCCCACCCCGGCCTCGGCCCGCACGGCATTTCGGCCCGAGCCGTCGGCTCCACCCGAGATCCCGCCAAGCGTGATATTTCGGGCTTGGCCGTCCTCAGCATCCCGGGATTGGCCGCTGTTGGCATCTCCGGCTTGGCGGCCTGCTGCATCTCGGATCCGGCTGCTCTTGGCGCCTCCGGCTTGGCTGCCTGCTGCATCTTGGATCCGCCCGCTCGTGGCATCTCCGGTTCGGCTACCCGCTACATCTTGGATCCGGTCGCGCGTGGAAGATCGGGCTTGGCCGTCCGTCACATCGCGGATCCGGCCGTCCGTGCGGCGTCGCCAGAGCCCGACCAAGACGCCCACGACCAGCACGGCGACGATCGCAACGAGACCCACCAAATCCATAGGACTACTCTGACACGCCGCTCCCGGAGAGGCGAGATCAAGCGTTCCACCCCACACCCGCGCTCTTCGGCCTCGACCACAGCACAGTGACCACCGATCACCCGGTGGCGGGGGAACGGCATGGAGTGGTCACCTCAACCACCGACTGCCGTGCCCACACTTGCCGGTAACTCGGACCGCCGAGCGCAAGCAGGCCGCTGTCCCTCTCGCGGCAGAGGTGGGCACGGCGGGCCGGTGGTCCCAGCGCGGTCCAAGGCGAGAAGGCAGCGGCTTGCTTACGATCGACGGCAGTTCAGCGGGTTAGGGGCCGATGGGCTCGGTGGTGTGCCGGACAGGGTGAGGCGTTCGGCGGTGTGGCGCTGCGGTCAAGGGCGGGAGCCCGACGCCGTTCAGACTCCGGCCGCCTCCACCACCTCCGGGGGACGGGTGGGTGAGGCCGTTTCCGGCTGGGTCCGGGTCAGGCGGCGGGTGCCCGGGATCAGGAGCTGGACCGCGGCGGCCACGAAGAGGACGCCGGCGCAGGCTGTCAAAACCTTGCCGGTGCCGAAGGCGCTCTCCAGCGGGCCCGCCAGGATGTTGCCCAGGGGCATGGCCAGGAAGGACGTCAGGTAGTCCCAGGAGGAGACCCGGCCCAGCATGCGCTGGGGGACGTTGTCCTGGATGGCGGTCTCCCAGGCCACGTCGAAGAAGATCAGGCCCGCGTAGCCGATGATGGCGCCCGCGATGACGGCGATCAGTTCGGCCGGCCAGACGTACGCCAGGGCCCACAGCGGCATGAGGAGGAGCGTCAGCCAGCCCGCGCGCAGCAGGCGGCGAGGCTTGAAGCGCAGAGCGATCGCCGCTCCGAGGAGGCCACCCAGGCCCTCGGCGGCGGCGATGAAGCCGGCCGCGGAGGGGCCGCCCAGTCGTTCGATGGCCACGACCTGGACCAGCACGAGGATGACGCCGTTGGCGACGTGGTAGAGCGTGGCGCCGAACAGGCCGCCGATCAGCCAGTCGCGCTTGCTGATCTCGCGCCATCCCTCGGCCAGCTCGCTGATCATCGACGTGCGCGGGCCGCGTTCGGCGCGGACCCGCAGCAGCAGGGCGGCGATCATCGAGGCCAGGAAGCTCAAGGCGTTGACCGTGAAGCCGGCCGAGGCGCCGAACGCGGCTACGGTCACGCCGCCGAGCGCGGGGCCGGCGACCTGGCTGCCGGTCTGCAACATGCTGAAGGTTGCGTTGGCCGACTGGCGTTTCTCGGCCGGGACGAGCAGGGGGCGCAGCGCGCCGAAGGCCGGGTCGAAGAAGCTGGCGGCCCCGGTCGAGATCGCGGCCAGCGCGCAGAGCAGCACGAGGTGGTAGCCGTCGCTCATGAACATCAGCGCCATGCCGGCGGCGGCCAGGAGGCGTACGAGGTCGGAACCGACCATGACGCGTTGCGGCTGCAGGCGGTCGGCCCACACGCCGCCGAAGAGGGTGCAGAGGAGCCGGGCCACGATCGATGCGGCCATGACCAGGCCGAGGTCGCCGGGGCCGCCACCGGCCCGCACGACCGCGACGGCCAGCGCCACGGTCTGGAAGCCGTTTCCGATCCAGGAGAGGGTCTGTCCGGCTGCGAGCAGACGGAAATCGGTGATCCGCATGCCCAGGAAAGTAGTTCACCGTCTAACTATTAGCAATCTAAAAATCAGATGGTGGCACAATGGCGATCATGGACCAGGACAGCGTCGATCAGCACGTGGCTCGGTGGGCGGCGTTCTGGAAGGACGAGCCGGCGTTCGCCCCCGAGGTCGAGGGCGCGCTGGTGCGGATGAACTACATCCAGCGGGAGGCCCGCCGGCAGGACGCGGCCGCGTTCGCGGAGTCGCGGGAGCTGACGTTCGAGGACTACAAGACCCTGCACGTGCTGATGATTCAGCCGTGGCCGATCGAGGCGACGCCGGCCCAGCTGGCCGAGGCGGCCAACGTCACCCGGGCCGCCATGACCAGCCGGCTCGACCGTCTCGTGACGGCCGAGCTGGTGACCCGTGAGAACGACGAGACCGATCGCCGGCGCGTGCTGATCCGGCCGACGGCCGCCGGGCGCGCGATGTGGAGCAAATACATCTTCGAGGGCATGGCCCGCGATCAGCGTCTGCTGCACGCCCTCTCGCACGAGGAGCTGATCCAGCTCAACGGCCTGCTGCGGAAGGTCCTTCTCGACCTCGAGGGCTGAGATGCCCCTCACGGCACCGCGGCGATGGCGAAAGCCCTGGTGAATGCCATTCTGAGCGAATGGAACTCGATCCGCGCGGGCAGCGGTTCGCCGCCACGGTGACCACCCTCGTTCTGGTGGTCGTGCTAGCGACCGGGTGGGGCTGGCTCGCGCTCGCTCAGGCGATCGTCTTCGCGATCACGGCGGCCGATCCGCGGCGCGGGCCTTACGCGTACGTCTATCGCGCTCTCGTGCTTCCCCGGCTGGGTCCTCCGGCCGAGCGGGAACCCCTTCCACCCGTACGCTTCGCGCAGTTAGTCGGATTTAGCTTTATGGCTGTCGCGAGTGTCGGGTACCTCACGGGGGTGACCACGCTCGGGGTGGTTTTCGCAGCTTTCGCGCTGTTGGCGGCATTCCTCAACGCCGCCTTCGGCCTCTGTCTGGGCTGCGAGGCCTATCTGACGGTCAAGCGGCTGAGCGCAAAAAGCACCTAGAAACACGACACGCCCGGTGGGGGGACCGGGCGCTGACGTCGTGGGGAAGGTGACGCTAGAACTTGGGGGCGTCAGGGGCCTCGAGCAGGCCCAGACGCAGGGCCGTCATCAGAGCCTGAGCCCGGTTGGCCGCGCCCAGCTTCTCGTACAGCTTGGAGATGTGGGTCTTGGCCGTGGACTCCGACACGAAGAGCTGCTTGGCGATGCCGGCCACGCTCATGCCGTCGGCCAGCAGGCGCAGCACCTGACCCTCGCGCGGGGAGAGCTGGGGACCCGACGGGGCGAGCCGGCGCTTCATGGCCTCGGCCAGGTCGGCCGCGGTGAAGGCGCTGGGCGCGGACGCCGCGTGCCGGGCGGCCGCGACAACCTCGTCGGCGGGGGCCGTCTTGGGGACGAACGCGCTGGCGCCCGCCTCGAGGGCCCCGAACAGCTGGTCGTCACCGGCGTACATGGTGAGCACCACGATGCCCATGTTGGCGTTGTTCTTGCGGAGGGCCTTGGTCGCCTCGAGACCGCTGCCGTCGGGCAGTCGCAGGTCCATGATCACGACATCGGGCTGCAGGGCGCCGGCCTGACGGACGGCCTCGGCCGCCGTGGCCGCTTCGCCGACGACCTCGAACTGACGGTCGCGCTCGAATGCGTGTCGCAGCCCCTTACGAATCAAGTCATGATCGTCAACAAGGAGGACCTTGGTGCGCGTAGTCGGCGCCGGACTGGTCGACATGCTCGGCTTACTCCCCTTCTGGAGCGGAAACGCTATTCCGCACGCTATCGCGCCTGGCAGGGGATCCGAGCACTACGGCAACGGTTGTCCCGCTGGGGTGTCGCGGCGTGATCTTCAATCGGCCCCGGATCCGTTCGGCCCGCTCGGCCATGATGGTCAGACCGTAACGACCGTCCGGGCGGTCGTCGGCGAAGCCCCGGCCGTCGTCGGAGACTTCGATCTCGGCGTACGGCGGGTCGACGGTGCAGGTAACCCACAGATTAGAGGCTCCGGCGTGCTTACGCGCATTCGTGATCGCCTCTTGGGCGATGCGCAGCAGTTCGGCCTCCGTGGCGGCGGGCAGACGGGCCGTCGACTCGTCGAACGTGAAGTGCACGCGCAGGCCGGCCGAGGTGCCCAGGGTGCGCGCGTACTCGGCGATCGCGGCGGCCAGGCCACCGTTGCGATCGACCTCGGAGCGCAGCTCGAACAGGCTGAGCCGCAGCTCGGTGATCACCCGGGTCACCTCGGCGCGGAGGGACCGCAGCTCCTCGGCGGTCTCCTCGGCCCCTTCGGGCAGGGTGGCCTGGGCGTTGTCGATGCCGTAGCCGACCATGACGAGCTCCTGGGCGACCCCGTCGTGGATCTCGCGGGCGAGCCGCTGACGCTCCTCGTTGGTGGCCAGCGAGCGCACGTCGTCGAAGAGCAGGGCGGCTTCCAGCCGCAGGGCGGCGGCGTCGGTCACCCAGGTCACTTCGCCCACGGTTTCCTTGGGGTACGCGTTGGCGACGTCGCTCTCGAGAATGACGAGCCCGATCGTGCGGACGCCCGCCACCAGCGGGACGACCAGGGACGAGGTGTCGCCGCGGCGGCTCGAGCGGGCCTGGGATCGGCTCGCGACCTGCGGCTGCTGACTGGCCCAGGCGTCGGCGATCGCGGAGTCGGCGTCGAGCGTGACCTCCCAGTCGACGCGTTCGACACCGGTCTGGGCCAGCACGACGAGCCGCCCGCCGCCGCTGGCCGACAGCACCGCGGCCCGGTCGGACGGCTTGACCAGGCGCAACTCCTCGAGCAGGTGCTCGGAGATGCCGCCCGGATCCAGGGTGGCGCCGGGCAGCGACCGAGCCACGCTGCGCAGCTGGGTGAGCAGGCGGGTGGCTTCCGCGTACGGCTGGGGGGTGGGCTCGGAAGGCTGCATGAACTGGCGCATGGTGTCGGCCGCGAACGTGATGATGGCGCCGAGCACCAGCCACTGGCCGCCGACCGCGAGGAACCCGGGCTGGGTGATGACCTCGCCGGCCACCGTGCCGCCGACCACCAGCGAGACGGCCGCGACGCCGAGCAGCGCCGTGCCCTCGGTCGGGCGGCGGCGCAGGGCCGCGGTGAGCAACGGGACCGCCAGGTAGGGCAGCACGGCCTCGGCGCCGAACCCCGCGTCCAAGGTGTTGTTGCTGTCGCTGGCCGCGGCCACCGAGCCGGCCGCCAGACAGGTGACGACGACCTCGGCGAAGCGGCCCAGAGGGGCCAGCAGATGATGGTCGGGAGCGAGCACCGCGGGCAGCGCGGCGACCGCGAGAAGCGCTATCCAGCGGAGCTGCCCCGGGTCGCCGGTGGCGATCACGGTGAGCGCCGCGACCAGCGCGAGCATGACGATGCGCGCGGCCACCGCGAGCGGTTGGACGCGCGCGGAGACACTGGCTAGCACCGGCACCTGAGGGATGGTAGCCGTCCCGTCGTCCGGTGGCTCGTCGCGCCCGGCCCGGCCGCCGGGAATGTCGCAGGCGGGAGGTAGCCTCCGTGCATGGCGGATACCTCGACCCAGTCGATCCAGGTCCATGCGCCCCTCGACCGAGTGGCCGCGGTGATCAGCGACTTCCCGCGCTACACCGAGTGGGCCGAGGCGATGAAGCAGGTGGAGGTCCTCGAGGAGTACGAGGACGGTTACGCCTACCGTGTCCGGTTCGTCATCGATGCCGGGGTCATGGCCGACGACTACACGCTCGAATACGCATATGCCGACGATCTCTCGCGCATCGAGTGGCATCTGGTGGAGCCTTCGAAGACGCAGAAGTCGCAGCGCGGGTCCTATGACCTGACCGAGGGCGACGGCGGCGGCACGACAGTGACGTACACACTCGAAGTTGAGCTCTCGATCGGGATGCTGGGCATGTTCCGCCGCAAAGCCGAAAAAATGATCATGGACACGGCGCTCAAGCAGCTCAAGCGCCGGGTCGAGAGCCTGCCGAGCTGAGGACGTTCTAGCGGGGAGGTTTTCCATGGCCGGATCGGCACGGGAAGAGGCCGAGAAGCTCGTCGCCACGGTGCTGGCGCGGGCGGTGGCGGGGCAGGCCTTCAACGATCGGCGCTGGGCTACGGGCGAACCCGAGTGCTGCGTGTGCCCGGTGTGCAAGGCCATCGCGGCCATGCGCGACCCGAGCCCCGAGACGGCGGCGCGCCTGGCCGGCAGCGCGAGCGACCTGGCCGGCTCGGTGGCCGGGCTGTTGCGCTCGGTCTCGGCCATCGTGGGCGAGAAGCCCAAGCCGAAGCCGCCTCCCGCGCCGGCCCGGCCGGGCAACGCCGACCAGACCTGGTCGGCCGTGACACGAGCCGACAGCAACACGGCCGACTCGGCCTGGGCGGCGGCCATCAACGCCGAGGCCGAGCTCAACGCCGACGCCGACGCAGCGGCTGCCGGCGATGGCGTCACTGCCTTTTCTCCGGACGAAACGGATATGTCCAGAGATAGAGGAGTGGAGCGGAGGGGTGACGCGGGGGCCGGCAAGGACCCGGGGCGGGCCGGGGTTTTCGGGGACGCGGCGAGCGACGACCCGTGGTCGGCCGCGACCGTGACCAGCGCGGCGGCTGTGGCCAAGAAGCATGCCGCCGAGCTGGCGGAAAGGCGGGCGGCGATGGCCCGGAAACATGCCGCCGAGCTGGCCGAAAGGCGGGCGGCGGCGCTGCGGGCGGCGGCCGAGGCCGAGCGGCGGGTGGCCGAGGCCGCGGAGCTGGCCAAAGCACGAAGGGCGGCCGCGGGCGATGCCCAGACGGCGAACGGTCCCGTGGAGAGCTCGCGCGGGCCCCGAAGGCCTGATGTGTGGGCCGCGGCCACCGCTGATGCGGGTGTTGCCGACATGGCGCCGGGCCCGGCGGTGGATCATGATGTGGCGGGCGCTCAGGCGGCCGGTGAAGTGGGCGACGACGAGGCGGGCAGTGCGGCCCGTGACGACGACGCCTTGCGTTGGGACAAGTGAGGGGACGGGCAGCGTGACGCTGACCATCGGAGTCGACGTCGGCGGCACGAAAGTGGCCGGAGGGGTGGTCGACGAGCACGGCACGGTGCTGGCGTCGAACCGCCGGAGCACCCCGGCCGAGGACCCGGCCGGCACCCGGGACACGATCGTCGAGGTCGCGACCGAGCTGGCGCAGCAGTTTCCGCAGGCCACCGCGGTCGGCATCGGTGCGGCGGCGTGGATCGACGCGCCCGGCGCCACCGTGCTGTTCGCCCCCAACCTGGCCTGGCGGGACGAGCCGCTGCGCGACTACGTGAGCAAGGCTGTCGGGCTGCCCACCGTGCTCGAGAACGACGCCAACGTCGCCGCCTGGGCCGAATTCCGGTACGGCGTGGCCCGCGAGGCCGACGACTCCATGGTGATGATCACCGTGGGCACCGGGATCGGCGGCGGCATCGTGCTCAACGGCAAACTGTGGCGCGGCGCGAACGGCATCGCCGGGGAACTCGGCCACATCCAGTCGGTGCCCGACGGCCACCCCTGCGGCTGCGGCCGGCTGGGCTGCCTCGAGCAGTACGCAAGCGGCAACGCGCTGGTCCGGTTCGCCCGGGCGGGCGCGCGGCAGGAACCGGACCGGGCGGCGAAGCTGCTGGAGCTGGCGGGCGGCGACCCGCTGGCCATCACCGGCCGGCAGATCACCGAGGCGGCCCGGGCCGGCGACGGCGTGGCCTGCGACGCGTTCGGCCAGATCGGCTACTGGCTCGGGGTGGCGATGGCCGACCTGGCCCAGAGCTTCGACCCGCAGATCCTGGTGGTCGGCGGGGGCGTGGTCGACGCCGGCGACCTGCTCATGGCCCCGACTCGCAACACGTACCGCGACCAGCTCAAGCAGCGCGGTCGCTTCCCGGTGGCCGACGTGCGGGCGGCCGAGACGGGCAACACGGCGGGTGTGGTCGGCGCGGCCGACCTGGCGCGACGCGTCTGAGTCGGCGGAGGTCACCAGGATGTCCGGCGCCTCGCTGCGGGTGGTCAGCTACAACGTGCACGGCCTGAAGGACGACCGGGCCGCCCTGATCGGGCTGGTCCGCGATCTGGCGCCCGACGTCCTGGTCGTGCAGGAGGCGCCGCGCCGGTTCCGCTGGCGGCAGAAGTGCGCGTCGCTCGCCGACGACCTGGGCATGGTGGTGGCGGCCGGCGGTCTGCCCTCGTTGGGCAACCTGCTGCTGGTCAGCCTGCGGGTGGCGGTGCACGAGACGTGGTGCATGCGCTACCCGCTCACCCCGGGCCGGCATCTGCGCGGCGCCGCGTTCGCCCGGGGCTCGGTGCGCGGCGGCAGCTTCACCGTCTCGGGCTCTCACCTGGCGACCG
Organism: Actinoplanes sp. NPDC021490; assembly: GCF_055562135.1. NCBI lineage: Bacteria > Bacillati > Actinomycetota > Actinomycetes > Micromonosporales > Micromonosporaceae > Actinoplanes > Actinoplanes sp. NPDC021490. Next base: position 122,493 of record NZ_JBVHFW010000019.1, read on the forward strand.
ACCCGGCCGAGCGGCCCGTCCAGGCGGCGCTGTGGAAGCAGGAGCTGAGCAAGGTCGAAGGGCCGGTGATCGCCGCGGCCGACCTCAACGAGGGCCCGGGCGGCGGCGCGTGGCGCACGGTGGAGGACGGCCTGACCTCGTACGGGGAAGCGCCTCTGACCTTCCCGGCCACGCTGCCCAACCGGCGGATCGACGGCATCTTCGTCACCCCCGACATCAGAATCGAGAAGTACGAGGTCGTCGAATCCGACCGGGCCCGCCGGGCGAGTGATCATCTTCCGGTGGTCGCGGACCTCGTGCTCCCTTCCGAGTAAGGCTCGGGTTCTGGCAATATCGCCGGGTGCCCGACACTCCCGACATCGCCGACCGTCATGACGCCGTGTGTGTCATCGGGGCCGGAGCCAGCGGTCTCGCCGCGATCAAGAACCTGCGTGAGCACGGTTTCGAGGTCGACTGCTACGAGCGGGAGACGTCGGTGGGGGGCGCGTGGAACTGGCGCCACGACCGCAGCCCGGTCTACGCCGGCACCCACCTGATCTCCTCCCGGCCGCTGACCGAGTTCCCCGACTTCCCGATGCCGGACACCTGGCCCGACTATCCGGACCACAAGCAGGTGCTCTCCTACCTGGAGCGATACTCCCGGCATTTCGACCTGGAGAGCGACGTCTGGTTCGGCACCGAGGTCGTCTCGGTCGTGCCGGTCGGCGACGGCCGCTGGGACATCACGACCCAGTCCACCGGCGGCGGCTCCTCGCGGGTGCAGCGGTACGCCGGGGTGGTCGTGGCCAACGGGCACAACTGGGCGCCGTCCAAGCCCAAGATCCCCGGCGAGTTCGGCGGCCAGCTGATCCACTCGGCCAAGTTCAAGGACCCGGCCCAGCTGCGCAACCGCAAGGTCCTGGTGATCGGCGGCGGCAACACCGGCTGCGACATCGCGGTCGAGGCGGCCCAGCAGGCGACCACGGTCTGGCACTCGACCCGCCGCGGCTACTGGTACGCCCCCAAGTACGTGCTCGGCCGCCCGGCCGACCAGGTCAACGACCGCATGCTCCAACTTCGTCTGCCGCTGCGCCTGCGCCAATGGCTCTATCGCCGCGCGCTCGCGCTGACCACCGGCGACCTCACCCGATACGGCCTGCCCGAGCCCGACCACCGCCCGTACGAGAGCCACCCGGTCGTCAACAGCCAGCTGCCGTACTACCTGGGCCACGGGCGGATCACCCCGGTGCCCGATGTGACCGGTTTCGACGGCGCCTCGGCCGTGCTCGCCGACGGCCGCCGGATCGAGCCCGACCTGGTGATCACCGCGACCGGTTACCGCCCGCGCTTCGAGTTCCTCGCCCCCGAGTTGCTCGACACCGGCGAGGACGGCCGCCCCGACCTTCATCTGCACGCGTTCGCCCGCAAGCACCCGACGCTGGCCGTGGTGGGGCTGGTGCAGGCCGACTCCGGGCTGTTCCCGCTGGCGCACTGGCAGAGCGTGGCGGTCGCCCGCTGGCTGCGGCTGCGCGCCACCGACCCCGAGCGGGCCACGGCCGTACAGCAGAAGGAATCGACCCGGCCGATCGCGAGCTGGTCGCGGCGGCGGATGCTGCCGGGCCGGCGGCACTGGTTCGAGGTCGGCCACACCGACTACCTGCGGGCCATCGAGGGCCTCCTGCACGAGATGGAGCCCGCGAAGTGAAGTCGGATCTGCTGCGCTTCGAGGACTGGACGAAGCCGGTGCCGCCGGTCGAGCGTGAAGTCGTCTCGATGACCGAGGAGACGGACGCCAAGCTGCCGCCTTTGCTCTTCGTGCCCGGCCTCGGTCACGGAGCGTGGGCCTTCGCCGAGCACTGGCTGCCCGCGACCGCGGCCCGCGGCTTCCCGGCGCATGCCCTCACCCCGCGCCCCGGCGGCGACCTGCGGGCCCACGCCCACGACGTCGTGCAGGTGGCCGCGTCCCTGCCGCGCCAGACGGTGCTCGTCGGTCACGGCACCGGGGCGCTCGTGGTGGCGTACGCGATGGGCCGTTACCCGGCGAAGGCGGCGGTGCTGGCCGCCCCCGTGATGGACGGCTGGCCGGCCCTGTGGACCGCGCTCCGGGCCAACCCGCTGGGCACGCTGCCCGCCGTCTTCGGGGGCCGGCTGCGCCTGAACCGCCGACAGCTGTTCGGCGCCGGGATGCCGGACGAGCGCGCCCGCGAGATTCTGGACCGCATCGACGCCCGGCCCGGCCGCGAACTGGTCACCCACGATCCCGCGCCCCGCCCGGCCGGCAACCCGCCGGTGCTGGTGGTGGGCAGCCCCGACGACCGGGTCGTGCCGCGCAAGTCGCTGGACCGCACGGCGACCCGATACGGCGGCGCGCCGCTGCTGTTCCCCGGCATGGGCCACGACCTGCTGCTCGACGTGGCCTGGGCCGAGCCGATCGAGGCGATCCTGGACTGGCTGGGCAAGGAGCTAGGGGACTAGCGCCTGGGCCTGTTCGAGCGAGGTCAGATAGGCGCGCGCCCAGGCGTGGATGTCGTTGCTGGTGATGTACGCCCGCATCGCCTTCATCCGGGCGGCCAGGTCGTCGGGCGCGGCCGCCAGGGCCTGCAGCAGCGTCTCCTTGAGCCCGTCGACGTCGTGCGGGTTGACCAGAAACGCGTCCTCGAGCTCGGCCGCCGCCCCGGCGAACTCGCTGAGCACCAGCGCGCCGCTGTTGTCGCGCCGGGCCGCCACGAACTCCTTGGCGACCAGGTTCATGCCGTCGCGCAGCGGGGTCACCACCATGACGTCGGCGGCCTGATAGAGCGCGGCCAGGTCGGCCCGGTCGAACGGCTGGTTGAGGTAGTGGATGGCCGGCTCGCCGACCCGGCCGTACTCGCCGTTGATCCGCCCGACCTCACGCTCGATCCGGTCGCGCAGCCCGCGGTAGCTCTCCACGCGTTCCCGGCTCGGCACGGCCACCTGCACCATCACGGTGTCGCGGAGCTTGATCCGGCCGTCGCGAAGCAGTTCCGAGTACGCCGTCAGACGGTGCTCGATCCCCTTGGTGTAGTCGAGCCGGTCGACGCTGAGCAGCACCCGCTTGTGCGTGCCGAGGTCGTGCCGCAGCTGGCGGGCCTGCTTCACCACGTACGGCCGGGCGTTGAGGCTCCGCATCTCGGCGACGTCGATCGAGACCGGGAACGCGCCCGTCCGGACCACCCGGTCGTCGAGGACTATCGCGTCGTCGGCGCCGTGCGCCCCCAGCAGCTTGGTCGCGAGCTGGGCGAAATTGTGGGCCGCCTGGGGCCGCTGGAAGCCGACCAGGTCGGCGCCGAGCATGCCGCGCAGCAGCTCGACCCGGCGGGGGAGCTGCATGAACAGCTCGGGCGGCGGGAACGGCACGTGCAGGAAGAAGCCGATCCGGAGGTCGGGCCGCAGTTCGCGGATCATCTGGGGAACCAGCTGCAGGTGGTAGTCCTGCACCCAGACCGTGGCGCCGGGCTCGGCCACCTCGGCCGCGGCCTCGGCGAAGCGCCGGTTGACCGAGCCGTAGGTGAGCCACCACTCGCGATCGAAGACGGGCTGTTCGACCGCGTCGTGATAGAGCGGCCAGAGCGTCGAGTTGGCGAAGCCTTCGTAGTAGCCGCGGAAATCGTCCTCGCTCATCGTCACCGGGCGCAGCCGCAGGGTGCCGATGTCGGGCAGATCGCGCCCGGGTCCGAGGTCGCCGTCCCAGCCGATCCAGGTCGCCGGGGTCTGCTCGAGGATCGCCCGCAGGGCGCCGGCCAGGCCGCCCGGACTTCGCCGCCACTCGCACGCTCCGTCGGGCGCGACATTGTCATCGAGCGGGAGACGGTTGGCGACGACGACCAGCGAACTCTGGCGCATCACCGAAGGTTATCGGATGGCTACCCAGATATATACCGACGGTGGTCTATGGAACATTTCACACCGGAAAGTCAGACCACAGCGCCGTCGTCGTAGTCGTCCTCGTCGTCGCCGGAGCGCAGCCGCCACACCAGCGTCACCGCGCCGCCGACGATCGCCGCGAAGCCGAGCATGGTCACGTAGTCGCGGTCGATCGGCAGCACGGTCGGGAAGATGAAGAGCAGGAAGCCGACCACCACGCCGAGCACGCCGAGGACCGCGTACTTCGAGATGCGCGGCAGCGGCGGGGGCGGCGGCGGGACATAGCGCTCCTCCTCGTCGTCCTCGTCGCCCGGCAGGTCGGCGCCGAACGTGTCGAGGCCGTCGAGCAGCGAGGGGTCCTCGGCGGGCGGGTCGGTGCGCCGCCGGTTGAGCGAGACGCCGGAGAAGTCGGCCGCGTTGGACAGCCCGCCCGTGCGCGGCGGCTCCTTGGGGCGTTCGATGCCCTCGGAGGCCGGCCACGGCTCGGCGGTCGGGTCGACCGTGGTGTGGAAGCCGGCGACGATCTTGGCCCACTCGGCCTCGACATCGACGTTTTTCGCGGGCTCGGCGGTCGGGTCGGCGGGCGGCGGCATGGGCGGCTCGCCGCCGGTCACCTTGTGCAGGTGCTCGCGGGCCACGTCGAGGTGGATGCGGTCGACATAGAGCCGGTCGATCGGCCGCGCGGGCAGAGTGGTGGCGCGCAGAATGGGATTGAGATCGGCCGTGGGCTGCAGGTAGGCCGCGATTCCGCCGGCCGCCAGCACGTCGAGTAAGTGTTCGCCGACGCGCGGATCCACGTCGCCCGCGACCGCGTAATCGGCCGCGTCGAGCCCGTTGTCCCGCCGCCCGCGGCGGGCGCCACCCGCTGTCACTCCTGCACACTCCCTCGCCGACCGTGCCTTGAATGGTGACACGTCTTGGACAGTCTGCGGGAGTGCGTTGTGGCGCGCCGTCCCGCTTCGTACGCTTCCTAGACGCCCGGACGTCCCGGAAAGGACACCGTGTTCTACTGGCTGCTCAAGTACGTGGTCCTCGGACCGGTGCTCAAGCTTCTCTTCCGTCCCGATGTGCGCGGGCTGTCCCACCTGCCCCGCAGCGGGCCGGTGATCCTCGCCTGCAACCATCTGTCGTTCTCCGACTCGATCTTCACACCCCTGATGGTGGACCGTAGGGTGACGTTCGTCGCGAAAGCGGAGTACTTCACCGGCAAGGGGATCAAGGGCTGGCTCATGCGCCAGTTCTTCAGTGGAACGGGGACGATTCCGGTCGACCGTTCGGGCGGCAAGGCTGCCCAGGCGGCTCTGGACACGCTGCTGCGGGTGCTGCGCGAGGGCGGCGTCGCGGGCATCTATCCCGAGGGCACGCGCTCGCCCGACGGCCGGCTCTATCGCGGCAAGACCGGGGTGGCCCGGCTCGTGCTCGAGAGCGGGGCCGTCGTGGTTCCGGTCGCGCTGCTCAACACCGACGAGATCCAGCCGACCGGCACCCTCATTCCCAAGATCAAGCGCGTACGCATGAGGTTCGGCGCGCCGCTCGACTTCTCCCGCTACCAGGACGCCAAGGGCGACCGCTTCGTCGAGCGGGCCATCACCGACGAGATCATGTTCGAACTCATGGCGATGTCCGGCCGCGAATACGTTGACATGTATGCAAGCAAGCTCAAGACCACGGTCGAGAGCCCGGTCAGCTCACATTCATCCCCGCGCGACGCCGCAGCGCCTGCAGATCGGTGACCACGATGCGGCGGCCCTCGGTGCGCAGCCAGCCGCGGCTGGCGAACGAGCCGATCGCCTGATTCACGCTCTGCCGGGAGCCGCCGGCCATCTCGGCCAGCTGGCTCTGGTTGAGCTCGATCGTGATCATCGGAGCCTGGCTCTCGCCGGCCAGCCGCACCAGCGTCTTGGCCACCCGTCCGGGCAGGTCGAGGAAGACGTGATCGGTGTTCTGCTCGGTCAGGCGGCGGATCAGCGCGCCGACCGAGCGCATCACCGCGTCGAGGATGCGCGGGTTCGCGTGCACCAGGTCGATGAAGGCGGACCGCGAGAGCGTGAGCGCCTGGCAGTCCTCGATGGCCTCGGCCGAGGCGCTGCGGGCCGACGCGTCCAGAAGGGACACCTCGCCGAGCACGTCGGGCGGGCGCACCACGGTGAGAACCGCGCGTTCCCCGGTCGGGGCCGTGCGGAAGATGGCCACGGCGCCACGCTTGAGAATGATCAGTGATTCGCCGGGGTCGTGCTCGACGAAGATGATCTGTCCTTTGCGGTACGTACGCGGGACTGCCGTGGCGATGACCCGTTGCCGGACGTCCGGCTCCAGGCCGGCGAACATCTCCACGCCGGTCAGCGCGTCGCCGTTGTCCGGCATGCGATGGTCCACGGCGTCATCCCTCCCCCGGTGGGGGCCGCGTCGGCGAGTGGCCGCGCCGGGCCCCGCGACGCGAACGATCACTCTTAGCACACAGCAACCCACCGGCGCCATTTATCAGCACCTGTACCGGCGGCGCCTCATAGGATCATGTCGCGCTGGTCGCTATCTGTAAACACCTGAATGCCATGAGTGAAAGTCGCTCGGGTTGAGGTCTCGTTCGGACATCACCCAGCCAGTCCGTCGCTTTTACCGGTTCTGCCGCGATAATCCCGCCGTGCCGGATGCCGAACTTCTTCGATCGACTCTGCGGGACGAGTGGCATCTCGTGCCCAGCGAGATCACCGCCCTGGACGACGTGCTGCTGTCCCGTGGATGGGAGGTGATCGCCGGATCGGACACGTACGTCGTCCGGCTGTGCGACGCCGAAGCCCGGCTCCCGGTCGAGGCCGGGCTGGCCGCCACCGAGCTTCTGCGCGGCCGGGACATCGCGGCCGGCCGGCCCGTCCGCACCCTGTCCGGCGGGCTCACCGCCCAGACCGAGGCCGGGGCGCTGGCCGTGCTGCACCGGGTGCCCGGCCGCCGCCTGGACGGCCGCGACCCGGTCGACCAGCAGTGGTGGGGCGATCGCCTGGGTGCCGTGCACCGGGCCCTGCAGGGCTTTCACCATCCGGGCCTGCGGTCCTGGCAGCCGCTCGACGCCGAGGCCGCCCACCTGGACGCCGAGCCGTGGCTGCGGGCCGCGGTGGCCGAGGCGTCCGCCGCCGCCACCCGGCTGACCATCACCGACCGGCTCACGTACGGGGTCCTGCACGGCGACCCCGCGCCCGGCGTCTTCGTGCTCGACCCGGGCACCGGCCGCGCCGGGTTGCTCGACTGCGGGGCCAGCGGGGTCGGCCCGCTGGTCTACGACGTGGCCGCGGCTGTGCTCTACGCCGGGGGAGTGGCACGGGCCCACGAACTGCTCGACGGATATCTCGCGGCCGGCCCGGTCGAGGCCGGCGAACTGGAGGCGGCGCTGCCCGTGCTGCTGCGACTGCGCTGGGCGGTCAAGGCCGACCGGGCGGCCCGGCGGGGGAGCCCGGCGGCCCTGCGACGCGCACGGGAGGCCCTGGAGTCCACCCCCGGCTGACCATGGTCCAGGATAGGAGCCGATGGGCTACCGCTATTTTTACGACTGCGAATTCATCGAGGACGGGCGCGTGGTCGACCTGGTCTCGATCGGTGTCGTCGACGAGTTCGGCCGCGAGTTCTACGCGGTCAGCACGGAGTTCGACGACAGCCGGGCCATTCCCTGGGTGCGGCGCAACGTGCTCGACAAGCTGCCCTCGCCGTCCGACAAGGCCTGGCGCTCGCGCGAGCGGATCCGCGACGACCTGTACGCGTTCCTCAAGGAGCCGATCGCGGGCCGTGACGAGCAGATCGAGCTGTGGGCCTGGTTCGCGGCGTACGACCACGTCGCGCTGGCCCAGCTGTGGGGCGCTATGCCGGCCCTGCCGCGCGACATCCCGCGCTTCACCAAGGATCTGCGCCAGCTCTGGGACGACAAGGGCCGCCCGCCGCTGCCGACCATGTCGGGCCGGCACGACGCGCTGGTCGACGCCCGGCACAACCTGGCCCGGTGGCGGGCGATGGGTGGCTGAGCCCTCGTTTGGCCGGTTCTTTACCGGGAACGATTCCCGGTATGACTGACATCGAGCAGGAGCGCCGCGACAAGGTCAAGAGCATGATCGCGGACGCCCGGATCTGCATGCTGACCACGATGACCCCGGACGGCAAGCACGTCAGCCGCCCGATGGCCCTGCAGGACGTCGAGTTCGACGGCGACCTGTGGTTCTTCACGTACTCCGACTCCGACCTGGTCGAGCAGATCGCCGTCCACCCGAGTGTCAACGTGTCGTTCAGCGACCAGAAGCAGAACAACTGGGTCTCGCTGGCCGGCACGGCCGTCCGCACCGACGACCCGGCCAAGGCCAAGGAGCTGTGGAGCGCGCCGCTCAAGGCCTGGTTCCCGGACGGTCTCGAGACGCCGAACCTGACCCTGGTCAAGGTGCACGCCGACACCGCCGAGTACTGGGAGGCCGCGCACAGCTCGAAGGTCGTGACGCTGCTCGGCTACGCCAAGGCCGCCGTAACCGGAAAGACCCCGGACGCCGGGGAGAACGAAACAGTCCGGCTTTAGCGGGGCGGCTGCATCCGGGTGGTGGGCGGCGACTAGAGTTCGGGTCGCGGCCCGCCCCGGACCGGCAACGCTGCCGACAATTCTCCCTGGGGCTCGACGGGCTATCTGCTTCTCGCATACCCGATACAGGGAGGACGAGCAAAACATGCGTATCGGCGTGCTCACCGGCGGCGGCGACTGCCCCGGTCTCAACGCGGTGATCCGGGCGGTGGTCCGCAAGGGCGTCGCCGCTTACGGTCACGAGTTCGTCGGCTTCCGCGACGGCTGGAAGGGCCCGCTCGAGGGTCTGACGAAGCCGCTCGGCATCGCCGAGGTCCGCGGCATCCTGCCCCGTGGCGGCACCATCCTGGGCTCCTCGCGCACCAACCCCTTCAAGATCGAGGGTGGCGTCGAGAGGATCAAGGCCAACCTGGCCGAGCAGGGCGTGGACGCGCTCGTGGCGATCGGCGGCGAGGACACCCTCGGCGTCGCGACCAAGCTCAACGATCTGGGCGTCAACGTCGTCGGCGTGCCCAAGACGATCGACAACGACCTGAACGCCACCGACTTCACGTTCGGCTTCGACACCGCGGTCAACATCGCGATGGAGGCCATCGACCGGCTGCACACCACGGCCGAGTCGCACCACCGCACCCTGGTCGTCGAGGTCATGGGCCGGCACGCCGGCTGGATCGCGCTGCACGCCGGCCTGGCCGGTGGCGCCAACGTGATCCTGCTGCCCGAGCGTCAGTTCGACGTCGAGCAGGTCGCGACCTATGTGACCAAGCGCTTCCAGGTCGAGTACGCGCCGATCGTCGTGGTCGCCGAGGGCGCGCAGCCGCTCGACGGCCAGATGGCTCTGCAGAACCAGGAGCTCGACTCGTTCGGCCACGTCCGCCTCGGCGGCATCGGCCAGTGGCTCGCCCAGCAGCTGGAGGAGAAGACCGGCAAGGAGGCGCGCACCGTCGTCCTCGGTCACATCCAGCGCGGTGGCACCCCGTCGGCGTTCGACCGGGTGCTCGCCACCCGGTTCGGCCTGCAGGCGATCGACGCCGTCAACGAGGGCGATTTCGGTAAGATGATGGCGCTGCGGGGCACCGACATCGTGCGCGTGCCGCTGATCGACGGCACCGGTGAGCTCAAGACCGTGCCGCTGTCGCGGTACGAAGAGGCTGAGGTCTTCTTCGGCAGCTAGGTCGAGCTTTCGTAAGGGGCGGCCATCTGGTCGCCCCTTATGTGTTTCCAGAGGGGCGCGGGAATGACCAAGCACAGTGTCGCCGTGATCGGCGCGGGCAAGCTCGGCGAGCTGGTCCTGTCCGGACTGCTGCGCTCCGGCTGGACGCCGCAGCAGGTGCTGGCCACCACCCGCCGTCCCGAGCGCGCGGCCGAGCTGGCCGAGCGCTACGGCATCCGCCCGGTGCTCAACCTGACCGCCGTCACCCAGGCCGACGTGCTGCTGATCGCCGTCAAGCCGCAGGACGCGGGCAAGCTGCTCGACGAGTTCGGCATGAAGGTGCCGCCGGGCACGCTGGTCGTCTCGCTCTGCGCCGGCCTGCCGACCGGCTTCTTCTCCGATCGCCTGCCCGGCGGCATCCCGGTCGTGCGGGTCATGACCAACACCCCCGCCCTGGTCGACCAGGCGATGACCGCGATCTCCCCGGGGCCGTACGCGACGGACGAGCACCTCGCGATCACCGAGGAGATCTTCCAGCCGCTCGGCCGCACCCTGCGCGTGCCCGAGGGCCAGCAGGACGCGGTGACCGCGCTCTCCGGCTCCGGTCCGGCGTACTTCTATCTGCTCGTGGAGGCCATGGTCGACGCGGGCATCCTCCTCGGCTTGCCCCGCCACGTCGCCCACGAGCTGGCCGTGCAGACCGCCGTCGGCTCCGCGACGATGCTGCGCGACTCGGGCGAGCATCCGGTCCGCCTGCGCGAGTCGGTCACCTCGCCCGGCGGCACCACCGCCTCGGCCCTGCGCGAGCTCGAGAAGCACGGCCTGCGCGCGGCCTTCCTGACGGCTCTCGAGGCGGCCCGCGACCGGGCCCGCCAGATCGCCACCGAGATGACAGCTCCTAGTACCAAATAGCGATCTTCGAGCCGTTGGTCTCCTCGGGCGGGCTGGGATGGCTCAGCGCCGTCCCGGTGGCCATGCGGTGGGCCGACCAGGCCACGGCGGCCGCGTCCAAGATGTCGTCCGGCGGCGCCTGACCGGCCGGGCCGATCTGGTCGGGCAGCACGATGCCGTTGCGGGCCAGCAGCTCGCGGCGCCGGGCCTGACCGGTCCAGGTCTTCTTGGCGTACTGCAGAGGCTCGCCCGCCATGGTGCGGAACGAGACCTCGGGGTGCGCCTCGAACAGCAGGCCGGGGTGCCGCTCCCAGATCGCGTTGGCCTCGAGCAGCTTGGGCCGCAGCGCCCAGGACTGCCGGCTGAGCCCGGCCCCGGTCAGCTCGCGGCAGAGCCGGTTGGCCGCGGTGAAGTCGGACTCCTGCCAGACCGCGCGCGGCGGCACCCGGAACACGCTGCCGCGCCTCGGTCCCAGCTGGTCGGCCGCGAGGGTGTCGGCGGCCCGCCAGCGGTCGGGGAGCATGCCCAGCGGGATGTCCACGCCGATCACCGAGGCGCCGGAGCTGCCGACGACTATCTCGTAGAGCGTGGAGGCCAGCACGGCCCGGCCGAACGCGCCGTCACGCAGCTCGACGCCGACCCAGCCGAGCGCGTACGCATCGACACCTATAACTCGGACACTCATCGGCGGCGTGCGGCCAATCGGACAACGACGTCGGGGATGGTCATGAACGCAGACTACGCGCTGTGTCCGTCAGTGTGCACCCCGTAGCGGTCGGTGCGACAAAGTTAAGCCTTTGCGTAATCCCTCGACACTGTCTTGACGATTATGAATGCCTGTGACTACGGTCTCCTCCAACGAACTTTTTGGAAAGTTTCCTAACTGTTCAAAGAGGAGCCCCAGTGCAGAAATCCCTCCGCCGCGCCACCTGGGTTTCGGCGATCGTAGTGGTGGCTGCCACCGCTGCGATCCCGGCCACCCAGGCGTCGGCCGCTGCGGCCTGTGCCCCCGCGTGGTCCTCCACCGCTGTTTACGTCAAGGACAACCAGGCCTCCCAGAGCGGCCACAACTACACCGCGAAGTGGTGGACCCAGGGCGAGTCGCCCGCCACCAAGAGCGGGCAGTGGGACGTCTGGATCGACAACGGCGTCTGCGGCGGCGGTACGACACCCCCCACCACGCCTCCGACCACGCCCCCCACTACCCCGCCGACCAAGCCCCCGACGACACCCCCCACGACGCCTCCGACCACGCCGCCGACGACCACCCCGCCCGGCACCAGTGGTAAGAACGTCGTCGGCTACTTCGCCCAGTGGGGCGTCTACGGCCGTCAGTACTTCGTGAAGAACCTGGTCACCTCGGGCTCGGCCGCGAAGCTTTCGCACATCCTGTACGCGTTCGGCAACACCACCGGCGGCCAGTGCACGATCGGCGACGCCTACGCCGACTACGACATGGCCTACACCGCGGCCAACAGTGTGGACGGCGTCGCCGACACCTGGGACGCCGGCGCGCTCCGCGGCTCGTTCAACCAGCTGCGCAAGCTCAAGAAGGCGTACCCGAACATCAAGGTGATCTGGTCGTTCGGCGGCTGGACCTGGTCCGGCGGCTTCACCCAGGCCGCGGCCAACCCGACCGCGTTCGCCAACTCCTGCTACAACCTGGTCAAGGACCCCCGGTGGTCGGACGTCTTCGACGGCATCGACATCGACTGGGAGTACCCGAACGCCTGTGGCCTGAGCTGCGACGCGTCCGGCCCGGCCTCGTACAACAACGTGATCTCCGCGCTGCGCACCAAGTTCGGCCAGAACTTCACGATCACCTCGGCGATCACGGCGGACGGCTCGAACGGTGGCAAGCTGGACGTGGCCGACTACGCGTCGGGCATCTCGAAGCTGAACCTGGTCTTCCCGATGACCTACGACTACTTCGGCGCGTTCGCCCCGCAGGGCCCGACCGCCCCGCACTCGCCGCTCACCTCGTACTCCGGCATCCCGACCGCGGGCTTCAACTCCGACGCCGCGATCCAGAAGCTGAAGAGCAAGGGCGTCCCGGCCAACAAGATCCTGCTCGGCGTCGGCTTCTACGGCCGCGGCTGGACAGGTGTCACGCAGGCCGCACCGGGTGGTTCCGCGACCGGCGCCGCCCCCGGCACCTACGAGGCCGGCATCGAGGACTACAAGGTGCTCAAGAACAGCTGCCCGGTCACGGGCACGGTCGGCGGCACCGCGTACGCCAAGTGCGGCAGCAACTGGTGGAGCTACGACACCCCGTCGACCATCGCCGGGAAGATGAACTACGTGAAGCAGCAGGGTCTCGCCGGCACCTTCTTCTGGGAGTTCTCCGGTGACACCAGCAACGGCGAGCTGATCACCGCGATCAAGAACAACCTCTGATCTCTGCCCCTCCTCAGTAAGGAAGCGGGGCACCGGCCGCAAGGCTGGTGCCCCGCTTCCGTACGCTTTCCCTCATGCAGCGAGAGTGGCATCAGCTCAGCTACCCGGGGGTGGGCAACCCGGCCCTGCAGACCTCCCGCCCGTCCACCGACTCGGCCGAGGACGAGGCTCTGGGCCTCGACCGCTGGCGCACCATGCCGCGGGTCCAGATGCCGCCGTGGGCCGACATGGACGAGGTCGCCTCGGTCTGCCAGGTGCTCGACAACGTGCCGTCCATCGTGGCGCCCTACGAGGTCGACCAGCTGCGGGTCAAGCTGGCCGACGTGTGTGAGGGCCGGGCGTTCCTGCTCCAGGGCGGCGACTGCGCCGAGACGTTCACCGACAACACCGAGAGTCACCTGCTCGCCAACGCGCGCACCTTGCTGCAGATGGCGGTCGTGCTGACGTACGGGGCCTCGATGCCGGTGGTGAAGGTCGCGCGCGTCGCCGGGCAGTACACCAAGCCCCGCTCGGCGCCGACCGACTCGCTCGGCCTCCCGGCCTACCGGGGCGATCTGATCAACTCGCTCGACGCCAACGAGTCGGCCCGCGTCGCCGACCCGCAGCGCATGATCCGGGCGTACGCGAACTCGGCCGCGGCGATGAACATGCTGCGGGCCTACCTGGCGGGCGGCCTGGCCGACCTGCACGGGCTGCACGACTGGAACAAGGACTTCGTGCGCGCCTCGCCGGCCGGGGAGCGTTACGAGGCCATCGCCCGCGAGATCGACCGCGCCCTCGACTTCATCCGGGCCTGCGGCATGACCGACAACGAGGCCCTGCGCACGGTCAGCCTGTACTGCTCGCACGAGGCGCTGGCGCTGGAGTACGACCGCGCCCTGACCCGGGTCAGCGACGGACGGGCGTACGGGCTCAGTGGTCATTTCCTGTGGATCGGCGAGCGCACCCGGCAGCTCGACCACGCGCACATCGACTTCATCAGCCGCATCGCCAACCCGATCGGCGTGAAGCTCGGCCCCGGCACCTCGCCCGAGACGGCGATCGAGCTGTGCGAGAAGCTCAACCCGAACAACATCCCGGGCCGGCTCACGCTGATCAGCCGGATGGGCAACGGCCGGGTCCGCGACGCGCTGCCGCCGATCGTCGAGAAGGTGCACGCCACCGGGGCCAAGGTCGTCTGGCAGTGCGACCCGATGCACGGCAACACCCACGAGTCGTCCAACGGATACAAGACCCGCCACTTCGACCGCATCGTCGACGAGGTGCTCGGCTACTTCGAGGTGCACCGTGGCCTGGGCACCCACCCCGGCGGCATCCACATCGAGCTGACCGGCGAGGACGTCACCGAGTGCCTGGGCGGCGCGCAGGGCATCGAGGACCTCGACCTGCCGGGCCGCTACGAGACGGCTTGCGACCCCCGGCTGAACACCCAGCAGAGCCTCGAGCTCGCCTTCCTGGTAGCGGAGATGCTTCGTGGTTGATCTTCGATCCGACACGGTCACCCGGCCCACCGCCGAGATGCGGCAGGCCATGGCGTCCGCCCCCGTCGGTGACGACGTCTTCGGCGACGACCCGACGGTCAACGACCTCGAGGCGTACGTCGCCGAGCTGTTCGGCCACGAGGCGGCGCTGTTCGCCCCGTCGGGCTCGATGGCCAACCAGATCGCGCTGCAGCTCCACGTGCAGCCGGGCTCCGAACTGCTGGCCGGAGGCGATGCGCACGTCGTCACGTACGAGCTGGGGGCGGCCGCGGCCCTCGGCGGCATCTCGACCCGCACGTGGCCGTCGGTCGGCGCCGATCTCGACGTCGAGCAGATCGCCGCGATGATCCGGCCGGTCGGCTATCCGTCGGTGCCGACCCGGGCCATCGCCGTCGAGCAGACCCACAACCTGGGCGGCGGTTCCGTCGTGCCGCTCGACGTTCTGCAAGCCCTGCGGGAGCTGGCCGACCGGTCGAGCGTCGGACTCCACTGTGACGGCGCCCGGATCTGGCACGCGCACGTCGCCGACGGGGTGCCGCTGGCCACCTACGGCGCGCTGTTCGACACGCTCTCGGTCTGCCTCTCCAAGGGTCTCGGCGCCCCGGTCGGCTCGCTGATCGTCGGCAGCCGCGAACGGATGGCCCAGGCCCGGGTGATCCGCAAGCGGATGGGCGGCGGCATGCGCCAGGTCGGCATCCTCGCCGCGGCCGGCCGGTACGCGCTGGACAACCACATCGAGCGCCTGGCCGACGACCACGCCCGGGCCCGCAAGCTGGCCGAGGCCCTGGCCCCGCTGGGAGTGGTCGACCCGGCCCGGGTCCGCACCAACCTGGTGCCGCTCGACCTGTCCAAGTCGTCGCTCGACTCGCCGACGCTGGCCGCCCTGGCCGCGAAGCAGGGCGTGCACATCTCCCCGATGCTGCCCGACATCGCGCGCGTGGTCACCCACCTCGACGTCGACGACGAGGCCATCGACCAGGCGATCGTCGTGCTGGGCGGACTCCTGCAGGGCGCATGATGAGTTGCTTCGAGATAGTCCGCTAACGGATTATCTGTTACGGTCGGGCCATGAGTCCTTCCGTGACCCGTCGTGCGTCCGCCCTCGCGGTGCTGTGCGCGATGTCCCTGATGATCGTTCTGGACAGCACGATCGTCGCCGTCGCCGTTCCCGACATTCAGCGCGACCTGGGCTTCACCGCCGCCGGGGTGTCCTGGGTGGTGAACGGGTACCTGGTCGCGTTCGCGGGACTGCTCCTGCTGGCCGGGCGGCTCGGTGACCTGATCGGCGCCTGGCGGGTGTTCCTGGCCGGGCTGGCCCTGTTCACCGTGGCCAGCCTGCTCTGCGGCTTCGCGAGTACGGCGGGGATGCTGATCGCCGGGCGGTTCGTGCAGGGGGCCGGGGGCGCGCTGGCGGCGGCCGTCGTCATCGGCATGATCGTGCGGCTGTTCCCCGAGCCCGAGGCGCAGGCCCGGGCGATGGGCATCTACAGCTTCACCCAGGCCGGCGGGGCGGCGGCCGGGTTCGTGCTGGGCGGCATGCTCACCGACGCGCTCGGCTGGCCGGTGATCTTCCTGATCAACGTGCCGATCGGCATCGCCGTGTGGGTCCTCGGCCGCCGTCTGCTGCCCCGCGAGGCCGGGCTCGGGCCGGCCCGGGGGCTCGACGTGCCGGGCGCCCTGCTGATCACCGGGGGCCTGTCGCTCGGCGTGTACGCGATCGTGCGTACGGGGGAACCGGAAGCCGGACCCACCGCGGCCGTGACCGGGGCGATCGCCGTCCTGATGATCCTCGGTTTCCTGCTGCGGCAGCGCCTGGCCCGCCGCCCGCTGATCCCCCTGACGATCCTGAGCCGCCGCTGGCTGCTGACCGCCAACGCGGCCGTCGTGCTGGTGTTCGCCACCGGCATGGGCTTCCAGTTCATGAACGCGCTGTTCGTGCAGCGGGTGATGGGCTTCGACGCGCTCGGCACCGGCCTGGCCTTCCTGCCCACCCCGATCGTTATCGGCCTGGTCTCCCTGTTTGCCGCACCCCGCCTGACCGGCCGGTTCGGCCCGCGCCCGGTGCTGATGGCCGGTCTGATCCTGCTCTTCGCCGGTCTGCTGCTGCTCTGGCGCCTGCCGGTCGAGCCGTCCTACGCGACCGACATGCTGCCCGCCCTGATCGTCATGGGTCTCGGCGTCGGCGTCACGGTCCCGGCGATCATCATGCTGGCCATGGCCGGCGCCGCGCCGGCCGACACCGGCATGGTCTCCGGTTTCAGCAACACCGCGCAGCAGGCGGGCGGCGCGCTCGGCCTCTCGCTGCTGGCCGCTCTGGCCGCCGGCCGCACCGCGTCGCTGGCCGGTCGTCCCGAGGCCGAGGCCCTGCACGCCGGCTACACCCTGGCCTTCCTGGTGGCGTCCGGCTTCGTGCTGACCGCCCTGCTGATCACCGCGTTCGCCCTCCGAACCAAAGATCAGAATCGGACCGCAGACGTACGCCTCGTCGAGTGCTCAACCGCACCGGGTTAGCACTCCGCCTCCGGCGGCTGCCGCCCGCGACCCCCGTGGGCGGCCCGGCCGTAGCGCGCGACCGAGATGTTCCCGGTGGTCACCCGGGCCGCAGGCTGCGGCCTCGAATTCAGCGGCTGCGGGCCCGGCGTACGGGCTGGGGGCCCTGGTCTCGGGTGGTGTCGGCCAGCTGGGCCAGCGCCTGGACGAAGGCGGCCCGGGCGGTGTCGGGCAGGCTGCTGAGGGCGTCGGCGTGCACCTCGTCGACGATCCGCTGGCCCTCCTCGGCGGCCAGGCGGCCCTTCTCGGTCACGGCGATGACGCGCGCCCGGCGGTCGGTGGTGGAGGGCCGGCGCTCGGCCAGGCCGCGGCGCTCCAGGTCGTCGACCGTGCTGACCATGGTGGTCTTGTCGAGGTCGGCCAGGGCGGCCAGCTGGATCTGGGTGCGCTCCTGCTCGAGCGCGTGCACGAGGACGCACTGCATGCGCGGGGTGAGGTCGATGCCGGCCAGGGCAACGGCCAGGCGGTTGGAGAGCGCGTGCCCGGCCATGTTGAGCAGGCCGGTGACGTCGCGCTCGGTGCGTGCGGGAGCGGACATCGGCCCAGCGTAACGCGGATTATCCGGTAACGGATGATCCGGGGCCGGGACGGTCGGCGGACCTGCCCCCGTGTCGGCCCGCCGCCCGGCCCGGCGGCTCCGATGTGGACAACCGTACGATCCGCGACCGTTTCCTCACAACCGATTAACGATCACGCTCGCCGCGCGGGCCGTCGGTCAGGTGATCAGGGCCCGGCGGATGGCCGCCGTCAGCTGGACGCCGGCCACCAGAGACAGGGCCGTCCACACGGCGGCGGCCACGATGATCAGGGGTGGCCAGGCGGCCGCGGCGAGCAGGCCGAAGATGGCGACCAGCACACGGGTGGGGCGTTCGGCCACGGTGACCACGCCGATCTCCGACATGCCGGCGGCCGTCGCCCGGGCCCGGGCGTATTCCTGCAGCCAGGAGACGGCGCCCGCGGTGGCCACCAGCCAGCCGGGGGCGCCGGCCAGGAAGAACGCGACCAGCCAGGCCAGTTCGCCCACGCGGTCGGCGACCGAGTCGTAGACGTAGCCGAGCCGGGTGGTGCGGCCGGTGATCACCGCCACGGCGCCGTCGAGGCCGTCGGCCAGCGCGGCCACCAGCACCAGGACGGCGGCCAGGAGGGCGCCCCAACGGCCCAGCAGCACGGCCACCGGGACTGTCCAGCAGACGAGCAGACCGATCGTGGTGACAGACATCGGGCCCACGCGGTGACGGGCCAGCCACGAGCCGATCCCGTACGCGATCCGGACCCACCCGCGTACGAGGAAGGACGCCCGCCTCGGGTCGAAGCCGCCGTGCAGCCCGGACCACGTCGTGGCGTAGTCGTCCCAGAGCACGGTTACACGGCCGCGGGCAGGGGAGCCAGCAGCTGCCACACCTCGCGCGTCGCCGTCGACCGGTTGAGCGTGATGAAGTGGATGCCGGGCACGCCCTCGTCGATCAGCCGCGCGCACATTTCGGCGCACAGCTCGACGCCGAGCGCGCGGACCGCGGCCTCGTCGCCGGCCACCTTTTCGAAGCGGGCCAGCAGCGCCGGCGGGAACGGCGCCCCGGACAGCTGCGACGACCGCTCGATCGTGGCCATCCGGGTCACCGGCATGACGCCGGGCAGGATCGGCGTGTCGCAGCCGGTCGCCGCGACCCGATCACGCAGGCGCAGGTACTCGTCGGCGTCGAAGAACATTTGGGTAATCGCGAAGTCGGCGCCGGCGCGGCATTTGCGGATGAAATTGGCGGTGTCGGTCTCGATGTCGGCCGAGCGGGGGTGCTTGTGCGGGAACGCGGCCACCCCGACGCTGAAGTCGCCCGACTCCTTGACCAGCCGGACGAGATCCGCCGCGTACAGGACGCCCTCCGGGTGCTGCACCCAGTCGCCCATCGGGTCGCCGGGCGGGTCGCCGCGCACCGCGAGGACGTTGCGGATGCCCGCCCCGGCCAGCCGGCCGATCATGTTGCGCAGCTCGGCGACCGAGTGGTTGACCGCGGTGAGGTGGGCCATCGGCAGCAGCGTGGTCTCGGTCGCGACCCGCTCGGTGACGGCGACCGTGGTGTCACGCGTGGTGCCACCGGCGCCGTACGTGATCGAGACGAAGCTGGGCCGCAGCGGCTCGAGCTCGCGGATCGCCTGCCACAGCAGCCGCTCGCCCTCGGGTGTCTTGGGCGGGAAGAACTCGAACGAGAACGTCGGCACGGACCCCCGGACGAGATCGCCGATCGCCGGGGTCGCGGGAAGACGTGAGGGAAGTCCGAGAGCCACACGGTCACTCTACCGACGGAGTCCGCTAGCGTTCGTGCGTGACCTCGCCCTTGGAAGCCGCCGACCTGCGCGCCCGCGTCGACAAGGCGCTCGCCGTGTTCCTCGGTGAGCAGCATGACCGGCTCGTCGGAATCGACCCGGCGCTGGCCGCCGTGGCCGAGACGCTCGAGGATTTCGTGCTCAAGGGCGGCAAGCGGTTGCGGCCGGCCTTCGCCTACTGGGGCTTCCGCGGGGCCGGGGGCGCCGACTCCGGCCAGATCGTGGCCGCGGTTGCGGCGCTCGAACTGGTGCAGGCGAGCGCCCTGATCCACGACGACCTGATGGACCGGTCGGACACCCGGCGCGGCGAGCCCTCGGTGCACCGGCGGTTCGAGGCGCGGCACACGGCGTCGGGCTGGCGGGGCGGCGCGGCGGCGTTCGGCGACAGCGCGGCCGTGCTGCTGGGCGACCTGGCGCTGGTCTGGTCGGACGAGCTGCTGCACACCTCGGGTCTGGGCCCGGCCGAGCTCACCCGGGCCCGCCCGGTCTTCGACGAGATGCGTACGGAGGTCACGGTCGGGCAGTACCTCGACGTGCTCACCCAGGCCACCGCCGACACGTCACTCGAGCGGGCGGGCAAGGTCGCCCGGTTCAAGTCGGCGAAGTACACGGTCGAGCGCCCGCTCCTGCTCGGCGCGGCCCTGGCCGGGGCGAGTCCCGGGCTGCACGAGGCGTACTCGCGCTTCGGTCTTCCCCTGGGCGAGGCGTTCCAGCTGCGCGACGACGTGCTGGGCGTCTTCGGTGATCCGGCGCAGACCGGCAAGCCGGCCGGGGACGACCTGCGCGAGGGCAAGCGCACCTATCTCGTGGCCGCGGCGTTCGCGGCGCTGGGCGAGCCGGAGCGCGCGGAACTCGACGCCGGGCTGGGCGACCAGGGCCTCGACGACCGGCGCGTGGAACGGCTGCGGGCCCTGATCCGGGACAGCGGGGCGCTGGCCGCCACCGAGCGCCGCATCGACGAGCTGATGACGGCGTCGCTGGCGGCCCTGGAGGGTGCGCCGGTCGAGGCCGAGGCCCGCGACGTGCTGCACCGCCTGGCCGAGGCCGCGACCAAGCGGACGGTCTAGAAGCCGAGCGCCTGAGCGCGCCTCTTCACCTCGCGGGCGCGGTCCCCGCCGAGGCCCTTCGCCGCGTACCCGTCGATGGTCTCGTCGGGCTCGTACAGCCACCGGAGGGCTTCTTCGTCGTTATACCCGGCGTCGCGAAGCAAGTTCAGGACCCCGGGGAGGTGCTTCAGCACCGTGCTGTTGGCCACCAGGTCCGCGGGGACCACGCGGATGCCGTCACGGCGCACGGCGAGCAGATGCCCGTCGCGAATCATCTGGTGGACCTTGCTGATCGACACGTCGAGCTTCGCGGACACGTCCGGCAGGTTGATCCACTCGGCCGGGCCGGCGGTTACGGAATCGCTCACTCCTACAGCGTACGAGAGCCGGGAAGGAACCCGATGAGCCTACTCCGCAGGACCCGTACGGAGGTGGCCGGCGCGTGGCGTTCGCTGCGCTACGACATGGGCCGTTCGCCGGCCGAACCGCCCGCCGGTGGGCCGGACATGACCTCGACCGGGATGGGCACCTTCGGCCTGCACCTCCCCGTTGAGGACGCCACCGCGGCGCCCCCGGCCCGGCAGCCCCGGCGCGCCGTGGCGGTGACCGCCTTCGCGACCCTCACCGTGGTCGGCGCGGCCAGTGCCTATCTGGCCGTGGTGAACGGGCTGGGATCGATCATGACGGAGAGCACGGCCGCCGCCGGTGTCGCGCCGCCGCGGGCCGCGGCGGCCACCGCGGCCGGGATGGGGTCGTCGTCGGCCCCGGCCGCGCCCTTGCCGCCGCCCCGCACCACGGCGCCCACGGCGCCCGCGGCGCTCCGGGTGACGCCGCCCGCCGCGGCGCCGGTCGCCACGATCGCCCCGGTCGTCGCGCCGCCGGCGGTCGCCCGTCCGATCCGGACCACGAAACCGGCAAGTCCGGAATGCCACTGCAACCCGCCCGTTCCGACGCCGACCGCTCCGGCCGCCTCGCCCTCGCCGACCCGCTCGACGTCACCGTCCCCGTCGGAATCGGCGGCCCCGGAGAGCCCGGATCCGTCGCCCAGCGACTCCGCGGACCCGGCCGCCTCCGCTTCACCGAGCCGGTCTTGGGATGGCCGACGCCACAAGCGACGCCACTAAATCCGCTTTTGACGGGGCAGATCAGGCGGGGCGGAGTGATCGCCCGTACCCGTTTGGACTCAGCTGTGACATCCTGGACTGCCCCCAAGCGAAAGCCACATACACTTCACGCCGATGGACACCACAGTCGCCGACACGTTGATCGGCACGACGATTGACAGCCGCTACCGGATCACCGGTCGAGTGGCCCGTGGTGGCATGGCGACCGTCTACACCGCCACCGACGAACGACTCGAGCGCACCGTCGCTCTGAAGATCATTCACCCGTCGCAGGCGACCAACGCGCACTTCGTCGACCGGTTCACCGACGAGGCCAAGACGATCGCCCGGCTCACCCATCCCAACGTCGTGGCCGTTTACGACCAGGGCCGCCACCAGGGCCTGCCCTATCTGGTCATGGAATACGTGCAGGGCCGCACGCTGCGCGACCTGCTCACCCAGCGCCGCCGGCTCAACCCGGTCGAGGCGCTGGCGATCCTCGAGCAGATGCTCGCCGCGATCGCCGCCGCCCACCGGGCCGGCCTCGTGCACCGCGACGTCAAGCCCGAGAACGTGCTCGTGGCCGAGGCGCCCAGCGGGGGAGTGGCCAACCTGGTCGACGCCGTCGTCAAGGTGGCCGACTTCGGGCTGGCCCGCGCCGTCGAGGCGAGCAGCGCCGACGAGGGCGGCCAGCTGATGGCGACCGTGGCCTACGTCGCGCCCGAGCTGGTCACCGACGGCCACGCCGACGCGCGCACGGATGTCTACTCGGCCGGCATCGTGCTGTTCGAGATGCTCACCGGGCGGGTGCCGTTCGACGGCGACGACCCGGTCGCGGTGGCCTGGGAGCACGTCGACAACGACGTGCCCGCCCCGTCCAGCATCGTCAAGGGCCTGCCCTCGGTGCTCGACGACCTGACCGCCCGCGCCACCCGCCGCGACCCGGGCGCCCGGCCCACCGACGCCGGCGCGCTGCTGGCCGAGGTGCAGACCGTCCGCGACGACCTGGGCGCGGCCAACGTCGAGACCGCGCTGCTGCGCCAGGTCCCGCCCACGCGCGGCGCCGTCACCGACGCCACCACCGTGGTGCCCGCCGTCGGCGTGGGCGACCGTCCCCCCTGGGCCCGCCTGCCCAACCAGCCGGCTCCGCGCGGCCAGCAGTACACGGCCGGCCGCATGCCGCGGGCGAAGCGCGGGCTGGGCGGCGGCACCGACCGGCGCCGCATCCTGCTCAGCGCGGCCGTGGCCGTCATGGTGCTGGTCGTCATCGGCAGCACGTGGTGGGTCACCCTCGGGCGCTACACCGACTCGCCGGCCATGGTCAACATGACCAAGGCCCAGGCCGAGCTGTACGCGGACCAGCATGGCTTCGAGCTGTTCTACGGCGACGGCGCCTACAGCGAGACCGTCCCCAAGGACACGGTCGTCTCGCAGGACCCGCCGGCCACCGAGCGCATCGTCAAGGGCGGCGTCCTCACGGTCAACCTGTCGCTCGGCCCCGAGCGTTTCGCCGTGCCCGACCTGTCCGGCCTCGAGCTGGCGGCCGCCCGCGGCGAGCTCGAACAGCTGAACCTCAAGCTCAAGGAGGGCGCGGGTCAATACAGCGACACCGTGCCCGAGGGCGCGGTCATCGCCTCCGACCCCAAGACGGGCACCCAGCTCAAGCGGGGTGCGACGATCACCGTCGTGCTCAGCAAGGGCCGCGCCCCGATCCGGGTGCCCGACCTGACCGGCAAGAACATCAACGACGCCCGCGCCGACCTGGCCGGGCTGGGCCTGACCGCGGCCGAGGTCTACAAGGACAGCGACCAGCCGGCCGACACGGTCATCGGGCAGAACCCGAAGCCGAACACCGGCGCGACCAAGGACGACACGGTCACGCTCGACGTCAGCAAGGGCCCGCCGCTGGTCACCGTGCCCGACCTGACCAACCAGCCGTGCCAGCAGGCCAAGGGCGCGCTGGAGGGTCTGGGCCTGCGCGTCCGGGTCGACTTCAACCAGGACGCCATCGTCCGTAGTCAGCAGCCCGGCGGCAACACCCAGGTGCCGCCGCAGTCCGAGGTCGCCATCCAGTGCTTCTAGGTTCCCCGCCCGATCGCCGCATCGGTTCGCACACCAAGACGTCGGGCGGGCTGGCCAAGGCGGCCCTGCCCTACGTGGACGCCGCCGAGTCCGAGACGCTGCAGGTCTACGTCTCGAACTCGCGCGGGTGGGCCATGCCGCCCGGCGACCCGAAGCAGGACGTGCTGTTCCGCGACGGCATCGGCGAGCGCGGTGTCCCGGCGTACATCCACGCCTCTCTGCTGGTGAATCTGGGCTCCCCGACCGAGCTGACAGTGGAACGCTCGGCCGCCGTGCTGGCCCACGCGCTCGAGCGGGGCCGGGCCATCGGGGCGACCGCCGTGGTCTTCCACGCCGGCAGTTCGGTCGACGAGGCCCACGAGGACAAGGCATTCCACCAGCTGCACGAGGTGCTGCTGCCGCTGCTCGACCGGCCCGGCCTGCCCCAATTGCTGGTCGAGCCGAGCGCCGGGGGCGGGCGCAGCCTGGCCTCCAAGATGCAGGATCTGGCGCGCTACCTCGACGCCGTCGACAACCATCCCGGCCTGGGCGTCTGCTTCGACACGTGCCACGCGTGGGCGGCCGGGCACGACCTGGCCACGCCGGGCGGCATGACGGCGACGCTGGACGCGCTGGTCGAGACGGTCGGTCGCGAACGCCTCAAGCTGATCCACGCCAACGACTCCAAGGACGAGTGCGGCTCCGCCCGCGACCGGCACGAGACGATCGGCGCGGGCCGCATCGGCACGGCCGCCTTCGCCGAGCTGCTGACCCATCCGGCCACGGCCGGCGTCCCCGTCATCGTCGAAACCCCGACGGTCGAGCACGAGGGCCACGCGGCCGACATCGCCCTGCTGAAATCGCTCCGCTCCTGACATCCCGTTGTCAACGTTCTGTTGACTAGTATGGCGGCATGGCGGATCTGGACCGGCTGCGCGAGATCCCGGCCGCACGGGCGCAGCTCGACCTGCGGGAACTCGAACTGATCGACCGGGCCCGCCGCGACGGCGCGACCTGGGGCGAGATCGCCGGCGCGCTCGGCCTGGGCAGCCGGCAGGCCGCCGAGCAGCGGAGATTGCGGCTGGCCACGGCCGTGCCGACCACCCCCGATGCGTACGGGGAGAGCCTCGCCCGACTGCGGGATGCCGCCCTCGAGCTGCACCGCCGGGTGGGAGCCGACCGCCGCTGGGACCGCCGCTTCACCCGGGCCGTGCTGGTGCGCGAGACCCTCTCGGCGGTGCCCGGCGCGGCCGGCGGGGCGCTGTTCGCCCTGGCCGAATCCGTGATGGCCGACCTGGAGGCCGTGCCGGGGCCGCTGCCCGCGCCCACCCGGGCCGCCGTCGACCGGCTCCGCGCCGCACTGGAGGCCGCGTCACCCAAACGTTGACAGATTGCCGCTCAACTCTAAAGTATGTGAGTCCACACGACTCAACCTTCTTCGGAGGCGTCATGCGGCGCAACGCGGTCCTGTTCGTGCTGATCTCGCTGCTGTCCGGCTTCGGCAGCACGACCATGACCCTCGCCGCCGGCATCTGGGTGCTCGACCTGACCGGTTCGGTGAGCCTGGCCGCCCTGACCGCGGTCTGCATCTACGCCCCCACCTTGGCCGCACCCTGGCTCGGCGCCCTGGTCGACCGCCTGCCCCGGCGCCCCCTGGTGATCGCCGTCGACCTCGTCCTGGGCCTGCTGCTGCTCACCCTGCTGGCCGTCCGCTCGGCCGGCGCCACCTGGCTGATCTTCGCCGTCTTGCTGGCCCGCGGCGCGAGCTACGTGCTGATCGAGGCCGGCGAAAGTGCGATCCTGCCGTCCGCGCTGCCACCCGGCCGGCTCGGCGACGTCAACGGCTGGCGGTCCAGCGCCCAGGAAGGCATGAAACTGATCGCCCCGCTGGCCGGAGCGACCCTGTACGCCTGGCACGGCCCCGTCGCGGTGGTCCTGCTCAGTGCCGCGATGCCGTTGCTGACCGCGCTCTGTTACGCGGCGGTCCGGCTGCGGCCCACCGCCGAACGCCCGGACCCGCAAGCCCGCGCCGGTCGGCGCGGGCTGAAGGAAGGACTGCGGGCGTTGTTCAGCGTGCCCGCTGTGCGAAACCCGGTGCTCGTGGCCGCGGTGGCGATCGGAATGTCGGGGCTGAAGGACGCCGCGGTGCTGGCCCACCTCGTGCACGACCTGCACCTGCCGGCCACCCACCTGGGTTTCCTGGGCACAGCGCAGGGCGCCGGATCGATCGTCGGCGGCCTGGTCGCCGGTCGCATCCTGGCCCGCCGGCCCCCGATCACGGTGGCCGGCATCGGAGCTGTCGTCTTCGCCGCCGGTTGTCTGGCACAGGCGCTGCCCTGGTTTCCCGCGATGGTCACCGGCAGCCTGGTCATCGGCGTCGGCCTGCCCTGGACCCTGATCGCCGCCGTGACCGCCGTGCAGACCCTGACCCCGGACCACCTGCTGGGCCGGGTCGCCGCGACCTCCAGCACCGTGATGTTCGGCCCGGTCGCCATCGGCATTCCCTTGGGGGCCGCCGCGATCCACCTGGGCGCGGTTGTTCCGCTGGCCTTCGCGGCGGCGGCCAGCGTGGGGGCCGCGCTGATCGGCCTGCACAGCATTCGAACACCAGCAACAGCCCCGACCGCAGCACAGTGACCGCCGCAGGCTGCTTCGGTCTTTCGAGGGTGACCACCGAATGATGACCCGCACTGGGCCGTAGGAAAGAAGCGGCCGTGAGTGGTCACCGTTACCACCCACCTACCGCGCCCACACTTGCCGGTTCAAATCCGCCGGGCGCAAGCAAGTCGGCTCCCGTGCGCCCGGCGGGTCGTTCAATGAATGCGTGGTCAGGCCAGGCGGGTGGTAACGGTGACTACTCACGGCCGTCGTCAGCCGCCGGGTGGGTGCGGGTCATCATTCGGTGGTCACGCTTCAGAGCGGCATCGATGGGCTTCGCGGCTTTGTGGGGTGGTCGGGCTTCAGGCCCGCGCCGATGGGCTTCGCGGCGAGATCAGCCGCCGGTGGCCTCAGCGCGGCACCGATGGGTCTCGCGGCGTCGTCGGCTGCCGGGTGGGCGGTGGGCGCTGTCAGCGGCGGGTGAGCGCGTCGAGGTATTGGGTGACGTCGTCCACGTGGGGCGAGACGCAGCCGATGTAGTTGTCCGGGCGTACGAGGAAAAGGGTTGGCTCGTGGGCGTCGTAAATTGCCGCCACCGCCGGATCGCTGATGCGGTGGACGTGGCATTGGGCGGTCGATGAGGGCAGTTCGCCCGTCCAGTTGAAGGCCAGCAAGGTGAATTGGGGCCCGCGCAGCAGGTCGAAGAGCGGTCCGGGCGCCCGATCGCCCGCCCGGACCAGGCCCGGCGTGGTGCGGTGCTCGGCGGAGAGGGAACTGTCCCGGTAATGAAGTGACAACTGCCGCAGCGCGGGGTCGTCGCGGCGCATCGCGTCGTCCGCCGCGTCGACGGCCCGGCGGTGCAGGCGGGTGCTGATGCCCAGGACGCCGGCCGCCACGGGCAGGCGTTCCTCCTCGTACGTGTCGAGCAGGCCCTCGTACGCGAGCTTCCACCCCAGGTTGTAGGCGTCCTGGATACCCGTGTTGAGGCCCTGCCCGCCCGCCGGGGAGTGCACGTGCGCGGCGTCCCCGGCCAGGAACACGTGACCCACTCGATAACGCGAGACCATCCGGATGTTCGCCCGGTACAGAGACTGCCAGCCGATGCCGGTGACCTTCAGCCCGGCCGATTCCACCAACTGCTCGATCGACAGGTCCGAGGGCGGCGCCGTCAGCTGGAACGTGTCGGTTCCGGGCATGGGGCAGAGACCGAGCCGGAACGAGCGCTGGTCCGCGCCGGGCCAGATGTGCCAGTTGTCGCGGGTCAGGCCGGGCACCCGCACGTCGGCGATGATCATTTGTTCCGAGGGGAACGAGTCGCCCTCGAAGGGGATGTCGAGGGCCTTGCGTACGGTGCTTCGCCCGCCGTCACATCCGACGACGTAGCGCGGCGTGACCGTCTCGCCCGTGGACAGCGTGACGGCGTCCTGGGTGAGCGAGACGACCTCGACGCCGTACTCGACCGGGATGCCGTCGGCCAGCAGCTGAGCGGTGCGCCACTGCGGGTGCATCAGCATGTTGGGGTGTGGCACCGCGGGCGTCGGGTCGTGCAGCTCGTCCATCCGCTGCGTCATCTCTCCGCCGCCGGGCAGGTGGATGAGCAACGCCGGGTAGTCGCGGCCCGCGGACAGGAACGCGGGGAGCAGGCCGAGGTCGTCCAGGACCTCCTGCGTACGGGGCTGGATGCCTTTGCCCCGGGAACCTTCGGGCGGGCCCGGCGACCGTTCGACGATGCGGAACGGGACGCCGTGCCGCCGCAGCACCCGGGCCAGGGTCAGTCCGGTGGGTCCGGCGCCGACGATTAAGGTGAACTGAGATTCAGTGAACATAGATTCACCGTACGGGTGGCTGATAATCTGCGTCAAGTGGCAGGGGTTCGGAAGCAGCAGGCGGCACAGACCGAGGCGGAGCTCAAGGCGGCCGCCGTGCGGGTCTTCGAGCGGGCCGGTTATCTCAACGCCAAGATCACTGACATCACGGCGGAGGCGGGGCGGGCCACGGGCTCGTTCTACAAGCACTTCGCGAGCAAGGAGCAGCTGCTCGAGGCGCTGCTGCGGGACCTGCTGGCCGAAGGGGACGAGAGCGCCGCGGCCGAGGGGCACAGCGACGACTTCCGTGATCGCGAGGCGGTGCGCTACCACGTCGCGGCGTACTGGGGCTTCCATCGCCGGCACCGTACGGTCGTCGAGGCGCTGCGGCAGGCCGCCATCGTCGACGAGGGGTTCGCCGAGCGGTTCCGGCAGATGATGGAGCCCGATCTGCGCCACATCGCCGACCATCTGGCCAAGGCGGCGCCGTCGGCGGATCCGTACGTGCTGGCCTCGATCTTCACCGGACTGCTGTCGGCCTTTGCCGCCGATCACCCGCCGGGAGTGTCCGACGACGAGGCGATCGAGACGCTGACGTCGTTCATCCACAGAGGAATCGGGGCCGGATCCTAGGACCCGGCCCCGGAACTTCAGAGGTTCTTGCGGACGGCCTTCCGGTAGTCGCTGTTCAGCCGGCCGATCAGGGTGAGCGGAATGCCCTTGGGGCAGACCTGCGAGCACTCGCCCATGTTGGTGCAGCCGCCGAAGCCCGCGTCGTCCTGGGCCTGCAGCATGTCGATCACGCGGGTGTCGCGCTCGGGCTGGCCCTGCGGCATCAGGCCGAGGTGGGCGACCTTGGCCGCGGTGAACAGCATCGCCGAGCCGTTCGGGCACGCCGCCACGCAGGCGCCGCAGCCGATGCAGGTGGCCGCCTCGAACGCCAGGTCGGCGTCCTTCTTGGGCACCGGGGTGGCGTGCGCCTCGGGGGCGGCGCCGGTCGGGGCGGTGATGTAGCCGCCGGCTGCGATGATCTTGTCGAGGGCGCCGCGGTTGACGACCAGGTCCTTGACCACCGGGAAGGCGGAGGCTCGCCACGGCTCCACGTCGATCGTGTCGCCGTCCTTGAAGTGCCGCATGTGCAGCTGGCAGGTGGTGGTGGCCTTCTCGGGGCCGTGCGCCACGCCGTCGATCACCATGCTGCAGGCGCCGCAGATGCCCTCGCGGCAGTCGTGGTCGAAGGCGACCGGGTCGTCGCCGTCGAGGATCAGCTTCTCGTTCAGCACGTCGAGCATCTCGAGGAAGCTGGCGTCGGGGGAGATGTCCTTGACGTCGTAGGAGACCATCCGGCCGTTGTCGGACGGGTTCTCCTGACGCCACACGCGGACCTGGATGTCCATTACTTGTAGCTCCGGGTGCTCGGGTGGACGTACTCGAATTCGAGCGTTTCCTTGTGCAGGGTGGGCTTGGCGCTCTCGCCGGTGGCGTACTCCCAGGCCGCGACGTAGCTGAACTCGTCGTCGTGGCGCAGCGCCTCGCCGTCCGGGGTCTGCGACTCGGCCCGGAAGTGGCCGCCGCAGGACTCGCGGCGGTGCAGGGCGTCGATGCACATCAGCTCGCCCAGCTCGAAGAAGTCGGCGACACGGCCGGCCTTCTCGAGGTTCTGGTTGAGCTGCTCGCCGGTGCCGGGCACCTTGACGCGCTGCCAGAACTCGTCGCGCAGGCTGCGGATGAGCCCGATGGCCTTGGTCAGGCCCTCCTCGGTGCGCTCCATGCCGCAGTACTCCCACATGATGTGGCCGAGCTCGCGGTGGAAGCTGTCGACCGTACGGTCGCCGTTGATCTCCAGCAGGCGCTTGATGCGGCTCTCGACCTGGGCGCGGGCCGCGACGACCTCCTCGTGGTTCTCGGAGATCTTCTCGTAGGGCCCGTTGGCCAGGTAGTTGCCCAGCGTCGTCGGCAGCACGAAGTAGCCGTCGCCCAGACCCTGCATCAGCGCGGACGCGCCGAGCCGGTTGGCGCCGTGGTCGGAGAAGTTGGCCTCGCCCACCACGAACAGGCCCGGGATCGTCGACTGCAGGTCGTAGTCGACCCAGAGGCCACCCATCGTGTAGTGCACCGCGGGATAGATGCGCATCGGCACCTCGTACGGGTCCTCGCCCGTGATCCGCTGGTACATCTCGAACAGGTTGCCGTACTTGGCCTCCACGGCCTTCTTGCCCAGCCGCTTGATCGCGTCCGCAAAGTCCAGGTAGACGCCCAGGCCGCCCGGGCCCACACCGCGGCCCTCGTCGCAGACGTTCTTGGCCGCACGCGACGCGATGTCCCGCGGGACCAAGTTGCCGAACGAGGGGTAGATCCGCTCCAGGTAGTAGTCGCGGTCCTCCTCGGCGACGTCCGCGGCCGGCTTCTGGCAGTCCTCGGCCCGCTTGGGCACCCACACCCGGCCGTCGTTGCGCAGCGACTCGCTCATCAGCGTGAGCTTGCTCTGGTGCGTGCCCGACTCGGGGATGCACGTCGGGTGGATCTGCGTGTAGCACGGGTTCGCGAACAGCGCGCCCTTGCGGTGCGCCCGCCACGACGCCGTGACGTTGCAGCCCATGGCGTTGGTGGAGAGGAAGAAGACGTTGCCGTAGCCGCCCGAGGCGAGCACGACGGCGTCGGCCATCTCGGTGGTGATCTCGCCGGTGATCATGTCGCGGACGACGATGCCGCGGGCCTTGCCCTCGACGACGATCAGCTCGAGCATCTCGTGCCGCGAGTTCATCTCGATGTTGCCCAGGCCGATCTGGCGCTCCATGGCCTGGTAGGCGCCGAGCAGCAGCTGCTGACCGGTTTGGCCGCGGGCATAGAACGTACGGGACACCTGGGTGCCGCCGAACGAGCGGTTGTCGAGCAGGCCGCCGTACTCGCGGGCGAACGGCACACCCTGCGCGACGCACTGGTCGATGATGTTCACCGAGACCGTGGCCAGCCGGTAGACGTTGGACTCGCGGGCCCGGAAGTCGCCGCCCTTGACGGTGTCGTAGAACAGGCGGTAGATCGAGTCGCCGTCGTTGCGGTAGTTCTTGGCGGCGTTGATGCCACCCTGCGCGGCGATCGAGTGCGCGCGCCGCGGGCTGTCCTGATAGCAGTACGACTTGACGTGATAGCCGGCCTCGGCCAGCGTCGCCGCCGCGGAACCGCCGGCCAGGCCGGTGCCCACGACGATCACCGTCAGCTTGCGGCGGTTGGCCGGGTT
Organism: Actinoplanes sp. NPDC021490; assembly: GCF_055562135.1. Classification (NCBI taxonomy): domain Bacteria; kingdom Bacillati; phylum Actinomycetota; class Actinomycetes; order Micromonosporales; family Micromonosporaceae; genus Actinoplanes; species Actinoplanes sp. NPDC021490. The sequence continues at coordinate 153,545 of NZ_JBVHFW010000019.1, forward strand.
GACCAGCTTGGCGTTGAACTTGCGGCGTTCCCAGCGGGTCTCGATCGGCCCCTCGGGCGCCGCGGTGTCGGCGATCGGGTCGCCGTCGTTCCAGAAGTCCGACATGTCAGTCCACCAATCCGACGAGAACCGCGAACGGCACCGAGAGGTAGCCGACGACCAGCACCACCGACAGCACCAGAGCCGTCGCCCGGGCATAGAACTCGCCGCGCGGGCTCTGCAGACCCAGCGTGCGCACGGCGCTCCACAGGCCGTGCCGCAGGTGGAAGCCGACCGCCACGATCGACAGCGTGTAGAACAGCGTCACGTACCAGCGGGACGGCGCGAAGTCCTCGGCCACGTTGCGGTACACCTCGCCGGTGACGCCGTGCGGGTTCAGCGTGAGCGTGGTCAGGTCGAGGATGTGGTAGATCACGAAGAGCAGGATGATGACGCCGCCCCAGCGCATCGTGCGCGCCGCGTAGCTGCCCTGCACCTTCGGCCGGTGCGCGTACTTGACCGGTCGCGCCTGCCGGGCCCGGCGGGTCAGGATCACCGCGGCCACGATGTGCCCGATCACCGCCACGGTCAGCACGAAGCGCTGGATCCAGAGGTACCAGCCGTCCGGGAGCAGCGGGGTGCCGATGGACCGCAGCCAGTGCGCGTAGTGATCAAAGGTCTCGGCGCCGAAGAAGATCTTCAGGTTGCCGATCATGTGCACATAGAGGAAGCCGACCAGCAGGAAGCCGGTCACCGCCATAAAGATCTTGAGGGCGACCGAGGAGCGCCGCCGGCTGAGTTTGCCCGGAGCGGACGCAGCCGCCGCCGACTTCCGGGTCGAAGTATCTACCGCCACCCCTTGGACGGTAGAAAGCTGTGTGCGATTCGTCTAATGCATGATCGACCCAGTCATCATAGAGATAAGCTATCAAAGTGCAGCTGCAGCAACTTCGCTACTTCCTGGCAGTCGAACGAACCCGGCATTTCACCCAAGCAGCTGACATTCTGGGCGTCTCGCAACCGACTCTCAGTAAGCAAATTCACACGCTGGAAGACACGCTCGGGGCGCCTCTGTTCGAGCGGATCCGCGGCGGCGTGACGCTGACGGCCGCGGGCCAGACGCTGCTTCCGCTCGCCCAGCGCATGGTGGCCGACGCCGACGCGGCCCGCGAGGCGGTCTCCGACATCGTCGGCCTGCGCCGCGGCGAGGTGCGGCTGGGCGCGACCCCGAGCCTCTGCTCGTCGCTCGTGCCCGAGGTGCTGCGCACCTTCCGGGCGGCCCACCCCGAGATCCAGCTCTACGTCAACGAGGGCGGCTCGCAGGACCTGATCGAGAACCTGCTGGCCCACACGCTCGACCTGGCCCTGATCGTGCAGCCCGAGGAGGGCATCGACGACGCGCTGAGCGCCGCCCCCGTGCTGCGCGAAAGCCTGGTCGTGGCCTCGGTCGCCGACGGCCCGCCGCCCACCACCAACCCGCAGATCGCCCTGGCCGAGCTCGAGCACACGCCGCTGGTCATGTTCCGGGCCGGCTACGACATCCGCGGCGTCACTCTCGAGGCCTGCCAGAAAGCCGGCTTCACCCCGAAGTTCGCCGTCGAGGGAGGCGAGATGGACGCGGTGCTGGCCTTCGTCGAGGCCGGCCTGGGCGTCGCCCTCGTGCCCAGCATGGTGCTGGCCAACCGGCCCCTGCTGCGCGCCACCCCGCTCGCCCCGCCCGGCATGCGCCGCACCATCGCCCTGGCCCACCGCAAGCGCTCGGTGCTTCCGCACGCCGCCCAGGCCCTGCGGGCCACCCTGCTCCACCACGTCGCCACCCAGGAGCTTCCCCTGGGCGTGCGTCCTCTTTGAACCTTTGATCCCGTACGCCTCGCCGGGCGCCACAAACTCCCGAGGGGCCCTCAAAACCGCGAGCCGGTCCGCCACCGTTCCCACAGGCCGGCGTCGCCCTCGACCGTCACCGGGGCGGGCCTCCGGTTGAGCGCCAGCAGCAGGGTCAGCACCGGCGCCGCGACCGTGACATCGGCCGGCCGGTCGCCGTCGGTCCACTCGATGCCGCCGCTCGTCAACGTGACGTGCCAACTTCGCGGTATGTCGGTGGCGCGGAACTGCAGGGCCTCGCCGTTCCCGGCCAGCCCCTCGAACGTCTCGAAGCACAGCAGCAGGTCGGCGACCCCGTCCGCGGCCAGATCGGGCGCCAGGGCGTCATCCGGGGCGGCGTTCCCGGTGGACGCGGCCGCCCCGGCGTCGAAACGGTGGACCACCAGGTCGTGCACCATGCGCCGCAGCCAGAAACCGGCCGTCTGATGCCTCGGGTGCCAGGTCCACACCTGTTCGCCGAAGCCCCGCTCGCGCACGGCCGCGTTCAGCTCGCGGGCCCCGTCCAGCAGCCACCGCGTCCAGGCGTCGGGCTCGGACGGCGCCTCGACCAGCCGATACTCCGCGATCCGGCCCGACGCGACGACCCCGATGGCGTAGCGGTGACCCGTCCCGACGTGGGTGACCAGGTCACGAACCGTCCACGCGGGACAGGTGGGCACGATCGAACCGGCCGCCAGCCCGATCAGGCGGTGACCCAGCCGGCCGGCCTCCGCCTCGAGCTCCGCCGCGTATCTCTCCGGTGCCAGCCACTCCATGGGCCGAGACTACTGAGAAGCCGTGTGCAGCTGCGTACCGGAAATCGGACTTAGCATCATCGCTGTGCACCATGGTGAGTTCGAGGATCCGCGCCTCGTCGAGGTCTACGACGCGGAATTCGTGTGGGGCTTCGACGACGACCTGTTCATGGCGTTGCTGGCCGAGCACCACGCGCCCCGCGTGCTGGACTTCGGCTGCGGCACCGGTCGCCTCGCGATCGCCATGGCGAAGGCCGGTCACGAGGTCACCGGGGTCGACCCGGCACGCGCGTCGCTCGACGCCGCCCGCCGCAAGCCCGGCGCCGGCCAGGTGCAGTGGATCGAGGGCTCGGCCGAAGTGCTGCCGGCCCGGGCGTTCGATGCGGTGTTACTCACAAGTCACGTCGCGCAGTTCCTCGTCAGTGACGAGCAGTGGTTGTCGACCTTGCGGGCGCTGCGCCGGTCCCTGGTCGACGGCGGCCGGTTGATCTTCGACAGCCGCGATCCGGACGATCGTCGCTGGGAGCGGTGGAACCCCGTCGACTCACGTCGGACCGTCGTCATGCCCGACGGCGATCAGGTCGAGACATGGACGGAGGTAAATTCCCTGGATAACGGGGTGGTCGGCTTCACTCTGCACTACCTGTTTACGGAGGGTGACGAGTTGACGAGCACGGCCACGTTGCGTTTCCGTTCCGAAAATGAGATCAGGACAACTGTCGAGGCCGCCGGATTCGACGTCGACCGGGTCTACGGCGGGTGGGCCCGGGAGCCTGTTGGCACAGGTGAAGATGGGGAAATGATCGTGGTCGCGATCGCCCGGCCGCAGGGTAGGTGATGGGCGCCGGTGTGTCTGTCGGCAATGTGCCAATAGGGGGCGGACGGTTGTCGGCGGGCGAGATGTGATTACTATTCGCTCACGTTGAAGCGAGACCGCTCGATGTTGCGATCCACGCCGGAGAGGCCGGACGGGTCGCCGGGCGCGTCGGAGTCGAGGGAGAGGTGGGTGCGATGTCGGATCTGACGGGACGCAATCAGTCGCCGATGGACGAGCCTGTGACCCACCACGGTCCCCCCGGTGGCGGCCCCGGGCGGGTGCTGCTGGCCGCCGCAATCGTCCTGCTGCTGGTCGCCGTCGCGGGCGGCACCACCTGGTGGATGTACACGCGGGATCCGTCCCCGACCACGAACACCTCGCTCCCGCTCAAGCCGTCGACCGCGCCCGCCTGTCCGGGCGTCAAACTGCGCGTGGTGGCCGCGCCCGAGATCGCCCCGGCCGTGCGGGCCGGAGCCAAGACGCTCGACGACGACCCGGCCAACCCGTGCGACCCGATCGAGGTCGTCGCCGAGGAACCCGGCTACACCGTCGCCACCGCGGCCAAGCCCGACATCTGGATCCCGTCCAGCAGCGCCTGGCTCGGCATCGCCAACGCCGGCGGCGCCGCGTTCACCGCCCAGGGCAACCCGATGGCGTACTCGCCGATCATGCTGGCCGCCCCCGCTTCCGTCGCCGACCGGCTCGGCCAGGGTGGCCGCACCTCGTGGGCCCAGCTCACCGCGGCCGTCGCCACCGGCAAGGTCGTCTCGGTGACCATGCCGGACGCCCAGGCCAGCACGGTCGGCCTGCTCTCGGTCTACGGCGTCAACGCGGCCATGTCCCGCACCACGCCCGACAGCGGCATCGCCCAGCTGCGCGCGCTGACCCTGCGCAGCCGGCTGCGGGACGCCTCGGCCGACCCGTCCACACTGCTGGCCAAGGTGGCCGAGCAGTGGAACACCAACAGCGTGGTCTACGACGTCGGCGTCTTCCCGATCGTCGAGCAGCAGCTCAAGGTCTACCAGCGGGGCAAGCACACCGTGCAGCTCGAGGGCGCCTACCCGGCCGACGGCCTGGTCCAGGCCGACTACCCGTTCGCGGTGGCCAAGAACAATCAGGACACCGAGCTGACCGCGAAGCTGCGAGCCGCGATCACCCCGTCGTCGCTCACCCAGGCCGGGTTCCGTCCGGGCCCCACGCCCAACGCGCTGCCCCTGCCGCCCCAGCCCGGCAACCTGCTCGCCCCGGCCGCGATGTGGAGCGAATACAAGTCGCTCGCCACCCAGGTGCTGCTGTTGATCGACGCGTCCGGCTCGATGAACCAGAAGATCAAGGCGCCCGGCGGCCGTACGATCACCCGCGCCGCGCTGCTCCGCGAGTCCGGCCGGTTCGCCGCCGAGCTGTTCGCCGAGGACACCACGGTCGGCATGTGGTATTTCGGCCAGCCCAGCCCGACCAGCCCCGCCCACCAGGAGATCGTGCCGTTCGGGCCGATCACCGAGGAGCTCGACGGCGGCACACGCCGGGACGCCCTGGTCAAGGCCATGGACAAATATCGTGCGGCCGACAACTCGGGCACCCCGCTCTATCAAAGCGTGCTCGACGGCGTCGCCGAGATGCGGGACAAGGTCGCGCCCGGCACGGTGACGCTGGTCGTGGTGCTGACCGACGGCAAGGACGGCGAGTCCACGTTCAAGATGACGCAGGCCCAGTTCATGACCAAGCTGGCCGGCGAACAGGACCCGAGCCGCCCGGTCCCGATCATCGCCGTCGGCTACGGTCCCGACGCCGACATGAAGGCGCTCAACGACATGTCGGCCACCACCGGCGGCAAGGCCTTCCCAGCCACCAACCCGGCCGACCTGTCCTCGGCCATCGCCAAGGCCTTCCTCGCCGCCCACGCCCCCCGCTGACCCCGGGCCCGGCCCGGCTGTGCCCGGCCCGGCTGTGCCCGGCCCGGCCCGGCTGTGCCCGGCCCGGCCCGGCTGTGCCCGGCCCGGCTGTGCCCGGCCCGGCTGTGCCCGGCCCGGCCCGGCTGTGCCCGGCCCGCGGCTGGCTGTGCCGGCCCGCGGCCGGCTGTGCCCAGCCCGTCGGCTCAGGCGGGGCCGATCCGGTCGGCGACCATCTGGGCCGACAGCGTGACCATCGGCAGGCCGCCGCCGGGGTGCACCGAGCCGCCGACCAGGTGCAGTCCCGCGACCGGACCGTGGTTGACCGGCCGCATCAGCCCGCCGGCCGTGCCGTAGATGGCGCCGCCGGGCGCCCCCGTGGCCGCGGCCAGGTCGGCGGGCGTGCGCGTCTCCCGCAGGACCAGCCGATCGCGCACGTCGAGACCGCGCCGGGCCAGCACGTCGAGAACCAGATCCCCGTACGCCTCGGCCAGCCCCTCCCGCCGCCAGTCCACGGCCCGCCACCCGTTGCCGTGCCGCGGCGCGTTGACCAGCACGAACCATGCCTCACAACCGTCCGGCCGCACCGCCGGGTCGACGGCCCGGGTGACGAACACGGTCGGGTCGGCGGCCGGTCGCGCCCGCCGCGAGGCCGAGCCGAAGATCGCGTCGAACTCCGCGTCGTAGTAGGACGGAAAGAACACCGTGTGGTGGGCCAGCGCCGGGGTCTCACCGCGCACGCCGAGCAGCAGCACGAACCCGGCCAGGCTGCGGTCGGTGAGCCCGGTCAGCCGCCGCGGCTCGGGCAGCAGGTCGCGATAGACCGTGAGCGCGTCCACATTCGACACCACCTCGTCGGCCGGCACGAGAGAACCGTCCCCCAGCCGTACGCCGGTGACCCGCCCCTGCGAAGTCTCGATCCGCTCGACCGGGGCGTCGAGCACGATCCGGACCCCGGTCTCGGCGCAGCCCCGGGCCAGCACGGTCGCCAGCGTGCCCAGTCCACCCGGCACATACCAGCCCCCGAAGGCCAGCTCGGCGTACGGCACCGCGGCCAGCGCGGCCGGCGCCCGCCGCGGGTCGGCGCCGGTGTAGGTCGCATACCGGTCGAGCATCATCCGCAGCCGGGGGTCGCGAAGATAGTGCCGTCCCAGCGAACGCAACGTGCGGCCCGGGGCGATCGCGGCCAGATCGCCGACCCGCCACGACAATGCCGCCAGCGATGCCGGTGTGACCGGTTCCCGCAGCACCGACCGCCACGACGCGTCCCAGATGCGCCGGGCCCGACGCCAGAACCGATCCCAGTCCTGGGCCGCCTCCAGCCCCAGCGCGTCCCCGATGCGTTCGAGAAACTCGGCGTGCACCGGCGACGAGTCGAGCACCGTGCCGTCCGGAAAGACATGCCGCACCACCGGATCGAGCGGCACCAGCTCGAGCGCGGCCTCCGTGAACACCTGCGGCAACGTCAGCAGGCTGGGCCCGGTGTCGAACCGGAAGCCGTCCCGCTCGTAGACCCCGAGCTTCCCGCCCAGCTGGCCGGATCGCTCGAACACCGTCACCGAGTGCCCCGCACGGGCCAGCCGCACGGCCGCCGTCAGCCCGCCGACCCCGGCCCCGATCACCACGATCCTGCTCATGCCGGCCACCCGCCGACTGCTGGTCGGGTGCTGGTCGCCGGTCGGGCCCTGCCCGGTGACTGCCTGGTCATACCGGCCTCCCGCGCCAGGTCAGGGCTCCGCGGCGGCGCAGCCGGAACGAACGGGTGACCAGCCACGCGAACAGCGCGACCGAGATCGGGTGGGCCAGGGCGTCCGGCCACGCGCGCCCACCCGTCGCGGTCGCGGCCACCACCCGGCCCAGGACACCGAGCCCGTACGCGACAAGGGCGACACCGGCCCACTCGAACTCCCCGGCCGCGGCGAACGCTGCGGCTGTCAGCGGTGGGACGGCGTACAGGAAAAGCAGAAGGACCACGACGGCGCCCGCGCCGGACGACGAGCCGAAGGACGCCCAGAGCGACTTGGTGTAACCGGCGGTGAGCTCGCGCCACGAGTCGTACATGCGGCAGGTGGCCATGGGGGAGCCGTCGGCCAGCGCTATCCGCCCGCCGGTGCGTTTGATCGCGCGGGCCAGGGCGATGTCCTCGAGGATCTCGGCGCGCACGGCCGCGTGGCCCCCCGCCTTCCGGTACGCCGCCGCGTCGATCACCAGCCACTGGCCACCGGCCGCGGCCAGCGACGGGCGGGGCGAGCGTTCCATCGCGCGCAGGGGAAGGAAGGTCAGCCACGACCACTGCAGGAGAGGCTGCACGAGGCGTCCGGCGCCGGTGATCTTCGGATAGGGCGAGAGCAGGCCCGCGTCGAGGCGCCGCATCTCGGTGACGGCCGAGGCGATCGCCTCCGGGTGCAGCACGACGTCGGCGTCGACATAGGACAGCACGGTGGCCCCGGAAGCGGCCCGGGCGAGCTGGTCGCAGGCGTGCGGCTTGCCCAGCCAGCCCGGCGGCAGCGGTTCCCCGGTGAGGAGCACGACCTTGTCCCCGGCGAGAGCCCGGACGACCTCGGCGGTGCCATCCGTCGATCCGTCATCGAGCACATAGATCGTGAGCTCCGGTACGCCCCGCTGCGCGAGCAACGACTCCAGGCAGGGCCCGACCCGATCGGCCTCGTCGCGCACCGGCAGAAGCACCGCGACCCGTTCGCTGACGGCCGGCTCGCGGGGCAGGCGGCGCAGCAGGAAGGCGTTGGCGACGGTGTGCGCGGTCAGGGCCACCCAGGGCAGCAGCGCCAGCCACTTCATGGTTGTCGCCGCTTCATAGCCGTCGCCGCTTCATAGCCGTCGCCGCGGCTGGGGCAGCGGCCGTCGTCGAAGGAGGGCCAGGAGCGGCCCTCGCCGCAGCTGAAGCAGGAGCGGGAGCACGGCCGCGCCCATCAGCACGCCACCCCAGGCCGCCGAGGCGGGCAGGTCGAGGAAGACGGCGTGGGCGAGCACGGAGGAAGCGTACGTCCAGATCCAGAGCGCGATGATGGGCACGTCGCTGCCTGTGGATAACTCCGTGCTTCCCGCTTGACAAGAGATAGAGTCTGCTTCCTTCTCCCCAGGGCGGGTGGGGGTTAGGGATGGCCGGACGGCGATCTTGGAAGCAGCGATTCGGCGGATCAGATGATCGAGGATCGTCATCAGGATCAGGGCGAAGCCCAACCAGCCCAGATAGTTGCTGATCGGAATGCCGGGCACTCCGGGCAGCGCGGGGGTAGGGGACTCCCACCGCCAATACCCCTCCGCCACCATCTGCGGGTCCAGGAAGAGATCCCAGGCGGCCAGCCCGCAGCCGGCCACGACGACGCGCGCCCAGCGGGCGACCGGCAGCCGTTGCGCGGCCACCCAGGCCGGCCAGGCCATCCACGTCCAGGCGAGCGGGATGATCAGCGGGACGCCGAGCACCTTGGGGCCGAGCTGGCCCGAGTAGTCGTACGTGCCGAACGGAAAGCTCGTGGCCACGCCCAGCGCCTCGACCGCGAAACCGCCGGCGGTGGCCGTGCCGACCAGGGCGAGCGCGGCTCGGGGGCCGCGGGTGAGCCACGCGTGCGAGACCGAGAGCAGGTAGCCGAGCACGACGGTGGCGACGGTGAACGCGGCCCGGGTGTCGCCGGAGGTCAGCGGGTAGCAGATCTGGGCGAGGATCAGTGCCCCGAGCAGGGCCCAGGGCGTGGCTCTAGAGACCGACAATGCCGGGGGCATCCTCGGCCGGGCGCTCCACGAGCGGCAGGTCGCGGCCGAGGATCGCGAATGCGCGCTCGTCGCCGGGGAACATGAACTGGCGCAGCACGTCGGTGAAGCCGAACCGGCGGTAGAGACGCCAGGCCCGGGACTTCTGCTCGTCGGCCTCGGGGGTGGAGAGCAGCACGGTCTCGCCGTCGGCCATCGCCAGCAGTGCGCGCAGCTGCCGGGCGCCGACGCCGTGGCCCTGCGCGGCCGGGCGTACGTGCAACTCGACGACCTCGAAGCAGTGCGACAGCCAGCGCAGCCGCTCGGTGTCGGGCAGGCTCGAACGCACCTGGTCGTGCCACCACTGGCCGGTGCCGGAGGTGTAGCCGTAGCCGAAACCGGCGAGCCGCCCGTCGGTGGTCAGGGTGGCGACCGCCCGGAAGCCGGGCCGGCGCACGTGGGCGCCGATGTAACCGCGGCGGGTCTGCAACAGCTCCTGGCGATAGCCCATGGCCTCGCCGTAGACGCTCACCACGTCGTCCAGCCGCCGCAGCAGATCGTCCGGCTGCCACGCCACGAGCCTCATCGTCGAGTCACGCCCCTCTGGTCCCCAGCCACCCACCCGAGCACCGCCCGGTCGCCGCTGATCTCCCGCACCGCGAATCGGGCGAAAAGCTCCTCGGCATACCACCGATCGGCCGGTGTCCGCGCGATCACCGCCCGATGCTCCGGCTGACGGTACGCGAATCGGGCCAGGTCCGCCGCATTGCGCCACAGGCTGATGGTGCCCTGGAAGCCGATCGGCGCCTCGCCGATGCCGAAGCGGGCCAGCAGGCCGGGCGCCTGATCGACTTCGGGGAGAACGGCCGGCACGGCGCGATAGAACGTCCGCATCTTCGTGGGCCGCAGCCGGGCCCGGGTCAGCGCCAGCACCATGCCGTCGGGGGCCGGCTCCGTTGGCCGGACCGTGAACGGCTCCTGGCCCGACCAGGACCCCCGGCTGAGCAGCGGCTCGAGTTCCACCCGGGCCGACGCGACCGCCAGTTTGTCCCATTTGGGCACGGCGACCGGCTCCGGGCTCACGATCACCGCCGCGTACCGGGTCAGATCCGCGTCGCGCGGCAGGAACCCTCGGGATGTCCCCACGAACTTCGCAAACGGCACATTCCGTACGCCCGGGAAAGCGATCCGGAACATCGCCGCTCCGACCAGCCGCCGCGGCACCCGCCAGACGTGCAGGGTGACCGGCATCAGGCGACGTCGGCCGGGGTGCCGTCGGTGACGCGGACCAGTTCGGCGTGCGTGATCGGAAAGACCGCCTGCGGCACGCCGCCCGCCGCCCAGACGTCGCGGTACTGCTCCAGAGCCGTGTCGACCAGGGTCCGTACGGGCTTGGGGTGCCCCAGCGGCGCCACCCCGCCGATCGCCTGCCCGGTGTGCTCGCGGACGAACTCGGGCGTGGCCCGCTTGAGCTTCGCCAGGCCCAGCGAGGCCGCGACCTTGGCCGTGTCGACCCGGTGGGCGCCCGAGGTGAGCACGAGCAGCGGCTCCCCGTCGGCGTCGAAGATCAGCGAGTTGGCGATCTGGCCGGCCTCGATGCACAGGGCTTCGGCCGCGGCCGCCGCGGTGTGCGCGGCCGCGTCCAGGATGATCACCTGGGACGGCGCGTCGTCGGCGGTGTGCGCGCCCGCGGCGTCCAGGGCGTCCTGGACGGCGATGACATTGGGGTGTTCCCTCATGTCACCCATTCTCACCACCCGAAACGTTCCCGGTGCAGGCGGGCCGGGGGTACGCCGGCCGCGCGGGCGGCCCGGAACACCGACGCGGCCCAGGCGTCCGGCCCGCAGACGTACACGTCGTGGCCGGCGATGTCGGGGGCCAGCGACCGCAGCGCCCCGGCGTCGTCGTAGTCCGCGTACTCGGCGGGCAGCCACGACCCGGCCTCGGCGCGCGGCCCGACCAGCGGCACCAGCCGCACCCCGCGATGCTCGGCCAGCCATTCGAGCTCGCCCAGGAAGGCCACCTCGTGCGGATGCCGGGTGCGATAGACGAGGGTGGCCGTCCCTCGGGCGTACGGGAGGTCCCAGAGCAACGCCAGCAGCGGCGTCACCCCGACCCCGCAGGCCAGCATGGTCACCGGGCCGCCGGCGTAGGTGGCCGCGGTCATCCGCCCGTACGGGCCCTCGATCAGCACCCGCGTGCCCGGCCGCAGCGCCGCCACCCGCGAGCTGCCGTCGCCGACCACCTTGACCGTGATCCGCAGGGCGTCGCTGCGCGGCGGGCCGGACAGCGAGAACGGGTTGCCGCGCAGCGCCCCCGGGCCGTCCAGGAAACGCCAGACGAAGAACTGACCGGCCCGTACGGGAAGCCGGTCGAGACGCCGCCCGCTCAGATAGACCGACACCAGGCCGGGCGCCTCGGGGTCGACGTGATCGACGGTGAGCCGGTGCCGCAGCGTGCGCCACACCGGCAGCCCGAGCCGGAACACCAGCACCGAACCCGCGGCCAGCACGTAGAGGCTCCACCAGTACGCGCGGGCGAGCGGCGACCGGAAGTCGCTGCCGAGCCACAGCATGTGCGGCAGGGCCAGCCCGACGCCCAGGTAGGCGTACAGGTGCAGAAGATGCCACGACTCGTAGCGCATGCGCCTGCGTACGACACGCGCCGACGTGACGACGACCAGAATCAGCGCGACCAGCGCGGCGAGGGCGTAGAGCATTCCGGGTTCGGTCGTCAGCCGCGGCCAGGGCTTTCTTTCCCCGTACGCGATGACGGCCAGAACGACGTGGGCGAGCAGCAACTGGAACGAGGCGAAGCCGGTCCACCGGTGCCATCGGGCCAGCGTGTCCTGCCCGTACGCCCGCTCGATCCACGGGATGCGGGCCATCAGCACGACTTGGAGAAGCAGCAGGTCAGCCGACCACAGGGCGGCCAGTCGTCCCCAAGCGGCCGGTCCGGACGGCGCGTCGTCCCGGCCCATCGTCCACATTGCCGTGACGATGAGCAGGGAGAGCACCGCGGACTTCCGCACGAGCCGAGACCGTACGTTTCCGCAGGCCCCGGCGGCAGGGGCAGGTGAACAACCCCTCGGTTTCCCGGTTTTCCGTTATTCCCGTACGCCGGTGGCCGCGGCGCTGGCCTCCCAGAGCCGCGCGGCCAGGGCCGGGTCGTTCGCGTGCCGGGCCGGCGTCCGGACCTCGTGCCCGACGTAGTAGGCGCCGTTGACCAGATGGTCGTTGTTCGCCAGCCAGACCAGCAGCGCCCCGGCCTTCTCCGGCGTGACCAGGAACGGCGCGTACTTGTAGAAGAACCGGGTGACCTGGCCCGCCCCGAAGTTGGTGCGCACGACCCCGGGGTGGAACGAGACGCTGGTGATCTCGGGCCACCGCCGGGCGGCCTCGGCCGCGAACAGGATGTTGGCCGCCTTGGCCGCGCCGTACTGCGGGAACGAGCTCCAGCGGGCCGGGTCGCCCGCGAGGTTGTCCGGGTCGGGAAAGCCGCGCATGTGCGCCCGCGAGGCCGTGCCGATCACCACGCCGCCGGTCAGCCGGTCACGCAGCAGGTGCGTGAGCAGGAACGGGGCCAGGTGGTTGCCCTGGATCGTGGCCTCGAAGCCGTCCTTCGTACGGCGGTAGGACCCGACCATGCCGCCCGCGTTGTTGGCCAGGACGTCGATCTTCGGGTACGCCTCCCGCAGCTTGGCGGCCAGGTCGCGTACCTGATCCAGGTCTTCGAAGTCGGCCCGGTAGACCTGGGCGTTTCTGACCTTGCGGGCGGCCGCCTCCAGGCGTGCGGGCGTCCGGCCGACCAGCACGACGTCGTCTCCGGCCGCCGCGAGCTGTTCGGCGGCGGCCAGGCCGACTCCGGAGCTCGCGCCGGTGATCACCACGGTCCGGGGCATGCGGTCCTCCATTTATCTGACTAAGGTCAGAGATTGTGGATCAGATCGAGTTGGTGCGGGACTTCAATCGGTACTACACGCAACGCCTCGGCGTCCTCCACGATCATTACCTGGGTCAGGGGCGGCCGCTCGGCGAGGCGCGCCTGCTGTTCGAGATCGGCGCCGGCGCCGGCCTGCGCGAGCTGCGCATCCGGCTCGGGCTCGACTCGGGCTATCTGAGCCGGCTGCTGCGGTCGCTCTCCGGTCAGGGGCTCGTCGAGGTCGGGCCGGATCCCGCCGACGGCCGCGGGCGCATCGCCACCCTGACCGCGGCCGGGCGGCGCGAGCGCGACGATCTGGAGGCGCGCTCGCGGGACAGCGTGGCCGCGCTGCTCGAGCCGCTGACCCCGGAACAGCGCGACCGGCTGGTCGAGGCCCAGGACCGGATCCGGCGGCTGCTGCGCCTGGCCGCGGTCACTTTCGAGGCGGTGCCCGACGACGACCCCGAAGCCCGGAGCTGCCTTTCCGCGTACGCCTCGGAACTGGCTCTCCGCTTTCCCGAGGGCTACGACCGGGCCGCCCTGACCACGCCCGGGACGCTCCGGGACGGCACGTTCCTGCTGGCCCGCGAGGACGACGAGCCGGTCGGCTGCGGGCTGTGGATCCGGTCGGGCGCCTTCGCCGAGATCCGTCACCTCTGGGTCAGCCCCGCCGCCCGCGGCTACGGCCTGGGCGCGCGCCTGCTGAACGCGCTCGAACGGGACGCGGCCGCCCACGGGATCACGATCATCCGGCTGGGCACCCATTCCGCGCTGACCGAGGCGATCGCCCTCTACCGCCGCGGCGGCTACCGCGAGATCCCGCCCTACGACTCCTCGCAGTACAACCAGCTCGCCTTCGAGAAGCTAGTACTTTAGGCCGGTCCGGATCGGCCGCATCCTTCGTACGATCGGGGCGTGCACGAGCTTCTCCGTTCGGTGTGGCGGGAACCCCGGTTCCCCGGTGCGCCCGTCCGCGTCCGCCGCGACTGGGTGCTCCTGGGTGTCATCGTCGTGGCCACCGTCCTCGAAGGACTCCTGACGCGGGCCTATCCCGGCCTGGTCCTGGGGCTGCTGCTGGCCCCGACCGTGCTCTGGCGGCGCACCCACCCCCTGCCGGTGGTCGTGATCGCGTTCGTGACGTGCTTCGTCTGGCTGCCACAACCGGAGAACGGCTCGCTCGCCTATCTGCTTCTCCTGCCGTACGCGTTGTTCCGCTGGGGTTCCGGACGCGAATCGGTGATCGGCGGCGCGCTCATCCTGGCCAAGATCGCGGTTTCGGCTGCCCTCGGCGAGATCACCGCGGCCGACATGCTCCTCGGCTTCGTCGCCATGATCGCCGCGTTCGCCCTGGCCACCACGTTTCGCTATCGCGCCCGGCTGCTCGAGCGCCGGCTCGGCGAGGCCAAACTGCGCGAACGCGAACGGCTCGCCCGCGACCTGCACGACACCGTGGCCCACCACGTCTCGGCGATGGCGATCCGCGCCCAGGCCGGCATCGCCGTGGCGCAGCGGCAGCCCGAGGCCGCGGTCGACGCGCTACGCCTGATCGAGACCGAGGCCCGCAGCGCCCTGGCCGAGATGCGCACGATGGTGCGCGCCCTGCGTCACGCCCAGGACGCCGATCTCGAGCCCAGCCCCGGCCTGCCCGAGGTGGCCCGTCTGGCCGGGCGGCCGCCGTCCGGCCCGGTCGTCGAGGTCGAGCTGACCGGCGACCTGGGCGAAATACCGGCCACGGTCGGCACGGCCATCTACCGCCTCGCGCAGGAATCGGTGACCAACGCGCGGCGGCACGCCCGGCAGGCCACCCGCATCGAGGTGCGGGTGACCGCCGACGACGGCTTCGTGCGCCTGCGGGTCAGCGACGACGGCCTGGGCACGCACGCGGGCGGATCCCCGGGATTCGGCCTGGCCGGCATGAGCGAACGCGCGGGCCTGCTCGGCGGCACCTGCGAGGCCGGTCCCGCGCCCGGCCGCGGCTGGACGGTCACCGCCGCGCTGCCCCGGACGGGAGCGGCCGCCTAGATGGACGACAGCATCCGGGTGGTCGTCGCCGACGATCAGGAGATCGTGCGTACCGGCCTCACCATGATCCTCAACGCCGAGCCCGACATCCAGGTGGTGGGCGAGGCCCCCGACGGGCGACGGGCCGTCGAACTGGCCCAGCGGCTGCGGCCCGACGTGTGCCTGTTCGACATCCGCATGCCCGGCATGGACGGCATCGAGGCCACCCGCCGCCTGGCCGGGCCCGCGGTCACCGACCCCCTCGCGGTCGTCGTCATCACCACGTTCGACCTCGACGAATACGTCTACTCGGCCCTGCGCGCGGGCGCTCGCGGCTTCCTGCTCAAGGACGCGGGAACCGATCTGCTGAGCCAGGCCGTCCACGCCGCCGCCCGCGGGGACGCCCTGATCGCCCCCAACATCACGACCCGGCTGCTCAAGGCGTTCGCCGGCACCGGCCCGGCCGGACCGCCGGCCCAGCCGATCGACGCCCTCACCGGCCGTGAGGAAGAGGTGCTGGGGGCGGTGGCGCGGGGCCGCACGAACGCCGAGATCGCCACCGAGCTGCACATCAGCCTGAGCACGGTCAAGACGCACGTGACGAGCCTGATGGCCAAGCTGGTGGTGCGAAACCGGGTCGAGATCGCCATGTGGGCGTACGAGACGGGCCGTACTTCGGGCCGGGCCTGACTCCTGCTTCCGGCCGGGTGACCGATGGCCTTCAGCGGGATGAATCCGCCCCCGGTGACGCCCACGATCGACGTCATGAAGGCGATTGTGCAAGAGAAGTACGGCGTCATGGAGCTCGCGGACGTCGAGCCGCCGGTCTGCGAGCCGGGGATGGTCCTCGTACGGGTGCGGGCGGCCTCGATCAACGCGCGGGACTGGCACATGATGCGCGGCGACCCCTATCTGGCCCGGCTCATGATGATGGGAGTCCGGCGGCCGCGCACCCGGATCCGGGGCACGGACTTCGCCGGCACGGTCGAGGCGGTCGGCGCCGGGGTCGACCGCTTCCAGCCCGGCGACGAGGTCTTCGGCGACCTGGGCGACGCGCACGGGGCGTTCGCTTCCACCGTGTGCGCCCCGGCCGGGACGATCGAGTTCAAGCCGGCCGGCATCAGCTTCGCCGAGGCCGCGGCCCTGCCCCTGGCCGGCAGCACGGCCCTGATGGGCCTGCGCGAGGTGGGCCGGGTGCGTCCCGGCGCCCGGGTTCTGATCAACGGCGCCTCCGGCGGCGTGGGCACGTACGCGGTCCAGATAGCCAAGGCCCTGGGCGCCCACGTGACCGCGGTCTGCAGCACCCGGAACGCCGGCCTGGTCAGCTCCCTGGGCGCCGACGAGGTGATCGACTACAAAACGCAGGACTTCACCTCGCTGCCGGCGGCCGTCACCCCCTATGACCTGGTGTTCGATCTGGTGGGCAATCGGTCGCTGCGGGATCTGCGGCGGGTGCTGGCCCCCGGCGGGACGCTCGTGCTCTCCGGCGGCGGCACCTTCAGCGGGCGGCCCGCGCTGGTCGGGCCCCTGAAGCTGATCGTCGGCGCCCAGCTGGCGGCCCGGTTCAGCCGGCTGCGGATGATCGTGCTGTCGGTGCCGCCGAGCCGCGCCCTGCTGGCCGGGCTGCGTGAGCTCGTCGAGGCGGGGCGGGTCAGATCGGTCATCGACCGCACATATCCGCTGGCCGAGGTGCCCGAGGCCGTCCGTTACATGGAGGCGGAGCACGTACGGGCCAAGGTCGTCATCACAGTGTGAACTCTTCCGGCTGGGCTCCCTCACGCCGTCTTGCATTTTTGTCGTACGTCAGTGCTAGTCTTCTCTGTAGTTAGAACGGATGTTCGAATACCTCGAACGCCTGAGCCTCGAATATCCGGACTGACGGGAGCCGTGTTTCGCGGCGCGGCTCCCACAGTGCGGCGCCCGCGAAGTGCCGCGCATGAGGTTCCGGGCATTCGCGGGTCCGGGCCTCCAGACAAGGCAGGACCGTCGTCCGCTCCCCCCGACCCCCGGGTGGCGGGCGACGGACCCGCCGGCAAGTCCGGCCGGGTGTGGTGTGGGGAAGCTTCACACCCGGCCGGTCACCACCACGGGGCTGCTGCTCCTTCCTCCGCAGCGCTCCGGTTCGACCCGGCACGTCGGATGCGAGACACGCGAGGAGAAACACATGGCGAGCCACACGGCGCCAAGCCTTTGGCCGGCTCCCGACCTGGCCCATGGCGGCCGGCCGGAAGCCCACCCGGCGCTCATCGATCCGTCGGCCTTCGCCGGCACGCCGTCATCTCGTGCGAACCCGGCGGCCCCGGCCTCTCAGGAGCCTTCCGGTTCGGTGATGGCCCGCCAGGCGGCTTTCGGCTGGGTCGTGCCCCGCCAGTCCGCCCCCGAAGCGCCGCCGGCCGACGCCGCCCACCAGGAGCCCTCGGGGCCGGCGCGCCTTCGTCGTGAGCCCTCCGCCCCGGCGCGGCCGCGTCAGGTGGCCGCGCCCGATTCGCCGGCTGTCTCTGCTCGCCGGGCCTCGTCCGGTGTGGACGTCTCCGGGCTGACCGTGCCCGGCCTGGCGCATGCGCCGACGGCGGCGGCCCGGGCCGATGCCCCCACCGTCCCGGCGCACATGCTGCCTCAGCGCACGCCCGCGCAGTTGCTGACCATCGCCCGCGACGGGCTTGCGGAGGCCGCGCGCACCCAGCCCGACGGCATCCGTTACGCCACCGCTCACCTGGCCGCCCTGCGAGCCGCGGCGGCTGTGCTCGCCGCCCGGGCCCGTCCCGCGCCGGCCAGCCGGCGCAGCAAGGTCACCAGCGTGTGGTCGCTCCTGGTGATGGTGGCCCCCGACTTCGGCGAGTGGGCCAACTATTTCGCCCTCGGAGCCTCCAAGCGCGCCGCAGCCGAGGCCGGCATCCCACGCGTGGTAACTCCCCGCGAGGCCGACGACCTACTGCGAGCCGCCGAACAGTTCGTCGCCGTGGTCGAGTCCTCCCTGGGCCTGACCTACCAGCCCCCACTGGCCGCATGACCAGCCTCGTCGGCAGCCTTACCCGTGGCGGTGGCCGGACCAGTTCTGCCGGTGGCGGTCGGGTCAGCTCTGCCCGGGGTGGCGGTCGGGTCGGTTCTGCGCGTGGCGGCGGCTGATCAGTTCTGCCCGGGATGGTGCCGGATCGGTCCTGCCCGGGGCGGTTGTCTGATCCGGTTCGCCTCGGTCGTCTGACCCGCCGGCGTTGGCCGGGGGCCTGATCTCAGGCCTTGTCCCGCCGGTCCGAAGTTTGGCCGACGAGTTTTGTCCCGGATTCTCCGGGCGGTTCTTCCCCACTGCTCGGCGACCTCCTTCTCCGGGGGCCGCCGATCAGCCGTGCCCGGGTTCGCCGGCGCCGGCGGCGGCCGCGCACGCGTCGATCAGGGCGTGGAGCGCGGAGATGCCGTTGCGGTGTGGGCGGTCGCGGTTCACGCGCTGTCGCCGCGAAGCCAAGGAGCTGGGCGTGTGGCACGGCACGGCGGCGTGTGGCACAGCACGCAGCACGACCCGACGGCGTGCGGCACGGCACGGGAGCGGCACGGCGCGGGAGCGGCACGGCGCGGGGGTGGCACGGCACGGCGCGGGGGTGGCACGCACGGGGCGGCGCGGCACGGGGGCGGTACGGCATGGGCGGTACGGCATGGCATGCGGCGCAGGGCACGCAATGCGGCGCCGGGTAGGGGGAGCGGCACGAAGAAGGGCTGGTGCTTCGCGGTTTCAGCGGGACTGAGATTCGCAGGGCGACGACCGGCCGGGAAGCGGCGGTGGGTGGCTTGGGAGGGGGTTTCGGTAGGCCGGCTCGCGGCGGGGCGGGCGGGAAGAGCTGGGTAACAAGAGTGAGGCACCACATGGCGGGACGCATGATCAGCGGTGCGGCCGCCCTTGCTGAGCTGGTTCGGGCGGCGGGTGAGACCGAGACTTCCGGTGTTGATCGGACCTTGCCGGTTGCGCCGGAGTTGAGTTCGTTGCTGCCGGGGCACGGACTGCGCCGGGGCAGCACGGTGGCCGTGGCCGCGGGGCGGTCGGCCACGGCTGCGGGCGGGACTTCGCTGCTGCTGGCGTTGGTGGCCGAGGCATCCCGTACGGGATCGTGGTGTGCTGTTGTCGGGGTGCCCTCGCTGGGTGCGATAGCCGCCGCCGAGAGTGGCATCGCCCTCGACCGGCTTGCGCTGGTGCCCGACCCGGGGCCCGAATGGCCCACCGTCGTCGCCGCGCTGATCGACGGTGTGGACGTCATCGTGCTGGCCGTTCCGGGTGGTGTTCCGGCCTCGATCGCCTCCCGGCTGGTGGCGCGGGCCCGGCAGCGGGGGAGCGTGCTGGTTCCGTACGGCGACTGGGCCGGCGCCGACGTCACGCTGAGTGTTCTCGAAGCCCGCTGGGAAGGACTCGACGCCGGTCACGGCCGTCTGCGCCGTCGCGAAGTGCGGGTCCTGGCCCGGGGGCGGGGCGCCGCGGCCCGCCCCAAAGAGGTCACCATGTGGATGCCGGGAATCACGATCCGCCCGTTGCCTCCGCCGCCGGCCTCGTCCCAGCCCGAGCCCACGGTGGACCGGCCGGCCAAGCGTTTCCTCACCGCCGTTCCCTCGCCCGCCCCGCCATCTCCTCCTGCTTTTCCGGCCGCCGCCGCCCCTCGTCAAGAAGGGCGGCGAGGCCGGGAAGCCGGCCAGCTGTGCCTGGTTCCCTCGGCCGAGGGGGACAAAAGCACCGGGAGCGATCGGACGGCGGGAGGCCCCGGCCCCGCCGGCCCAGAGCTTCGGCCAGGAGAAACACCGGGCGAGCACCCGCAGGCGCCCGGTGGCGGCCCGCTCGGCGTGGAGGGGGAACAGATGTCCGGCGGCGGCCCGCTCGGCGTGGAAGAGGAACAGATTTCCGGCGGCGGGCGGTTTGGCGCTGAGGAAGAGCAGGCGGCTGCCTCGCATGTGGACGATGACGGCGACGGGCGGGTGGTGGCCTTCCGGGGGAAGCCGGACGACCGCCGGACGACGGCGGTGATGTGACGTGGGAAAGCCGGAGGCGGGCAGCCGGGCCGCGGCGGGGACCGTCGGCGCCCGGACCATGCTGCTCTGGTGCCCGGACTGGCCGGTTATCGCGGCCGAGATCGTGCTGGGGGTGCCGGCCGCGAAACCGGTCATCGTGCTGCACGGCAACCGCGTGGTCGCCTGTTCCGAGACGGCGCGGCAGGAAGGCGTACGGCGGGGGCTCCGGCGGCGGGAAGCGCAGAGCAGATGCCCGCAGGTCGAGGCGGTCGAGCACGATCCGGGCCGGGACGCGCGCGCGTTCGAACCCGTCGTCGCGGCCGTCGAAGAAACTGCGGCCGGCGTCGAGGTGATCCGGCCGGGGGCGTGCGCGATCGCCGCCCGTGGGCCGTCGCGCTACTTCGGCGGGGAGGAGGCCGCGGCCGAGCGGATAGTCGAGCAGGTCGCCCAGGCCTGCGAGGTGGAAAGCCAGGTCGGCATCGCCGAGGGAGTGTTCGCGGCCGGGCTCGCGGCCCGCGCCGGCCGGGTCATCCCGCCCGGCGAGACGGCCGCCTTCCTCCGGGGGCAGCCGATCGAGGCGCTCGAACGGCCCGAACTGACCGACCTGCTCAAGCGGCTCGGCCTCAAGACGCTGGGCGAGTTCGCGGCGTTGCCGGCCGGGGACGTGCTGACCCGGTTCGGCTTCGACGGGGCGCTGGCCCACCGGCTCGCGGCCGGTTTCGATCATCGGCCGCTCGCGGTGCGCCGGCCGCCGCCCGATCTGGAGGTCTCCGAGACGTACGACGAGCCGCTGGAACGCGTGGACGTGGCCGCGTTCGCCGGGCGCGCGCTGGCCGAACGGTTGCACGACAAGCTGGCCGCGTACGGGCTGGCCTGCACCCGGCTGGGCATCGAGGCGGTCACCGCGAACGGCCAGGAACTGCACCGCGTCTGGCGGCACGACGGCACGCTGACCTCGGCCGCCATCGCCGAACGCGTCCGCTGGCAGCTCGACGGCTGGCTCACCGGCGCCCGCCGCGGCGCCCCCGCCCGTCCGACCGCCGGACTGGTGCGGCTGCGGCTGATCCCCGACGGCGTGCTCGTCCACCTTGGACTGCAGCCCGGCCTGTGGGGTGACGCCGGCGCCGACCGCGAACGCGCGCACCGCGCCTTCAGCCGGGTGCAGGGTCTGCTCGGCCCCGAGTCGGTGGTCACACCCGTGCTGGGCGGCGGCCGCAACGCCGACGACCAGATCCGCCTGGTCCCCTGGGGCGACAAACGCGATCCCCGCCGCCCGGCGGCCCCGCACACCGACCCGGTCCCCGGCATCAAAACCGTCCCGGTCCTGTCCCACCACATCCAGCCCCAGCTCACCTTGCAGTTTCCCGATCCACCCTTTCCCGTACGCGATGAGCCCGCCACTGATGGGCCGGTCCTTGTTGAGCCTGTCGTTGCTGAGCCCGGCCGTGTGGAGCCCGGCCCCGATGAGGCCACTCGCGATGAGGTACCCACATCACACATTGCCCGCGGTCGGATAACTCTTATTTCGGATTTGTCCACTTCGAAGGATGGGCGGGAACGCGGAGAACAGGCAGGGGCGGAGCGTGAGGAGCGGGGAGGGGTGGAGCAGGCGTGGTCGGGAGGGGCTGAGCAAAGCGGGCGGGAAGGGGCGGAGCGCGCGTGGCGGGAAGCGTCGGGGGTGAGTGGCGGCGGGGAGAAGGGGTCGGGTAAGCGGGTCGGGGTGAAGAAGAAGCGGGGGGTCAAGGAGCCGCCCTGGCCGGGGAAGCTGCCGAAGCCGGCGCCGGCGATTGTGCCTTTGCGGGCGCTGCCGGCCGTGGTGGTCGATGCGGAGGGGCGGACCGTCGGGGTCAGTGCCCGGCTTGATCTGAGCGGGAGCCCGGCCGCTCTGATCATCGAGCGGGCGCCGGCCGTGGCCATTGTCGGGTGGGCCGGGCCCTGGCCGGTGGACGAGCGCTGGTGGGACGCGGAGGACTCGCGGCGGCGGGCGCGGTTTCAGGTGGTTCTCGAGGACGGGCGGGCGTTTCTGCTCAGCCTGGCCGGGGGGCACTGGGCCGTGGAGGCGATCTATGACTAGGAGTTCCAGTGGGCTTTCATAACCCCAAAGTGTCCTGGTCGGAACTCGAGCGGACGCTCACCGGCAAGGGGAGCAAAGAGAGTCACGTCGTCGACCCGCTGGCGGTCGACGGGGACGGCGGTGACTCGCCCGCTTGGTCGCGCAAGCGGCAGGCGTACGAGGCGCCGGCCTTCATCAAACAGGAGAGCACCACCCCGTACGCGGAACTCCACTGCCACACGAATTTCAGCTTCCTCGACGGCGCCAGTCATCCCGAGGAACTCGCCGAGGAAGCCGCCCGGCTGGGGCTGCAGGGGCTGGCCGTCACCGATCACGACGGCTTCTACGGGGTGGTCCGTTTCTCGCAGGCCGCCCGCGAGCTCGGCCTGCCCACGATCTTCGGCGCCGAGCTGTCCCTCGGCCTGACCAAGCCGCAGAACGGCGAGGCCGACCCGGAGGGCCGTCACCTGCTCGCCCTCGCGCACGGTCACGAGGGGTACGCCCGCCTGGCCACCACCCTGTCCCGGGCCCAGCTGGCCGGCGGGGAGAAGGGCAAGCCCGAGTACGGGGATCTGGAGGACATCGCGGCCAACCTGCGCGATCACGTGCTGATCCTCACCGGCTGCCGCAAGGGCCCCGTCCCGCTCGCGCTGGCCACCGGGGGTGTCGAGGCCGCCGCGTACGAGCTCGATCGTCTGGTCGCCCTGTTCGGCCGTCCGAACGTCGCCGTCGAGCTCACCTCGCATGGCGACCCGTACGACGATGATCGCAACGATGTCCTCTTCGAGCTGGCCCGGAGCCGCCGCCTCGAGGTCGTGGCCACCAACAACGTGCACTACGCCACCCCGGCCCGGCGCCGGCTGGCCACCGCCCTGGCCGCCGTCCGGTCGCGCCGCGGCCTCGACGAGATCGACGGCTGGCTGCCCGCGGCCGGCACCGCCCACCTGCGCAGCGGCGACGAGATGGCCCGCCGGTTCGCCGCCTATCCGAACGCGGTGGCCAACGCGGCGATGTTCGGCGAGGACCTCGCGTTCGACCTCAACCTGGTCGCCCCGCGGCTGCCCGACTTCCCGATCCCGGAGCCGGGGCACACCGAGATGAGCTGGCTGCGCGAACTGACCATGCGCGGCGCCCGCGACCGCTACGGCCCGCCCGAGGCGCACCCCCGGGCGTACGAGCAGATCGAGTACGAACTCCAGATGATCGAGGCGCTCGGCTTCCCCGGGTACTTCCTGGTCGTGTACGACATCGTCGAGTTCTGCCGCCGCGAGAACATCTACGCGCAGGGCCGGGGCAGCGCGGCCAACTCGGCGGTCTGTTACGCGCTGCGCATCACCAATGTGGACGCGGTCGCGCACAACCTGCTCTTCGAACGGTTCCTGGCCCCGGAACGCGACGGCCCGCCCGACATCGACGTCGACATCGAGTCGGACCGGCGCGAGGAGGTCATCCAGCACGTCTACCGCAAGCACGGCCGCGAGCACACGGCCCAGGTCGCGAACGTCATCTCGTACCGGCCGCGGTCGGCGGTGCGCGACATGGCCAAGGCGTTCGGGTTCTCGCCGGGCCAGCAGGACGCGTGGAGCAAGCAGATCGACCGGTGGGGAAACGTGGCCACGGTCGACGTCGAGGACATCCCGGCCCAGGTCGTCGAGTTCGCCAACCAGGTGCAGGACTTCCCGCGCCACCTGGGCATCCACTCCGGTGGCATGGTGATCTGCGACCGCCCGATCATCGAGGTGTGCCCGGTGGAGTGGGGGCGCATGCCGGGCCGCACGGTGCTGCAGTGGGACAAGGACGACTGTGCGGCGGTCGAGCTGGTCAAGTTCGACCTGCTGGGACTGGGCATGCTTTCCGCGCTGCGGTACGCGTACGAAATGATCGAATCTGATCTGGACATCTCCACCATGGACCTGACCGACGCCGAGGTCTACGAGATGCTCTGCCGGGCCGACTCGGTGGGCGTCTTCCAGGTGGAGAGCCGCGCTCAGATGGCGACCCTGCCCCGGCTCAAACCGCGCGAGTTCTACGACCTGGTGGTCGAGGTGGCGCTGATCCGCCCCGGCCCGATCCAGGGCGGCTCGGTCCACCCGTTCATCAGGCGCAAGAACGGCCTGGAGCCGATCACCTATCCGCATCCGCTGATGCGCAACGCACTCGAGAAGACGCTCGGCGTGCCGCTCTTCCAGGAGCAGCTCATGCAGCTGGCGATCGACGTGGCCGGCTTCGACCCGGCCGAGGCCGACCAGTTGCGCCGGGCGATGGGCTCGAAGAGGTCGGCCGACAAGATGGAGAAGATCAAGAACCGCCTGTACGCGGGGATGGCCGGCAACGGGATCACCGGCGAACTCGCCGACGACCTGTTCGTCAAGCTCTCCGCGTTCGCCAGCTACGGCTTCCCGGAGAGCCACTCGATGAGCTTCGCCTACCTCGTGTACGCCAGCGCGTGGCTCAAGCGGTACCACCCGGCCGCCTTCTGCGCGGCGCTGCTGAACGCCCAGCCGATGGGCTTCTATTCGCCGCAGTCGCTGGTCGACGACGCCCGCCGGCACGGGGTCGAGGTGCGGCGCCCCGACATCAACCTGAGTGACGCCAAGGCCACCCTCGAGTCGACGCCGAGGTCCCGCTGGGGCGCCCTGCCCGGCGAGCCGCCGCACGCCTGGGGGCTGGGCGGCCCGGCCGTCCGGCAGGGACTGGGCAGCATCCGTTCGCTCGGCGAGGATCTGGCCGGGCGCATCGAGCAGGAGCGGCGCGCCCACGGCCCGTACGGGGGAATGACCGATCTGGCCCGCCGGACCGGATGCACCACCGCTCATCTGGAGGCGCTGGCCACCGCCGACGCGTTCGCCGGTTTCGGCCTCACCCGGCGCGAGGCGCTGTGGGCCGCCGGGGCCGCCGCGCAGGACCGGCCCGACCGCCTGCCCGGCACGGTGACCGGCACCGACGCGCCGATGCTGCCCGGCATGAGCGCGGTCGACGAGCTGGTCGCCGACGTGTGGGCCACCGGGCTGTCCCCCGACGCGCACCCGGCCCAGTTCATCCGGGCCGAACTCGACCAGGTGGGCGCCATCCCGATCAACCGGCTGGGCCGGGTCGAGGCGGGCACCCGCATCCGGGTCGGCGGGATCGTCACGCACCGGCAGCGGCCGGCGACCGCGGGCGGGGTGACGTTCGTGAACCTCGAGGACGAGACCGGGATGCTCAACGTGACCTGCTCGCCGGGGCTGTGGCAGCGGTATCGGCGGGTGGCGCGCACCAGTTCGGCGCTGATCGTGCGCGGCCGCCTCGAGAAGTCGGCCGAGAACGTGCTCAACCTGGTGGCCGACCGGCTGGAGGCGGTCACTCCGCCGGTCACACCGGGCTCCCGGGACTTCCGCTGATTCGACTTGCCCGATTTTGTACCTTTAGCGCATGCTTCCTGTCGCTCTCGCCGCTGCCGCCCTCACCGCCGTCATCGGCCCACTGCCCGACCCCAGGCCCTCGTACGGGCATCCGCCGCGCCCCACGAAAGAGGAGCTCACGCTCAGCTACGTGGCCGACGCCGGTTTCGCGATGGCGGTCAAGCTGACCTGCGACCCGCTCGGCGGCGGCCACCCCCGGCCGGCCGAGGCGTGTGCGGCCCTGACCGGCACCGACGCCGACCCGGACCGGATCAAGCCCGCCCACACCGCTTGCATCCTGCTCTACAAGCCGGTCACGGCCCAGCTCAGCGGCATGTGGCAGGGCCGCCCGGTGAGCTGGACGCACCGTTACGGCAACACGTGCGAGATGCGCCGCGCCACGGGAGTGCTGTTCCGGTTCTGAACGGCCGTTACGCTGCCCGTGTGGAAATCGCATCGACACGGACAGCGCGCCCGCTCGTCTCCGCCCGCACCGCTGCCGTCTGGGCCGTGCTGCGGCGCGAGCTGGAACGTCACGCCGGCCGCGAGCTGACCGTGCTCGACGTCGGCGGGGGCACCGGTGGGTTCGCCGTGCCGCTGGCCGAGGCCGGGCACACCGTCACCGTGGTCGACGCCAGCCCCGACGCGCTGGCCGCGCTGACCCGACGCGCCACCGACGCCGGGGTGGCCGGCCGGGTGCGGGCCGTGCAGGGCGACGGGGACGCGCTGGCCGGCCTGGTCGAGCCGGGCCAGGCCGACCTGGTTCTCTGCCACGCCGTGCTCGAGGTCGTCGACGACCCGGCCGGCGTGGTCGCCGCGATCGCCGCCGCGCTGCGCCCCGGGGGAGCGGCCAGTGTGCTGGTGGCCGGCCGAGCCGCGGCCATCCTGGGCCGCGCGATCAACGGGCACCTGCGGGCGGCCACGGCGGTGGCGGCCGATCCCGAGGGCCGGGCGGGCGCCCGCGACACCCTGCGGCGGCGCTACGACGCGGAGAGCGCGGAGGCGCTGCTGGGCTCGGCCGGGCTCACCGTCGAGCAGACCCATGGCGTACGGGTGCTGGCCGATCTTCTGCCCGCGGCCGTCGTCGAGGAGGATCCGCAGGCTCTGCTCGACCTCGAACTGGAGTTGTCGGCCCGGCCGCCGTTCCGCGACATCGCCTCCCAGCTGCATCTGTTCGCCCGCAAGCCGTAGCCCTTTTGCTGGTACGGCCGGCGCCCGCAGATCGGTCGCGCGGGAGCCCGGGACGTGATCGGATGGCCGCGTGACCACCGAGCCACTAGTGGTGCCCGCCGACCATCTGCCCGCGTCCGCCTTCGAGCCGGTGCGGCCCGCCTACGGTTCGCACAGCCTGGCCGACGTGCTGCCCAGCGTGTGCGCGCTGCTCGGGGTCCCCGGCGCCACCGACGTGCTGGGGCTCCGCGACCGCCTCGACGGCGTGAACCGGGTCGGTGTCCTGCTGGTCGACGGGCTCGGCACACATCAGATTCCGGTCATTTCCCCGTACGCTCCCACGGTCGCCGATCTGGCCGCCTCGGCCCGCACCCTGACCACGGGTTTCCCGTCGACCACGCCAGTCAGTCTGGCCACCGTGGGCACGGGGGTGCCGCCCGGCGCGCACGGGATTCTCGGCTTCACCGTGCGGCGGCCCGACGGCCGGACGCTCAACCACATCCTCTGGAAGCACGATCCCGACCCGGCGTCCTGGCAGCCGGTGCCGACCCGCTTCGCCGCCGCCGCCGCGGCCGGAGTCGCGGCCACCGCCGTGAGCAAGCCCGAGTTCGAGGGCAGCGGCCTGACCGTCGCGTCCTACGGCGGCGCCCGGTACGTCGGCGAGACCAGCCTGGCCGCCGACATGACCGCCGCCCTGTCGGCCACCGAGGGCCCCGCCCTGGTCTACGGCTACCACCCCGACCTGGACAAAAAAGGCCACGAGGACGGCGTCGACTCCCCGTCCTGGCGCGAGGCCGCGCGCGGCGTGGACGCCCTGATCGACCAGATCATCCACAACTTGCCACCCCGCGCGGCCCTGCTCGTGATCGCCGACCACGGCCAGCTCAATGTCCCCGCTGACGCACGTTTCGACATGGCCGACATTCCGGATCTGCGCGAGGGCGTAACCGGCGTAGCGGGCGAGCCCCGGGTCCGCTACCTCTACACCGCCCCCGGCGCCCGCGACGACGTGGTGGCCACTTGGCAGGCCGTACTCGGCGACCAGGCCTGGGTGCTGACCCGCGACGAGGCGATCGACGACGGCTGGTTCGGCCCGGTAGCCCCCGGCCACCGCGACCGCATCGGCGACATCGTGGTCATCTGCCAGGGCCGCGCCGTCACCCTGGCCGGCGGCTGGGAACCGCCCGCGGTGGGCCGGCTGATCGCCTACCACGGCTCGGTCACCGCCGCCGAGATGCAGATCCCCTTGTTGATCGCCCACTGACCTGTGTCTTCAGTTCCACGTGACGTGTCAGGTGCGCCGTTCCCTCGCCATGCCGACGGTGGGCCGCGGTGCTGATGTACCGATAAATCCCACCCGACCAGCGCCGATCACCCTCTGCTCCTGGCCGCCGTGATCGCCTACCCGCCACGCGAGTGCTGACGATGCTCTCTTCAGGCTGGCCGGTGCCCACCTCTTACGTGGCCGGGGTCGCCGGGCGATCACTTTCTGCTGGGCGACGACCACTTCGCTCCCACGACCTGCCACACGCCTACCCCGACGGTCAGCCGGTCGGCCACGCCCATCGACCCCGACGGCGCACAATGCGACGCCGGGAGCAGTAAGGGCGGAAACGGCGACGCGCCCGCAAACTGCATCGCCCTCATCCCAGCCACAGGTCAACGAGCGCTGACACGTCTGCTGGGACCTCTCCTCCATGCACATCCAGGCAAGACACGCCAACTGACCTGTGGACAGCCCGCCACTGTGGACAACCGGCCCCCCGCACTTGACACCGGATAGTGTCTCCCCACATCTCCCCGGGCGGGTGGGGGTTAGGGATGGCCGTACAGCGGATTTAGGGCTTATGCCACTTTGTGGTGGTGGAGTGGCGATCTTGTCGGAGGGTCGGGCTAGCCTCCTTCACGTGGGACGTAGCCAGGCTGTGCCGAGGGGGCGCGACCCGCGATTCGGGCCGGGTGCCGATGACGCGGGGTGCACGATCCTGCATGTCGACATGGATGCGTTCTTCGCCTCGGTGGCCGTTCGCGCCCAGCCTGAGCTGCGCGGCAAGCCGGTGATCGTCGGCGGTGTCGGGCCGCGCGGGGTGGTCAGCTCGGCCAGTTACGAGGCTCGCCGGTTCGGGGTCCGCAGCGCGATGCCGACCGCCCGGGCCCGGGCGCTCTGCCCGCGCGGCATCTTCCTGCCCGTTGACGGGCCGGCCATCGGGGCGGCGTCCGAAGCCGTCATGGCGATCTTCCGTGACGTGACCCCGCTGGTCGAGCCGCTTTCGTCCGACGAGGCGTTCCTAGATGTGGCGGGCGCCCAGCGTCTGCTCGGCACCCCGACCGAGATCGCCCGGCTGATCCGCCGCCGTATGCAGTCCGAGCAGCGGCTCACCTGCTCGGTCGGAGTGGCCACGACGAAGTTCGTGGCCAAGCTCGGATCGACCCGGGCCAAACCTGACGGGCTGCTCGTCGTGCCGGCCGGCCTGGTGCTCGACTTTCTGCATCCGCTGCCGGTCGACGCCCTGTGGGGAGTCGGCGAGCGGGCCGCCGAGACGCTGCGCCGGCTGGGCCTCACCACCGTCGGCGAGATCGCGCACGCCCCCGTCGGCATGCTGCGCGGCGCCCTGGGCGAGGCCGCGGCGGTCCATCTGCACGAGCTCTCCTGGGGCCGCGACCCGCGCGGGGTCAGTCCCGAGCGCGAGGAGAAATCGATCGGCGCCGAGATGACCTTCGACGTCGACGTGGCCGATCATGAGGTGCTGCGTAAGAGCCTGCTTGCCCTGGCCGACAAGGTCGGGGCCCGGCTGCGCGCGAGCGGTTTCGTCGGTCGCACGGTGGCGATCAAGGTGCGTCTGGCCGACTTCCGTACGGTGAATCGGTCACGCACGATGCCGACGAGCACCGATGTGGCACGCGAGATCTTCGAGATGTCGTGGTCGCTGTTCACGGCCCTGGGGGCGAGCGAGCATATTCGTCTCGTCGGCGTGCGGGTCGAGGGCCTTACTCCGGCCGCCACGACGTCCCGGCAGCTCAGCCTGGGCGAACCGGAACGGGGCTGGCGTGAGGCGGAAGCGGCCAAGGACGCAGTAATCGCCCGTTTCGGTCGTGCCAGCGTCGGTCCGGCCAGTCTTTTGGGACGAAGCGATCTACGAAGAACCGAAAATCACCCGCACTCGACGGTCGTCCCGCTTTCCGACCCGCCAACCCCCTCGTAGACTTGCTCGGTAAGGCAGCCAACGGCTGTCCCGCGCCACTTACCTTAGTGACACCCCGACCCCGCCTGGGGGGTTGGATTTGCGCCCGGGGAGGAATGCCGTGCCGCTCTCGGAGCACGAGCAGCGGCTGTTCGATCAGATCGAGCGGTCGCTTGCCGAGGACCCTAAGTTCGCCTCGGCTGTGCGGGCCAGCGACCCGCGTTTTCACGCACGGCGCCGGCTGCTGGTCGCCGCGTTCGTCATCGTTCTCGGCCTAGCGCTGGTCGTCTATGGCACGGTCAGCAGCAACACGCCGCTGGGCGTCGCGGGCTTCGTGGTCATGCTGGGGTCCGCCGCTTTCGCGATGCAGTCCCGCCGCAAGAGCTCGGCCCCGACCGATTTGCACGCCGTGGGGGGCACCGCCACCCGTCGCACCCGCCAGACCCGCAAGGCCGGTTTCCTCGACCGCCTGGAGGACCGGTGGCGTCAGCGGCCCGAGGGCCATCGCTGACGTTTCCGCAGACCCGCGGCTGACGACAAGGGCAGCCGCGGATCTCGGCACAACCTAGCCCGGCCGGTCCGGGTGACCACCAATGATGGCGGCCGCGGCCGCCATCGCTCTTTCTTGCGTCCGCCCCCCGGCCGCGCGCCCCGCCGCCGCATGCTTTCTGTCGCGCGCCCGCCCGCCGCCGGTCTGCCGTCCGCAGCCCGCCTGCCGCGCGCTCGCCGCCCACCGCGCCGGCCGCCGTGCCCGCCTGCTGCATGCCGCCCGCCAGCCGCCCGCCTGCGGCTTACTGCTTCTTCCCGCAGCCTGCCCGCGCTTGCCCGCGCCGCTTTGCCCGTTCTTGCTGCCGCATGCCGGCGCCTGCCGCGCCCGTTCTTGGCGTCTTCCCATGTGCGCCCAAGCCACCGCCCGCTCCGATCAGCGGTGTCGACCACCGTTCGGCGAGGCGGGGCGAGGAGAGGCGGGGCTGGGAGAGGCGGGGCTGGGAGAGGCGGGGCTGGGAGAGGCGGGGCTGGGAGAGGCGAGGCTGGGAGAGGCGAGGCTGGGTGAGGTTGGGTGAGGTGGGCTGAGCGCCTGGCCAAAGAAAAATGCCGCCCCCCGATAAGGGGAGCGGCATCTCTCGTTGGACCGGGTGTCAACGGCCCCGGTGGGGGAGCAGCCGACGCGGGCTGAACTTGGCCGCGGCCTCGCGCAACCGCCCGCCCGCGCCGACCATGCGGGCCGAACCCTCGGCGAGGCCCAGCCGCCAGCGCATCAGCACCGACGGTGGCAGCAGGACTGCCGTGAGGCGGGTGCGCCGGTTGGCCGAGCGGGCCAGCCCGCGGCGCACGTGGCCCAGCGCCGCGGTCAGCTCGGCGCCCTCGAACGGCTTGCGCGCGTATCGCGCCCTTTCCTCGGCCGTGCCGAGCAGCGTCGCCGCGGAGGCGGGCTCCTCGAGCAGGACGGCGTCGTTGACCAGCCGCTGGGCGGTGGCCCGGGGCGTCTCGGTCGGGTCGATCGGGATGCGGAAGTCGACCATCGTGTCCATCAGCTCGTCCCACGCCGCGTGCGCGTCGGCTCGATCCTTCACGTTCTCGGACGTGACCACGATGTCTCCGGGCCCGCTGAGCGTGGTGACCTTCGGATTCTTTCCGGCCGTGGCCGCGTGCCGGTGGCGGCGCAGCAGCACCCGCCGCAGCGCCGGAACCAGCAGCAACGCCAGCAGCAGGGCGGACAGGCCGACGATCAGCATGGCCGTGCCGGACATCCCGCCCGAACCGGTGTCGATCGGGCCGGCTGCGGCCTGGTCGTTGAAGTCGGGACGGTCGGGCCGCTCGAGCCCGCCCGACGCCGACGGGTCGGCTCCGGGCGCCGCCTGCGACTCGGCCGCCGTGGGGGCCTGCGTGGGCAGGTCGACGTCCGGCGCGTAGTCGGAGCGGGCCGCGCCGGTCACGCTGGCCGCGGGGGTGGCGTCGAACGGGATCCAGCCGAAGCCGCGCAGGTAGATCTCGGTCCAGGCGTGGGCGTTGCGGTTGGTGATCCGGTACGCGTCGCCGTCGCGCTGACCGCGGGTGAAGCCGAACGCCACCCGGGCCGGGATGCCGGCCTCCCGCGCCATCCAGGCCAGCGCCGCCGCGTACTGCTGGCAGTAGCCGACCTTGGTGTCGAGGAACGCCGCGATCTCGGAGCTGGCCCCGACCGGCTGGGTCGACAGCCGGTAGGTGAAGCCGTTCTTCGAGGAGAAGTACTCGTAGAGGGCCATCATCCGGTCGTACTGGGTGCGCTTGTTCGCGATGAGCCGGTTGACCAGGGCGGTCACCGTGGCGTCGTCGGGGTGCGCGGTGTTGAGCCGCACGATCGGGTCGTCCTGGTTCAACGGCTCGGCCTGCCGCAGCTGGGCCACGGTGGGCCGGGCCCGCACGTAGTCGAACGTGTACGTCAGGCCGCGGGTCGACCGGCGGTTGGAGAAGACCACCTGCTGGTTGTCGTCGAAGTTCCAGCCGGCCTGCAACCCCTCGACCCCCACCGTGTTCTGGTAGGTCGGCAGCATGCCCTGCTGCAGGTCGTCGCTGATCTGCACCTGGGCCCGGTGCTGGACGAAGTTGCTGGTCGCGCTGGAGGTGCGCGGGTCGGGCAGGCCCTGCGTGATGCTCTCGCCGTTGGCCGGCCGGCTGCCGAACCCGTTCGCGGTGAGCTGGTCGGCCACCCCGAACCGCAGGTAGTACGGCGTCTGCTCGTCGGTCCGGAGCCGCACCAGCTCGACCTCGTCGTTGCGGGTCAGCTGGCCGCTCAGCGAGGCGAACAGGTTGATCCGCCCGCCCGAGCCGTTGCCGACGCCCACTCCGACCCCGGAGCCGGTCTGGGTGAGCCGCGAGAGCAGCCCGCCGCTGATCGTGGGGACGAGCAGGGGCAGCAGCACGGCCGCGATGACGCCGACGACGCCGAGGCGGCGCCCGGCCGCGGCCAGCGGCGACGGCTCCCACACGTCGACGTCGCGCCCGTCGCCGGTGAAGCGGCGGCCGAACCGGCGTACGCGGTCGATGTTGTCGCTGACCAGGAGCCAGAGGAAGCCGAAGGCCCCGATGATGAACGGCAGCACCGGCACGCTGTCGACGTAGACCGCGACCGGCACCGAATAGATCGCCAGCATCGGCAGTCCGGCCAGGGCGGGCTTGCGCGCGATCACGGTCAGCAGGTCGACCACGATCGCGACCGAGCCGATGCCGAGCACGGTGACGAACAGCAGTCCCTCCCGGTCGGGCACGGGCACCCCGTACGACCTGGTGTCCTGCCCGGCCTGGGTGAACAGGTCGGCGAAGTGGCCGAACGTGGCCGGCGTCGGGATCAGGAACTCGTGACCGCTCGGGAAGAGCCAGGTCAGCGTGAGCAGCAGGACCACGACCATGCTGAGCGCCTGGGCCCAGGACGGGAACCGGAGGGTCCGGGCGCCGACCGCGGCCCCGGCGATCAGGCCCACCGTGAGCAGGCACTGCATCAGCCACGTGTAGCCGTCGAAGATCGACACGATGGGCGCGGACGCGAGCAGGGTCGCCCCCGCCGCGACGAGCCCGAGACGGCGACGGCCACTCATCGGATCCTCCCGCCCACGGTCTCGGCCATTGCGGCCCGCCAGGCGAAGCCGCTGGAGCCGCGGGCGGCGGCCGGCCACAGCGCGGGCAGCGTCGCCCCGTGCACGACCGGCACCGAACGCCAGCCGCTGTGCACCAGGGCCAGCGCGGCCGCCGAGTGCTCCCGGTCGGATTCCTGCCGCTCGCCGGGGCTCAAGTTGACCCAGGTCGAGCTGTCGATGGCGAAGCCGATGCAGGTGGCGCCGTTGCCGCGCAGGCCGCTCAGCAGCTCGGCCTCGGGCACGGTGAGCGCGCCGAAGATGCCGATCACCAGCCCGCCGTCGGAGCGGCGGCGCACCTGCTCGACCAGCACCGAGATGTCGCCGTTCTGGGACAGTTTCACGTCGGCCAGGGTGTCGAGGATGATGCCCTCACCGGTCGCCTCGGCGGCGTCGATGTCGACGCCCGAGCCGGTGACCAGCCGCAACTTGTAGCCCTGCTGGCGCAGGTGCATCGCGATGCTGGCGGTGGCCGAGACGGCCCACTCGAAGCTGGCGGTCGGGCCCTCGCCGCGGTGGGCGTAGACCCGGGTGTCGAGCACGACCGTGGCCCGGCTCTCCCAGGGCTGCTCCTCGCGGCGCACCATCAGCTCGCCGGTGCGGGCGGTGGACCGCCAGTGCACGCGCCGCAGGTCGTCGCCGCGCCGGTATTCGCGGGTGGCGGCGTCGTCCTCGCCGTGCACGGCCACCGACCGGGCCCGGCTGTCGCCGGTGCCCGCGTATTCGCCCGCCAGCCGGACCACCGGAAGCGTGAACACCTGGGGGATGACGGTGAGGTTGTCGACGCTGGGGAAGGAGCGGGTCAGCTCGCACAGGCCGAACGGGTCGGTCAGCCGGATCACCAGCGGGCCGATCGGGTAGCGGCCGCGCACGTCGGCCCGCACCGTGTAGGCCACGCTGCTGGCCTGGTGCGAGCCCAGCCGCTCGAGCACGACCCGGGGGCGGCTGCCCAGCGCGTACGGCAGCCTGTCCTCCAGGAGCAGGGTGCCGGTGGGCAGGCGGGACATGTTCTGCAGGCGCAGGATCACCCGCGCGCTCGACCCGACCGGCGCGCGGCCCGGGTCGAGCGAGCGGGTGCAGGCCAGCTTGTACCGGCTGCGGCCCACGTACGCCGCGGCCAGCAGCGGCAGGACGGCGAGCAGAACGGCCACCCGCAGCAGGTCACGCTCGCCGAGGATGATCGCGGAGAGGCCCGCCGCCGCGGCCGCCGCGAGGAAGGAACGACCGCGGGTGGTCAGCCCTCGCAAGGCCTCGCGCATGGTCAGTGCCCCCGCGGCTCGTACTGGTTGCCGCCGGCGTTGTTCCGGGTGTCGTACGGCGAGCGGTTGCGGTCGTGCGGCAGCGGCAGCCGGTGCACGATCTCGGACACGATGGCGTCGGTCGTCCGCCGGTTGAGCTGGGCGTCCGCGGTCGGGATGATGCGGTGCGCGAGCACCGGCACGGCCAGCGACTGCAGGTCGTCGGGCAGCACGTAGTCGCGGCCCTCGAGCGCGGCCACGGCCTTGGCCGTGCGGATCAGCTGGAGCGTCGACCGGGGGGACGCGCCGAGACGGATCTCGGGCGCCTCGCGGGTCGCGGTGACCAGGGCGATCGCGTACTGCTGGACGGCCTCGGACGCGTGCACGTCACGCGCCGTGGCGATCAGCCGGCGGACTATGGCGGCGTCGGTGACGGCCCGCAGGTCGTTCAGCGGGTCGTGCGCGCCGTGCCCGCTCAGCATGGCCAGTTCGGCCCGCGGGTCGGGGTAACCCATCGCGATACGCGCGGTGAAGCGGTCGCGCTGCGC
Source organism: Actinoplanes sp. NPDC021490 (assembly GCF_055562135.1). Lineage (NCBI taxonomy): Bacteria > Bacillati > Actinomycetota > Actinomycetes > Micromonosporales > Micromonosporaceae > Actinoplanes > Actinoplanes sp. NPDC021490. Next base: position 188,640 of record NZ_JBVHFW010000019.1, read on the forward strand.
CTCGGGCAGAGGGTAGGTCCCCTCCATCTCGATCGGGTTCTGCGTCGCGATCACCATGAACGGCGCCTGCAGCTCGTAGGTCGTCCCGTCGACCGTGACCTGCCGCTCCTCCATGCATTCGAGGAGGGCCGACTGGGTCTTGGGGGACGCCCGGTTGATCTCGTCGCCGACCACCAGGTTGGCGAACACGGCGCCGGGCTTGAACTCGAAGTCGCGCTGCTCCTGGTTGTAGACGCTCACGCCGGTGACGTCGCTGGGCAGCAGGTCGGGCGTGAACTGGATGCGGCGGACGGAACAGTCGATCGAGCGGGCGAGCGCCTTGGCCAGCTTAGTCTTGCCCACGCCGGGCACGTCCTCGATGAGCAGGTGACCCTCGGCCAGCAGAACCGCCAGAGCGAGCCGGACCGTGGCGCTCTTGCCTTCGATGACCTGTTCGATGTTGGTCATGATGGCCTGCGTCGCGGCGCGGAAGTCCTCGTTCGGCATCGGTCCACCGGGCTCGTCCCAGGTCGGGGTTGTCACGGGCCTCCTCCAAGTTGGTGTGCGCGCCCCATCTTCGGCAGCCGGGGCGAAAGGGCAGCGAAAAACTCAGCGCGCCGCCCCGTCACCCACAGGTTAGCCCGATCACAGCAACTCGCCGAGGTCGGCCGTCGGCCTGATTCGACAACCGTCAACCGGACATGGGTATCAGATAGGTAAAGAATCAGACATCGCTCTAGTTATATTTGCCGATGTTGAAGAGCATCAGCCATCGACGGGCCACACAAGTGAGGTGGGGCCGGCGGGGGGTTCGCCCTGCTCGCGGCCGCATCTGAGCCCGATCGAGAGGGGCTGAATTGAGACCGTTATCCGTACCGTCCGCGACCCGGCGGGTGGGGGCGGCAGCCGCGGGGATCGTCCTGCTCGCATCGCTGCTGCCGGCGCAGGCCCAAGCCGCGCCGCTGCCCGGGGCCGTGACCGGAGCGACCGACAGCAAGTCGCAGCGGCGAGCCGACTACGACAGCCGTCAGAACCTGGCCGCCGCGGCGGCCGCGCAACCGACTGCCGCCCTGAGCCGCGCCGTTGTCCCGGCGCCCAGTGCCAACGCGGTCAACACCCTGCGCGACTCGCTCGGGGTGCAGGGGATCGTCGACATCGACCGCGCGACGGGGACCCCGCGCCGGGTGGCGAAGCTCGACGGCTTCCTGACCGGGCCGAGCAACAAGAAGCCGACCAAGATCGCGCTCGACTACATCAAGGCCCACCCCGAGGTGTTCGGCCTCGACGCGGCCGACCTGGCCACCCTCGTGCTGCGCCAGGACTACGTCGACATCGAGGGCACCCACCACCTCAGCTGGGTGCAGGTGTCCGACGGCGTGCCGGTGTTCGGCAACGGCCTCAAGGCGCACGTCACCAAGGACGGCCGGCTCGTGCAGGTCGACGGCTCGCCGCTCAAGTCGCTGCCGTCGAGCGCGGGCGCCGCCAAGGTGTCGGCCACGGCCGCGCGTGCCGCCGCCGTCAAGGACGTGTTCGGCACGTCCACCGCCAAGGTCACCAAGACCGAGGCCGGCAAGACCACCTTCAGCGACAAGGGCAACGTCAAGCAGGTCTGGTTCCAGACCGCCTCGGGCGTGCGCCTGGCCTGGCAGACGATTGCCGTCGACGAGGGTTACGTGCACGTCGTCGACGCGGCCAGCGGTGAGGTGCTCTACCGCAAGAGCACGATCGCCAACGACCGGGCCGACGTGTGGCAGAACTACCCGGGCGCCCCCAAGGGCGGACGCCAGCAGCCGGTCGACGTGACCGCCAAGGGCTGGCTGCCCAACAACGCGCGCGTGCTCAGCGGCAACGTCGCCCACGTCTGGTCGGACGTCAACGACAACGACCTCCCGGACGCCGGCGAAGAGGTCGGCCCCTCCGGCTTGCGCACCTGGAACTACCCCTTCGTGGACTTCAACGAGGAGGTCGGTGGCCTCTGCTCGGACGCGTACCCCTGCTCGTGGGACCCGGAGACGCCCAACTCGTGGCAGACCAACCGCAAGCAGAACGCGGTGCAGCTGCTGACGTTCCTGGGCACCTTCCACGACCACCTCAAGGCCGGTCCGATCGGCTTCACCCGGGCCGCGGGCAACTTTGAGGCCCAGGACGGCGACGCCGTGCAGGGTCAGGCGATGGACGGCGCCAACACGGCGAACGGCCTGCCGGACCCCAACCACACCGACAACGCCAACATGAACACCCCGCCCGACGGCATCCCGCCGGTCATGCAGATGTACCTGCTGAACCCGGGCCCGAGCTCGATCGCCGCCAACACCGGCGACGAGGCCGACGTGGTGTTCCACGAGTACACCCACGGCCTGTCCAACCGCCTGGTGATCGACGCGGACGGCAACTCGACGCTCAGCGATCAGCAGGGCGGCGCGATGGGCGAGGCGTGGAGCGACTTCTACGCCCTGGACTACCTGGAGGCCAAGGGCCTCGAGAAGGACACCGCCAAGCCGGGCGAGATGCTGGTCGGCAAGTACTGGACCGCGGGCGGCACGATCCGTTACGAGGCCGTGGACTGCCCGGTCGGCTCGACCGCGACGCAGTGCGCGGGGACCCCGGGCGCCGGTCCGGGCGGCTTCACCTACGGCGACTACGGCAAGATCTATGCCGGTGGCCCCGAGGTGCACGCCGATGGTGAGATCTGGTCGCAGACCCTGTGGGACCTGCGTCAGGCGGTCGGCAGCAAGACCGTGCAGTCGATCGTGACGCGCGGCATGGAGCTCTCGCCGTCCAACCCGTCCTACCTGGACATGCGCAACTCGATCCTCGCCGCCGACCTGGTCGTCAACAAGGGCAAGAACGCCAAGACGATCTGGAAGGTCTTCGCCAAGCGGGGCATGGGCTACTTCGCCGCCGCCATCGACGGCGACGACTCGCAGCCGGTCGAGGACTTCTCGACGCCGCCGTCGGCCAACACGCCGCGGGGCACCCTCAAGGGCAAGGCGACCGACACCGACACCGGTGCGGCGGTGGCCGGCCTGACCGTCGCCTTCGGCGGCCACGCCTCCGGCTTCGCCGGTGACTACCGGGCCACCACGGCCGCGGACGGCACCTACTCGATCTCGGGCATCATCCCGGGCACGTACGCCAAGGTGTTCGCTCGCGGCGCCGGCTACGACATCGTCGTCAAGACGCTGTCGATCAACTCCGGCACCAAGACCGAGAACTGGTCGGTCCGCAAGGACTGGGCCGCCTCCTCGGGCGGTGGCACGATCCTCAGCTTCACCGGTCCCGACTACACGCCGTTCGGGTGTGGCCCGGGCGAGCTGATCGATCAGTCGCAGACCTCGGGCTGGGGCTCGGACGTGCCCGAGACCGACGCGGGACAGAACGCCGTGATCCGGCTCTCCGGTGCGGTCGACGTCTCCGAGCTCGTGATCAACCCGTCGGCCACCTGTGGTGACGACGAGACCGCCTCGACCGGTGGATACCGCGTCGAGACCTCGGTCGACGGCACGACCTGGGCGGTCGCCGCGAGCGGCAACTTCCCGGCCGGCACCGTCACGCCGACCCCGGTCGCGCTGGCCGCGGGCACGGGCGACGGCATCCAGTTCGTCCGGTACACGATGCTGACCACGCAGGGCCAGGACGCGGGCCTCTGCCCGGCCGGCCAGCCGCCGACAGTCAGCGGCTGCGTGTTCCTCGACAGCACCGAGCTGGCGGTCTACGGACCGGCTGCTTAACAGTCAGGGGTGATACCGGTCGCCGCTCACGGGCGGCGACCGGTATCATGCAACACATGGCTCGGCGTTTCCTGCTTCTTAGCCGGCCGTGCTGATCCCGCTTCCCTAGCGGCCCAGCACGGCGACCCCTCCTGCGTGAGGGGTTTTTTTGTGCCCAGGTTCGAAGAAGCCCCAGCCACCCTTGATGACGAGAAGACGGATGCCGACGATGAGCGAGTCAGAGACCCCGAAGTTCCGCTACACCGCCGCGCTGGCCAACGAGATCGAGCCGCGCTGGCAGGCGTACTGGGCCGAGAACGGGACGTTCCAGGCGCCCAACCCGGCCGGCGATCTGGCCGACCCCACACACCCCCGGGCCGGCGCGCCCAAGCTGCACGTCCAGGACATGTTCCCGTACCCGTCCGGTTCGGGTCTGCATGTCGGGCACCCGCTCGGCTACATCGGCACCGACAGCTACACCCGGTACAAGCGGATGGCCGGTTTCAACGTCCTGCACCCGATGGGCTTCGACGCGTTCGGCCTGCCCGCCGAGCAGTACGCGGTGCAGACCGGCACGCACCCGGCGGTCACCACGGCGGCCAACGTCGAGCGGTACAAGACCCAGCTGCGCCGCCTGGGCCTGGCCTACGACGACCGGCGCTCGTTCGCGACCACCGACCCGGAGTACTACCGCTGGACGCAGTGGATCTTCCTGCAGGTCTTCAACTCCTGGTTCGACCCGGCAATCCGCAAGGCCCGCCCCATCGCGACGCTGATCTCCGCGTACGAGGAAGGGTCGAAGCCCACCCCGGACGGACGGCCCTGGCCGGAGCTGTCGCCGGTCGAACGCCGTCAGCTGATCGACGAGCACCGCCTGGCCTACGTCAGCGAGGCCCCGGTCAACTGGTGCCCCGGCCTGGGCACGGTGCTGGCCAACGAGGAGGTCACGCCCGACGGGCGCAGCGAGCGCGGCAACTATCCGGTGTTCCAGCGCAGCCTGAAGCAGTGGATGATGCGGATCACCGCGTACGGGGACCGCCTGGTCGAGGATCTGGACACGCTGGACTGGCCGGAGCCGGTCAAGCTGATGCAGCGCAACTGGATCGGCCGGTCGCGCGGCGCCCACGTCGACTTCGCGACCTCGACCGGCGACAACATCACCGTCTTCACCACCCGGCCCGACACGCTGTTCGGAGCCACCTACATGGTGCTGGCCCCCGAGCACGAGCTGGTCGACCGGATCGCCCCGCCCGCGTGGCCGAACCGGACGAATCCGAAGTGGTCGGGCGGATATCCGACGCCGGCCGAGGCGATCGCCGCCTATCGGACCGAGGCCGCGGCCAAGACCGACGAGCAGCGCACCGAGGGCAAGGAGAAGACCGGCGTCTTCACCGGCGCGTACGCGACCAACCCGGTCAACGGCGACAGCGTTCCGGTGTTCATCGCCGACTACGTGCTGGCCGGCTACGGCACCGGCGCGATCATGGCGGTGCCCGGCCAGGACGAGCGCGACTGGGCGTTCGCCGAGGTCTTCGAGCTGCCGATCATCCGTACGGTGCAGGCCCCCGACGACTTCGAGGGCGCGTACACCGGCGAGGGCCCGGCCATCAACAGCGACTGGCTGGACGGCAAGGGCGTGGTCGAGGCCAAGGCCGACATGATCACCTGGCTGGAGCAGCACGGGCACGGCCGGGGCGCGACGACGTTCCGCCTGCGGGACTGGCTGTTCAGCCGGCAGCGCTACTGGGGCGAGCCGTTCCCGATCGTCTACGACGAGACCGGCCTGCCGGTGGCGCTGCCCGAGTCGATGCTGCCGGTCGTGCTGCCCGACGTCGACGACTTCTCGCCGCGCACCTTCGACCCGGACGACGCCGGCAGCGAGCCCGAGACCCCGCTGTCCCGCAAGAAGGACTGGGTCAACGTCGAGCTGGACCTGGGCGACGGCCTGAAGTCGTACACCCGCGAGACCAACACCATGCCGCAGTGGGCCGGCTCCTGCTGGTACGAGCTGCGTTACCTGGACCCGCGCAACGAGAAGGCGCTGGTCGACCCGGACAACGAGGCGTACTGGATGGGCCCGCAGCGCGACGGCGACTGCGGCGGCGTCGACCTGTACGTGGGCGGGGTCGAGCACGCCGTGCTGCACCTGCTGTACGCCCGGTTCTGGCACAAGGTCCTGTACGACCTGGGCCACGTCTCGTCGTTCGAGCCGTTCCGCCGGCTGTTCAACCAGGGCTACATCCAGGCGTACGCGTTCCGTGACTCCCGCGGCGTCATCGTGCCCGCCGAGGAGGTCACCGAGCGCGACGGCAAGTACTTCTACGACGGCCAGGAGGTCGTCCGCGAGTACGGCAAGATGGGCAAGTCGCTGAAGAACGTGGTCACGCCGGACGAGATGTGTGAGCAGTACGGCGCGGACACGTTCCGGGTCTACGAGATGGCGATGGGCCCGCTGGACGTCTCCCGCCCGTGGGACACCCGCGCCGTCGTGGGGTCGCAGCGCTTCCTGCAGCGTGTGTGGCGCCTGATCGTCGACGAGGAGACCGGGGCCGTACGCGTCGGGAACGGGCCGCTGGAGCCGGCCGTGCGCAAGCAGCTGCACCGGACGATCGCGGGCGTTCGCGAGGATCTGGACGAGCTGCGGTTCAACACCGCCATCGCGAAGCTGATCGAGCTGACCAACACGCTGACCCCGCTGCCGTCGGCGTCGCGCGAGGCGGTCGAGCCGCTGCTGCTGATGCTGTCCCCGTTCGCGCCGCACATGGCCGAGGAGCTGTGGGGCAAGCTGGGCCACCCGGGCTCGATGGCCTACGCCGACTTCCCGGTGGCCGACCCGGCCCAGCTGGTGGCCGACTCGATCACATATCCGGTGCAGGTCAACGGCAAGGTCAAGGCCCGCGTGGAGGTGTCACCGACGGCGCCCGAGGCCGACGTGCGGGCCCAGGCGCTGACCGCCGTGGCCGAGGCGCTGGCCGGGCGCGAGCCCAAGAAGGTCATCGTCGTCGCCGGCCGCCTGGTCAGCGTCGTCGTCTGACGGCTCTGAAGACAAAGCAGAAGGCCCACCTCGTACGAGGTGGGCCTTCTTGTTCTTACGTACGTCAGGCGGCCGCGGCGGCGGCCTTCTTGGCCGAGCGCTTCCACCAGAAGACGATGCCGGTCGTCAGCGTGAAGCCGATCGCGGCCGGGGCCAGCGACAGCGGGCTCATCTCGCCCGGCTGGACCACGGCCGCGCCGATCACCGCGTACGACACCGCGGACGGGATCGAGGCCAGCGTGGTGCCGAGCAGGTAACGCTTGCGGCAGACGCTGGTGGTGCCGTAGGCGTAGCCGACCAGGCCGAACGGGGCCAGCGGCAGGAAGCGGACCAGCAGCACGGCGGAGAGGCCGCGGCGGTTGAGCCAGCCGTCGAGACGCTCGAGCTTGCCACCCGTACGGGCGGCGAGAGCGCCCCGGCCGACCCAGCGGCCGGCGTAGTAGGTGGCGGCGGCGGCGATGATCGCCGCGGCCAGGGCGGTCGCGGCACCGGTCGCGGCGCCGAGCAGCGCGCCACAGGCCAGCGTGATCGCCGTGCGCGGCACGAGCACCGAGAGCAGCAGACCGCCGATCACCGCGATCGCGACCGCGGCGGCGGGCCCGAGGCTCGCGACCTGGCCGGCGATCTGCGAGAGCGGGAGCGTGGCGGCCGCGACGGCCACGCCGCCGACGACCCCGCCGAGGACGCCGAACCGGACGAGGCGGCGCTTCCACCCCATCGACGCCTGGACCGGAGCTTCCGACTGCGAGGGCTGAGAAACCTGAGAGTCCGCGAGGTTCACGCCCCGCGGGGCGATCAGGATGTCAGTCATGCAGGCGTACCGTCCCTTGTTCGTCGGGTCAGTTGCTGGTCGTGTGCCGGAGCGTCGTGTGCCGGAGCGTCGTGTGCTGGAGCTAAGCGCCGGCGGCCGCGAGTCGTTCGCCCCGCAGTTTGTCGGGCCAGGTGTCGTCGACCGGGGCAAGACTATCCGCGCCGATGGACCAACGCAGTAGCAGATCGGCTATAGCTGGGTTGCGAGCGAGCGCGGGCCCGTGGGAATACGTCCCCAGGATCTTTCCGTGCCACGCTCCCTCGGTCTGGCCGTCGTTGCCCACTCCGGCGGTCACCCGGGCCAGCGGCGCCACCCCGGGGCCGAGGTGCGTACGCCCGCCGTGGTTCTCGAAACCGGACAGCGGGGGCAGGCCCAGCCGCGGGTCGATGTCGCCCCGGATCTCACCGACCGCGCGGGTCTCGCCGCGGTCGGAGTGCAGGTCGAGCAGGCCCAGGCCGGGGCACTTGGCCCCCTTGGCGAAGAACGAGTGACCGAACAACTGGTAACCGGCGCAGATTGCCAGGACGGCCGCGCCCTGGTTGACCGCCCGGTGCAGGCCGCCGTCGTTGATCAGGCGCTGGGCCGCCAGGGCCTGCGGGCCGTCCTCGCCGCCGCCGATCAGATAGATGTCGGCGGTCGAGGGCATCGGCTGGTCGGACCGCACCGAATACGTCTCCACCGGGATGCCCCGCATGGCGGCGCGGCGGGCCAGGATCAGCAGGTTGCCGCGGTCCCCGTACGTCGAGAGCAGGTCCGGATAGATCCAGACGATGCGAAGCACGCTCTCACTCATGGTCTTCCTTCTGTTCTGCGCGGCGGGCCGGCTCAGTTGACACGGTCGAGCACCGCCCGGATGTCCTGGAACGCCGTGTAGTTGGCGATCACCTCGAGGCGGCCCGGCGGCACCGACTGGATCGCCTCCTCGAAAGTCAACACGTGCCGGAACCGGATTCCGTTCACCTCGAGGCGTACGGCGAGGTCGAAGGCGCGGTCCCCGGTGATCAGCACGGGCCGGTCGTGCAGGGGCGAGAAGTCGACGTCGTAGAGCCACGAGGTGTCGAAGCCGTCGGGGTCGCGGGCGTTGATGGAGAGCAGGGTCGGCGCCTGCTCGGCCATGTCGAACGCCTCCAGCCAGCTGGCCGGGTTCTTGGCCAGCAGCAGGCGGATGTTGCGGCCGTCCCGGTCGACCTGCGCGTAACGGCCGGCGATCGAGGCCACGGTGGCCAGCCGGGGGAGCGCCTCGATGGGGCGGACGCCGAACTCGGCCGCGACGGCCAGCGCGGTGGCCGCGTTGCCCAGGTTGACCGTGCCCGGCAGCTGCAGCTTGACCAGGTGCCAGTCGCCGCGCGGGTCGATGACGCCCTCGTCCTCGACGCGCCACTGGGCCTGCGGGCGGCGCAGCGGGCAGCCGGTGCACCACCAGTCGCCGTTGGCCCGCTCGATCGGGTCGCCGCTCTCGGGGCAGACCCACGAGTCGTCCATCCACCGCTGGCCGGCGCTGAACCAGGTGATGTGCGACGAGCCGCGGGCCGCCCACACCACCATCGGGTCGTCGGCGTTGGCGACCACGGCGACATCGGGATGTCCGGCGAGCGCGGTGCGCCACATCTGGGCCATCATCGCGACCTCTTTGGCCCGGTCGAGCTGGTCGCGCGAGAGGTTGAGCAGCGCCACCACGCGCGGGTTGGTCTCGTCGATCACCCGGGCCAGGTAGTGCTCGTCGACCTCGAGCACGGCGAACGGGGTCGCTCCGGCCTTGGCCAGCGCCGACGTGTGCCCGGTGGGCATGTTGGCGCCGAACGAGTTGGTGGCGACCGGGCCAAGCACCCCCAGCGCGGCCGCGGCCAGGCGGGTCGTCGTCGTCTTGCCGTTGGTGCCGGACACCAGCGCGATCGCGCGCCCGGACGCGAGGTGACCCAGCAGATCTGGGTCGATCTTGAGGCCGATCCAGCCGCCGATCACCGAGCCGTCGCCGCGTCCCGCGGCCCTGGAGAGTGCGGCCGCGGTTTTCGACACGGAGGTCGCGACCTTGGCCCGCAGGGGCATTTTCCCGTCCGTCACGGGAGACGAGGTTACCGGACCCGGCTGTTACGTCGAGTTGCCGAGCATCCGGTGGCCGGCGAGCGGCCGGAACACGGCCGGCGAGCATCGAGATCAACCATTCGAAGGAAACCATTTTGGCCGGTGAGAAAGGTTTGAACGGCGGAAGAGTGAAATTGCGGTCTCCGTCACCCGATTGGTGCCGGCCAAATATGTGTTCTGATTCACCCGTAACCTTCAACCCTCGGTAATTCACCAATCACGAGTGGTGATGGCAATTCTTGTCGCCTAGTAACAAATCGGACAGTGGTCAATGTGCCAAATACTCTCTGTTACTGAACCGCTTCCCCCGGGCCGCCGGAAATCGGTGTAGCAAGGTCTGGCCGGCAGCACCCGCTGCCTGACTCGCAACGACCTGGTTCACGCCGAGCCCTGCCCCGGGCCGGTCGACGCGACCACCCGCACCAGAACACCAAGAAGGCATACGGGGGCAGGGACGGGGGAACCATTTCCGGTCCACTCCGCACCACCCGCTCCGGTGGTGACCACGGAGAACCTTGGGGTGAAGTCGCTTTGGCGACCGGGCAAACCTTCCCGCCCGAACCCGACAGCTAACCTCGCAGGCGTGCCGGAGGGATATCTCTACCGTGCACGAAAACAGTTCGAGCCGTGGCCGCCGCAAGGCCGGCGCCGGTGCCGTCGCACTGTCTCTTGGCCTCGGTCTCTGCCTCTGCGCGGGCCAGTTGGTCGCCCCTTCGGCGGCCAGCGCCGCGCCGATCATCACGGCGGCGTCCGCCTCCGCGAAGGTCAAGCCGTCGGTCCGCAGCTCCATCTCCACCCGGAGCGTGACCTTCGGCGGCAAGATCAAGGTCACCGCGAAGTACATCAACCCGGCCAACGGCAAGGTGATCACTTCGGGCACCGTCCGCCTGCAGGCGCTCCGCAAGAGCAAGTGGGTCAACCTGTCGGCCAAGACGCTGGGCAAGACCGGCACCGTCACGCTGACCGGCGAGCCGCACGTCAGCGGGTCCGTCCGGGCCTACTACGTGGGCACCCCGACCTACAAGGCGGTGGCCGGCGGCAAGTTCTCGGTGACCGTCAAGCCGAAGTCGGCGCCTGTACGGACCAGGATCATCAACGAAGCCAAGAAGCACGTCGGATCGCTGTACAAGTACGGCGCGTCCGGCCCGTCCCGCTTCGACTGCTCGGGCTACACGATGTGGGTCTACAAGAAGGCTGCCGGTAAGAAGCTTCCCCACAAGGCCAACTCGCAGCAGAAGTACGGCAAGTCGGTCGCCAAGGGCAGCAAGCAGATCGGCGACCTGATCATCTTCCGCAACGGCTCGTACGGTTACCACGCCGGCATCTACGCCGGCAGCGGTTACATGTACGACTCCCCGCACACCGGCGCGCGGGTGTCGAAGCGCAAGATGATCGGCTCCAACTACGTGGTTCGCCGTCTGGTCTGACGAGCCTGACTCGGCGGGACGTGCCCGGTTCGGGTGCGTCCCGCTGTCACGCTCTCGTCTTTCCCGTACGCGGCAAGCCCGCCCTGATCCCCGTTGCCCGCCCCTGCGGCGAGGCTTGCCCCTTCGCTCGTCCCCGGACGCCGGGCCGCCCCACGCGGCCCGGCGTTCCTGCATGTCCGGCCCTATATAGAAGGCCCCGCTCCACCGCGACCCCCCTGCGTCCTCCACTTTCCTCCCCGGAGGGGGTTGACATCGTGGTCGTCTGGGCGGTTCGGGCGTGTTTGAGGGGGTTCTTGACAGGGTGGCCGGGAGGATGTCGGAAACCGGACGTGGTTGATCATGCTCGGGCCCTCCACTTCCGCCCCACCTCGTTGAGCTGGGGTTTCGTCTGCGAATCGGCTTCGCGACCCCGCTCATTCGGCTTGCGGGTGGAGGGAAGTGGAGTAGAGTGGAGCGCAGTGGCAGGGCCGAAGTCGAACAGACCTGAGGGGCCTGCCGGCCCGAGTTGACAGGCGGACCGCGAACCGCCCGGGGCAGGGGGTAGGGGCCGATGTTTCTCGGCACGCATACCCCACGCCTCGACGACAAGGGGCGGCTGATCCTTCCGGCGAAGTTCCGTGATGAGCTGGCGGGAGGTGTCGTGATCACCAAGGGGCAAGAACGCTGCCTGTACGTGTTCCCGATGCCGGAGTTCCAGCGCATCGCCGGTCAGCTGCGGGAAGCACCGGTGACCAACAAGGCCGCACGGGCCTACAGCCGGGTCTTCTTCGCCAGCGCGCATGACGAGGTCCCCGACAAGCAGGGGCGGGTCACCATTCCCGGCCACTTGCGGGAATACGCGGCGCTGGACCGTGAGCTCGTCGTCATCGGCGCGAGCACCCGGGTGGAGATCTGGGACAAGCAGGCCTGGGAGGACTACCTCGCGGCGAGCGAAGACGAGTTCGCCGACATCGAGGAGGGGGTGCTGCCCGGCGGACTGTAGGCACGGCACTCGACTGGGCCCGCGAAGGCCCGGACGCTGCTGCTTCCGTACTGCGAGATCTCCAGCCGCTCCCGCTCCTGGCGCCTCTTCCCCGGCGCCAGGCGCGTGTCCGGCCAAGGGCGAGCCCGAATGGCAACGGGCACGAGCGGATGGGGATCTGGCGGTACGGGCGGGCGTCCGGGAAACGCCGCGGAACGGGTGACGTACGCGGGCGTCGGCACGAACAACCGGCAGGTCGGTGCCGGGCAGGGCGCGCGTGACAGTCGGGGTGGGGCGATGGGGGTCGACATGGGGGAGCTGCGCGGCACGCATGTGCCGGTGCTGCTCGAGCGCTGCCTCGAGCTGCTCGACCCCGCGCTGCGGCTGCCGGGCGCCGTGCACGTCGACTTCACGCTGGGTCTGGGCGGTCACGCCGAGGCGGTCCTCGAGCGTTATCCGGACGTGGTCCTGATCGGACTCGACCGCGACACCGAGGCCCTGGCGCACTCGCGGCGCCGTCTCGAGCGGTTCGGCGAGCGGGCCCGGCTGGTGCACGCGGTCTACGACGAGCTGCCCCGGGTTCTCCACGAGCTCGGCCTGGCCGCGTTCCACAGTGGGCTGTTCGATCTGGGTGTCTCGTCGCTGCAGCTCGACGAGGCCGATCGCGGTTTCGCGTACGCCCAGGACGCCCCGCTCGACATGCGGATGGACCAGACCTCGGGCATCACCGCCGAGCAGGTGGTGAACGACTACGAGCCGGGCGACCTGGTCCGGATCCTGCGGGCGTACGGCGAGGAGAAGTTCGCGCCGCGGATCGTCTCGTCGATCGTGCGCGAGCGGCAGAAGGGCCGGCTCACCTCGACGGCGCGGCTGGCCGACCTGGTCAAGGCCGCGATTCCGGCCGCCGCGCGGCGAACGGGTGGAAATCCCGCCAAAAGAACGTTTCAGGCGTTACGTATTGAGGTAAATGGCGAACTCGCCACGCTCGAGGCCGCCGTTCCGGCGGCCTTGGATGCCTTGGCCCCGAAAGGGCGCCTTGTGGTGATGAGCTACCAATCTTTGGAGGACCGCATCGTCAAACGCGCCCTCACGGCGAGGACGCGGAGCACCGGGCCGATCGATCTGCCGGTCGAGCTGCCCGGGACGGGTCCGACACTGCGGCTGCTGACAAGGGGGTCGGAGCCGCCCAGCGAGCAAGAGGTCATGGCCAACCCGCGAGCGGCTTCGGTCAAGCTGCGCGCGGTCGAGCGCATCGAGCGCGACGGAACAGCAACACCCGGGGCCGCCCGCGAACGGCCCCGAATGACTACAACGCACGGGGGACAAGGGCGGTTACGCCCGGGGGAACGTGAAGAGGGGGAGGGGAAAGCATGAGCGAGCGCACCCACGCGCCGCGGTCGGGGGGCCGGGCCGCGGAAGAGCGACGTCCGGCCACCGGACGGCGCGAGACCGGGTCGAGCCGCGATGCGGACGCCCCGGGAAGTGCCGGCCGGGGGGCGCGGCACTTCGCCGGAGCCGAGGACGAGCGGGAACGCCCGTCCGACACGCGCCGGTCAGGGACCCGGAGCCGGGACGACGCGCGGCCGGCGGCCGACGCGCGCCGGGAGCGGGACGAGCGACGTTCCGCACGGGACGACCGGCCGGACCGCACCAGCCGCACGAGCCACGAGCGCGGCCCGCGCGACACCGAGGGGGTGCGGGCCGCGCGCACACCGGGCGTCCGCGCGACTCGTGACACCGAGGGCGTGCGGAGCCGCGGCGCCGGTCCGGGCCGCGACCGCAAGCCCGTCGTGCCCGGCCGGGGCGGCCGCAAGGTCGAGGCCCCGGTCGACGGCGCCGCCGCGCTGCAGATCGAGGTGACCGCCGAGCCGCTGCGCACGACGCCGGACAAGCCGGCCGCGCCGCGCCTGCGGGTCGCCCCGCCGCCACCGATCCACGGTGGACCGCGGGCCCCGTTCGTCGCGGGCGTGATCGGTGTGGTGATCGTCGGGGTGCTCGGCATCCTGCTGATCAACACGAAGACCAACGAGAACTCGTTCCGCATCGCCGACCTGCAGAACCAGAACAGCGCGCTGGAGAACCAGCGGCAGGATCTCGACAACCAGCTGGTCGAGGCGTCGAGCATCGGCAACCTGGACGCCGCGGCCCGCCGGCTCGGCCTGGTGCGGGCCGACATTCAGGACGTGGCCCAGCTGCGGCTGCCCGACGGCAAGATCATTCGGGTGCCGAAGCCGGTGCGGGGCACGCCCTCGATCACCCAGCCCGACGTGGTGACCGACAAGGGCGGCGAGAACATCTCGCCCGCCGGCGGCACGGGACGGTAGCCACCCATGCCGCCGCGAGCCGACGACACTCCACCGCGCCGGGGCACTCAGCCCCGGCGCGGTACGTCTCGTGACCTGCCCATCGAGGAAGACGAGACGGGGAAGCAGAGCCGCGGGTTCGGCGGCATCGGCGACGCGCGGGCCTACACCCCGCGCGGCCGCACTGTGGCCGAACGCGACCAGCGCACCCGCTCGCCGCGGGCCGCGCGCAACTCCGATCCGTTCCGGCCCGCGCTGCAGGTGCTCGACGGCGGTCAGCCGCCGCGCCGCGGCCGCCCGGCGCCGGAGGAACCGATCGGCCGGCCCGAACGGAAGACGCCGGAGAAGAAGCAGCCTCCGCGCAGCCGGCGTCCGGAGATCGAGGACGACGACGAGGACGAGATCCGTCCCGCGCGCCGGACCGGCGGGCGGGTTGTCGCCGACCGCGAACGGGCCCGGACGACGGCGGCCAAGCCGGCGCGCACGACCGCGGCCAAGCCGGCCCGGACGACCGCGGCCAAGCCGGCCCGCACGGGTCGCCCGGCGGCCCCACCGCGTACGGGAAAAGCAGCCGGAGCCCGGCGGACCGTGAGTGGACCGCGGGTCGACCGCGCCGTCCGCGCGGTCGCGGCCGAACCGCCCCGCCTGGCCAACAGCACCCGGCGGCTGCGGATCGGCGCCGTCGTCGCGCTGTCGCTGTTCGCCATGATCGGCGTCCGGCTGGTGGTCCTGCAGGTGGCGGCGTCGCCCGAGGACGCGAAGCGGCTGGTCGCCCTGCGCAAGGACCGGCTGGCCGAGGTGCGCCTGCCCGCCCCGCGCGGCAGCATCGTCGACCGCAACGGCACCGTGCTCGCGCACAGCGTCGAGGCGCGGTTCGTGGGCGCCGACCCCGTGCTGATCAAGGACCCGGTGAACACCGCGGCCATCCTCAGCCCGATCATCGGCGTCCCGCAGTCCAAGCTCGTGCCGCTGATGACGCCGCACAAGCGGCCCGGCGGTGGCGACGCCCGCTTCGAGTTCCTGAAGCAGGGTGTCGACGTCTCGGTCGGCGACCGGATCGCGGCGATGAAGCTGCCCGGCATCGTGGTCAAGGAGGACGAGCGGCGCGACGTGCCGAACGCCGACCTGGCGGCCAACCTGATCGGCTTCACCGGCGCCGACAACTCCGGCCTGGAAGGACTCGAGGCCCGCTACGACTCGCTGCTGCGCGGCGCCGACGGGGAACGGCAGTTCGAGATCGGCAAGGGCGACCTGAACAAGCCGATCCCGGGCGGGTTCGAGAAGTACACCGAGCCCCAGCCGGGCACCTCGCTGCAGCTGACCATCGACAGCAAGCTGCAGTACGAGGTGCAGCGCATCCTGGCCGAGCAGAGCAAGAAGACCAAGGCGACCATGGCCGGCGCCGTGGTGATCGACGTGAAGACCGGCGAGGTGCTGGCCCAGGCGAGTTACCCGCCCTACAACGCCGCCAAGCCGGGCGAGTCCACCCCGACCGAGCGCGAGGACGTGCCGAGCAGCATCGTGGCCGACCCCGGATCGGTGCACAAGGCCTTCATCTTCGGCGCGGCGCTGCAGGAGGGGCTGATCAAGCCGGATTCGGTGCTGACCATCGGACCGGCCCTGGAGCGCGGCGGATACCGCTTCCAGGACGGCCACATGCAGCCCAAGGGCACCAAGATGACGATGCCGGGGCTGCTGGCCTATTCGTCCAACGTGGGCACCATCCTGATCGCCGACATGCTGGGCAAGCAGAAGGTCTACGAGTACCAGCAGAAGTTCGGGCTGGGCAAGGCGACCAACGAGGGCATGCCGGGCGAGGCCGAGGGACGCATCCTCACGCCCGACGAGTGGAGCGGCTCGGCGTCGGGCTCGGTGCCGATCGGCATGAGCGTGGACGCCACGCTGGTGCAGATGGCGGCCGGCTACGCGGCGATCGCGAACGACGGCACGTACATCCAGCCGCGCCTGATCAAGTCGATGATCTCGGGCAAGGACGGCAAGGTCACCGAGGCCGCCCCGCCCGCGACGCACAAGGTGCTCGACCCGCCCGCGGCGGCGCAGGTGCGCAGCTGGATGGAGGCCGTGGTCGACAACAAGGGCGCGACCGGCACCCAGGCCGCCGTCCCGGCGTATCGCGTGGCCGGCAAGACCGGCACCGGCAAGCGGCTCATCGACGGGCAGTACACGAGCGCCAACTACGGCTCGTTCATCGGCATGGCGCCGGCCGAGAACCCGCGGTTCGTCATCGCGGTGTCGGCCGACGTTCCGGTGGGCACCGGTGGCGACGTGGCAGCCCCGGCGTTCGCCAAGATGATGTCGTACGCGCTCCTGCACTACCGGGTGCCGCCGTCCTCGACGCCGGCGCCGAAGTTCAAGATCCATCCATGACCCTCTGCATGGCGTTTTCCGCGCCGAGCCGGGCACGGGGTAGGGTCTGACGCCGTGCCCGGCATTCCCCGACCCGAGACCGTCGCTCCGTACCGGACGGCACGGCTGGCGGCGCTGTTGCCGGCCACGCTGACCGGCCCGGACGTCGAGGTCACCGGTGTGACACATGACAGCCGCGCGGTCCGCCCGGGCGATCTCTACGCGGCGTTGCCGGGCGCGAACCGGCACGGCGCCGAGTTCGCCGGTGACGTCGCCGCGGCCGGTGCGGCCGCCGTCCTCACCGACGCGGCCGGCCACGCCGCCGCGGCCGCCGCCGGGCTCCCGGTGCTGGTGGCCGACGACCCGCGGGCGGTGCTCGGCACGGCCGCGGCCGCGATCTACGGCGACCCGTCCGGCCGGCTCACGATGATCGGCATCACCGGCACGGCCGGCAAGACCTCGACGGCCTATCTGGTCGAGTCCGGCCTGCGGGCGGCGGGCGTGGTCACCGGGCTGGTCGGCACGGTCGAGACCCGCATCGGCGACCTGGTCGTGCCCAGCGTGCGCACCACCCCCGAGGCCACCGACCTGCACGCGATCCTGGCCGCGGGCCTCGAGCGCGGGGTCGGCGCGGTGGTGATGGAGGTGTCCAGCCACGCGCTCGCCGTCGGCCGGGTCGGCGGCATCGGCTTCACCGTCGGCGGCTACACCAACTTCGGCCTCGACCACCTCGACTTCCACGCCGACGCCGACGACTACTTCGCGGCCAAGGCCAGGCTGTTCGACGGCCGCTGCCAGTTCGAGGTGCTCAACCTGGACGAGGCCGCCCTGCGCCCGCTGTTCAAGCCGGCCACCATCAGCTATTCGGCGGCCGGCGACCCGGCGGCGACGTGGTGGGCCTCCGACGTGCGCCCGTCCGATTTCGGCCAGCGGTTCGTCGCGCACGGGCCGGGCGTCGAGGTCGAGGCGGGCGTGGCGCTGCCCGGCCGGCACAACGTGGCCAACGCGCTGCTGGCCCTGGCCTCGCTGGTGGCCGCGGGCATCGACGCCAAGACGGCGGCCGAGGGCATCGCGGCCTGCCCCGGCGTGCCCGGCCGGCTCGAGCAGGTGACCGCCCCGGGCGAGGTGCTCGGCGTGGTCGACTACGCGCACAAGCCGGACGCGATCGTCGCCGCCCTGACCGCGCTGCGCGAGCTGGCGACCGGGCGCGGCGGCCGGGTGATCTGCCTGATCGGCGCGGGCGGCGACCGCGACAAGGGCAAACGGCCGCTGATGGGTGCGGCCGCGGCCCGCGGATCCGATCTGGTGATCATCACCGACGACAACCCCAGGACCGAGGACCCCGCGGCCGTACGGGCGGCGGTGCGGGCCGGTGCCGAGCAGTCCGGGGCTACTGCGAAGATCATCGAAGTCCCCGGGCGGCGGGCCGCGATCGACGAGGCCGTACGGCTGGCCGCTCCGGGCGACGTGATCGCCCTGCTGGGCAAGGGACACGAGCGGGGCCAGGAGGTGAACGGGCAGATGCTGCCGTTCGACGACCGGATCGAACTCGCCGGGGCGCTGACCGCCGCGGCCGGAGGGACCTCGTGATCCGCCTGACGCTGGGGGAGATCGCGGAGATCACCGGCGGTCGCGTCGTGCACGCGGAACCGGATCTCGCGGTCACCGGGGGAGTGGAGTACGACTCCCGCAAGATCGGCCCGGGCGGCCTGTTCGTCGCGTTCGAGGGCGAGAAGGTGGACGGCCACGAGTACGCGGGCACCGCGGTCGCGGCCGGGGCCGCCGCCGTGCTGAGCACCCGCGACACCGGGCAGCCGGGCGTGCTCGTCGAGGAGCCGCTGACCGCCCTGGCCGCTCTGGCCCGCGTGGTCGTCACCCGGCTGGGCAAGCTCACCGTCGTGGGCCTGACCGGCTCCTCGGGCAAGACGACGACCAAGGACTACATCGGGCAGCTGCTCTCCCGGGTCGGGCCGACGATCGCGCCGGCCGGGTCGCTCAACAACGAACTCGGTTTCCCCTACACGGTGTTGCAGGCCGGGGAGGACACCCGCTTCCTGGTGCTCGAGATGGGCGCGCGCGGCATCGGGCACATCCGCTATCTGACCGGGATCGCCCGGCCGTCGATCGGCGCGGTGCTCAACGTGGGCGCGGCCCACATCGGCGAGTTCGGCTCGGTCGAGGGCACCGCCCGGGCCAAGGGCGAGCTGGTCGAGGCGCTGCCGGCCGACGGGGTGGCCGTGCTCAACGCCGATGACCCGCTCGTCGCCGCGATGGCCTCGCGCACAACCGCCCGGGTGCTGCTCGCAGGCGAAGCGGAGACGTCGGATGTGCGGGCGACCGAAGTCAGCCTCGACGCCGCCGGGCGCGCCTCCTACACGCTGCAGTTCCAGGGGCGCTCGACCCGGATCGCGCTCGGCGTGACCGGTCGCCACCAGGTGTCCAACACCCTGGCCGCGGCCGCGGTCGCGCTCTCGGCGGGCCTGGAGTTCGACGAGCTGCCCGCCGCACTCGGGGCGGCCGGCATCGTGTCGGGCCGCCGCATGGACGTCTTCACCCGGCCCGACGGCGCGACGGTGATCGACGACTCGTACAACGCCAACCCGTCGTCGACCGCGGCCGCCCTGCAGGCGCTGGCCGCGATGGCGGGCGGGCGCCGCACCACCGCCGTGCTCGGCTACATGGCCGAGCTCGGCGAGCACGAGGTCCCGGGCCACGAGGAGGCCGGCCGGCTGGCCGCCGAACTCGGGGTGGACCGGCTCATCGTGGTCAGTGCCGAGGCCGCACCCATCGCGGACGGCGCGCTGGCGGTCGGCGGATGGAAGGGCGTGGCGACCGTCGTGGCCGACCAGGCCGCCGCTCTCGAGATCCTCGTTGGCGACCTGGGCGGCGGCGACGTCGTGCTGGTCAAGGGTTCCCGATACCGCACGTGGGACGTGGCGGACGCGCTGCGCCCCGAGGAGGTTCGCCCGTGAGGGCAGTCATCGTCGCGGCCGCGGTCGCGTTCATCATCTCGCTGTTCGGCACCCCGGTCGCGATCCGTGTGTTCACGGCGCTCAAGGCCGGTCAGCCGATCCGCACGCTCGGGCCGGCGAGCCACCAGGGCAAGAAGGGCACGCCCACGATGGGCGGTGTGGCCTTCATCGTGGCCACGGTCTTCGCGTACGTCGCCGGGCACATCGCCCTGACGACGCTGCCCGAGCGGCAGATCGCGCAGGAGTCGCCGACCATGACGGCGCTGGTCCTGCTGGGCCTGTTCGTCTTCTGCGGCGTGGTCGGCTTCCTGGACGACTTCCTCAAGGTGCGCCGGCGCAACTCCGACGGCCTGAGCGCCAAGGGCAAGTTGCTCGGCCAGCTGATCGTCGGCGGCGCGTTCGCGGTCGTCGCGCTCTACGTGCCCAGCACCAACGGCGAGACGGTGGCCAGCGAGCGGATCTCGTTCATCCGCGACATCAGCTGGCTCGACGTCGGCAAGGTCGGCTCGGTCATGGTCTTCGTGTTCGTCATCATGGCCATGTCGAACGGCGTGAACCTGACCGACGGCCTCGACGGCCTGGCCACCGGCGCCTCGATCCTCGTGCTGGGGTCGTACGCGCTGATCGGCTTCTGGCAGTACCGCCACTGGTGCGGCGACTCGGACTACGCCCGGGCCAACGACTACTGCTACCAGGTACGAGATCCGCTGGAGATCGCGATGATCGCCGCGGCGGCCGCGGCCGCCTGTGTGGGCTTCCTGTGGTGGAACACGTCCCCGGCCCGCATCTTCATGGGCGACACCGGCGCGCTCGGGCTCGGCGGCCTGATCGGCGGCCTGGCCGTGGCCACCCGCACCACGCTGCTGTCGGTCATCATCGGCGGCCTGTTCGTCATCATCACGATGTCCGTGGTCATCCAGATCATCTCGTTCAAGACCACCGGCAAGCGCGTCTTCCGCATGTCGCCGCTGCAGCACCACTTCGAACTCGCGGGGTGGAGCGAGGTCAACATCGTGGTGCGGTTCTGGATCGTGGCCGGCATCTGCGTGGCGATCGGTCTGGGACTGTTCTATTCAGACTTCCTCGCCGTCATGGGATAGATCTCCCGCGACACGCCAGCGAGCAACACCGGCTGGCGTGTCGCCGGGACGAAGATGAGTGAATGGCGGAAGACCGGATTCAGCAGGCACCCCGCCCGTCACTGAGCCGGCAGCTGCTGCCCGCGGTGCACGGGCTCCTGGCGCGCCCGCTCTCCTCGTACTATCTGCTGCTCGCCAGCTCCGGGCTGCTGCTGCTGATCGGCCTGACCATGGTCTTCTCGGCGACCAGCGTGAAGGCGTACGCGGAGAACGGCAACGCCTTCAGCGCGATCGCCAACCAGGCCGTCTTCGCGCTGCTCGGCCTGTTCGCGTTCTGGGTCTGCCAGCGCCTGCCGGCCGGCACCCTGCGCGACCTGGGCAAGATCGTGCTCGGCACGGCCATCGTGCTGCTCGCGCTGCTCGACCTGCTCGAGGCGCTGGCCTCGGTCGGCCTGCTGAGCACCCCGCGCATCGGCCCGGTGCACGCCGATCTGCTCTGGCTCTATTTCGGCCCGATCGGTCTGCAGCCCGCCGAGTTCGCCAAGCTCGGCATGGTGCTGTGGGGCGCCGACGTGATCGCCCGCAAGGGCCCGGCGCTGGGGCACTGGAAGGAGCTGTCCCGCCCGCTGTTCCCCGTCGTCGGCCTGCTGTTCGTGCTGGTCGGCTATAACGACCTGGGCAGCATGCTGGTGCTGCTGGCGCTCATCGTGGGGCTGCTCTGGGCGGCTGGGGTCCGCCTGCGGATCTTCGCCGCGCTCGGCGTGCTCGGCCTGGCCGGCATCAGCCTGCTGATCGCGGCCGCGTCCGGCGGCGCCGGCTCGGGCGCCGTCGGCGAGGAGAACTACCGGCTGGCCCGGCTGACCAACTTCCTCCAGCCGATCGACCAGTGCGACCTCAACGGGCCGTGCTACCAGCTGATCCAGGCCCGTTCGGCGATCTTCGAGGGCGGCTGGTTCGGGGTCGGCCTGGGCAAGGGCGCGCTCAAGTGGAACTGGCTGCCCGAGGCCGACAACGACTTCATCTTCGCGGTGGTCGCCGAGGAGCTGGGCGTGGTCGGCTGCGCGGTGATCCTGGCGCTGTTCTCGGTGCTGGCGTACACCGGCTTCCGGATCGCCCGCCGCTCGCAGGATCCGTTCCGCCGGCTGGCCGCGGCCGCGATCACCACGTGGCTCGTCTCCCAGGCGGTGATCAACATCGGCGGCGTGACCGGCATGCTGCCCATCACCGGACTGCCGTTGCCGTTCATCTCCGCAGGTGGCAGCGCCCTCGTCGTGACCATGGCGGCGGTCGGCATGCTGGCCTCGTTCGCCCGCGCCGAACCGCAGGCGTCACTTGCCCTGAACGCGCGTCCGCCCGCGAGATGGGTACGGCTAGTCTGGGCCCCGCTGCCGCCGCTTCCCCCTCCGCGGCGGCCCAGTCCCGCCGTGCGGGAGACCGCGGGGGCAGAGAGGAGACGGTGATGGGTTCGCTGCGGTCGGTCGTGCTCGCCGGGGGAGGCACCGGTGGTCACATCTATCCGCTGCTCGCCTTCGCCGACGCGGTGAAGAGGCATTTCCCCGACGTCCGGATCACCACGCTGGGCAGCCCACAGGGCATGGAAAACGAGTTGATCCCCGCGGCCGGTTACGACCTGCGGGTGATCCCGGCGTTCCAGCTGCCCCGCTCGATCAACCTGAACCTGATCCGCACCCCCGACCGGATGTGGAAGTCGGCGCACGCGGCCGGCAAGATCCTCGACGAGGTCCAGGCCGACGCGGTGGTCGGCTTCGGCGGTTACGTCTCGGTCCCGGCCTATCTGGCGGCCTGGCGGCGCGAGCTGCCGATCGTCATCCACGAGGTCAACGTGCCGCCGGGCGTGGCCAACCGGATGGGCATGAAGTTCACCAAGAACATCGCCGTCGGGTTCCCGCAGCAGCCGCAGCAGGCCGAGTCACTCAAGGACGCCCGCGTGGTCGGCGTCCCGCTGCGCACGGCCCTGACCCACCTCGACCGCGCGGCGCTGCGCCCGCAGGCGCTCTACCACTTCGGCCTGCGTCCCGACCTGCCGGTGCTGTTCGTCTCGGGCGGCTCGTCCGGCGCCCGCACGATCAACCTGGCCGTGGCCGCGGCGGCCAAGCGCCTGGCCCACGCCGGCGTGCAGGTGCTGCATGTGCAGGGCGGCCGCAACGACCCGTTCGAGGTGCCCAACGACCTCCCGGTGCCGTACGTCGTGGTGCCGTACCTGTCGGACATGCAGCTCGGCTATGCGGCGGCCGACCTGATGCTGTGCCGCGGCGGCGCGATCACGGTGGCCGAGACGACGGCGCTGGGCGTGCCCGCGATCTATGTGCCCTATCCGTACAGCAACCAGGAGCAGACGCGGAACGCCCAGCCGGTCGTGCAGGCGGGCGGCGGCATCCTGGTCGACAACGGCGATCTCACCCCCGAGTGGATCGAGCAGAACATCATCCCGCTCGCGCGGGACAGGCAGCGCCTCGCCGCCATGGGGCACGCGGCCTCCCGGTACGGTCGTCGCGACGGTGACGAAGCGCTGCTCGAATTCGTTCTCGAAGCGGTGGCCGGGGCCAAATGAGCGCGATCGACGTGACCAAGGGAGCGAACCAGTGAACACGGCGGAGCTGCGGCCGGCCGGCGAGTTGACCGCCGAGGATCTGGGCAGCGTGCACCTCATCGGCATCGGCGGGGTGGGCATGGCCGGGCTGGCCCGCCTGCTGCTCACCCGGGGCGTGCCGGTCTCGGGCAGCGAGCTGCGCGAGTGGCCCGCGCTGGCCGGGCTGCGCGCGCTGGGCGGCACGGTCCACATGTCCCACGTCGCCGAGAACCTCGACGGTGTCGACACGGTCGTCTACTCCACCGCCATCCCGCACGAGCACCTCGAGCTGGTCGAGGCGCGCCGGCGCGGGTTGCGCATCCTGCACCGCTCCGAGGCGCTGGCCGCGGCGATGACCAACCGGCAGGCCATCGCGGTGGCCGGCACCCACGGCAAGACCACGACCACGTCGATCATGACGGTGATCCTGCAGCACGCCGGTCAGGACCCGTCGTTCGTCATCGGCGGCGAGATCAGCGAGGCCGGGTCCAACGGCCACCACGGCACCGGCCCGCACTTCGTGGCTGAGGCCGACGAGAGCGACAAGTCGTTCCTGATCTATCGGCCGCACGTCGCGATCGTGACCAACATCGAGGGCGACCACCTCAACAACTGGGGTGACCTCGACGGTCTCAAGGCGGGCTTCCTGCAGTTCGCCGAGCTCGCCGAGCCCGGCGGCTTCGTGGTCACCTGCGCCGACGACCCCGGCACCCAGGAGCTGATCGCGGCGCTCCGGGCCAAGGGCAAGACCGTTTACACGTACGGCGAGGCGGCCGGCGCCGACCTGCGGATCAGCGAGGTGGTCTCGACCGTCAGCGGCGTGCGCTACGAGGCCGAGCTCGACGGCAAGCCGCTCGGCGAGATCAAGCTGGCGCTGCCCGGCAAGCACATGGGCCTCAACAGCGCCGCCGCGGTGCTGACCGCGCTGCGCCTGAGCCTGCCGCTCGACAAGATCGTCGAGGCCCTGGCGTCGTTCCCCGGCGTCCGGCGGCGGTTCGAGCGCAAGGGCATCTCGGCCGGCGTGCGCGTCTACGACGAGTACGCGTACCACCCGACCTCGGTCAAGGCCGCGCTGCGCACGCTGCGCGAGGTGGCCGGCGACGGCCGCCTGCTGGTGGTCTTCCAGCCCTACCGCGTCTATCGCACCCGCGACCTGCAGGCCGAGCTGGCCGAGGGGCTGGCCATCGCCGACCAGGTCATCTGCATGGAGGTCTTCGGGCCGGGCGAGGTGCGCGGTCCGGGCGAGGGCGGGGTCGCGCTCACCGCGGCCATCGACCTGCCGGCCGGGCAAAAGGTGTTCGTGCCCGACTGGGAGGACGTGCCGGCCGAGGTCGTGCGTCGCAGCCGGCCGGGCGACGTCGTGGTGACCATGGGCGCGCCGCCGATCTCGATGATGGGCGACGAGCTGCTGGCCGCGCTGGACGAGGCCGACCGGGCATAGGAGAGGGCATGAGCGGGGGGCGCAACTGGAGGCTGGTGCGGGCCGACACCGACGCGGTACCGTCGTCCGCGCGCCGGTTCATGGCGCGTGCCCGCCAGCGCCGGATGCGCGCCGCGCTGCCCTGGGCCGTGGCCGCAGGTGTGCTGCTCGTGGCCGGCGGCCTGGCCTGGGTCCTCTACGGCACCTCGGTGCTGGGCGTGCGCGAGGTCAAGATCGTGGGCGCCCAGTTCGTGGCGACGGCCCAGATCGAGCAGGCGGCCGCGGTGCCCGACGCCCAGCCCCTGGCCCGGGTCGACCTCGACGGCATCCGCGCCCGCGTGCGTGAGCTGCCGCCGGTCGAGCGGGTCGTGGTGCGCCGCAGCTGGCCGTCCACCCTGGTCGTCGAGGTCGTGGAACGTACGCCGGTGGCCGCCGTGCCGCAGCACGGCGAGTTCACGCTGATCGACCGGGCCGGGGTGGCGTACCGGGCGGTCAAGGAGAAGCCGGACGGCCTCCCGCTGGTCCGGGTCGACTTTCCCGGACCGTCCGACGTGAACACCCATTCGGCGCTGACCGTGCTGGCCGCCCTGAGCGACGATCTGCGCGAGCAGGTGCTGGCGGTCTCGGTCGCCGCGCCGGCCCAGATCCGCCTCGAGCTCCGCAAGGACCGCACGGTGGTGTGGGGCGACGACACCCAGAGCGACACCAAGAGCCAGGTCGCCACCGCCCTGTTGAAACGGGCGGGTAAGGAGATCGACGTCTCCGCACCCTCGGTTGTGACGATCCGCTAGTATCACTGACTAACCGGACATCTGCTCCGAAACGGCAGATTTTGGTCGAGGTTACGGGTCCGTCGGATTTTCGCCACGTAAGCGGACGCCGACACGCCGCGCCGGTTCTTTGGTTGACGTCCGAAGTCCGCTTACGTTGCCACCAGAGGTTGAGTGGTTGACATAACCCTCACCCTCTAGTAGAGGGTGAGGGTTTCCTCGCCCTCCCTTGTCCGGCAGCGGGTGTCGAAGGTGCGGTCTGGCCGGACCGCACGGGGCCCACGACATTCACAACCCTGGAAGGGAAGGCTGAGCCCATGACACCTCCCCACAACTACCTGGCGGTCATCAAGGTCGTCGGGATCGGCGGCGGTGGCGTCAACGCCGTCAACCGAATGATCGAGGTCGGGCTCAAGGGCGTCGAGTTCATCGCGATCAACACCGATGCGCAGGCGCTGCTGATGAGCGACGCCGACGTCAAGCTCGACGTCGGCCGCGAGCTGACCCGGGGCCTCGGCGCCGGCGCACAGCCCGAGGTCGGCAAGAACGCCGCCGAAGACCACCGCGACGAGATCGAGGAGGTGCTCAAGGGCGCCGACATGGTCTTCGTTACCTGCGGCGAGGGCGGTGGCACCGGCACCGGTGGCGCGCCCGTGGTGGCGAACATCGCCCGCAAGCTCGGCGCGCTCACCATCGGCGTCGTCACCCGCCCGTTCTCGTTCGAGGGCAAGCGGCGCCAGGTGCAGGCCGAGTCGGGCATCGACGAGCTGCGCAACCAGTGCGACACGCTCATCGTGATCCCGAACGACCGGCTGCTCGCGCTGGGCGACCGCGGAATCAGCATGATGGACGCGTTCCGTCAGGCCGACCAGGTGCTGCTCTCCGGCGTGCAGGGCATCACCGACCTGATCACCACCCCCGGTCTGATCAACCTCGACTTCGCCGACGTCAAGAGCGTGATGAGCGGGGCCGGAAGCGCCCTCATGGGCATCGGCAGCGCCCGTGGCGACAACCGCGCGGTCGAGGCGGCCGAGAAGGCGATCTCGAGCCCGCTGCTCGAGCAGAGCATGGACGGCGCCCGCGGCGTGCTGCTCTCCATCGCCGGCGGTTCCGACCTGGGCCTGTTCGAGATCAACGACGCGGCGCAGCTGGTCACCGACGCGGCCCACCCGGACGCGAACATCATCTTCGGCGCGGTCATCGACGACGCGCTCGGCGACGAGGTGCGGGTCACCGTGATCGCGGCCGGCTTCGACGGGGGCACGCCCTCCTACAAGCCGTCCGAGCCGGCCCGCAAGGTGGTGCAGCAGCCGGCCGAGCGTACGGCGGTCGCGCCGCAGACGCCGGCCGCCGCGGCCGCCGCGACACCCCCTCCCGCACCGGCCCAGACCACGCCGCCGCCGCGGCGCGTGCTCTTCGACGACGTGGATGTGCCGGACTTCCTCAAGAACGGCTCGTGACCGACCAGGGGCGGCGGGCCGAGCTGGCCGCCGCCCTTCGTGAGGTGGAGGAACGGATCGAGCGCGCGTGCGTGGCCGCCGGCCGCGCCGCGGGCGAGGTCGAACTGGTCGCGGTGACCAAGACCTATCCGGCCAGTGATGTGGTGCTGCTGACCGGGCTCGGCGTGACCGACGTCGGCGAGAACCGCGACCAGGAGGCGGCGCCCAAGGCCGAGGCGGCGCGGGCCGCGGGGGCGGCCCCGCGATGGCATTTCATCGGTCAGCTCCAGCGCAACAAGGCCCGCTCGGTCGTCCGGTACGCCGGGGTGGTGGAGTCGGTCGACTCGGTGCGCCTGGCTGAGGCCCTGGCCCGGGCGGCCGCGGAACGCACCGAACCGCTCGACGTGCTCGTTCAGGTGAGCATCGACGGCGACTCGTCGCGCGGGGGCGCGGCCGGTGACGATCTCTGGCGGATTTCCGACTTCGTGGCGGGCGCGGACACGCTGCGGCTCGGCGGCGTGATGGCGGTGGCCCCGATGGACTGGGAGCCCGACCGCGCGTTCGAGACCCTGCACGCCCTGTCGGATCGCCTGGTCAAGACGCATCCCGGGGCCACGGCCATCTCGGCCGGCATGAGCGGCGACCTCGAGGCGGCCGTCCGGCACGGCGCGACACACGTCCGGATCGGCACTTCTTTGCTCGGAATGCGAAACCCGCTGCGGTAGCCTTGCGGCGGGCAGCAAACTACATGGGTGTTGTTTACGCGGCACCGTCCCGGGGGGATGGGGTCTCGCGTCGACGGCGCGGCACGCCACGGAACGAGGGTTCGCGAAGACCTCTCCGACCGTGCAAGGGGGGAATGCGGTACGCCGAGGGGGTGCGTTCCGCAGCAGCGGACGAAGGTGGGGGCACATGTCTGGTCGGGTTGACGCGCGGTGGCGTGATGGGGTGAAGGCATGAGCGCGCTTCGTAAGGCGGGCGTCTGGCTGGGCCTCGTCGAAGAGGACGACGACCGCGGCTACAACGATTACGACGACAACTCCTACCGTCCTCGGAACCGGTACTCGGGAAGCCGGTACGCCGATGACGAGTTCGCCGACGAGGAAGACGTCGAAGAGGAGCGTCCGGTGCCGCGGGCGCGCACGGAGCGCAGTCGCGGGTCCGACCGTCTGTCGTCGCACGTCGATGCGGACGACCACGATCGGGTGGAACGTTCCGAGCGGAGCGAGCGTGCGAGTGTCCGTTCGATCACCCGGCCGAGCACGGTCAGTGACAACTCCTCTGCGCTGAGCTACTCCACGCGGGAGAACCTGGCCCTCGCGCCGCAGCCGGTGCACCCGCCGGAGACGCGTCCGCGCCCGGTCGAGGAGGAGCAGCGGTACCAGATCACCACGCTGCACCCGACCACCTATCGCGAGGCGCGCACCATCGGCGAGCACTTCCGCGACGGGGTTCCGGTCATCATCAATCTCACTGAGATGGATGAAGGGGACGCTCGCCGTCTGGTCGACTTCGCTGCCGGGCTCGCCTTCGGTCTTCGCGGTACGATCGAGCGCGTTACCAACCGGGTTTTCCTGCTCTCGCCGGCAAATGTCCAGGTCACCGCGGAGGACAAGGCCAAGATCGCCGAGGGCGGGTTCTTCGGCCAGGCCTGAGGCGGGCAGCGCGCAGCCCGCCACCCAGATGGGGGATCCGCACGAGTGCTCTCGATCGTGTTCCAAATATTGTATTTAGTCGTTTACATCTTCTTCCTCGTCCTGCTTGCCAGGTTCGTGCTGGGTGCGGTACTCCAATACGGTCGTCGGTGGCAGCCCAGTCGTGGGGCGTCGGCGGCATTGGAAACGGTGTGGAGCGTCACTGATCCGCCCCTCAAGGCGTTGAGGCGTGTGATCCCACCGCTGCGCATTGGTAACGTGAGTTTGGACCTGGCTTCCATCGTGCTGCTGGTTATCCTGTTCGTGCTCATGAGGTTCGTGCTTCAAAGATTGATCCTGAACTTCAGCTAAACAGCAGCCCCAACCGCGGCCGCGACTGACCCGAGGAGTTTCGATGCCGCTGACCCCGGCCGACGTGCACAACGTCGCCTTCAAGAAACCCCCCATCGGCAAGCGGGGGTATGACGAGGAGGAGGTTGACGCCTTCCTGGACGAGGTCGAGCGTGAGCTCGCCCGTCTGATCGAGGAGAACAACGAGCTGCGCGCCCAGGTGGAGCGCGGCGGTCGGGGTGGCGCTCCAGCCGGCCCGAGCGCCGACCCGCGCCTTGCGGCCGAGCTCAACGAAGTCAAGGCGCAGCTCGACCGCGTCCAGCGTGACAAGTCGCAGGCCGAGCAGGCCGCCCGGCAGATGCAGGCCGAGCTCGAGCAGGTCCGTGCCCAGGGTCCGGTCGGTGGTGGCGCCGCTGGGTCCGGTGCCGACGGCGAGCAGCAGGCCCTGCGGGTGCTCATGATGGCCCAGCGCACGGCCGACGACCACGTCGCCGACGCCCGCCGCGAGGCCGACAAGCTTCTCTCCGACGCCCGCTCCAAGGCCGAAGAGGTCACCCGCGAGGCCCGCGCCAAGGCCGACGCCCTCGAGCGCGACGCCCGTCAGCGCCACCAGGAAGCCATGGGCGGCCTCGACGCGAAGCGCTCCGCGCTGCAGAAGCACATCGAGGAGCTCAAGCAGTTCGAGCGGGAGTACCGCACCCGTCTGAAGGCGTACCTGGAGAGCCAGCTGCGCGACCTCGACGGCCGGGGCCAGGGCCTCGAGGCCGAGATGTCGCGGGCCGACTCCGGTCGTGCCGTCGGCGGAAGCGGGGGCCTCGCCGCGGCCGGTCTCGCCGGCTCGTACGGCGGCCGCAACGCCATCGAATCCGGGCGCTGAGCTACCACCCCCCGGCACCTCGACGAGGATGAGCCATGATCGTTGTTAGCCTGCTGCTCATCCTCGTCGCGGTGACGCTGCTCGTGCTGGGCCTCACCGGCGGATCGAGCAGTCTGCTCATCAGTTCCATCGTGGCCAGTCTCGTGGCCGCGGTCTTCCTGGTCATCGGCGCGCGTCAGGCCGCCGCGACCCGGCGGGCGTCGCCGGCCGCTCCCGAGGAGCCGGCCGCCCCCGCCGACGACAACTCAGTCTTCGTGGCCGAGCCCGAGTTCGCCGCCATGGCCGAACAGGCCACCGCGCGCCGGCCCGCCCACGACGAGGCGCCGCTCGACGATCGGCGCGAAACCGTCCAGTTCGACCCGGGCGACCTCGCCGCGGCGCGTCCCTCGGCCGGTCCCGACTTCGCGGCGGCCTCGGAAGGTCCCGCCGCTTTCGCCGACCAGTCCGGCGCCGCCCCGGCGGGCGATTTGTCAGCAGATGAGGGGCGACGTCGGGATCTTGACGCCGAGGGTTACGAGCGCGAGACCGCCGATGCTGATTACGGCCGCGATCCCGAGACCCAGGTCTTCGCGCGCGGGCCCGAGCCGTCCGACTACGGTCACGGGTCCTCGGAGTACGACCATGGGTCTTCCGATTACGGGCAGGAGCCCTCGGAGTACGGCCGCGAACCCGAGTCGTCGGAGTACGCCCATGCGCCCGAGACTGCGGACTACGGCCGCGGGCCCGAGACTGCGGACCACGACCACGGCCGCGGGCCTGAGGCTGCGGATTACGGCCGGGCCGCCGAGGCTCCGGATTACGAGCGGGCCTCCGAGGCGATCAACGCGGCGCGCAGCGAGACGCCGGACGAGGACACCTGGCGCCGGCGTCCGGAGGCGTCCGAACCGGGTGCCGGGGCCACGCCCGCGACCGGGGCCGGCGAGTTCGCCGAGCCCGACGCCGACGACCCCGAGGACGAGCCGCTGCCGCAGGCCGTCCAGCCGGCCGACGCCGTACGGCTGGCCCGGCTCGACGCCGACGTGCTCGTGGTGGACGGACGCCCGCGCTATCACGTCTCCGAGTGCCCGAGCCTGGCCGGGCGGCTGGCCGAGCCGATCCCGGTGACCGAGGCCGTGGAGCTCGGCTTCAGCCCGTGCGGCCTGTGCCGTCCGGTCGACCGCCTGGTGGCCGCCGCGGCCCGCCGCTGACCGATCGCCGCTGACCGACCGCCTGGTGGCCGCCGCGGCCCGCCGCTGACCAATCGCCGCTGACCAATCGCCGCTGACCGATCGCCGCCCACCGCGGTCTGCGTCACTGGCCCGCCGCGACCTGCGTTGCCGCCACCTCTGCGTCGCCGGCCGCCGCGGTCTGCGTTGTCGGCCGGTCGACGGGGCCGGTCATGCCGTGAGCGCGGCTCAACGGGCATGGGGGCCGGTGGGAAAGGGCAGGAAGCCGGGCCTCCCCGGGACGGGCGTCGATCGGCACAATGAGGCATGGTCAAGCGCCGCGTGCCCCCGCCCGACGAGAACGTCCTCGCCGTGCCCGTGCGGGTGCGCCCGGGCGCCGGCCGCAACCGGGTCGGTGGCCGCTACGAAGGACCGCACGGCCCCGCCCTGATCGTCGCCGTGGGCGCCCCGGCCGTCGACGGCAAGGCCACCGAGGCGGTGCGCCGCGCGCTGGCCGGCGCGCTCGAGGTGCGGCCGGCCGATGTGGAGCTGCGGCTCGGCGCGACGAGCCGCGACAAGGTCTTCACCGTCGCCGCGGCCGGTGACGAGGTCGCCGGACGGCTCGCCGCGCTGCGGGACGGTACGGCCGGCCGGTGACCGGCGGGCTGGACTACGCGCTGCTGATCGGCGCCGCGGTCCTCCTGGTGGCGGTGGCCGCCGTCCGGGTGTCGACCCGGGTCGGCCTGCCCAGCCTGCTGGTCTATCTGGCGATCGGCATGGTGATCGGCGAGGGCGGTCTGGGCATCCGCTTCGACGACGTCGAGCTGACCCGCACGCTGGGCTTCTGTGCGCTCATCATGATCATCGCCGAGGGTGGACTGACCGCGCGGTGGTCCACCTTGCGGCCGGTGCTGGGCTTGGCCGCCTCGCTGGCCACGGTCGGTGTCGCGGTCAGCATCGCGGTGGTCGGCCTCGCGGTCCACCTGATCCTGGATTTGCCCTGGGCGCTGGCCCTGCTCTACGGCGCGGTGCTGTCGTCGACCGACGCCGCGGCGGTCTTCGCCACCCTGCGCCGGCTGCGCTTGCCGCCGCGGCTGGTGGCGACGCTCGAGGCCGAGTCCGGCATGAACGACGCGCCCGTGGTGCTGCTGGTCGTGCTGCTCAGCGCGGACATCTCGGAGATGCATCCGTGGTGGTACGAGCTCGGCCTCGTCAGCTACGAGCTGCTGGCCGGCGCGGCCATCGGCTTCGCGGTCGGCGCGGCCGGGCGCTGGCTGCTGCGCCACGCGGCCCTGCCGTCGGCCGGGCTCTATCCGATCGCGGCGGTGGGTCTGACGGTCCTCGCGTACGCCGCCGGGGCCGTGGCCCACGCCTCCGGGTTCCTCGCCGTCTATGTCGCCGGGGTGGTGCTGGGCAACGGCCGCATCCCGCACCGCCGGGCCATTCTCGGGTTCGCCGACGGCCTGGCCTGGGTCGCCCAGATCGGCCTGTTCGTGCTGCTCGGCCTGCTCAGCTCGCCCAGCCGGCTCGGCGAGGCGCTGGTTCCGGCCCTGGTCGCGGGGGTGGCGCTGGTCCTGCTGGCCCGCCCGCTGTCGGTGGTGATCTCGGCCGTGCTGGCCCGCCCGCTGCGGGGCCCGCGGCGCCCCGGCAACCGGGTGGGCTGGCGGGGGAGCGCGTTCCTGTCGTGGGCGGGCCTGCGCGGCGCGGTGCCGATCGTGCTGGCCACGATCCCGCTCTCGGTCGGCACACCGGGCGCGCGGGGCCTGTTCGACGCGGTCTTCGTGCTGGTCATCATCTTCACGTTGCTGCAGGCCAGCACCCTGGGACCGGCCGCGCGCCTGCTCGGGGTGACGGCGCCGGGCGAGGCGGCCGAGGTGCGGATCGAGACCGCCCCGCTCGAGCGGATGAACGCCGACCTGCTGCAGCTCGACGTGGCCGAGGGGTCCCGGCTGGCCGGGGTGCACATCGACGAGCTGCGCCTGCCCGAGGGCGCCTCGGTGACCCTGGTGGTGCGGGACGGCTCCGGTTTCGTGCCCGGCCCCGACACCCGGCTCCGCGCCGGCGACGCCCTGCTGATCGTGGCCACCGCGGCCGCGCGCGACGTGGCCGAGCGGCGTCTGCGGGCGGTGAGCCGCCGGGGCCGGCTGGCCCGCTGGTTCGGCGAGGAGGGCGGCGAGGACCCGGCGTCGGGTATTTGACGCGTCTTTCACAGAGTTTTATGCCGAATGAGGCGCATGATCCGATACGGGCTGTTGTCGGTCCGGTATACGTTCCGTATCCTTGCCACCCTCGAAGAGTGCGCGGCGGGTCGTTCGGCCGCGCCGTTTTCGCAGGTGGGGCAAGATCTACTGCGCGGCCGCGCGGGACCGGGGCGTGAGCCGGTCGCCGGGTGGGCAGAACAACGACAGAAGAAGCCGGCGGGCGCCCGGGGGACGCCACCGGCTCAAGGGACGCTGACCGCCGCGTGGCGCGCGGCTGAGGGAGCGACGATGGCCAAGGCAACCGGCACCAAAGCGGCCGCAAGCGGTAAAACCGGGGACAAGGGCGCCGTCCGGCGGACCCGTAGTGCCGCCGAGACCGAGAAGATCCGGGTGGCTCTCGTCGAGCGGCGTGACGAGCTGCAGGCCGAGTACGACACCTCGATCACCGAGATCACCGAACTGCAGCGCGGCCGCCTCGACGACTCGGCCGGTGACGACCAGGCCGACACGGGCACCAAGACGTTGGAGCGTGAGCAGGAAATCACTCTGGCCAACAATCTGCTGGAGCGCATCACACAGGTGGAACGCGCCATCGACCGGCTCGGCGAGGGCAACTACGGTTGGTGCGAGCGATGCGGCAACGCGATCCCGGTCGAGCGACTGGCGGCGTTCCCGTCCGCGACCCTCTGTGTGTCTTGCAAGCAGCTGGAGGAACGACGCTGAACGCCGACGACCAGGCCGGAGCGACCACGGTGGACGAGCCGGAGCCGGGCCCGGGCCCTAGGTTCACCGGCCGCGCCGTGGCGGTGCTGGGCGCCACCGCTGTGCTGGCCGTGGCCCTCGACCAGTGGGTCAAGTGGCTCTCCACCGAGAATCTGGACGAGGGCAACCCGGTCCGCATCCTCGGTGGCCTCATCTATCTGTCGCTGCTGCGCAACAGCGGGGCGGCCTTCAGTTTCGGCAGCGACCACACCTGGGTCTTCCCGGTGATCACGCTGGTCGTCATCGGCTGGATCGGCTGGATGGCGACGCGGCTGCGGTCGGTGCCGTGGGCGCTGGCCCTGGGCCTGGTGCTCGGCGGCGCCCTGGGCAACCTGGGTGACCGGCTGTTCCGCGCCCCCGGTTTCCTGCACGGTCACGTGGTCGACATGATCAGCGTCTTCGGGCCGTACGCGGAGTATTTCGCCGTTTTCAACATCGCGGACAGCTGCCTCAGCGTCGGCGTCGTGCTCGCGGTGCTGCTCGAGCTCACCGGCCGGCAGCGGGACGGCAGCCGGATCTCCGTACGGAAAAAGAAGGAAGAGACCCCGTGAGCTCCCAGCGGTCCCTGCCCGTGCCCGACGGCCTCGACGGGATGCGTCTCGACCAGGCCGTGAGCCGGTTGTTCGGGCTGTCCCGCACGGCCGCGGCGACCCTGGTCGAGTCGGGTGACGCGCTGGTCGACGGCTTCCCGCGCCCCAAGTCCGACAAGGTCTCCGCGGGCTCCTGGCTCGAGGTCACCCTGCCCGCGCCGGTGGCGGCCCCGGTGTTCGAGGCCCGGCCGGTGCACGGCCTCCAGGTGATCTACAGCGACGACGACATCGTGGTGGTCGACAAGCCGGTCGGCGTGGCCGCGCACCCGAGCCCGGGCTGGACCGGCCCGACCGTGGTGAGCGGGCTGGCCGCGATGGGTCAGAACGTTGCCACCAGCGGCGCGGCCGAGCGGCAGGGCGTGGTGCACCGGCTCGACGTGGGCACCACCGGCATCATGGTGGTGGCCAAGAGCGAGATGGCGTACAGCGCGCTCAAGCGGGCCTTCAAGGAACGCGAGGTCGACAAGCGCTACCACGCCGTCGTGCAGGGCCACCTCGACCCGCTGCGCGGCACGATCGACGCCCCGATCGACCGGCACCCGACGGCCGACTACCGGTTCGCCGTGATGTCGACCGGCAAGCCCAGCGTCACCCACTACGACACGGTCGAGGCGTTCCGCTCGGCCAGCCTGGTCGACGTCAAGCTCGAGACCGGCCGCACCCACCAGATCCGGGTGCACTTCTCGGCGCTGCGGCACCCCTGCGTGGGCGACCAGCAGTACGGCGCCGACCCGACGCTGGCCGCCCGGCTCGGGCTCAACCGCCAGTGGCTGCACGCCCGTGAGCTGTCCTTCCTGCACCCCCGTACGCATGACGAGGTCCGCTTCGTCAGCGACTACCCCGACGACCTGAAGCACGCGCTGAGCGTGCTGCAGGACGCGAGCTGAACTGAGAAGCGGACACCGTGAGGGCCGCGGAACGAGTTCGGGGGCCCGTCCCGCACGGCGCCCCCGCGGTGCGCACGGCGGCCACGGTCGCGGCCGTGTCGGCCGGTGTTCTGCTGCTCGGCCTGATCTGGGTGAGCCGGCGCGACGCCGTCCCTCCGGAAGACCGCACCGACGTCGTCCGCGTCGGTGTCGTCCAGGGCCAGTCGGTGCCCGGCTATCTCGATGCCACCCGCAGCGAGATGTCCGTCCTGACCGACCCGTCGGCGCCCGCGGCCGGGGAGACGTGGGCGCTGGTGAGCCTGGACAGCTACGTCGGGCCCGGAGTGCTGCCGGGCCTGCTCTCGGGCACGGCGGTGGCTCAGGTGTACGCCCGGGTGCCGTTGCCCGAGGCGCACACTCCCGTGGTCCGGATCCAGGTCTACCGGCTGCCCGCCGACGTGATGACGGGGATGCTCGACACGGCCCTGGCCCGCGACCGTGAGCACGCCGAATACGAGCAGCTGGCCCGCCGGATCACCGGGGAGGGCGAGAATCAGCAGCGCGCCCGGCGGGCGTACGCGGTGGCCGCCCGGACGGCGGCGGAGGAGGCCTCGGCGTACCGGTCGGGCTGCTTCTGTGTCTTCGCCGCCGTGGTGCGGGCGGCGCCGTCCGCGTTGCGCGGGCTGGCCGGCCGGTCCGGTGTGCGCGCGGTCGACCCCGCCCCCGAGGTCCGGCGTCTCGACCGGACGGAGTTCCGGCCGCCGCTGCCCGAGCAGACCGGCACGGTGCCGCCCGAACCGACCCGCTCGCCGGCTGTGCCAATGGCCACACCGGGCATTGCTTCCCGCCCGCCCGCGCCGATAGTGTCGTCGCCCGGGGCGCCTGTGACATCTGCCTCATCGGACGTCGCCCGGCGTACGACCCCGTCTTCCACCCCGGCACCGGAGGAGCGTTCTGCCGTACCCTCTGCCTCGGACGCGACTCCTGCTCACGATGCGACCCGCCGTTCGGCAGCACCTTCAACCCCGCCCGGACGTTAGTTTCTTCGTCCGCCGGGGCCGCGGCCGATGAAGGCCGGGGTTCGGGAGAACGGGCAGTGGCCCGATCGGGGTTAGCTCCGTAGCCTGTCAGGGGCGAGCGCCCGGGCGTGGGCGTCACCGAAAGCATTTGTGCAGGGAGGACGAGCCGTGGACGGGACCGAGACCGGCTGGGGCCGGCCTGCGGAACCAGCCCCGCGATGGCGGGCGCTGCTCGACCGCGCCCGGCACGGTTCCCGGCAGGCCGACGAGCAGTCCGAGCCGGAACGTGAGGCCCAGCCCGGACAGCAACAGCAACCCCCGCAGCAGTACGGGCAGCCGCTGCCGACCCGCCGCCCGGTCAACCCGCTGGATACCCGCGGGCAGTACGGCGCCGGCCGATACGAGGCGCCCCGCCAGCCCGAGCAGGCGCCGCAGTCCGAGCCGCGGCCGATGCCGCAGCGGCCGATCAATCCGCTCGACCCGCGCTGGCAGGCCCGCCAGCCCGAGCCGGACCGCCCGGCCGACCTCAACGGCGGCGCCCGCCGGGCCGCCGCGCCCCCGCCCGCCGCTCCGGCGCCGCCGGTCGAGGAACCGCACAGCTTCTTCAGCCCCTCGGCCCGCCCGCCCGCGGCCCCGCCGCCCGGCCGTGACTATCCCCAGGTGCGGGGCTCGGCCGCCCCGGTCATGCCGGTTCAGCAGCCGGTCATGCCGGTCCAGCAGCCGCCGGTGATGCCGGTCCAGCAGCCGATGATGCCCGTGGCGCAGCCCCCGATGATGCCGCCGCCGGCGCCGGTCGCGCCGCAGCCCACCTCGCCCGCCCCCGCGCGCATCGAGTGGCGTCAGGGCCGCAGCGACGACGAGCTCGAGCGGGCCGTCGCGGTGATGCGCCGCAAGCTCGGCAAGCCGCGGGTGCTCGCCTTCGCCAACCCCAAGGGCGGCGTGCACAAGACCACCGCCACCGTGCTGGCCGCCGCCACCATCGGCAGCGTCCGGGGCCGCGGCGTGCTCGCCTGGGACGACAACGAGCTGCGCGGCACGCTCGGCCTGCGGGCCGGCAGCGCCCGCCACGCCCGCACCATCAAGCACCTGCTGGCCGACCTGCTGGAGATCGAGAACCTGCACGGCGAAGGGCTGCTGCAGGAGCTCGACGGCTATCTGCGGCACGCCTCCGACGGGTCCTACGACGTGCTCGCCGGCGAGGAGAATCCGCGGTTCGCGGCCCGGCTCGACCAGGCCACCGTGCGCCGGGTGATGGACCTGCTGCGCCGCACCCACGACGTGATCTGCGTCGACACCGGCAACAACGTCGAGAGCGTCAACTGGCAGACCGTCATGCGCCAGGCCGACCAGCTCGTGATCACTACCGTGCCGCGCGAGGACGCCGCGTTCACCGCCGACTGGATGCTCGACGTGCTCGACGACAGCGGCATGGGTGACCTGGTCTCCAACGCGGTGACGCTGATCTCGTGCCCGTCCCCGGGGCCGCTGCCGCTGCTCAACGATTTCGCCAAGCACTTCGCCACCCGCACCCGCGCGGTGGCCATCGTGCCCTACGACCAGGCGCTCGAAGTGGGCTCCTCGATCGAGTACGCGGACCTCCAGCAGGAGACGCGTACGGCGTGGCTCAAGGCCGCCTCTGTGATGATCGAGCCATTCGCGGAGTAGCCCGGTGTGGGGGTGCCGGATTGTCGGTGGGGCCTACTAGAGTCGCTCGGGTCGTCCATACAACTTAAGGGGGCCCGGGGTGTCTGACTCGTTCGTGCATCTCCACGTGCACACCGAGTATTCGATGCTCGACGGGGCGGCCCGCGTCAAAGAGTTGCTGGCCGAGGCCAAGCGGCTGGGCATGCCCGCCGCCGCCATCACCGACCACGGCAACATGCACGGGGCGTACGACTTCTACACCCAGGCCAAGGCGGCCGAGGTCATTCCGGTGATCGGCGTCGAGGCCTACGTCGCGCCCGACTCGCGTGACAACAAGAGCCGCGTCAAGTGGGGCCGGCCCGAGCAGAAGAGCGACGACGTCTCGGGTAACGGCGCCTACACCCACATGACCATGTGGGCGCGCAACGCCGTCGGCCTCAAGAACCTGTTCCGCCTCAACTCGCGCGCCTCGATCGAGGGTCAGCTCGGCAAATACCCGCGCATGGACTTCGACATCATCGCCGAGCACGCCGAGGGCATCATGGGCACCACCGGCTGCCCGTCCGGCGCCGTGCAGACCCGCCTGCGGCTCGGCCAGTTCGACGAGGCGCTCAAGTCGGCGGCGAAATATCAGGAAGCCCTGGGCAAGGACAACTACTTCCTCGAGATCATGGATCACGGGCTGTCCATCGAGAAGCGGGTCCGCGACGGCCTGCTCGAGATCGGGCAGAAGCTGGGCATTCCGCCGCTGGTCACCAACGACTCGCATTACACGCACGAGGCGCAGGCCACGGCCCACGACGTGCTGCTGTGCGTGCAGACCGGCAGCAACGTGGCCGACCCCAACCGGTTCCGCTTCGACGGCGCGGGTTACTTCGTGAAGTCGGCCGACCAGATGCGCGCGGTCGACTCGTCCGAGGCGTGGCAGGACGGCTGCCGCAACACGCTGCTGGTGGCCGAAAAGGTCGACACCGACGGCATGTTCACCTTCAAGAACCTGATGCCCCGGTTCCCGATCCCCGAGGGTTACACCGAGGAGGAATACTTCCGCCACGTCGCGTTCGAGGGCCTGCGCAACCGGTTCCCCGGCGGCATCCCCGACACGCACATCAAGCAGGCGGAGTACGAGCTCGGCGTGATCATCCAGATGGGCTTCCCGGCCTACTTCCTGGTGGTCGCCGACTTCATCCAGTGGTCCAAGCGCAACGGCATCGCGGTCGGTCCCGGCCGTGGCTCGGCCGCGGGCTCGCTGGTGGCGTACGCGATGGGCATCACCGACCTCGACCCGCTGCCGCACGGCCTGATCTTCGAGCGGTTCCTCAACCCCGAGCGCATCTCGATGCCCGACGTCGACATCGACTTCGACGAGCGCCGGCGCGGCGAGGTCATCAAGTACGTGACCGAGCGCTGGGGCGACGACAAGGTCGCCCAGATCGCCACGTTCGGCACGATCAAGGCCAAGGCCGCGATCAAGGACTCGGCCCGCGTGCTGGGTTACCCGTTCGCGGTCGGCGACCGGATCACCAAGGCGCTGCCGCCCGACGTCATGGGCAAGGGCATCCCGCTGTCCGGCATCTTCGACAAGGAGCACAAGCGCTACAGCGAGGCGGGCGAGGTCCGCACGCTGTACGAGACCGATCCCGACGTCAAAAAGGTGATCGACACCGCGCGGGGCATCGAGGGCCTGATCCGTCAGACCGGTGTGCACGCGGCCGGCGTCATCATGTCGGCCGAGCCGATCATCGATCACATCCCGCTGATGCGCCGGCCGGCCGACGGCGTGATCATCACGCAGTTCGACTACCCGACGTGCGAGACGCTCGGCCTGCTCAAGATGGACTTCCTGGGCCTGCGGAACCTGACGATCCTCGACGACGCGGTCAAGAACATCAAGCTCAACCACGACCTAGACCTCGACCTGCTGGCGCTGCCGCTGGACGACCAGGCGGCCTACGACCTGCTGGCCCGCGGCGACACGCTCGGCGTCTTCCAGCTCGACGGCGGGCCGATGCGGTCGCTGCTGCGGCTGATGAAGCCCGACAACTTCGAGGACATCTCGGCCGTCCTGGCCCTGTACCGTCCCGGCCCGATGGGCGTCGAGTCGCACACCAACTACGCGCTGCGCAAAAACAAGCTTCAGGACATCACGCCGATCCATCCCGAGCTGGAGGAGCCGCTGCGGGAGATCCTCGAGCCGACCTACGGCCTGATCGTCTATCAGGAGCAGGTGCAGCGGGCCGCGCAGATCCTCGCCGGTTACACCCTCGGCCAGGCCGACCTGCTCCGCCGGGCCATGGGTAAGAAGAAGAAGGAGATCCTCGACAAGGAGTTCGGCCCGTTCCGCGACGGCTGCCGTCAGCACGGCTACTCCGACCAGGCGATCCAAGCAGTGTGGGACGTGCTGGTCCCGTTCGCGGGCTACGCGTTCAACAAGGCCCACTCCGCGGCGTACGGCCTGGTGTCGTACTGGACGGCCTATCTGAAGGCGCACTACCCGGCCGAATACATGGGTGGTCTGCTGACCAGCGTCGGCGACGACAAGGACAAGATGGCGATGTATCTGGCCGAGTGCCGGCGCATGGGCATCCAGGTCCTCCCGCCCGACGTCAACCAGTCGGCCGGCCCGTTCACCCCGGTCGGCAAGGACATCCGGTTCGGTCTGGCCGCGGTGCGTAACGTCGGCAACAACGTGGTCGAGGCGATCGCCCGCTGCCGCACGGAAAAGGGCGAATATGCGGACTTCTACGACTTCCTGTCGAAGGTCGACGCGGTCGCCTGCAACAAGAAGACGATTGAATCGCTGATCAAGGCGGGCGCGTTCGACTCGATGGGCCACAGCCGCAAGGGCCTGCTCGCCGTGCACGCCGAGGCCATCGACGCGTACGCGGACGTCAAGCGCAACGAGGCGGCCGGCCAGTTCGACCTGTTCGGGGCGTTCGGCGACACCGAGGGCGGCAGCGCGGCCACGGTGGCCATGCCGTCCATCGGCGACTCCGAGTGGGACAAGCGCGACAAGCTGGCCTTCGAGCGCGAGATGCTCGGCCTCTACGTCAGCGACCACCCCCTCGCGGGCCTCGAGCAGTTGCTGCACAACGCGGCCGACACGACGATCGCCGCGCTCAACGAGGAAGGCTCGGTGCCCGACGGCCAGGTCGTCACGCTGGCCGGCATCCTCACCGGCGTGCAGCGCCGCATCACCAAGCAGGGCCGCGCCTGGGCCTCGGCCACGCTCGAAGACCTGGCCGGCGGCGTCGAGGCGCTGTTCTTCCCGAACACCTACGAGGTGATCGGCCAGTTCATCGCCGAGGACGCGATCGTCGTGGTCAAGGGCCGGGTCGACCGGCGCGACGACACCCCGCGCATCATGGCGATGGACATGTCGCTGCCCGACGTCAGCCACAACCCGGACAGCAAGCCGATCACGCTGACCATGCCGATCACCCGGTGCACGCCGCCGCTGGTGTCCGAGCTCAAGGAAATCCTGACCAGCCACCCGGGCGACTCCGAGGTGCACGTTCACCTGCAGAACGGCAGCCGCACGACGGTGCTGCGGCTGGGGGCGGTGCGGGTCGCGCCGACCCCGGCGCTGCGGGCCGACCTCAAGATGATCCTCGGCCCGTCCGCGGTGGGCTGACGCTCGTGATCGGGCACGCGGGACGCCGGGGCACGGCACCTGGCAGGATCGTAGGGTGAACGCGAGTCAGGAACCGGCGCCGCATCAGCCCGCCGAGCCGCCCGAGGCCGGCCTGAGCTACGGCGCGCCCGACGGCGGGGGCTACGGGCTCGCGCATCCGTCGGGCCCGGTCGAGGAGCGCGGCGGCTTCGGCCGGGCGTGGAACATGCGCATGTCGTCGCACCGGCCGTGGAAGCGCACGCTCGCCGTGTCGGTCGCCTGCTTTCTGACCATCGTGGTGCTCGGCGGCCCGCTGGGCCTGCTCTGGCGCGCGCTGGCCCCGTCCGTGCCGGTGATCGACGCCGGCCAGGGCGGGATCGTCATCAACGACCCCTCGCCCGAGGAGTTCATCGCCGCCGACGGCTGGTTCACGCTGCTAGGTCTCGGGTTCGGGCTGCTCGTGTCGATCCTGGCCTGGCTCGTGCTGCGCCGCGACCGCGGCCCGTTCCTGCTGCTCGGGGTCGTGCTGGGCACGCTCGGGGCGGGCTGGCTGGTGGCGCCCTGGGTGGGCGAGATGATCGGCCGCTCCGACTACGAGCGCTGGACCGACTCGGCCCAGCAGGGTGCGACCTATCTGGCGCCGCCCGAGGTGCACGCGCTCGGCCCGACGCTGGTGCCGGCCTTCGCCGCGGCGATCGCGCTGACGCTGATGGCCGGCTGGTCCAACGACCCCGACCTCGACCAGCCCGGCGCCAAGCCCGGCTACGGCCCCAACGACGAATACGCCGCCCCGGAACCGCCTTACGAGGGTTATCAGCCCCGCTAGTTCGGGCTGGCCGGGCGGGCCAGGTCGCTGAGCGGGACGGGCACGGCCCGCACCCGGGCCAGCAGACCGGCCTCGCGGTTGAGCAGCTTGAGCTCGGTGCGCAGGCGGGTCGCCGTGTCGGGCGCGGCCAGCAGCAGCTGACGCTCGTCGGTGGTGAGCTGCGCGGTCGCCGCGATCAGGTGCGACAGCACGGTGGCGTCGCCCGGCACGGCGTCGAGCACCTCGGAATCGGGGCGCAGCAGCTCCAGATAGGCCCGGAAGGCGGCCAGGGCCCGCGGCGCCAGCAGCTCGGCCGTCTCGTCGGGGGACTCGTCGGGCAGCCACTCGACGTCGGCCGTCAGATAGGGCTCGTCACCCTGGCGCACGTCCTTGAGCGTGAACCGGCGCCGGCCGACCGTCATGATGTCGTAGCGACCGTCGGGCAGCTCGGTGACCTGCCGCAACTCGGCCGTGCAGCCGGTCGCGTAGAGGTCGTCGACGGCGATCGGGGCGGCCTCGGGCGCCGGGCCGTCGGCCCCGTCGGACCCGGGCGCCTCGGCCCCGCGGCGCAGCGTCACCACGCCGAACTCGTGCGGCCCGTCCTCGGGGCTGGCCACCAGCTCGCGTACGAGCGTGCGGTATCGCTCCTCGAAGATGTGCAGGGGCAGCACCAGGCCGGGAAAGAGCACCGTACCCAGCGGGAACACCGGCAGCCGATTGCTCACGAGCTCAGCCTATCGGTCGGCCCCTCATGGTCAACCCGTCGCGCCCGCGTCACCACGCCGGGTGGTGTTCTTCGTCCCACGTCTCGGGCCGGCCAGCGGCGACGACTCTTCCGCCGGGGGCTCCGCCTAGAATTGGCGGCGTGCTGAATCGGATCGACCTGCGCGGCTCCTCCCGGGACCCGCGCGGTCTGCTGCCCCGTGCCCAGCTCGACGTCTCCGCGGCCGTCGAGCAGATCCGCCCGGTCGTCGAGGGCGTCCATCAGCATGGCTTCTCCGCGATCCGCGAGGCCACGCAGCGGTTCGACGGCGTCGAGCTCGACCGGCTGCGGGTGCCCCCGGCCGCGATCGCCGCCGCCGCCGAGACGCTCGAACCCGACGTACGGGCGGCTCTCGAAGTGGTCATCGAACGCGCTCGCAAGGTGCACGCCGACCAGCGCCGCACCGATGTGACCACCAAGGTCGTCGACGGCGGCACGGTCACCGAGCGCTGGATCCCGGTGCGCCGGGTCGGCCTCTACGTGCCCGGCGGCCTCGCGGTCTATCCGTCCACCGTGGTCATGAACGTGGTGCCCGCGCAGGTGGCGGGGGTCGAGAGCCTGGTTGTGGCCAGCCCGCCGCAGAAGGAGAACGGCGGCCTGCCCGACTCCCGGGTGCTGGCGGCGTGCGCGCTGCTCGGCGTGACCGAGGTCTACGCGGTCGGCGGCGCCCAGGCGATCGCCATGCTGGGTTACGGCTCCGACGGCGCCGACGAGGGTGACCGCTGCGAGCCGGTCGACGTGATCACCGGCCCCGGCAACATCTGGGTCACCGCGGCCAAGCGCATGCTGCGCGGCTCCGTGGGCATCGACGCCGAGGCCGGGCCGACCGAGATCGCGATCCTGGCCGACGACACGGCCGACCCGCGACACCTCGCGGCCGACCTGATCAGCCAGGCCGAGCACGACCCCCTGGCGGCCAGCGTGCTGGTCACCGACTCCGAGTCGCTGGCGGCGGCGGTCGACACCGAGATCGTCCGCCAGATCGCGGCCACGAAGCACGCCGCCCGGGTGCAGACCGCGCTGAGCGGCGAGCAGTCCGGCATCGTGCTGGTCGACGACCTCGAGCAGGGCCTGCGGGTGGTCGACGCCTACGCGGCCG
This sequence comes from Actinoplanes sp. NPDC021490, assembly GCF_055562135.1. Lineage (NCBI taxonomy): Bacteria > Bacillati > Actinomycetota > Actinomycetes > Micromonosporales > Micromonosporaceae > Actinoplanes > Actinoplanes sp. NPDC021490. Next base: position 232,953 of record NZ_JBVHFW010000019.1, read on the forward strand.
AGCACCTCGAGATTCAGACCCGGGACGCCCGCGAGTGGGCGCTGCGGGTCCGCAACGCCGGCGCGATCTTCGTCGGGGCGTGGTCGCCGGTGTCGCTGGGCGACTACGCGGCCGGCTCCAACCACGTGCTGCCCACCGGCGGCTGCGCGCGGCACTCGTCGGGCCTGTCGGTGCAGTCGTTCCTGCGCGGCGTGCACGTCATCGAATACACCGAGGACGCGCTGCGCGACGTGGCCGGTCACGTGGTCGCGCTGGCCAACGCGGAGGATCTGCCGGCCCACGGCGACGCCGTCCGGGTTCGCTTCCCCGGCGGTGACGAGTCGTGACCTCGATCGACGACCTGCCGATCCGTGACGATCTGCGGGGCCAGAAGCCGTACGGGGCTCCGCAGCTCGACGTCGAGGTGCGGCTGAACACCAACGAGAACTCGTATCCGTTGCCCGGCGCGGTGGCCGACGCGATCGCCAAGGCTGTGCAGGCCGAGCTGCGCGACCTCAACCGTTATCCCGACCGCGACGCCGTCGCGCTGCGCGCCGACCTGGCCGGCTATCTCGGTCACGGCCTCACCGCGGCCAACACGTGGGCGGCCAACGGGTCCAACGAGATCCAGCAGCAGCTGCTGCAGGCGTTCGCCGGCCCGGGCCGCACGGCGCTGGGCTTCGGCCCGTCCTATTCGATGCACCCGCTGCTGGCCCAGGGCACCGGCAGCCGGTGGGTCGGGGCGCTGCGCGACGCCGACTTCGGGCTCACCCCGGCGGCGGCACGGGCGCAGATCGAGGAACACGACCCCGACGTGGTCTTCCTGTGCTCGCCCAACAACCCGACCGGCACGGCGCTCGACCCCGAGGTGGTCGCGGCCGTGCTCGAGACGGCCCGCGGCATGGTGATCGTCGACGAGGCGTACGCGGAATTCGCCCGCCCCGGCACCCCGAGCGCGCTCACCGTGCTGCCCGGTCACCCGCGCCTGGTCGTCACCCGCACGATGAGCAAGGCGTTCGGGTTCGCCGGCGGCCGCCTGGGCTATCTGGCCGCCGACCCGGCCGTCGTCGACGCGGTTCAGCTCGTGCGACTGCCCTATCACCTGTCCGCGCTCACCCAGGCCGCGGCCCGTGCCGCCCTGTCGCAGCGTGACGCCCTGCTGGCCACCGTCGAGGCGATCAAGGAGCAGCGTGACCGCATCGTCACCACGCTCCGCGAACGCGGTCTGCGGGTGGCCGACAGCGACGCCAACTTCGTGCTGTTCGAGGTGGGCGGCGACCAGAAGATCGCCTGGCAGCGCCTGCTCGACCGCGGTGTGCTGATCCGCGACGTCGGCCTGGCGGGCTGGCTGCGCGTGACCGCGGGGACCCCGGCTGAGACTGACGCATTCCTGGAGGCTTTGAAGTGAGCCGCACCGCGCGCATCGAGCGCGTCACCAACGAGACCAAGGTGCTCGTCGAGATCGACCTCGACGGCACCGGCAAGGGCGACCTGAGCACGGGCGTCGGCTTCTACGACCACATGCTCAACCAGCTGGCCCGGCACGGCGGCTTCGACCTCACGGTGCGCACCGAGGGCGACCTCGAGATCGACGCCCACCACACGATGGAGGACACGGCCATCACGCTGGGCGAGGCGTTCGCGCGCGCTCTGGGTGACAAGGCCGGCATCCGGCGCTACGGCTCGGCCACCATCCCGATGGACGAGGTGCTCGTGCGGGCCGCGGTCGACCTCTCCGGCCGGCCGTACATCGTGCACGACGAGCCCGAGCTCGCGCCGTACATCGGGCCGGTCTATCCGACCAGCATGACCCGGCACATCTTCGAGTCGTTCGGCCACGCCGCGAAGCTGACGCTGCACGTCAGCGTGCTCCGGGCGGCCCGCGACGGCGGCAAGCCGGACGCCCACCACGTCGTCGAGACGCAGTTCAAGGCGTTCTCCCGGGCCCTGCGCGAGGCCGTCGAGATCGACCCGCGCAACGCCGGTCAGCTGCCGTCGACCAAGGGCGTGCTCTGATGGCGATCGTCCTCTTCCTGCTGGCCGGCTTCCTGGTCGGCGGCGTGATCCAGCTCGTCCGGTCGGGCGCCACAAAGTTCAGCATCGGCCTGGTCGGGGTGCTCGCCGCCCTGGCCACGGCCGGCGGCATCCTGTGGTCGGTCTGATGACGAGCGTGGTGGTGCTCGACTACGGGTCGGGCAATCTGCGGTCGGCCGAGCGGGCCGTCGCCCGTACGGGCGTGGACGTCACGGTGACCAGCGACCTCGACGTCGCCGCCGCGGCCGACGGGCTGGTCGTGCCCGGCGTCGGGGCGTACGCGGCGTGCATGGCCGGCATCGAGGAGATCGACGCCGGTCCGATGATCGCGGCCCGGGTCGCCGCCGGTCGTCCGGTGATCGGCATCTGCGTGGGCATGCAGATCCTCTTCGAAGCGGGCGTCGAGCACGGCGTCGAGACCAAGGGGCTGGGCCTGCTGCCCGGCGTCGTCAACAAGCTGTCGGCCGAGCGCATCCCGCACATGGGCTGGAACACCGTCGACGTGCCCGAGGGCTCCCGGCTGTTCGACGGTCTCCCCGCCGATGCCCGGTTCTACTTCGTCCACTCGTACGCGGCCAACGATCTCGACGCGTTGAGCGAGGCCAAGGTGACCACGGCGAGCCACGACCGGCCCTTCGCGGCCGCGGTCGAGCTCGGCCCGCTGAGCGCCGCCCAGTTCCACCCCGAGAAGTCGGGCGACGCCGGCTACGCGCTCCTGCGCAACTGGGTCGCCGGACTGTAAAGGACATGTCCAAGGAGCGTGCCCGGCGGCGCGAGCAACGCCTCGCCGTGCTGGAGAAGGAGAAGGCCGCCCGCGCCCGCAAGGTGGCGCGGCGGCAGCGCCGGCGGCAGCTCGTCAAACGCCTGACCCCGCAGACCCGCAACGCCGGACGGCTGCACCGCCGCGGCCGGGGCGAGCGGATCGGCATCCTGCTCGTGCCGGCGGTGGCCATCGTCGCGGTCTGGCTGTTCGTGCCCGAATTGGCGCTGCGGATCGTGCTCACCGCGGTGCTCGTCCTCGCCGCGCCGGCCCTGGTGGTCGTCGTCCTCGGCCGCAAGGCCGGCTGAAATCCTCTGGAGAAGAACATGACGCTTGAGCTGCTGCCCGCCGTCGACGTCGCGGACGGTCAGGCCGTACGCCTCGTGCAGGGCGCCGCCGGCTCCGAGACGGCCTACGGCGACCCGCTCGAGGCCGCGCTGGCCTGGCAGAACGACGGCGCCGAGTGGGTGCACCTGGTCGACCTCGACGCCGCCTTCGGGCGCGGCTCCAACGCCGAGCTGCTGGCCGGCGTGGTCGGCCGGCTCGACGTCAAGGTGGAGCTGTCCGGCGGCATCCGCGACGACGAGTCACTGACCCGGGCCCTGGCCACCGGCTGCGCCCGGGTCAACATCGGCACCGCCGCGCTCGAGGACCCGGAGTGGTGCGACCGGGTCGTGGCCGAGTACGGCGACCGGGTCGCGATCGGCCTCGACGTCCGCGGCCGGACGCTGTCGGCGCGCGGCTGGACCCGTGACGGCGGCGACCTGTACGAGGTGCTGGCCCGCCTGGACAAGGCCGGCGCGTCCCGCTACGTCGTCACCGACATCACCAAGGACGGCACGATGCGCGGCCCCAACCTCGACCTGTTGCGCGAGGTGTGCGCCGCCACCGACAAGCCGGTCATCGCCAGCGGCGGGGTGTCCACCCTGGACGACCTGCGCGCGCTGGCCACGCTGGAGCCGGTCGGGGTCGAGGGCGTGATCGCGGGCAAGGCGCTCTACGCGGGCGCGTTCACGGTGCGGCAGGCTCTCGAGGCACTCGCGTAAGCCAGGCGGAACGCAGGGCCTCCACGGCCGCTCCGATCGCGGGGCGGGCCGCGGAGGCCTCCCGCCACGCCACCACCACCCGGCGCCGGGGTGCCGGATTGACCTGCACGACCCGTACGCCGGCCGGAAGCTCGGCCGACCGGGCGAGCCGGGGAATGATCGCGACACCGAGACCGGCCGCGATCAGCGTCAGCTGGGTCTCGAACTCGCCGACGTGGAAGTCGGGCTGCACGCCGGGCAGCACCCGCAGCAGCCATTCGTGGCAGATGTCGCCCGCCTTGGCCGCGATCCACCGCTCGTTCCCGAGCCGCGACAGGGTGACCGTGCCGCCCAACCGGTGCCCGCTCGGCACGATCAGGTCGGCCACGTCCCAGCCCAGCTCGATGTGCGTGACGCCGCCCGGATAGCGCAGCGCCACCTCGGGCCAGTCGTCGAGCACCGCCAGGTCGACGTGCCCGCGGTGCAGCATGTCGAGACCCTCGTGCGGGTTCACCTCGACCAGGCCGGTGCTCAGCTGGGGGTGCTCCGAGGCCAGGCGGTGCAGCCCGTACGGGAGGAGGGCCCGGCACGCCGTGGCGAACGCGGCCACGGTGAGCCGCCCGGTGACCGTGTCGCGGTGAGCCGCCAGAGCCGCCTCGGCCTCGTCCACCGTGGCCAGCACCTTCTCCGCATGCCGGGCCAGCACCCGGCCCGCCTCGGTCAGCCGCAGCCGTCGCCCGTCCTTCTCGACGAGTGTGGCGCCGGTCTCGCGTTCGAGCTTGGCCAGCTGCTGCGACACAGCCGACGGCGTGCAGTGCAGCGCCTCACTGGCCGCCAGCACCGTCTTGTAGCTGGCCACGGCGTGCAGGGCGCGCAGACGGCCCAGATCGATCATTCAGTCAGGCTACAACTTGGGTGTAGCAGTATTCGATGGTGCTTAACGGTCCGGTGGGCCGAGGCTGAGCTCATGAGACCACGGGACATCGGGCTGGCCGTCGCCGTCATGGCGGTCTGGGGCTTCAACTTCGTCATGATCGACGTCGGCCTCGACCACTTCCCGCCGCTGCTGTTCAACGCGCTGCGCTTCACCCTGGCCGCGTTCCCCGCGGTGCTGCTGGCCGGCCGCCCGCAGGTGCCGTGGCGCTGGATCGTCGCGGTCGGCCTGGTTCTCGGCGTCACCAAGTTCTCGCTGCTGTTCGCGGGCATGGCGGCCGGGATGCCCGCCGGGCTGAGCTCGCTCGTGCTGCAGAGCCAGGCCGTCTTCACGATGGTCTTCGCCGTGCTGCTGCTCCGCGAACGCCCGCGCCCGGTGCAGGTGGCCGGCCTGCTGGTCGCGGTGTCCGGCGTCGTCCTGGTGGCCACCCGGATGGGCGCCGCGTCCGGCGCGTTCCTGCTCATCGTGGGCGCGGCCGCCTGCTGGGGCCTGTCGAACATCGCCACCCGCAAGGCGTCCCCGCCCGACACGCTGCGGTTCATGATCTGGGTCAGCGCGGTCGCCTCGGGGCCGCTGATCGTCCTGTCGCTGCTGGTCGACGGTCCCTCGGCCGACCTCGCCGCGCTGCGCTCGTTCGACCTTCCGGCGCTGGGGGCGTTGTTCTACGTGGCGTTCGTGTCGACGCTGGCCGGGTTCGCGGTCTGGGGCCGGTTGCTGCAGACGTACGGGGCGTCGGCCGTCGCCCCGTTCACGATGCTCGTCCCGTTCTTCGGCATGGCGTCGGCCGCGGTGTTCCTGGGCGAGCGGATCTACGCCGTCGACGTCGCCGGGGGAGTCCTGGTGGTCGGCGGCATCCTGCTCGGGCTGGCCCGAATTCCGTCACGGCCGCTGGTTAGGGTGGAGGCATGACGGTTGCCGTGCGCGTGATCCCCTGCCTCGACGTGGACGCGGGACGCGTGGTCAAAGGGGTCAACTTCGTCGACCTGCGCGACGCCGGCGACCCGGTCGAGCTGGCCGCGGCCTACGACGAGGCCGGCGCCGACGAGCTGACCTTCCTCGACGTGACGGCGTCGTCCGATGATCGCGGCACGATGCTCGACGTCGTCCGGCGTACGGCGGAATCGGTCTTCATCCCGCTGACCGTCGGCGGGGGCGTGCGCTCGGTCGAGAACGTCGACGTGCTGCTGCGCGCGGGCGCCGACAAGGTGGGCGTCAACACGGCGGCCATCGCGCGGCCCGACCTGATCCGCGAGATCGCCGAGCGGTTCGGCAACCAGGTGCTCGTGCTGTCGCTCGACGTGCGGCGCTCCGGCGACCAGCCCAGCGGCTGGGAGGTCACCACGCACGGCGGCCGGCGCAGCGCCGGGCTCGACGCGATCGAGTGGGCCTCGCGCGTCGCCCAGCTCGGGGCGGGCGAGATCCTGCTCAACTCGATGGACGCCGACGGCACCAAGGCCGGCTTCGACCTCGACCTGATCGCCGCGGTCCGTGAGGTGGTCGACATCCCGGTGATCGCCAGCGGCGGCGCGGGCGCGGTCGAGCACTTCCCGCCCGCGGTGACCGCCGGGGCCGACGCGGTGCTGGCGGCCAGCGTCTTCCACTTCGGAGACCTGACCATCGGCGAGGTGAAGGACTCCCTGCGGCAGGCCGGCAACCCCGTACGGTGAAACGGTCTTCATGAGCCTCGGTCCGGCGCCGGAGCGCCTCGACGTCGCCGTGGACCAGGTGCGCCGCCTGGTCGAGAGCCAGTTTCCGCAGTGGGCCGGGCTGCCGATCCGTCCGGTGGCCGACGGCGGCTGGGACAACCGGACCTTTCACCTGGGGCCGCACCTGTCCGTACGCCTGCCCAGCGCGGCCGAATACGCGCTGGCGGTCGAGAAGGAGCATCGCTGGCTGCCGGTGCTGGGCGCTCGGCTTCCGCTGCCCGTTCCGGTGCCGCTGGTCCTCGGCTCGCCGGGAGAGGGATATCCGTTCGCCTGGTCGGTCTACGAGTGGATCGAGGGCGCGCCCGTGCGTGCCGCCCGGGATATCGCCGACCCGGTCCGGTTCGCGCTCGATCTGGCCGGCTTCCTGGCCGTGTTGCAGGAATTCGACCCGTCGGACGGGCCCGGGCCGGGGACGCACAACTGGTTCCGGGGCGGATCGCTGCGTACGTTCTCCGGGCTGGCCGAAAGCGCGCTGGCCGAGCTGGGTGGCCGCATCGACACCGGGCTGGCTCGCGAGATCTGGAACGACGCGCTGGAAGCGCCGCTCACCGGCCCGGTCACGTGGTTCCACGGTGACGTGGCCCCGGGCAACCTGCTGCTGCGGGACGGGAAGCTGGGCGCCGTCATCGACTTCGGCACGTGCGGCGTGGGCGACCCGTCGTGCGACTACGCCGTCGCGTGGACGCTGCTGACCGCGGCCGGTCGCCGCGCCTTCCGGGAACGCTTGGCGATCGACGACGCGGCCTGGACGCGGGGGCGGGGCTGGGCCCTGTGGAAAGGGCTGGTCATGTGCGCCGGGTCGCCCTCCGCGGACACGCGGCACGTGCTGGACGAGATCTTCACCGACTACCGGGCCCGGCACTGACTGGGAATGTACTGAGAAAACCCGGGCCGGACCGGTCCGGTCAAAACGGTCAATTCGTCGCTCTGGGGGACCCGGCGCTGCGCGGCGGGCACGTTTCACGTCGTGAGACGGCCGGCCCGGGCGGTCGATAGACTTGGCGGAAGATCCCCGGTCGCGGCCGGTGCGGGGGCCGCACTAGCCCTGCCGCCGCCGGGCCAATACCCTTCGGTTACTCAGAAGTTAATTCCCCCCGCATCACTGGACATAAGGCGGCGCCGATGGCAGTTGAGGTTCCCTACCGGTCGATCCCCGACATGTTCTTCAAGCGTGTGGCCGCCACCCCCAACGGCCAGGCGTTCGCCGTGCCGAATGCCGATGACACGGGCATGGTCTGGTTCACGTGGGCGCAGGTCGGCGAGCGCGCCTCGGCGATCGCGGCGGGCCTTCGCGACCTGGGCGTAGGCCTCGAGGACAGGGTGGCGATCCTCTCCGGCACGCGGTTCGAGTGGGTCCTGGCCGACCTCGGCATCAACTGTGCCGGCGCCGCCACCACCACGGTCTATCCGACGACCGAGCCCGAGGACGCGAGCTACATCGTGGTCAACTCCGGCTCCAAGGTGCTGATCGCCGAGAACGCGAAGCAGGCGCTCAAGATCTCGGGTGTCGACACCGACGTCACCCATGTCGTGCTGATCGACGGCCCGGCCGACGCCGGGGCGACCCCGCCGCAGATGACGCTGACCGAGCTGGAGGAGCGGGGCGCGGCCGTCCTGCGCGACCGCCCGGGCCTGATCGACGAGGTGGTCGAGAGCATCGGCCCCGACAACCTGGCCACGCTGATCTACACCTCCGGCACCACCGGCCGGCCCAAGGGCGTGCAGCTGCTGCACGCGGGCTGGACGTGGGAGGGCGTCGCTCAGCAGGATCTCGGCCTGTTCGAGTCGACCGACCTGCAATACCTGTGGCTGCCGCTGTCGCACTCGTTCGGCAAGACGCTGCTCTGCGGCATCCTCCACGTGGGCGTCCCGACATATGTCGACGGTCGCGTCGACAAGCTCGTCGACATGCTCTCGGTGGTCAAGCCGACCCTGATGTGCGCCGCGCCGCGCATCTTCGAGAAGGTCTACAACAAGACCGTCACCACGGCGCTGGCCGGCGGCGGCGCCAAGGTCAAGATCTTCCACTGGGCCGTGGCCACCGGCAAGCAAAAGGTCGAGCTGGAGCAGGCGGGCAAGCCCCTGCCGGCCGGCCTCAAGCTCAAGTACGCCGTGGCCGAGCGGCTCGTCTTCTCGAAGCTGCAGGCCCGCCTGGGCGGCCGGCTGCGCGTGCTGGTCAGCGGCTCGGCCCCGCTCAGCCGCGAGATCGCCGAGTTCTTCGCCGCGGCCAACCTCCCGATCATGGAGGGGTACGGCCTGACCGAGAGCAGCGCGGCCAACTTCGTGAACCGGCTCGACAAGCTCAAGATCGGCTCGGTGGGACTGCCGCTGGGCGACCTCGAGTGCAAGATCGACTCGGACGGCGAGGTGCTGCTGCGCGGCAAGCCGGTCATGCGGGGCTACCACGACCTGCCCAACGAGACCGCCGAGGCGTTCACCGAGGACGGCTTCCTGCGTACGGGAGACATCGGCGAGCTCGACGCCGACGGCTTCCTGCGGATCACCGACCGCAAGAAGGACCTGGTCAAGACGTCCGGCGGCAAATACATCGCCCCCAGCGCGATCGAGGGCCAGTTCAAGGCCGTGTGCCCGTACACGTCGCAGGCGGTCGTGGTCGGCCAGGCCCGCAACTTCGTCACCATGCTGATCTCGCTCGACGAGGACGCGATCACGGGCTGGGCCGCGAACGGGCCGCTGGCCGGCAAGAGCTACGAAGAGATCGTCACCGCCCCCGAGACCGAGAAGATGGTCGAGGGGTACGTGCAGGAGCTCAACGCCAAGCTCAACCGCTGGGAGACGATCAAGAAGTTCGCGATCCTCCCGCGCGACCTGAGCATCGAGGCCGGCGAGATCACGCCCTCCATGAAGATCAAGCGGCGCTCGGTCGAGACCAACTTCGCCGAGCAGATCGACAAGATGTACGCGGGCTCCCTCGCGCAGATCTGATCACACGGCATAAGCGAAAGGCCGGGTTTCCCGTACGGGGAACCCGGCCGTTCTGTTCAGGACGCGATCGTCACGGCGGCGATGCGCGACGGGTCGGCCACCTGCTCGATGCCCGCGATCCAGCCCGCGTCGTCGTCGAACACCAGGAAGAACGCCACCCGCACGGCGCCGCCGGAAGCCCACACCAGCCCCGGTACGCCGTCGAGCAGCGCGACGGTGGCCGCGTGCGCCCGCCCGTTGAACACCCCGGCCACCCCGGCGGCCCCGTTGACCAGCGCGTTGGCGCCCATCTGGACCGACGCCGGATCGGCCCGCAGCACCACCTCGGGGTCGAGCAGCGTCAGCAGCCGGTCGAAGTCGCCGCCCCGCGCCGCGGCCAGGAAGGCCTCCACGATCTCGCGGCGGCGCCCGGTGTCCGGCCCACCGCCGGTCGACTGCCCCTGCACCCGGCGCCGCGCCCGGCTGGCCAGCTGACGGGCCGCCGCCGGTGAGCATCCGACGATCGACGCGATCTCGGGAAACGGCACCGCGAACATGTCGTGCAGCACGAAAGCCAGCCGCTCGCTCGGGCCCAGCGTGTCCAGCACCAGCAGCAGCGCCGGCCCGAGGGCGTCGTACTGGACCGCCTGGTGTTCCGGCCCCGGCGCGGTGACCGGCAGATCGTCGGGCACCTCGGCCGGATGCTCCTTGCGCGACGCCCGCGAGCGCAGCATGTCGAGGCAGATCCGGGAGACGACCGTGGTCAGCCAGCCGGTCAGATTGCCCACGTCACCGGTGTCGCTGCGGCTGAGACGCACCCACGCCTCCTGCACCGCGTCGTCGGCCTCGTCGGACGAGCCGAGAATGCGCTGAGCGACCGTACGCAAGTGGGCCCGATCCCGCTCGAAGCGGGCGGCCAGCACGTCGAGCTCGTTCATGTTCACACCTGTCTGACGGACGGCGGGAACGGACTGTGACACGTAGGCTACGGCGATGCCTGAGGATCCGCGGTCCCTCGAACAGCGCAAAGCGGATGTGCTGGCCCGGCTGAGCGCTCCGGTGGCCGACGCGTGGGTGTCCACGGCCGGGGGCGACCAGCCCTATCTGGTGCCGCTGACGCTGGCCTGGTTCCGCGAGCGCCTGCTGATCGCCACCGGCCGCACGATGGTCACCGCCCGCAACATCACGGCGAGCGGCCGCGCGCGCCTCGCCCTCGGCACGACCCGCGACGTCGTCCTGATCGACGCGGTGCTCGAGGCGACGATCCCGGTCACCGAGGCGCGGGACGAGGGCGCGGCCTACGCCGAGCAGAACGACTGGGATCCGCGTACGGCCGGGGAGGCGTACGTCTTCCTGGTGATGCGGCCCGAACGGGTGCAGGCCTGGCGCGAGGAGAACGAGCTGCCCGGCCGCACACTGATGACCGACGGCGCCTGGAAGATCTAGGCCCTCCAGCTAAGCGATCACAGCTGGCGTACGCCACGAGGGCGCGGACGCGCGGTCCAGGTCGTGCCGCACCGAGGCGATCCGGCGTACGGCCTCGGTCAGGTCCTCGGGCGGCAGCGTGAACGGCAGCCGCAGGAAGCGTTCGAGAGTGCCGTCCAGACCGAAACGGGGACCGGGCGCCAGCCGTACGCCCACATCCTCCGCGGCCCGGGCCAGCGCGCTCGAAATCGGCCCGTCCAGCTCCGCCCACAGCGACGCCCCGCCGCGCGGCAGCACGAAACTCCACTCCGGCAGCAGCCGCCGCAGCGTCGCGGCCAGCACGTCCCGCCGTTCCCGCAGGCGGATCCGGCGCTCGCCGAGCACCTGCGGGGCCTGGTCGAGCAGGCGCACGGCGACGAGCTGCTCGAGCACCGGGCTGGCCATGTCGACACCCACCCGGATAGCGGCCAGCCGCTGCACGAGCGGGGCCGACGCGCGCACCCAGCCGATCCGCAGACCACCCCAGTAGCCCTTGCTCATGCCGCCGATCGACACCACCCGCGAATGCCGGTCGAACACGGCCACCGGCGGCGGCATCGGCTCACCCTCCAGCACCAGATCGACCCACGACTCGTCGACCACCAGTTCCGTACCGGTGGAATGGGCCGTGGCGGCGAGACGCTCGCGCAGGTCGGCCGACATCAGATGCCCGGTCGGGTTGTGGAATTCCGGGATCACGTACGAGAGACGCGGCCGCGTCTGCCGCAGCGCGCCCAGCAGCATCTCGCCGTCCCACCCGGTCTCGGCGTCCAGCCCGTGCGTGTTGATGCGGGCTCGCCGCGCGGCCAGGGCGGCCAGCGCGTTCGGATAGGTCGGGGCCTCCACCAGCACAGGCGAGCCGGCCGGGACCGACAGCCGGAGCACCAGATCGAGCGCCTGCTGGGTGCCGGCGGTGATCAGAATCTGCTCGGCCGACGTGGCCACGCCCCGAGCCCGGTAGCCGGCGGCTACGGCGTCGCGCAGCTCCATCAGCCCGGTCGGGTGATAACCGGCACTACCCAGATAGCGGGGCAGATCGTCGGCGGCGGCGCGGGCGGCCGGGACCAGCTCGTCCGGCGCGGCCGAAGCCGCCACCCCCAGATCGATCATGTCGCGGTCGTCGCCTGCGGCCCACAGCCCCGACGTCGCGACCCGGTGGCCGTGCGGGAGGGTGGTCCAGCTTCCGGCGCCGCGGCGGCTGGTCAGGTGGCCCGTCTCGCGCAGGGTCCGATAGGCCGCGCTGACCGTCGTGCGGCTCACGGCGAGCGACTCGGCCAGCTCGCGCTCGGCCGGGAGGCGTACGCCCAAAGGAAGCCGGCCGTCACTGAGCAGCCCCCGCACCGCCGCCGCGAGAGCGGCGTAATCCGGGCTGCGGTGCCGCCCCGGCAAGGAGTGCCACTGACCGAGCAGGCGCGCCAATTGGCCCCCGCGTATCGTCGTGGTCACATCCACCTCCGGGGAATTGGCTCTTCAGCTTCGCACAATTGGCCCTCAGAGTGGCATTCATGGAACCGAGTGGCAACGGAGATCGTCGTCTCACCCGTCGTGTGATCCAGCTCTTCACCGGCCTGGTGCTCTACGGCGTCAGCATGGCCTTCATGGTCGAGTCGGCGCTCGGGCTCAACCCGTGGGACGTGTTCCACCAGGGCCTGTCCGAGGTCACCGGAATCAGCTTCGGCTGGGTCGTGATCCTGCTCGGCATCCCGATCCTGCTGCTCTGGATCCCGCTGCGGCAGAAGCCCGGCTTCGGCACGCTGGCCAACCTGGTCGTCGTCGGCTTCGCGGTGGACGGGGCTTTGGCCGTGCTGCCCGAGGGCGGGACCATTCCCGCCCGGATCGGCTACCTGGTCGGCGGCATCCTGCTCAACGGCCTGGCCACCGGCCTCTACATCGGCAGCCGATTCGGTCCCGGCCCGCGCGACGGCCTGATGACCGGTCTCGTCGGACGTTTCCCGCGGCTCTCGGTCCGGCTGGTGCGCACCTCGATCGAGTTGCTCGTCCTCGGGGTGGGCTTCCTGCTCGGCGGCACGGTCGGCATCGGGACCCTGGCGTACGCTCTCGCCATCGGCCCGCTCGTGCACGTGTTCCTGCCCTGGTGCACCGTGCGGTCCGGCGCCACCCAGGAACCGGCGCTCACACACTGACGCGCGTGCGGCCCGCCGCTCGCGCCCCGGCCCTCACGTTCACTCATCCGTGGCTGCGGTCCTCTGTGGACTGAGTGTTTTGCCCAACTGATTCGGTTTAGCGGCCAAGGTCCTCGGTCACAGCTTTGTGATCATCACGACACATTCGCTTCCCGGCGCCCCGGTCGCACGGCATCATTGCCGCATGGGGGCTGGCGACTGGCAATGGAACGACGCTTGGATCTTCGTGTCCGCGGTCATCGCCGAGCGCCTGGAACGTGACCGGGCCCTGCACGCCGCCCTGCCGATGGCCGGTGCCAGCCTGGCCGACGTCCTCGCCGCCGCCGACTTCCTGCACCACGCGGTCCCCAGCCGGGCCGAGCTCGAAGAATCCGTACGCCGCCTGGCCGGCGCCGGCCTCATCGTCGTCGAGGACGACCTGGTCGAGGTCGCTCCTGCGGGCGAGCAGCTATGGCGGAGCCGCCCTTTCAGCGGCTTGTCCTCGGCCGTGATGACGCTGCAGACCCAACTCAACCGGGCCGCGTCACCGGGCGACTCCGACTGGGTCCTCGACGAACAGTCCTACGCCGCCGCCGTACGCGAATACAGCCACCGCCTGGCCGACGGCCGCTGACCCCGGACCCCGATCACGACCGTGCACCTGGCCGCCATCCCGCTGACCGCGACGGCCGCCAATGCACCACTCCCACCCTGCCCTTGGCGAGCCGTTGCCGCGTTGAGGCAGCGGCCTTGGCGACGTGCTCTCCGAGCGGGCCGAGCCGTTCTTGGCAGTGATCCGCCGTGTGCCGGCCACAGCGTCAGCTCCGTGTGGGCACACCTGTCGGCTGGTCGACGCCTTCGCGCGCCGAGCCTCTCCGCGATGACGTCTTCCTGCTGGCCGTCTCCGCATGCCGCCTCGATCGGGCCGTCCCCTGCTGGTCGTCTCTGCGCTGACCGTCTCCGCGAGCCGCCCGGAGCGCCGTCTCGACCAAGCCGGCTGCTGGAGCTCTTGCGACACCGGACCTCACCCTGTGTGCCCGCGCCTGATGAGGCCCGCAGCATTTACCCGCTGAGTGAGGCACAAACGCCGCCCAGCGCTAATCGGCCGCTCCACCCAGCACGGCCGACTCTGAGTCAGCAACCACTACAACGAAATCACCACCCATCAACGCCACGCTTCGCGCAGGACGAACCGCGACGCCGCTTGACGCCCTTGCGCTATGTGACATGCCTACCCGGCCTGCGTCGCTATTTTGCCAAGCCGAGCCGATCTTCGGAGACGGCCTGAAGCTCCTGTGAGTCAAGTTGTGGATAACTGTGGTGTGGTGAGTAGTCCGTGTTGTCGTAGTGCGGTGTGGATGTGGGTGAAGATTTCGC
>NZ_JBVHFW010000020.1:0-75940 GCF_055562135.1 Actinoplanes sp. NPDC021490
TCCACGATCTCTGCGGTCATTACTCACAGTGCCCATCCCGCCGGACCGAAATCCGGCGAATCGGGCCAGAAACACCGTTCGTGGCACAGTCCCACCTCGGCAAAGGCGCAGCTCAGCCCCACATTGGTGGACGCGGCGCTGTCCACACTCGGGAGTTATCCACAGCGGAGCCCATGCGGGGCCTCAAAGATCGGCGAATTGCGCCACACTCGGCGTGGCGGTGGCCCCCAGGGAGGGTGGGTAATGCGCTTGTGGGAGTGGCTTCCCAGTGCCGGTTCGGGTTGGGGGCTCTGCTACGTTCCTCGCGCCTCGCCGACGGGGCCGCGATGGAGGTCTCTGGCGCGCGAACGAGTCGCTAATTGATACGCGAAGTAAGCGGCTTTTGTGATTCGTGGCGCGCGGTGTCGAGCGCCCCGCGGCGGCCGGCCTCGCGAGAGAGCGATCGGCGGGCCGCGCCCTGAGCTGGGACATGATCAACACTTAGGTTTGTCAATAGATGTCCGCATTTCGTATTGGCAACTTTGTTTCAAGATAGATAAGACCCTTGTTCTGATCTCCTACCCTGCGATACAAAACTGCGCCGGAGTGGTGCAGGTTCGCACGGTGCGAGCCCGTTGCCACATGCAGTACCGGTCCCACGGGGGAGGTGGGCTGATGACACGGGCTCGTATGCCGCGTCCACATGAGGTAGCCATCGCGCGGAGGGATCCGCGCTTGCTCGAGGCGATCAGCGAACGACGCACCGACGAAGCTTGGCGGACCCGCGGCGCATGCCGTTCGGTCGATCCGGAGACGTTCTTTCCGGCGCCGAACGAACCGTCCGAGGGCGCCGTCTCGCTGTGCGGCACATGCACTGTCCAGGGGCCGTGCCTGGCCTGGGCGTTGCAAGTCGGCGACTGCCACGGCGTCTGGGGTGGCACGACCCCACGCGAACGCCGGGCGATGCTCGTGGCCTGGCGCGAACGCGTCGGCCCGAACGGTGAAGCCGTCGACGACGACACCGACGAGGAAGACCGCAGGTTGCTCAGCCTCACTCCGATCAGCCGCTGACCCATTCGTCGCCCGCCGGCCGGCACACCCTCAAGGGAGTGCCGGCCAGGCGCGCGGGCTGGTGAAATAGGGCGTGACCGAGATCGAGACGCCCCGCGGGCCGGCCCACGTACGGATCACCGAGCCGGACGGCCCGGCCGCCAGCACGCTGGTGCTGGGGCACGGCGCCGGCGGCGGGGTGGACGCGCCCGACCTCAGGGCCGTGCACGACGCCGCGGTGGCCGCGGGCGTACGGGTCGTGCTGGTGACGCAGCCCTATCGCGTGGCGGGTCGCCGCGCGCCCGCTCCGGCGGGGCAGCTGGACGAGGCCTGGGTGGCCGTGATCGAGGGCGTACGGGGAAATCTGCCGTTGATCGTCGGTGGGCGGTCGAGTGGTGCGCGGGTGGCCTGCCGGACGGCGGCGGGGCTCGGGGCGGCGGGTGTGCTGGCCCTGGCGTATCCGTTGCATCCACCGGGCCGGCCCGGGAAGAGCCGCGCCGGGGAACTGCCGGTGGGGCTGCCGACGCTGGTGCTGAACGGCGACCGGGACGCGTTCGGGGTGCCCGCGGCGACGGCCGACGTCGAGGTGATCGTGCGGCCGGGCGCCACTCATGACCTGCGCAAAGACGTCGCCGGAACGGCCGATCTGGCCGTTGGATGGCTGCGGAAGCACGGGTGGGCCGTCTGAAGGAATGCAAGTTGCGCCCGCGTGGTTGTAAGCCCCGGAGCTTGAAGTCGGAAGGGGTTTTACTGGTGCGAGCCGGAACCGAGAGCCTCGAGCGCGGAGGCCGGGACGTCGACCGGGTGCGGAATCTGCTGGATTCCCCCGACTGGCCGGCCACCGAGACCGTAAAGGCCACACCATCGGTGAGTGTCAGCACACCGGTGGTTTTCGAAGGCGTTGAAGGGGCACTACCCGTATCCTCGGCGGGGCGGTCGAGGGGAGAGCTCAGGGTGGCCCAGACAGAACGGACCGAGGAGCGCCGGGCGCGCTTCGAGCGGGACGCGTTGCCGTTTGTGGATCAGCTATACGCTGCTGGTCTGCGGATGACGCGTAACCCGGCCGACGCCGAGGACCTGGTGCAGGAGACGTATCTCAAGGCGTACTCCGCGTTCCACCAGTTCGAAGAGGGCACGAACCTCAAGGCGTGGCTGTACCGCATCCTCACGAATACCTATATCAACTCGTATCGGCGCAAGCAGCGTCAGCCGGTGCAGGCTCCCACCGAGGAGATCACCGACTGGCAGCTGGCCTCGTCCGAGTCGCACACGTCGGTCGGCCTGCGCTCGGCCGAGACCGAGGCGCTCGACCGGCTGCCCGACAGCGACATCAAGGAAGCCCTGCAGGCCCTGCCCGAGGACTTCCGCCTGGCCGTCTACCTCGCCGATGTCGAGGGTTTCTCGTACAAGGAGATCGCCGACATCATGGGCACGCCGATCGGCACCGTCATGTCCCGACTGCACCGCGGCCGGCGCAACCTGCGCAAGACCCTGGAGCAGTACGCAGCCGACCGGGGCATCACCCGGACCGCTTCGGAACCGCAGGAGGCGTGACCAGAGATGAGCGCGCTGAACGGTGAGGATCACGAAACCGACTGCGGCCTCGTAATCAGCGAGGTTTACCTCTACCTCGATCTGGAGTGCAGCGAGGACCGGCGGACGCTGATCCAGAAGCACCTGGACGACTGCGACGGGTGCCTGCGCGAGTACGGCATCGAGCACGAGGTGAAGGCGCTGGTGTCGCGCTGCTGCGGCGACGAGAAGGCGCCGCGCGAGCTGCGGGAGCGGCTCCGGGTCAAGCTCGACCAGCTCGAGGTCCAGGTGGAGACCCGGGAATACCTGCCCTGAGGTAGCACAAGACACAAGAAAGGCCCCGCGATCGCGGGGCCTTTCTTCGTAAGAACGCAAGCTCAGCTGTTGGGCCGCTTGCCGTGGTTCGCGCTGCTCTTCTTACGAGCCTTCTTCTTGCGAGCCTTCTTGGCCATCGGTGACTCCTCGTTCGTGCGGTGTTTCCCGAGCCGATGGTAGTCGGCGCGTCGTCTGCGCCCGGACTCGCCCGACGGTGAATCGTGGTTTGATGACGCGTACCGACCAGTGAGCGAGGAGGGTTCCCCATGGCCGACGAGATCCGGGCCGAGATGGTGGCCAACGTGTGGAAGGTCGTGGCTTCGAGCGGCGACACCGTGGCCGAGGGGGACACCCTGGTGATCCTCGAGTCGATGAAGATGGAGATCCCGGTCGTGGCCGAGACCGACGGCACGGTCGCCGAGGTCGCCGTGCACGAGGGTGACGTGGTGCAGGAAGGCGACCTGATCGCCATCATCCAGGGCTGATCCGCGGTCAGCCACGCCGCCAGCGCAGCAGCAGCCGGCTGCGGCCGCGCTGGCGGGGAACGGCCGGCACCCGGGTCATCGCCGTGGCCAGCTGCCTGGTCGACTGGTCGAGGCCGGGTGCGGCCAGGGCCAGTTCGGCGAACGCGCGAGCCCCGGGTCGCGACGCCACCTCGGTGAGCCTCGTGGTGACCACCCCGGCCACGTCGGCCCGCGCCGACGGGTCGGTCCAGGCCGCCACGATCAGGGCGAACAGCGCGGCCTCGGTGACCCGGTCGACCCCGCCGTCGACCAGTTCGCGCAGCATCCGGCGCCGTTCCGAGTCGAGCCAGGACTCCTCGGAGCGGTGGTGCAGCAGCCCCAGGCAGGCCCAGATCTCGGGGGCGGCCACGTCGGCCGGCGGGTGCGCGAGCAGCGCCATCAGGTCGGCCGGGGCCACCATGATCAGTTGAAGGGCCGCGTCGTACGCCGCCGGTGGATGCGCCCACGACAGCGAGGCGACCTGGCGCAGACGGCGTACGGCGTCGGCGGTGGGCTCGTCGGGCACCGGCGCGTTGCCGCGGGGCAGCGGCGCGGCGGCCGGGGCGCCGCTCAGCCACGGGGTGTCGCGGCAGCAGTCGGCCAGGTCGGTGTGCTCGTGCGACTCGTCGGGGTGGTCGCGGATGTAGTCGGCCAGCCGCACCAGGTGCATGAGATCGCCGTCGGCGCGGTGCCGCAGCCGGTGCGCGGTGTGCACGGCGCAGTCGTAGTCGGGATCGCGTTCGAGGGCGCGATCGACCCAGCTCAGCGCGTCTTCCAGGCGGCCGTTGTCGGCCAGCGTGCCGGCGATGTCGGCGTACACGGAAAGGTCGTCGGGGTCGTGGGCCACCGCGCGGCGCAGGGCCGCGAGCGCCTCGGGCAGGCGGCCGGCGCTGCGATAGGCGTACCCGAGCCAGATCTCGCCGAGCTTGGACGGCCGGACGCGGGCGCCGCGGGAGGCCCAGTCGACGGCCATGTCGTGCTCCCCGACCCGGCGGGCCAGCGCGGAACCGGCGCCGAGCAGCATCGCGTGCTCCGGATAGGCGGCCAGCGCGTGACGGACCACGCTGAGATAGGGCCGCAGGGTCGGCGGCGCCGGTTCGCCCACCCGGGTGCAGAGCCGCATGAGAACCTGAGCCAGAAGAGCCGGATCGATCCGTACGCCCAGAGTCGGCTCACCGACCCAGGGGATGCCGGCCCAGTCGGCCGCTGGTGACTGGCCGCTGGCCGCGGCGAGCAGGGGCAGACCGTCTTCGGGGCGGCCGGCCGCGGCGAGCAGGTGCGCACGGGCGGCGAGCCGGCCGGGGGTGGCGTGCGGTCCGGCGCGGAAGAGGTCGAGCCCGCCTCCGGGGCGGGCAGCGAGGCGTCCGAGCATCTCGTGGACCTCGGGCAGGGTGGGCGCGTGAGCCAGCGCGCCGGCCAGGTGATCGGCGGCCTTCTCCGGCTGATCCGTCGCCAGGGCCGATCTTGCCTGTTCAAGAGCGCGGTCGGCGGCGCGGCGTACATCCACGATGCAAGACAGTAGGGGAAATCGTCCCTTCTGTCAGTAGGCGGAGCGCTGCGCATTAGTGCTCGAAACGTTGACGAAGTAAGCTCTATCTTGCAAGACTGCGCAGCAATCGAGCGTACAGCGGCTCATCAGGGGAGGAATACGTGACAGCACGAGGCCAGGGGATGGCCGCGGACATCGCGGAACAACCGGGCGGATTCGCGCGGTTGCTCGAGGGTGAGCACGCCGGCGCCATCGCGACCGTCGCCGCCGAGGTGGCCCGCCGAAAGCCCCGCAACGTCGTGTTCGTGGCCCGGGGCACCTCCGACCACGCCGCGCTCTACGGGGCGTACCTGAGCGAGATCCGGCTGGGCCTGCCGGTGGCCAGCGCCTCGCCCAGCGCGATCACGCTGTTCGGCGCGCGGCCCGACTTCACCGGCACGCTGGTCGTCGGCGTCAGCCAGAGCGGCGGCTCGCCCGACCTGACCGGCGTGCTGCAGGTGGCCCGCGAGACCGGTGGCCTCACCCTCGCGGTCACCAACAATCCCGACTCGCCGCTGGCGCGGGCGGCCGAGCTGTCGATCGACGTCGCGGCCGGCCATGAGCGGGCGGTCGCGGCCACCAAGACGTACACGGCCGAACTGCTCGCCCTTCTGCTGCTGGTCGAGGGCATCCGGGCGGGGGACGGCACGCTGCCCGACGAGGAGCGGGCCGCGCTCGACAAGCTGCCCCAGCTGGCCGAGGACGCGCTGGCCGACCAGACGGCCGACGACCTCGCGCAGCGGTACCGGTTCGCCTCCCGGCTGGTGACGACCGGGCGCGGGTACGCCTACCCGACCGCTCGCGAGGCCGCGCTGAAGCTGATGGAGACGTCCTACCTGCCCGCGCTCGCCTTCTCGGGCGCCGATCTGCTGCACGGGCCGCTGGCCATGACCGACCCGGACGTGCCGGTGCTCGCCGTCGTGGGCGACGGGCCGGGCGGGCAATCGATGCGCGACGTGGTCACCCGGCTCGGCGAGCGGCGGGCCGACGTGGTGACGATCGGCGCGACCGACGTGCCGGGCGCGGCCGGGCGGCTCTCCGTGCCCGCGGTGACCGACGAGCGGTACAGCGCGCTGCTCGACATCCTTCCGCTGCAGAAGCTGGCCCTCGCCCTGGCGCTGGCCCGTGGCGAGGATCCCGACTCGCCGCGCGGGTTGAAAAAGGTCACCACGACGCTTTAGGAAGCTCCAGGAAACAGTCACGTGGCAGGCTTGGCCCGTGTCAACGTTGCGAGATCTGGCCGAGGAGCACACCGGCCTGGGGCCGGCCGACATCGACCACCTGCACCGCATCGCCGGTGATTGGCAGCTGCTGTCCGACCTCTCCTTCGCCGACCTGCTGATGTGGGTGCCGGTGAAGCGGGAGGGCGGGCAGCCGCGCGAGTACCTGTGCGTGGCCCAAGTGCGCCCGACCACGGCTCCGACGGCGTACCAGGACGACCAGGTCGGCAAGATCGTCGGCGGCCCGGAGGTGGCCCACCTCGACATCGCCTTCGCCCAGGAGCGGATCTGGCGCGAGGGCGACCCGGTCTGGTACGGCGACACCCCGGCCCGGCACGAGGCGATTCCCGTACGCCTTCGCGACCCGAACGATCGCGAAGAGGGCTACAGCGAGGTCATCGCGGTGATCGGCCGCGACACCAACCTCTCCACGGCCCGTACGCCCTCCCAGCTCGAACTGAACTACCTGACCACCGCGGACGACCTGGCCCAGATGGTCGCCGACGGCACCTTCCCGCCGCCCCGGCACCCGGGGGAGACCACGTCCGCGCCCCGGGTCGGCGACGGCTTGGTCCGCCTGGACGCGGGGGGCAAGGTCACCTACGCGAGCCCGAACGCCCAGTCCGCGTACCGTCGCCTCGGCTTCAATGCCCACCTGGTCGGCGAGGAGCTCTCGGTGCTGACCAGCCGGCTGGCCGCCGACCCGCTGGAGGGCAACGACACCGCCGAGCGGATCCTGTCCGCCCTGCGCGGCGAGTCACCGCCCCGGCAGGAGATGGAGGCCCGCGGCGCGACCGTGCTGATCCGGGCCCTGCCGCTGCTGCCCGCCGGGGTGCCGATCGGCGCGCTGGTGCTCGTCCGGGATGTGACCGAGGTCCGCCGGCGCGACCGCGCGCTGATGACCAAGGACGCGACGATCCGCGAGATCCACCACCGGGTCAAGAACAACCTGCAGACCGTGGCCGCGCTGCTGCGTCTGCAGGCCCGCCGGGTAGACGCGCCCGAGGCCCGGCACGCGCTGCAGGAGTCGGTGCGCCGGGTCGCGTCGATCGCCCTGGTGCACGAGACGCTGTCGATGTCGAGCGACGAGGCGGTCGAGTTCGACGGGATCGTCGACCGGGTCGCCACCGCCGCCACCGAGGTCGCGTCGACCAGCGTGCCGGTCAAGATGCGCCGTACGGGTACCTTCGGGGTGCTGCCCGCCGAGATCGCCACGTCGCTGGTCATGGTGCTCAACGAGCTGCTGATCAACGCGGTCGAGCACGGCTTCCCGGCCTCCGAGGACGACGACGAGCCCCCCGCCGACCGCGTGGAACCGGGCGAGGTGGTCGTCTCGGCGCACCGGTTCCGCAAGCAACTGCACGTAACAGTGGCCGACAACGGGCAGGGGTTACCCCAGGAATTCCGGGCCGACGACAGCCAGCGGCTCGGCCTGCAGATCGTGCGCGCGCTGGCCACCGGTGAGCTGCGCGGCAGCATAGAGCTGCGTAATCGGGCCGGCGGGGGTACGGAGGCGGTGCTGGTGGTCCCGTTGGGCAAGCGCTGAACGATCCCATCTGGTGGGCCTCGACACACTCCCGAAATCTGGACCGCACTGGCCCAGAAGGGTTCCGCGTGAGAGGCTTGCCGACATGACCGCTGCTCTGGACCGCCGCTTCGTGGCTCGCCGCCACGTTGATTACGGCCGTGTCCGCAGCGCGATGTGTCCGGCTTCCTGACGCCGTCCGAATTATTTTTCGGGCGCGCAAGACGCGCCGGCCACTCCTGACACCGTAGTCACGAGCCTCCAAAAGCCGTGAGCGTCTGATCGCGCCCACCGACTCCAGGAGGACCGCCGACATGGCGACCCCAGCTAAGCCGACCGCTCGCCCCCGCAAGGCGCGCGGCGAGGGTCAGTGGGCGCTCGGACACCGCGAGCCGCTCAACCCCAACGAGCGGATCAAGAAGGACGACAACCCGCTCAACGTCCGCGCCCGGATCGAGAACATCTACGCGCACTCCGGCTTCGCCTCGATCGACCCGCAGGACCTGCGCGGCCGGTTCCGCTGGTGGGGTCTCTACACCCAGCGCAAGGCGGGCATCGACGGCGGTCGTACGGCGGTGCTCGAGCCGCACGAGCTCGAGGACGAGTACTTCATGCTGCGGGTGCGCATCGACGGCGGCGCGCTGTCGGTGGCCCAGCTGCGCACCATCGCGCAGATCTCCAGCGAGTTCGGCCGGGACAGCGCCGACATCACCGACCGGCAGAACATCCAGCTGCACTGGATCCGGATCGAGGACATGCCGGAGATCTGGCGCCGTCTCGAGGCCGTCGGGCTGCAGACCACCGAGGCATGCGGCGACTGCCCCCGCGTGGTGCTCGGCTCGCCCGTAGCCGGCATCTCGACCGAGGAGGTCCTCGACGGCACCCCCGCGATCGACGAGATCCTCGACCGCTACATCGGCGACCCGCAGTACTCCAACCTGCCGCGCAAGTTCAAGTCGCAGATCTCCTGGCTGGCCGACGGGCCGTACGAGACCAACGACATCTCCTTCGTCGGCGTGATCCACCCCCAGCACGGCCCCGGCTTCGACCTGTGGATCGGCGGCGGCCTGTCCACCAACCCGCGGCTGGCCGAGCGGCTCGGCGTCTGGGTGCCGCTCGACGAGATCCCGGACGTCTGGGAGGGCGTCGTCGGCATCTTCCGCGACTACGGATACCGGCGCCTGCGCAACCGGGCCCGCCTGAAGTTCCTGCTGGCCGACTGGGGTGTGGCCAAGTTCCGCGAGATCCTCGAAAAGGAATACCTGGGCCGCGCGCTGATCGACGGTCCCGCGCCCGAGCTGCCGGCCAAGCCGATCGACCACATCGGTGTGCACAAGCAGATCGACGGCCGCAACTACATCGGCGCGGCCCCGGTGGTCGGCCGTTCCTCCGGCGCCCAGCTGAGCAAGCTGGCCGACCTGGTCGAGGCGCACGGATCCGACCGGGTGCGGCTCACGGCGTACCAGAAGCTCCTGGTCCTTGACGTGGCCGACGAGATGGTCGAGCCGCTGATCGCCGGGATGCGCCAGATCGGTCTGGAGGCGCGGCCCTCGGTGTGGCGGCGCGGCACCATGGCCTGCACCGGCATCGAATACTGCAAGCTCGCGATCGTCGAGACCAAGGCCCGCGGCGAAGAACTGGTGGCCCGGCTCGAGGAGCGGCTCAAGGACTTCGACGCCGACATCTCGATCCACATCAACGGCTGCCCCAACGCCTGCGCCCGCACCCAGGTCGCCGACATCGGTCTCAAGGGCCAGCTGGTCATGAACGCGCACGGCGAGCAGGTCGAGGGCTTCCAGGTCCACCTGGGCGGCGGGCTCGGCATGGCGCAGGGGCAGACGGCCGGCTTCGGGCGCAAGCTCCGGGGGCTCAAGGCAACCGCCGAGGAGCTTCCCGCGTACGTGGAACGCGTGGCCCGGCACTACCTGGACGGACGCACGTCGAAGGACGAGGCGTTCGCCGACTGGGTCATGCGCGCCGACGAGGAGCTCCTCAAATGAGCGACGCCCGATCGACGCCCCTGTACTGCCCGTACTGCGGCGAAGAGAACCTGTTCCCCAACGAGGCATCACACGGAGCGTGGGAGTGCCACTCCTGCGCCCGGGTTTTCACGGTCAAGTTCAACGGGTTGCTGTCCAAGGGAGTGAACCGATGACCATCGTGGCCGCTACGTCTCTCAATCTGGTCAACCTGGGCGCCGGCCCGGCTGTCCAGGACCCCGCGCGCCGCTCCCGCGACGAGCTCGAGGCGCTGGCGCGCGACGCCGGCCGCGAGCTCGAGGGCGCGCCCGCCGAAGTGATCGCCAAGTGGGCGACCGACACCTTCGGCGACCGGTTCTGCGTCACCAGCTCGATGGCCGACGCCGTGGTCGCGCACGTCTTCTCCCGGGTCTCGCCCGGCGTCGACGTGGTGTTCCTCGACACCGGCCTGCACTTCCCCGAGACGCTCAGGGTGCGCGACATCGTGGCCGCCACCATGGACGTCAACGTGCGCTCGATCCGCCCGCGCAAGACGGTCGGCCAGCAGGACGGCGAGTACGGGCCGCGGCTGTTCGCCCGCAGCCCCGACGAGTGCTGCTTCCTGCGCAAGGTCGAACCGCTCGAGCGTGCCCTGTCCGACTACGACGCCTGGGCTACCGGCCTGCGCCGCGACGAGTCCCCGACCCGGGCCAACACGCCGGTCGTCGCGTTCGACCCCAAGAAGGGCAAGGTCAAGGTCAACCCGATCGCGGCCTGGACCCAGGCCGAGGTGGACCGCTACATCGGCCGCTGGAACGTGCCGGTGAACGAGCTGTTCAAGAAGGGCTACGGCTCGATCGGCTGCTGGCCCTGCACCCGCCGTACGAAGGCCGGCGAGGACCCGCGCGCGGGCCGCTGGGCGATGTTCGAGAAGACCGAATGCGGACTGCACGTCTGACCGGCCGTCTCGCGGTGGTCCTGGTCGCCCACGGCAGCCGGGACCCGCGGGCGGCCGAGTCCACCCGGGCCCTGGCCCGGGCGGTGCGGCGGGCCCACCCCACGTGGGACGTCCACGCGTCGTTCCTCGACCACGCCGGGCCGCGCCCCCTCGACGTGCTCCGGTCGCTGCCTGGTCGCCGGGCCGTCCTGGTGCCGCTGCTGCTGACCGCGGCCTATCACGGGCGGGTCGACATCCCCGCGGTGGTCGCTGAGGCGGCTTCGCTGCCCGTCGACGTGAAGCTGGCCGACGTCCTGGGCCCGTCACCGGCGCTGACCGACGCCCTCGTCCGGCGTCTCGACCCCACCGGGCTGGACGCCGTCGTGCTCGCCGCGGCCGGCACCCGGAACGCGGCGGCCCGGGAAACGATCACCTGGGCCGCCGACGCCCTCAGCGCCCGTCTGGGCGTGCCGTGCATGGCGGCGTACGCGTCGGCCTCCCCGCCGGACCCCGGCGCTGCTGTGGCCCATTTGCGGGCCTCCGGGGCGCAGCGGGTCGGCATGGCGACCTACTTCCTGGCGCCCGGCTTCCTCTACGACCTCGCCGTACGCTCCGCCCGCGCGGCCGGCGCGGTGTCGGTGGCCGAACCACTGGGCGACGACTTCGGGCTGGTCCGGCTCATCGCGTCACGCGTCCTGGCCGCCAACGGCCTGCCCGTTCCCGCCGCGGCCTAAGAGCCCGATCACCTCGTCGGTGGTCCGCACGTCGCCGAACGTCCGATAAACGGTGTAGAGCGTCGCGTTGTGGTCCTCGTCGCGGCGGGCCGAGTTGGCGTCGGCCACCATGACCACCCGATAGCCGAGCGTGCTCGCGTCCCGCACCGAAGACTCGCAACAGACGTTGGAGACGGTCCCGGTGACGATCACCGTGTCGAGGCCGCGCTCCGCCAGCAGCCCCGGCAGCGGCGAGCGACCCGGGAAGAAGGCGCTCATGGCCGTCTTCTCCACCAGCAGGTCGGCGTCGTGAACCTCGAACTCGTGCCACAGGCGGTCACGCAGCGGCCCCTCGCCGCCGCTGCCCGCGAACATCAGCGCGATGTCGGGCCCCAGGAACTCCTCGCTGACCGGGTCGGGCTTGGTGAAGCCGGGCAGCACCCAGACGACCGTGCCGCCGGCCGCGCGCAGACCGTCGGCAAGACGCGTGATGTTGGGGACGATGCCGTAGGTGTACTCGTTCTCGGTCACGAAGAACGGGACCATGTCGACGACTATCAGGGCCGTGCGGGCGGGGGTCAGGGTGGTGTAGGCGTGGCGGCGGCCCCTTCGGGACTCCTGCCGGTTGTACTCGCGCTGTTCGATTCGCCAGTCGTGCAATCGCCGTTCCATGGGGCGCAAGGTAGCGCGGTCGCTCTTCCGCGGAGGCCCGTCGGTGTCGTCGTGCTCGGTGAGGCTGTCTCTGCGTTTTACCCGGGACGCTCTGCGCTGCGGGTGGGACGGCTCTGCGTTCCGCGCGGGAGGCGGCACGAGGCTGTTCAGGGCCCGCTGTGGCGTCCGCTGAGCCGCTTTGGGCCCTGGGGCCGGCCGTGGGGGGCTCCGAGGGCGGTGTTGGTGGCTGTGGCGCTCGCTGGGCTTCGCTTCGTTTCGCTTCGCTTCGCCGAGAGTTCCCGCTAGACCGGCCTATGCGCTGACTGGCCGCATAAGGGTCGTTGAACATGGCCCACCCGACCGGGGGACCCCCACCCTACCGAGCCTCGCCGCTTGATCGCTGACGACTGTCCACAGTCTCCCACGTCGGCGGCGGGAGCCGTTCGAGTTATCCACAGGGAGCGCCCACCCGAGGGCCGGAGACTGTGCCGACTTGCTGCCGAGGACGGCTTGCGTCACGGCGGGCCCCACGGCACAGACCTCACGGGCAACGGCGGGGCCCGCGCCACACAACGCCACCGGCCACGGCGGACCCGCGCATGGACAACGCCACGGCCACGGCGACCCGCGCCACGGACGACGCCATGGGCCCCAGGCCACGGACGGCCGCCATCGGCCACAGCCGGGCCCCCACGCCACGGACGGCCCCCACATCGGCCACTGCGAGTCCCACACGACTGGGCGGCGCCACGCGCCACGGTCAACCCCGCACCACGGCCGCAGCCCGCGCTACGGCCGTCCCCATCGCGGACCTCGCGAGGAACCCCCGGGTTCGCGCCACTGCGGTTGCCCGGCACTACGTGGCGTACCGGATAAGTAGGACGGTCACCATAGCTCAGCGTTACCGCCGGTTGTGCGCTCCGCCGAACTCCACGGCGCGTGAGCGGAATGTGGACCATTCGTGTCGGGGGCGCAATTTCGAGATCATTTCGCGGATTCTCGATGAAACCGAACGTGATCGAAATAGCGCAGTCGGCGAACCTCTCGGGAAGCTCTCAGGATTCGGCGCGCTGAGTAATCGATCGGAAACAGCAAGACGCCCCGGTGCCGATCGGCCCGGGGCGTAAATGCTGTGGGGGATTGGTTCAGGCGGTGGGAGCGCCGACCCGCAGGCCGCCACGACGCTTGACTGCGCGCCGTTCGTCTTCGCTCATCCCGCCCCATACGCCGGCATCCTGACCGGACTCGAGGGCCCACGTGAGGCAATCCTCGGTCACGGGACAGCGCCGGCACACGGCCTTGGCCTGCTCGACCTGCAGGAGCGCGGGGCCGGACGTCCCGATCGGGAAGAACAGCTCCGGGTCCTCGTCGCGGCAGATCGCATCGTGACGCCAGTCCATGGCGGCAACACTCCTTGTTTCGGATTGGGTGATGAATTGCGTTACCGGTTTACCTATGCGTGCGCGGGCGGCCTGTGGGGTGTGTGACCCTCGGCTCGCCGTGCGTAGCAAGCTTTTGTGTTATCGGATGCCGTTCAGCGCTTCTGGATTAGGAACGCGCGCAAGCAGCAACCGGTTACTTCTTATCGCTTGTGAATGCTTTCACGAACTCGTGCGATGTCAAGGGTAGCGCCCGAAGTTTCTCCGGGCGGGTGAGCTGGCTCACGCCCTCTTTGTCCGGTTCTGAGGCTTGCGCCAGAGCCGGTTGACCAACGCTCCCATCAATGTAGTACGGTCCGTGCCCCAGTGCCGACCTTTTGACCGTGTTTTTGTAACGGATCGTAAGGTTGAGGTGTTCCGGTGACGCAGAGGTGACCTACCCAGCGGTCAGCAGATCACACGTAGCGCTTCGGGAACGGACACGAAGTGCACCTTCTGACGCTCGCCGAGATAGTCGCCGTCCAGCTGGAAAGCCTGCGGTCGACTGGCGATCACGGTGAATTCGTCCTGATCGTGCAGGTGCAGCACCTGCTTGCCGTGCGGCTCGGCCTTGCGCATGGCCAGCTGGGCCATCGTGCGGCTCGTGCTGGTGACGGCGAGACCACGCAGCGCCATCACGTCGAGACCGCGGTCGAACGAGGCGCCGGGGCTCGGGTTGATCGGCCGGTCGCCCAGATAGGTCCAGGGCGCGGTGTTCTGGATGATGACGGTGCCCAGGTCGGACTCGGTCGGCTCGCCGGGGCGCTCGAGGGTCAGCGGCGGGGACTTGCGGTCTTCGCCGGTGAGGAACTGGCCGACGATCGAGCGGAAATAGAGACCGGGCGTCGACGTACGCCCCCGGAGGCGGGCCTGCTCGACCCGGCGCACCACGGCGGCGTCCAGGCCCATGCCGGCCGCGAACGTGAAATAGCGGTCGTCGGCGCGGCCGAGCCCGATCACCCGGTGCCGCCCGTCGCGCAGGCCGTCGAGGATCACGCCGACGCCCTCGACCCAGTCGCGCGGCAGGCCGAGCGCGCGAGCGAAGACATTCGTCGACCCGCCCGGGACCACGGCGAGCGCGGGCAGCACCTGCGAGCGGGGGCCGGTCAGCCCGCTCAGCACGGCCTCGGCGGTCATCAGCCCGTTGACCGCCTCGTTGACCGTGCCGTCGCCGCCCAGGGTGACGACCACGTCGACCCCGCTCTCGGCGGCGGAACGAGCCAGCGTCGCGGCGTGACCACGACGGGTCGTGTATTCAACCGTCAGCTCGACTGCGCTGCGCAGGGCCCGGACCAGGACGTCCCGGGTGCGCTCGCTGGTGGTCGTAGCTTTGGGGTTGACCAGCAGTAACGCTCGCATGCGCGGCACTGTACTAAAGAGCTCGCCAAAACACTGTCGGTATGGTGCTCCAGTGACCGGTGAGAAGGCAGTCGTTGACAACCCCGCGAGCCTGGTGTGGGCGGTGCGGCTGCTCTACCTGGAGTGCGCGGCCCTGGCCGGGCTCACTGTTTATCTCGTGGTCCTCGATCTGACCGGCGAGTCGGTTCACGTCGGCATGGCCGTGGCGCTCACCGTTTTCGCCGCCCTCGGCGTGGCGGCGATCTTCTTCGTCGCGCGCGGGCTCGGCCGCCGCACCCGGGGATCACGCGGGCCGGCGATCGTCATCCAGCTCTTCACGATCGCCGCCGGTGGCTTCCTTCTGCAGGTCGGGCCGGTGTGGCTGGGCGTGGTCCTGATGGTGCTGGGCGTGCTCGTCGGCCTGCTGATCGTGCTCCCGGCCAGCACGCGAGCGCTGGGCATCGATTAAACGCCCTCATTCGGCGAGTCAGGGCCTACCCTGATGAGGTGACCGGATCAACGGTGCGGCCGCCCGCATATCAGCTGCTGGCGGACGAGTTACGGGCCGACATAACCTCGGGACGACTGCAGCCCGGCGAGCGACTGCCGCCGGAGCCTGAGTTGTGCGTCAAGACGGGTGTCAGCCGCAGCACCGTACGCGAGGCGTTGCGCCTGCTGGCCAGCCAGCACCTGATCGTGACCACCCGCGGGGTCACCGGGGGCAGCTTCGTCGCGCATCCCGACGCCGAGCAGATCGCCGACAGCCTCACCACCGGGTTCACGCTGCTCACCAAGTCGGACGGGGTGGGCTTCGCCGACCTGCTCGAGCTGCGCCGGGCGATCGAGGTGCCGGCTGTCGGGCTGGCCGCGATGCGCCGCGACGACACGCATCTGGCCGAGATCCGGGGCGCGTTCTTCGACCCCGCCGTGGACGACTTCGAAACGATGATGGCGGCGCACGCGGCGTTCCACATGGCCATCGCCAAGGCCACCCAAAATCCGCTGTTCGAGCTGGTGGCGCGGCCGGTCTATCACGCGGAGTTCGGCTCGGAGGTCACCGACGACCTGCCCCCGGGGTATTGGTCGCAGATCGACGCGGACCACCGGCTGATTCTCGAGTGTCTCGTCATGCAAGACGTGGAGTCGGCAACCCGGGCGGCGACCCGGCATCTCGACTACCTGGCCGCGGTGGTGCGCTGAGCCGCGGTGGTCGCCGAGTCAGGCGCCGGTGCGACGGGTGACCAGGCGGATCGTCGCGCGCTGCCCGGTGGCTTCGGCGGCGGCCGAGGTGGTCAGCGCGGTCAGCACCTTCCACGCGAAGGACGACTCGGCGGGCAGCTTGGCCCCCCGTACGGTCGTGACCGTGACCTCGACGGTCAGCGCGTCCTCGGTGACGGCGAAGCGGCACTCGAGCTCGGCGCCGCGGGTCGCGATGGCCAGCAGCATCGCGCACGCCTCGTCGACGGCGATGCGCAGATCCTCGATCTCGTCCAGCGCGAAGTGCAGCCGGGCGGCCAGACCGGCCGTCGCCGTGCGCAAGACGCCCAGGTAGCCGCCGTCGGCGGGCACGGTGAGCATGACGACGTCGTCACCGATCGCCGGATCCGGGTATGTGTCCGTCAGCTGGGTCACCGTTGCTCCTCCCACCGTCAGCAGACTTTAGTCGCTGAGCGCAGTCGGCCGGTACGCCCGGGTGGGGCGCACCGGCCGAAGCAGCGCGGAAATCAGGCCTGCTTGGTCTCCCAGAAGATCTTGGAGATCTCCTCGATCTTGCCGAGCAGCTGGTCGGCCACGGCCGGGTCGACCGAGCCCTTGGCGCCCGAGGCGCCGGCCAGCTTGGTGGCCTCGTTGAAGAGCTGGTGCAGGTTGGGGTACTTCTCGAAGTGCGGGGGCTTGAAGTAGTCGGTCCACAGCACCCACAGGTGGTGCTTGACCAGCTCGGCCCGCTGCTCCTTGATCAGGATGGCCCGGGTGCGGAACTCGGGGTCGGTGTTCGCCTGGTACTTCTCGGCGATGGCCTTGACGGACTCGGCCTCGATCCGAGCCTGCGCCGGGTCGTAGACGCCACAGGGCAGGTCGCAGTGGGCGCTGACCACGGTCCTAGGCATGAGGAAACGCGGAAGTCGCATCAGGACTCCTCCATACGAGTTTGCGATGATCCGTCGTTGACACTACCCCTTGGGCCCTGCCCGTAACGCGACGGAGGACTGATGCCTTGAGGTGGCAACTACCACTGTTCGCGGTGCTCGTGCACGGGCCGTCCATGGTCCCGGCCCTGCGCTCGGGCGATGCCCTGCTGGTGCGCCGCGGCGCACGCGTGCGAGCCGGTGACGTGGTCGTCGCGCGGTTCCGCTCCCGGCCCGGCCTGCTGGTGGTCAAGCGGGCGGTGCGGCCGCAGGACGGAGGCTGGTGGATTCAGGGCGACAACGAACTGATCCAGGACGACAGCCGGGCGTACGGGGTGGCGGATGTCATCGGCCGGGTGTGGATTCGCTACTACCCGCGCGTAGGTCGGCTAGGTTAAGGTCGCACAACCGCAGCACACACTCGTGCTCCGCGGTTGCTTCTTACGGGTGATCCCCGCATCGCGCTCCGATCCCGCGCACAACTCGCCGCTGTGATCGATAGGCGCCTCGTCGACCTACGTCCTGATGCCGGTTGGAGTCCCCATGTCTTATTTCAGCTTTGAACTCGATCCCGCCCTCGCCGCCGATCCTGTCTTCGACCTGCACAAACACGGCAAGATGGAGATCGCGCTGACGGTTCCGCTGTCGAGCCGCGACCATCTGTCGCTGGCCTACACACCCGGCGTCGCCCGGGTCTGCGAGGCCATCGCCGACGACGAGGAGCTCTACCCCGACTACACGTGGACGGCCAACACGGTCGCGGTCGTCACCGACGGGTCGGCCGTGCTCGGGCTGGGCAACATCGGCCCCAAGGCCGCGATGCCGGTCATGGAGGGCAAGTCCATCCTGTTCAAGCAGTTCGGCGGGGTCGACTCGATCCCGATCTGCCTGGACACCCAGGACGTCGAGGGGATCATCGCCGCGGTCAAGGCGATGGCGCCCTCGTTCGGCGGCATCAACCTCGAGGACATCAGCGCCCCGCGCTGCTTCGAGATCGAGCGCCGGCTCGACGCCGAGCTCGACATCCCGGTCTTCCACGACGACCAGCACGGCACGGCGGTGGTCACGCTGGCCGCGCTGCGCAACGCGGCCAAGCTGCTCGACCGCCGGTTCGCCGACCTGCGCGTGGTGATCAGCGGAGCCGGCGCGGCCGGGGTCGCGATCACCGGCATGCTGATCGCCGCGGGCATCGACGGGGCCAACGTCATCATCTGCGACTCGCGCGGCATCATCCACGCCGACCGTGGCGACCTCACCCCGGTCAAGGCCGAGCTGGCCGCGACGACGAACCTCTCCGGGCGTACGGGGGGAATCGCCGAAGCCCTGATCGGCGCGGACGTGCTGGTCGGCGTGTCCGGCGGCCAGATCGAGGAGAGCGCGGTGGCCGGCATGGCGCCCGGCGGCATCATCTTCGCGATGGCCAACCCGACGCCCGAGGTGGCGCCCGCGATCGCCCACAAGTACGCCGCGATCGTCGCCACCGGCCGCAGCGACTTCCCCAACCAGATCAACAACGTGCTGGCGTTCCCGGGCATCTTCCGCGGCGCCCTCGACGTGCGGGCCAGCACGATCACCGACCGCATGAAGGTGGCCGCGGCCGACGCGATCGCCGCCGTCGTTTCGGACGACCTGACCGCCGACGCGATCGTGCCCTCGCCGCTCGACCCGCGGGTCGCCCCGGCCGTCTCGGCCGCCGTCGCCGCGGCCGCCCAGGCCGACGGCGTGGCCCGCCGTCCGGCGCCGGTCGCGCCCGAGCAGCGTCCCGCGCCGCTTTCGCTCTGACCCGGCCGCCGACCACTATGGTCGGGAGCTATGCGCGCCGCCTACGCCATAGCTTCCGACCCGATCAATCCCCGCTCCGCCCTGCGCGTGGCCGACCAGCCCGATCCGGAGCCGCCCGAGGGCTGGGTGACCGTCGACGTCCGGGCGGCCTCGCTCAACCAGCACGACATCTGGTCGCTGCGCGGCGTGGGCCTGCCCGCCGATCGCCTGCCGATGATCCTGGGCTGTGACGCGGCCGGGGTCGACCCGGACGGCAACGAGGTCGTCGTCTATCCCGTGATCGCGGACAAGGCCGACCCCCGGGGCCTGTCGCTGCTCTCCGAACGGCACCCGGGCACGCTGGCCGAGCGGGTCGCCGTGCCCCGGGAAAACCTGATTCCCAAGCCGGCCGGGTTGTCCTTCCTGGACGCGGCGTGCCTGCCGACGGCCTGGCTCACGGCCTATCACATGCTGGTCACGCGGGGCCGGGTCGCCGAGGCGTCCTCGGTGCTCGTGCAGGGCGCCGGCGGCGGGGTGGCCACGGCGGCCGTCGTGCTCGCGGTGGCCATGGGCAAGCGGGTGTACGCCACCAGCCGCGACGCGGGCAAGCGGGAAAAGATCGCCGCCCTGGGCGCGACGGCCGTCGAACCGGGACTCCGCCTGCCCGAGCGGGTCGACGTGGTGATCGAGTCGGTCGGCGCACCGACGTTCGAGCACTCGATGAAGTGCAGCGCGCCCGGCGCCCGGATCGTGGTGTGCGGGGCGACCGGCGGCCACCTGGCCACCGTCGACCTGCGCCGCGTGTTCGCCATGCGGCTCGACATCCTGGGCAGCACGATGGGCACCGGTCCCGAGCTGGCCGCGCTGCTCGACCTGCTCATCGAGAAGAACGTGCGGCCGGTGGTCGACTCGACGTACGGGTTCAGCGCGGTGGCCGACGCGTTCGCCCGGCTCGAGTCGGGCGACATCTTCGGCAAGGTCGCGATCGACTTCCTGCACTGAACCGAACGGCGCTGAACTGAACGGCGCTGAACCGAACGGCGCTGAACTGAACGGCGCTGAACCGAACGGCGCTGAACTGAACGGGCTTCACAGATCGTCGGCGAACGTGGCGACGCCCCCTCGGGTGGCGTCGCCCTTCAGCCGTTCACGGGCGCGTTCGTCGCCATAGAGGGCCCAGCGCCAGAAGTCGGTGCTCGTGGTGGCGACCACGTCGAGCGCCCGTCCGGTGGCGAGGTGCCCGCCGTCGGTGACGCTGACGAACGCCTTCGGCCACTTCACCGCGTCGTAGGCGGCGCGGCCGTCGGCGTACAGGACCGTGGGGTCCTTACGGCCGTGCACGAAGAGCATCGGCGCCTCCGGACCGGCGAACGGCTGCGACAGCACCTGACGACCGGCCAGCACCACGCCGGCGCGTAACCGCTCGTCGCGCGCGCCGCTGAACAACCCCAGCGTGGTGACACCGCCCGCCGAATGCCCGGCCGCGGCCACCCGCTCGCGGTCGGCGCTCGGAACGGCGGCGAGCGTCTGGGTGATCACGTAGCTGGCGTCGGCGGGCTGGTTGAGCACGTCGAGCACCTTGAACTCGGGAGCCGAGCGGGAGGTGAACGGGTAGGCGGGCGCGGACACGACGAAGCCCGCGCGGGCCCAGGCGGTCAGCAGCGTGCGGTAATCGGCCGGGCGGCCGCCGAGCCCGTGGCTGAACAGGATCAGCGGGAAGGGGCCGTCGCCCTCGGGCACCCAGACCGTCGTGGTGAGCGGCCGGTCGGCCCCACGCCGCAGGGTCAGCGTGCGCGTCTCGACCGCGAAGTCCCGGCTCGGCGCCGAACCCCGGGGCGCCGGTGCCGGTGCGGAGGCCGGTGCGGGGGCGGACGAGGTGACCGGCGGGACCGGGGGAGCCGGTGCGGGCTCCGCGGTGCACGCGGTCAGAACGGCAAAGGCCAGGGCGAGAACGACCGTACGGTGAGGCACCCGACCCATTGTGCGTCGGAGCTCACCGGGGCCGAGGAGGGGCCGGCGATCCCACGATGGGGTGAATTCCCCGGACGGATGATGTTTGTCCTGGTCGGAGCTGTGATGCCTAAGATAGCGGGCTCGGCTGACGTGCATTCTTTCGCTATGGTCTTGCGCATGTCAGACAACAGCGTCGACCCGAGCGGCAACACCGAGGCATTCCGGGCCTTCACCCAGAGCACGCCTCAGCAGCCGGCTGCGTCCTCCAAGACTCCACTGATCGTCGGCGGCGTCGCCGTGGCCGTGGTGCTGCTCGCTCTCATCATCTGGCTCGTCGCCTGAGCGGCTGAATTCAGCGCGACAGCGAGAGCGCCGTCCGGGACTGGTCGGCGATCTCCAACTCCTCGTCGGTGGGGACCACACAGACGGGAAGCCGAGCGCCCGGCGGGGAGATCACCTCGTCGTGGCGCTCGTTGCGTTCCGGGTCGATCGCGATGCCGAGCGGTTCGAGACCCGAGAGCGACGCCGCGCGTACGGCGGCCGAGTTCTCACCCACGCCGGCCGTGAACGTGATGGCGTCGACCCGCCCCAGCACGGCCAGGTAGGACCCCACGTATTCGCGGATGCGCCGGCAGTAGACGTCGAAGGCCAGCGTCGCGTCCGGGTCACCGGCCGCGCGTAGTTCGAGCACCGCGCGCAGGTCGTTCACCCCGGCCATGCCCTGCAGGCCGCCGTGCCTGGTCAGCGAGGTCTCGATCTCGTCGAGGGGCAGGCCGGCCACCCGGTGCAGGTGGAAGATCACGGTCGGGTCGATGTCGCCGCTGCGGGTGCCCATCACCAGCCCGGACAGCGGCGACAGGCCCATCGAGGTGGCGACGCTGCGGCCGCCCTCGACGGCGCACGCGCTCGCGCCGTTGCCCAGATGCAGGGTGATCACGTTGGTGGTGGCCGGGTCGCGGCCCAGCAGCTGGGCGGTGCGGCGGGACACGTACGCGTGGGAGGTGCCGTGGAAGCCGTACCGGCGGATCTGCCACCGCTCGGCCAGCGACTTGTCGATGGCCCAGGTGACGCCCTCGGGCGGGATCGTGGCGTGGAACGCGGTGTCGAAGACGGCCACCTGAGGCACGTCGGGCAGCAGCTTGCGGGCCACCTCGATGCCGGTCAGCGCGGCCGGGTTGTGCAGCGGGGCCAGCGGCACGAGCGCGTCGACCCGGGCCACCACACCGTCGTCGATGACCGTGGGACCGGTGAAGTCGGAGCCGCCGTGCACCACCCGGTGACCGACCGCGGCCAGGCCGGACAGGTCGACCTCGTCCATGATTCCCTGCAGCGCGGCCCGGTGGTCGGCGACCTCGCCACCCGACTCGCCGATCCGCTCGACCAGCCCCTTGGCCACCGTCTCGGAGCCGTCGAAGAGCCGGTACTTCACCGACGACGAGCCGCTGTTGAGCACCAGCACCCGGCTCATCGCACCGCCGCCTGAATCGCCGTGATCGCCACCGTGTTCACAATGTCCTTCACCGTCGCGCCCCGGGACAGGTCGTTGACCGGCCGCCGCAGGCCCTGCATGACCGGCCCGACGGCGACCGCCCCGGCCGACCGCTGCACCGCCTTGTACGTGTTGTTGCCGGTATTGAGGTCCGGGAAGATCAGCACGGTCGCCTTGCCCGCCACATCACTGCCGGGCAACTTGGTCGCCGCCACGGCCGGGTCGACGGCCGCGTCGTACTGGATCGGGCCCTCGACCGGCAGATCGGGCCGGCGTTCCCGGACCAGCGCGGTGGCCGCGGCGACCTTTTCCACATCGGCGCCCGCCCCCGAGCTGCCCGTCGAATACGACAGCATCGCGACCCGCGGCTCGATGCCGAACGCGGCCGCCGTACGGGCCGAGGAGAGCGCGATGTCGGCCAGCTGAGCCGCGTCGGGGTCGGGGTTGACCGCGCAGTCGCCGTAGACCAGCACCCGGTCGGCCAGCAGCATGAAGAACACGCTGGACGCCACCGACACGTCCGGGACCGTCTTGATGATCTCGAACGCGGGCCGGATCGTGGCCGCCGTCGTGTGGTTGGCCCCCGAGACCATGCCGTCGGCCAGCCCCTCGGCCACCATCATCGTGCCGAAGTAGTTGACGTCGCGGACCACGTCGTAGGCCAGGTCGAGCGAGACACCCCGCTTCTTGCGCAGCTCGGCGTAGCGCTCGGCGAAGCCGTCCCGCCACTCGCTGGCCCCCGGGTCGACCAGCCGGGCCGCCCCGATCTCGACGCCCACCTCGCGGGCCCGGCGGGCGATCTCGGCCGGGTCGCCGAGCAGCGTCAGATCGGCGACGCCCCGCCGCAGCAGAGTCTCGGTGGCGCGCAGGATGCGCTCGTCCGTGCCCTCGGGCAGCACCAGGTGGCGGCGCTCGGCCCGGGCCCGGTCGATCAGGTCGTTCTCGAACATCAGCGGCGTGACCCGGCTCGACCGCGCGACGTCGAGCACCCGGGTCAGCGCGGCCGTGTCCACGTTCTCCTCGAAGGCGCCCAGCGCGGCCTCGATCTTGCGCGGCGTGCCCGTGCCCAGACGGGCCTGGATGTGCGAGGCGGCCGCGATCGTGTGATAGCTGTCGGCGTCGACGACCAGCATCGCCAGCCCGGTGTTCAGCCTCTCGATGACCCGGACGACCCGCGGGTCGGCCCGCTCGCCCAGCGTCAGCACCAGGCCGGACAACGTCACGTTGCCCGCGGCGTGCGCGGCGCTCGCGGCCAGCAACAGGTCGGCCCGATCGCCCGGCGTGATCATCAACGCGCCGTCGGTCAGATGGTCGAGCACGGCTGGCACGTGGGCCGCGCCGACCACATAGTCGAGCACATCACGGTCGAGCGCGCCCTCGCCGCCCGACACCACCGTCGCGTCGAGGGCCTCGGCCACCTCGGCCACGGTCGGCGCGGCGACCGCGGCCACCTCGGGGATCGACCACATCGGCACCGGCAGCCCCGCGTCGGGCAACGGCCCCAGACCCTCCGGCACCCGGTTGGCGATCACGGCGACCACCGTGGCGTCCAGGTCGACGAGCGAGTGATACGCACTGCGCGCGGCCGCCGCCAGCGACTCGGCCGCACGCCCGGCCCCGCTGATCACCGGCACCACGACGCTGCCGAACTCGGTGGCCAGACGAGCGTTGAAGCCCAGCTCCCGCGGAATCTCGTCGCGCTCCTTGGCCCCACCGGCCGCAAAATCACTGCCGATCACGACCACCGATGCCGCCAGCCGTTCCACCTGGCGATAGCGCTCGACGATCCGCGAGATCAGCTCCTCCCACTTCCCGTCGGCCACCAGCGCGCTCGCCTCGGCCATGGTCACGCCATAG
The DNA here is from genome assembly GCF_055562135.1 of Actinoplanes sp. NPDC021490. Lineage (NCBI taxonomy): Bacteria > Bacillati > Actinomycetota > Actinomycetes > Micromonosporales > Micromonosporaceae > Actinoplanes > Actinoplanes sp. NPDC021490. The sequence goes on from NZ_JBVHFW010000020.1 coordinate 23,855, forward strand.
GAGTCGGCATAGGGCGCGACCACCGGATAGCGCTTGGTCAGCAACGTCAGCAGCGGATCATCCCCGTCGCCACCCACCAGCGGCCGGAACACCCCGATCCGGGCCACCTGCCGCGACAGCAACTCAACCAGCCCGAGCGCGACGGTGCCCTTGCCGACAGCGGGCCCCAGGCCGGCCACATAGACGCTTCGTGCCACGCCCTCAACCTACCGGCCGGTCCACGCCACCGCCGGGCCGAAAGTCCCAACACCCAGTGACCGACGACCCAACATCAACGGCGAGCCCCCCACCAAGGCCGGGTCATCCATCAAGATCAAGATCAGGTGACGTGCCAAGACGAGTGCCGGATCATCCATCAAGATCAAGGGCGAACGACCAACCAAGGTCAAGGGCGAACGACCAACCAAGGTCAAGGGCTGGATGCCGTAGCGGGGTGGGTGGTGCAGACCGTCACTCCCGTCGAGGGCCGGGCCGGTCTTCGCTGGCCGCTGCGCGTCCAAAACGCAAAGCCCACCCCGGCGACGTGCGTAAGTAGTTGCGCCCATACAAACCACCCCCGTCGCCCCGGGACAGGCACATGGAACAAGCTGTGCGGACTCGACTGCGTCCGCGGCAACCGTGCGGAAAGCCGGATTGACGCCGTCCCAGTCGATCAGGCCGGTATGGCGGCCTGGACGGGTTGCACGGGCTCGGGGTGGCCCGCAACTGCGACGTGGCCGGGTTGGATGACGAACACAGAGCCGGCCGGGCGTTCTCCGATCGCGAACGGGCTCGGCCGGGCGGCTGTAATGGCGCGGCAGCCGGAACACCGGGTTTTGGGGTCGGCGCAACCGATCACGCAGGTCGCCGGGGTGGGTTTCGCGTTCTGGACGCGTCAGCGGCCAGCGAAGCCCGCGCCGGCCCTCGGCGTGAGCGACGGTCCGTCACCACCCACCGTGCTACGACATCCGCCTTTCGACCTTGATCTTGATCTAGGAAACGCCTTGATTCAGGAAGCGCCGAGGTGGCGTAGATAGCTCTCCGGCGAATCGAGGAAGCCGCGCCAATTGGTCACGATGTCGAGGTCCTCCCATGTTGTGCGGCGGATGCCGTGGGGGCCCAATTCGAGGATGGTGGCGCCGGGCAGGGCGGTGAGCAGCGGGGAGTGGGTGGCCACCACGACCTGGGAGCCGGCGGCGCGCAAGTCGCCGAGGTGACCGAGCAAGCCCAGCGTCGAGGTGAAGGACAGCGGCGCCTCGGGCTCGTCCATCAAATAGAAGCCGTAGCCGCGGAATTTGCGGGCCAGGATTTCCAGGAAGCCCTCGCCGTGGCTCTGTTCGTGCAGGCCGCGGTCGGGATTGTCGCCGGGCAGGCTCTCCAAGTAGGTGTAGAGCCCGTGCGTGGTCTCGGCGCGCAAGAAGTACGCGTTCACGCGGCGGCCGGGGGTGCGGATCACCTGCAGCGCCTCGCCCAGCGGGGATTCGGTCACGCGGGTGGAGTGCATGGCGTCGCGGGAGCCGCCCTCGGGGTTCAGCCCGTGCGCCGTGGCCAGGGCCTCGACCAGCGTCGACTTGCCGGAACCGTTTTCGCCGACGAGGAAGGTCACCCCGGCGGGGATGTTGAGACCGTGATCGAGCACCGCGCGGACGGCGGGGATCTTCGCCCACCACGCCGAGCGGTCGATCTCGGCGTCGGCGTGGAGTTCGACGCGCCGGATCGGGCGGGACTCGGCGGCTCTACTCCTCATCCTCGTCGTCGCCCCGGGCCAGCCACGTGGCGAAACGCTCGATCGGGGTTTCGAACTCGGGGTTCATGTCGACGAAGGTGCGCAGCTGGTCGCCCAGCCACTCCAGCGTCACGCTTTCCTCGCCGCGCCGGTCGACGAGCTCCTCGATGCCACGATCGGTGAAGTACATGCCCGGATAGTAAAAGGGGGCGCCCCGCCTCTCGCGGAGCACCCCCTCTCATTGCCTTACGGACGCGGCAGCGCGGCCTCGATCAGCGCGGCCTGCTCGGCCTCGTGCATCTTGGCCGAGCCGACCGCGGGGGCGGCGGCGGCCGGACGCGAGATGCGACGCAGCCGCACACCCTCGAGGTGCTCAAGCAGGTTGAGCGCGACGAACGACCAGGCGCCCTGGTTGGCCGGCTCCTCCTGCACCCAGACGAAGTCTTCGGCGTTGGGGAACTGGCCCAGCACGGCCTTGAGCTCGTCCACCGGCAGCGGGTAGATCTGCTCCATCCGCACGATCGCGGTGTCGGTGATGTCCCGCTGGGCCCGGGCCTGGAACAGGTCGTAGTAGACCTTGCCCGAGCAGAGCAGGACCCGCTTGACCGAGCCGGCGTCGAGCGGCGAGCCGTTGACGCCGGCGTCGCCGATCACCGGCTGGAACGTGCCCTGGGTGAAGTCGGAGACCTGCGACACGGCGAGCTTGTGCCGCAGCAGCGACTTCGGCGAGAACACGACCAGCGGCTTGCGCTTGGTCGACAGGGCCTGCCGGCGCAGCAGGTGGAAGTAGTTGGCCGGGGTCGTCGTGTTCGCCACCCGCATGTTGTCCTGCGCGCACAGCTGCAGGAACCGCTCGGGCCGGCCCGACGAGTGGTCGGGACCCTGGCCTTCCTGGCCGTGCGGGAGCAGCAGCACCAGCGACGACTGCTGGCCCCACTTGACCTCGCCCGACGACAGGAACTCGTCCACGATCGACTGGGCGCCGTTGACGAAGTCGCCGAACTGCGCCTCCCAGAGGACCAGCGCCTCCGGGTTCTCGACCGAGTAGCCGTACTCGAAGCCCATCGCCGCGTACTCGCTGAGCAGCGAGTCGTGCACGAAGAACCGGGCCGAGCCGGTGGTCAGCGTGGAGAGAGGCAGAAAGTCCTTGCCCGTACGCGAGTCGACCACCGAGGCGTGCCGCGAGACGAACGTGCCGCGGCGCGAGTCCTGCCCGGCCAGCCGGACAGTGACGCCCTGGGCCAGCAGCGAGCCGAACGCGACGAGCTCGCCGAAGCCCCAGTCGATGCCGCCCTCGGTGCCCATCTTGGCCCGGCGCTCGAGCAGCTGCTGCACCCGCTTGTGCGGGGTGAAGCCCTCGGGCAGTTCGACGTGAGCCTGGCCGACCGCGCGCACGGTGGCGGCGTCGATCGCGGTCTCGACCTCGGGCTCCGGCTCCTCGCTGATGACCCGGGGGCGGGGCGGGGTGCCGGCCGCGTCCCGGGTCGCCTTGAAGACCTGCTCGAGCTGGGACTGGTAGTCGCGCAGCTGCTCCTGGGCGTCGTCGACGGTGATGTCGCCCCGGCCGATCAGCTCCTCGGTGTAGAGCTTGCGGACCGAGCGCTTGGTGTCGATGATCTCGTACATCCGCGGGTTGGTCATCGACGGGTCGTCGCCCTCGTTATGCCCGCGGCGGCGGTAGCAGACCAGGTCGATCACTACGTCCTTGTTGAACACCTGGCGGTATTCGAAGGCCAGCTTGGCGACCCGCACGACGGCCTCGGGGTCGTCGCCGTTCACGTGGAAGATCGGCGCCTGGATCATCCGGGCCACGTCGGTCGAGTACATCGACGAGCGGCTGTACTCGGGGGCGGTGGTGAAGCCGACCTGGTTGTTGACGATCACGTGGACCGTGCCGCCCGTACGGTATCCGCGCAGCTGCGACAGGTTGAGCGTCTCGGCCACGACTCCCTGACCGGCGAACGCGGCGTCGCCGTGCACCAGCAGCGGCAGCACCGTGTAGCCGTGCAGGCCCAGGTCGAGGCGGTCCTGCTTGGCCCGGACGATGCCCTCGAGCACCGGGTCGACGGCCTCCAGGTGGGACGGGTTGGCCACCACGCTGACCGTTGTCGAGTGCTCGCCGTCCGGCGTCGTGTATTTGCCGGTCTGGCCCAGGTGGTACTTGACGTCGCCGGAGCCGTGGGCCGACTTCGGGTCCATCTGACCCTCGAACTCGTTGAAGATCTTTTCGTACGGCTTGGCGACGATGTTGGCCAGCACGTTGAGCCGGCCGCGGTGGGCCATGCCGATGACCATCTCGTCCAGACCGGCCTCGGCCGACGACTCGAGCACGGCGTCGAGCAGCGGGATCAGCGACTCGCCGCCCTCGAGCGAGAACCGCTTCTGGCCGACGAACTTGGTCTGCAGGAACGTCTCGAAGGCCTCGGCCGCGTTCAGCCGGTTGAGGATGTGCTTCTGCTCGTCCGAGTCGGGCTTGGTGTATTTGATCTCGATGCGGTCCTGGATCCAGCGCCGCTCCTCGGGGCCCTGGATGTGCATGTACTCGATGCCGACGCGGCGGCAGTACGTGTCACGCAGGACGCCCAGCACGTCGCGCAGCTTCATCCGCTGCTTGCCGGCGAACCCGCCGACCGGGAACGTGCGGTCGAGGTCCCACAGCGTGAGGCCGTGCTGCAGCACGTCGAGGTCGGGGTGGCGGCGGATCTCGAACTCGAGCGGGTCGGTGTCGGCCATCAGGTGACCGCGCACCCGGTACGCGTGGATCAGCTCGACGACCCGGGCCGCCTTGTCGATCTGGCCCTCGGAGGTGCGGGCGACGTCGCGCACCCAGCGGACCGGCTCGTACGGGATCCGCAGCGAGGTGAAGATCTGGTCGTAGAAGTCGTGCTCGCCGAGCAGGAACTCGTGCATGGCCTTGAGGAACTCGCCGGACTGCGCACCCTGGATGACCCGGTGGTCATAGGTGCTGGTCAGCGTGGTGACCTTGCTGACGCCGTGCTCGGTGAGGGTCTCGTCGCTCATGCCGGAGTAGGGCGCGGGGTATTCCATCGCGCCGACGCCGATGATCGCGCTCTGCCCGGTCATCAGCCGCGGGATCGAGTGGACCGTGCCGATGCCGCCCGGGTTGGTCAGCGAGATCGTCGTGCCCGAGTAGTCGTCCATGGTCAGCTCGTTGCGCCGGGCCCGGCGGACGATGTCCTCGTAGGCCTGCCAGAACTTGCGGAAGTCCATCCGCTCGCAGTTCTTGATGGACGGCACGACCAGGGTGCGGGTGCCGTCCTTCTTGGCCAGGTCGATGGCGATGCCCAGGTTGATGTGCTCGGGCTGGACCAGCGCGGGCTTGCCGTCGACCTCGGCGAACGAGTTGTTCATCTCGGGGTGCTGGGTGACCGCGCGGACCATCGCCCAGCCGATCAGGTGGGTGAAGCTGACCTTCCCGCCCCGCCCGCGGGCGAGGTGGTTGTTGATGACGATGCGGTTGTCGACCATGAGCTTCGCGGGGACCGCGCGCACCGAAGTGGCTGTCGGTACCTCGAGCGAGGCGTCCATGTTCTGCACGATCTTGGCCGCGACGCCGCGCAGCGTGGTGACCTTCGCGCCTTCGGCGGCCTTCCCGTTGGCGGCGGGGGCGGGCTTGGCGGCCGGCTGCGGCTTCGCGGGCGCGGGCTTCGGCTTGGCAGACTCGGTCGGAACCGTCGGCTTGACCGGAGCAACCGTGGACGCCGCGGGGGCGTCCGTGCCGGCCCGCGCCGCCGAGGCGGTCGCGTTGGCGGCCTTCGCCTCGTCGGGAGTCACGATCGAACCCGTGGCCATCGCGGGCTTGTAATCGGCGAAGAAGTCGTGCCAGGCCGGGTCGACGCTGGTCGGGTCGGCCAGGTAGCGCTGGTACATCTCGTCGACGATCCACTCATTCGGCCCGAAGTCCGCGAGTGGGTTCTCGTGCGAAGTCTGCTGGGTCGACACTTCCGTGTTCGCCTCTTTCACCATGTTTGTCAGCACGCGACTGTTTTCGTCACATGGGACGGGAAGGATTCGGCATCCAGGCTACGCCGTGCGCCGCGGTGAACTCCTGCCACATGGGGGTGCAATGGAAGATCCCACGTCGCGCGGGGCGACGTGGGATCTCATTTTTGCAAGATCAGCTGATGTCCCGCCGCTTGGTCAGCCAGGTGCCGAAGAAGCCGAACACGACCGCGTAACCGATCAGCACGGCCGCCCCGACCCAGCGTGGCGGGCTCCCGGGCAGATCGGTGCCCGAGATCATCAGGAGCGATGCCGTGGTCGGCACGATGACCTGCAGGTTGTTGATCCACTCGGCCACGTACTCGCTGAGCAGGAAGAAGATCAGACCGACGGCCGAGGTGCCGACCACGTAGGTGATGCCCAGGACCAGCGTGGCCGCGATCTGGCTGCGGATCAGCACGCCGGCGCCGACGCCGAGGATGCCCCACAGCACGAAGGCCAGCGCGTTCAGCCCGATGGCCCGCCACACGGCCGGTTCACCCAACTGGGCGCCCAGGTCGAGGTTTTTCAGGATCAGCGGAACCACGATCAGGTTGAGGACCGTGGTGAACAGCCAGACGACCAGGCCGATGATGATCGCGGCGCCGAACTTGGCCAGGATGACCGCCTCGCGGCGTGGCGTCGTGAGGAACGTCGTGGTCGCCGTGAGGTGGAAGAACTCGCTGGTCACGATGATCGCCGAGAGCAGCAGCACGACCAGCACGCCGAAGTACTGGCCGCTGGTGTAAAGGCTGGTGGCCACGTTGATCGGCAGCAGCGCGGCCTCGATCTGCGCGCTCTGGGAATCGGGCACCCCGGCGTCCGGCGGGGGGCCGCCCGCGCTGGCCTGGGCCCAGTTGACCAGCAGGCTGGCGGCGTACAGCGGAACCAGGATGATGCCCATGATCCACCACAGCGAGGTGGTGCGGACCTTGAAGAGCTCGGCGTTGACCAGTCTCATCGGATGCCCGCCTTTCCGGCCGTGAGCTGCAGGAAGACCTGTTCGAGGTCGCCGCGTTCGGTGGCCAGCTCGTGCAACTCGACCCCCGCGCCGAAGGCCGCGTGACCCACCGCGGCCGCCTCGGCCCCGTGCACCAGCAGCGAGCCGTCCTGGGCCGGGGTGACGGTCGCCTTCAACTCGGAGAGCGCGGCGGTCAGCGCCTCGGCCTGCGGGGTGCGCACCCGCACCTGGACGCCGCCGCTCAGGTCGCCGAGCACCTCGTCGACCGGGCCCTGCCGGACCAGCTTGCCGGCCGCGACGATCACCACGTCATCGGCGAGCAGCTGCATCTCGCCCAGCAGGTGGCTCGAGACCAGCACCGTGCGGCCGTCGGAGGCCAGCGACTTGAGCAGGTCACGCATCCACCGGATGCCCTCGGGGTCGAGACCGTTGGCCGGCTCGTCGAGGATCAGCACCCGCGGGTCGCCCAGCATGGCCGCGGCGATGCCCAGCCGCTGCTTCATGCCGAGCGAGTAGCCCTTGAACTTGCGGCCGGCGGCCGGCGTGAGACCGACCAGCTCGAGCACCTCGTCGGCGCGGGTGTCGGGCAGCCCGGCGGCGCGGCAGATCATCCGGAGGTGGTTACGCCCGGTGCGGCCACGGTGCGCGCTGGACGCCTCGAGGACCGCGCCGACCTGGCGTACGGGATCGGTGAGGTCGGTGTAACGCTGATCGCCGAACGTCGCCGTGCCCGCGGTCGGGGTGACCAGGCCGAGCAGCATGCGCAGGGTGGTGGTCTTTCCGGCGCCGTTGGGGCCCAGGAAGCCGGTCACCCGGCCCGAACGTACGCGGAACGACAAGTCGTCCACTGCTCGGAGTTTCTTGTACTGCTTGGTGAGGCGATCGACGACAATCTCGTCGGTGCCTGGCCGGGTCATCGACTGGTTCCCCTTCCTCCTTGGAGTGAAGGGACAACCTACTAGGTCGTGGCGATCCAGGTGGCCCTGGCCCGAGCGAGGGGCGAACCGTCCGGGCCGTAGATCGTCGAGAGCACCATCGCCTTGCGCCCGGAGAACTCCGTCGCCTCGCCGGCCACCACACACGTCGACCCCGGCTCGGGCAGGGCGCCGGTGGCGACCGCGATCCGGCCGAGCACGTAGGTGCGCCGGTTGCGCAACGCGGCCCAGCCGCCGGGGCAGTCCAGCGCGGCCCAGACCACCGGAAGGCCGGCCTCGGCGGGCACGACCCAGGGCGCGGCGGTACGCCCGTCGGGCAGCGGCCCGGAGAAGACGCGCAGCCCGTCCGGTCGTTCCGGGCCGCAGACGTAGCAGGTGGGGAAGGGATGGTGGGTGAAGCCCTCGTACGCCTCGGCCGCCCGCGCCGCCTCGGCCAGGCCGACCGGCGCCACGGCCGGGATCTCGCCCTCGGCCGCGGTCACGGTGGCCACCAGCGTGCCGCCGTCGTGCACGGCGCCGTCGGCATAGGTCAGGGGAGTGTCCAGGGGCGGCGGCACCCGCAGGGTGACCTCGAAGACCGCCCCGCCGGGCCGGGCGCCCGCCTCGACCGCGAACGTGCCGGCCGACCACCCTCCGTTGCCGGACGTGGGCGGGCCGTTGAAGCGTGCCGGAATCTGCATGCGAGGAAGGCTCGCACAAGCCGTTCATTTGGTGGCCATGAATCGCCTGCTGAGGCGACATTCCATCGGCAGGTGCCGCCCTTACACACATCACATGGCTGTACTACTGACTGCCGCCGCCCCCACCGGAACCAGCGGCTACACCCTGCTCCTCGCCGACGACCCGAGCCAGGTCGCGGCCGCGCAGAGACTGCGCCACGACGTGTTCGCCGGTGAACTCGGCGCCACTCTGCCGGGCGCCACCGCCGACGGGCGCGACGCCGACGAGTTCGACGACTTCTGCGACCACCTGATCGTTCGCGAGGACGCGACCGGCGCGGTGGTCGGCACCTATCGGATGCTCCCGCCCCGGGCCGCCGAGCGGGCGGGCCGCCGCTACGGCGACGGCGAGTTCGACCTGTCCGCGCTGAACCCGCTGCGCGACCAGCTGGTCGAGACCGGCCGCTCGTGCGTGCACCCGGCCCACCGCAGCGGTTCGGTGATCAACCTGATGTGGGCCGGAATCGCCCGCTACCTGCACCTGAACAACCTGCGCTGGCTGGCCGGATGCGCCTCGGTGCCACTGGACGACGGCGGCGTGACCGCGGCCGGCGTCTGGGCCCGGGTGCAGGCCAAGCACCTGTCCCCGCCCACGCTGCGGGTCAAGCCGCGCCGGGACTGGCTGGCCGGAAGCGAGGTGGCCGGCGATCCCCGGACGCCCCCGCCCGCGCTGCTCAAGGGATATCTGCGCCTGGGCAGCTGGGTCTGCGGGCCGCCCGCGTACGACCCGGACTTCAACTGCGCCGACTTCTACGTGCTGTTCTCGATGGACCGGATGGACCCGCGGTACCGCCGGCACTTCCTCGGAGCGGCGCGATGATCGCCGGGAGGGCGCTGACCGGGCTGTGGCAGCCGGTCTCGGGCTGCGGCGACCATTGCCGGGACGGCGCCGACCGGCACGCCACCCCCGGCACGGGCGCCCTGCGCATGATCGCCCTCGCCGTCGTGCTGACCGGCGGTCTGCTGCTGGTGCCGCTGCTGCGCGGGATCGCCCTGCGCGGTGTGGCCCGCTCGATGCTGCGGGTGCTGGGCATCCGGCTCGTGCGCCGCGGCCCGACCCTCAAGCCGGGCAGCCTGCTGGTCGCCAACCACGTCTCCTGGCTCGACATCCTGGTGCTGACGGCGATCACGCCGGTGCGCCTGGTGGCCAAGGGCGAAGTCGGCTCGTGGCCGGGCATCGGGCTGCTGGCCGGCCTGTCCGGGGCGATCTTCATCGACCGGTCCCGGCCGAAGTCGCTGCCCGCCACGGTGGGCGAGGTGGCCACCTCGCTGCGCTCGGGCCGCACCGTCGCGGCGTTCCCCGAGGGCACGACGTTCTGCGGGGTCAGCCGGGGCCGCTTCCGCCCGGCGCTGTTCCAGGCCGCGGTCGACGCGGGCGCCCCGGTGGTGCCGGTCTCGATCAACTACGACTCCACCGCCGCCGCCTTCATCGGCGACGACACCCTCTTCGATTCCGTACGCCGGGTCGCCGCGCTACGGTCGCTGACGGTGACCCTGGTGGCCGCGCCCGCCCTGCGCCCGGCGCCCGGGGCCGATCGCCGGATGCTCGCGCGCGCCGCCCAGGCCTCGATGGGAGGCGGCGGCTACCGCCTGGCCGCTTAAGCCGGTTTCCAGAAAACTTTCAGCTTCTGTGCAGCTGCGGTGCAGCAGACTGATAAATACTGGGTGTCATGGCCGCCCAGACCCAGCCCAAGCAGAGCGAGGCGAAGCTGCTCGTCGTCGAGGACGACGCGAACATCCTCGAGCTGCTCTCCGCCAGCCTTCGCTTCGCCGGCTTCGACGTGAGCACCGCGACGAGCGGCAGCGCGGCGGTCAGCGCGGCGAAGAACACCACCCCCGACCTCGTCGTCCTCGACGTCATGCTGCCCGACCTCGACGGTTTCGAGGTCATCCGGCTCATGCGCGAGGGCGGCCAGCGCACCCCGGTGGTATTCCTGACCGCCCGGGACGGCACCGACGACAAGATCCGCGGCCTCACCCTGGGCGGCGACGACTACGTCACCAAGCCGTTCAGCCTCGAGGAGCTCACCGCCCGCATCCGGGCGGTGCTGCGCCGCACGACGCAGGGCGACGACGAGCCGTCCCGCCTGGTCTTCGCCGACCTCGAGCTCGACGAGGAGACGCACGAGGTCTACCGGGCCGGCCAGCGGGTGCAGCTGTCGCCGACCGAGTTCAAGCTGCTGCGCTACCTCATGCTCAACGCCAACCGGGTGCTCTCCAAGGCGCAGATCCTCGACCACGTCTGGAAGTACGACTTCCGCGGCGACGACAACATCGTCGAGTCCTACATCTCGTACCTGCGGCGCAAGGTCGACAACGTGCAGCCCCGCCTGATCCATACGCTCCGCGGGGTCGGCTACGTGCTACGCAAGCCAGCCGTCTGAGCTCCCGGCCGTGACGCTCACCGAGCGGGTTCGCAACTCGATCCCGCCGCAGCCCAGCCTGCGCCGGGTCTCGCTGCGCATCAAGCTGGTGGCGTCCGTCCTCGTCCTGGTGTTCGCGGCGCTGACCGCGATCAGTGCCGCCAGCACGTACGCGTTGCACAACTATCTGCTGGACCGGCTGGACACCTCGCTGTCGATCTATGCGACGACGATCGCCAAGGCGCGTCAGGGCTCCGAGATCCCGGTCCCGAGCGACTACTACGTCTCGTCCAGCAGCGTCGACGGCGTTCGCCCCGACCCGCCCGTGGTCGGCGACCCTGACCTCGGACTGGAGGACACGCCGCCGCTGGTCAAGGGCTCCGACGAGGTCAACGCGCTGCTCGGCGACCCGTACACGGTGCGGTCGCCCAGCGGCAAGGTCGTATGGCGCGTGGTGGTCGTGATCGACCAGTGGGGCTCGGTCATCCAGGTCGGCGAGAAACTGTCGGTGATCGGCCTGGCCGTCAACCAGATGGTCTGGGTCGACCTGCTGGTCGGTGTGGGCGTGCTGATCGCGCTGGCCTCGATCGGCGCCGCCATCGTGCGGCAGAGCCTGGTGCCGCTGCTGCAGATAGAACGCACCGCGGCGGCGATCGGGGCCGGTGACCTCACCCAGCGTGTGCCCGACCCCGAGGCCCACGACGGCGAGCCGCACACCGAGCTGGGCCGGCTCGCCAAGGCGCTCAACGCGATGCTGGCCCAGATCGAGGCCGCGTTCAGCGCGCGGGCCCAGTCCGAGGCGGCGGCCCGGGCGGCCGAGGCGGTGGCGATCGAGGCGGCCGACTCCGCGCAGGCCTCCGAGGCCCGCGCCGTGGAGTCCGAGGGCAAGATGCGGCAGTTCGTGGCCGACGCCTCGCACGAGCTGCGGACGCCGCTGACCACCATCCGCGGCTTCGCCGAGCTTTACCGCCAGGGCGCCGTGACCAACCCCGACGACGTGGCCCGGCTGGTGCGCCGGATCGAGGACGAGGCCGCCCGCATGGGCCTGCTCGTCGAGGACCTGCTGCTGCTGGCCCGGCTCGACCGCGAGCGCCCGCTCACCCTCGGCCCGGTCGAGCTGCCGGTGCTGGCCCTGGACGCGATCCAGGCGGCCGAGGCGACCGCGCCCGAGCGGGCCATCGAGCTCGAGGTCCGCGATCAGCCCGAGCAGCTGGTGGCGTACGGCGACGACGCCCGGCTGCGCCAGGTGATCGGTAATCTGGTGACCAACGCGCTGGTGCACACCCCGCCCGACGCCACGGTCACGCTGCGGCTCTACGCCGAGGGCGACGACCGGGCGGTGGTCGAGGTGTCCGACACCGGGCCGGGGCTCTCCCCGCAGCAGAAGGAACATGTCTTCGAGCGGTTCTATCGCGCCGACGAGGCCCGCACCCGCAACACCGACCGGACGGCTACCGGCACCGGCCTGGGACTCGCGATCGTGGCGGCGATTGTCAGGTCGCACCAAGGAACCGTCGAGGTGATCAGCGAACCGGGGCAAGGGGCGACGTTCAAGGTGACTTTGCCTACGCTAAATCCGGATAAGGGCTTCACAGAAAACATCCAGGCCTGACACAGGTCGATCCGAGAGCAACGGGGCAAGGTTGTGGGCATGAACGAGAACGAGACCGACCCGCGACCCGCGGACGCCTCCTCCGAGAGCAGCAGCCCGGCGCCGGGACAGTCTGAGCCGCCGACCGCCGCGCTGCCCGCCGCACAGCCGGCGGCGCCGCAGGCCCCCCAGTGGGCCCGGCCGGTGTCGAGCGCTCCCCAGACGGGCGCTCCCCAGGCCGCCCCGCAATCGGGTGTTCCGCAGTCCGGCGTCCCGGTGACGGGCGCCCCGCAGTGGCAGCATCAGTCGCCCTGGCCGCAGCAGCCGGGCTATCAGCAGCCCCACCCCGGCTACGGCTACGGCCAGCAGCAGCCGTACGGGCAGCAGCAGGCCTACGGCGCGGGCTGGGCCGGCGCCCCGCAGACCCAGACCCAGCCGCTCGGCACCGAGGGCCAGCCCTGGACGCCGACCGCCGACGGTCAGCCCGCCTGGGCGCTGCCGGTCGACCAGCAGCAGCCTCGCAACCGGGGCCGCGGCCGCAAGATCTTCGTGGCCGGCGCCGCCGCGGTGCTGATCGCGCTGGGCGCGGGCGGCGTGGGCGCGGCGACCGCGCTGGCCTTCGACGACGACGGCTCGTCGCCCGCTGTGCAGACCGGCAACTCCTCGGTCACCCGCGTGGTCGACCGGTCGTCGCTGGCCCAGATCGCCGCGGCCGTGCAGGACAGCGTCGTCTCGATCACCACCGGCAGCGGCGAGGGCTCCGGTGTGGTCATCTCGGCCGACGGTTACATCGTCACCAACAACCACGTGGTGGCCTCGGCCCAGGGCAAGAACGTGACGGTCATCTTCGCCGACGGCAAGAAGGCCGCCGCCACGATCGTCGGCACCGACGAGCGCACCGACCTGGCCGTGGTCAAGGTCTCCGGCGTCTCCGACCTCAAGCCGTCCACCTTCGGCAGCAGCGCCAAGATGCAGGTCGGCGACACGGTGCTCGCGATCGGCAGCCCGCTGGGCCTGGAGGGCTCGGTCACGGCCGGCATCATCAGCGCCAAGGACCGCACGATCCAGTCCGGCGAGGGCGGCGGCGAGCAGGAGAGCCCGTTCGGCTCGCAGCAGCAGCAACAGCAGGGCGCCACCACCACGATGTCCGGCCTGCTGCAGACCGACGCGCCGATCAACCCGGGCAACTCCGGCGGCGCCCTGGTCAACACCAACGGCGAGATCATCGGGATCAACTCGGCGATCGCCACCCAGGGCAGCAGCTCGGGCAACATCGGCCTGGGCTTCGCGATCCCCAGCGACAAGGCCAAGCAGGTGGTCGAGGACCTGATGGCCGGCAAGAAGGTCAGCCACCCGGCGCTCGGCGTCAGCGTGACCGAGGCCGAGAACGGCGGCGCCCTGGTGAGCCAGGTCACCCCGAACAGCGCGGCGGCCAAGGCCGGGCTCGAGCAGGGCGACGTGATCACCTCGGCCGACGGCAAGAACATCGGCGACTCCGACGACCTGGTCGCGGCGGTCCAGTCGGGTGCGGTCGGGCAGAAGATGACGCTCGACTTCACCCGTGACGGCCAGAAGAAGCAGGTCACGGTGACTCTGACCGAGGCCCAGTAGAAAAGCTTGACCCTTTCGGTCCGGCGGGTGGTGTGACAAGGGGGTTGTCACGCCACCCGCCGTACGTTTGTACGGCGCTAATCTCCGACTTCCGGACGAATCCCCTCTTTTCCACCGTGGGGACTCGCCATCGCCCAGCCGGACCGCCTAATCTCCCTTCGGCATCGGAGGCATTCCGGCAGCGAGAGGCAGCAGGTTGACCTACGTCGAGACCCACGGGAACGTGTGGGAAGCGCTGGCGGGTCACGCCCCCGGTGAGCCCTCCGGCCCGGCCGATCCTGGGCTGTGGGGCGCGGTCGTCGACCGCCTCAATCCCACCAGCGCCCGCCCCGTGCTCCGCGCCGGAGTCGAATATGTCCAGCTCACCAGCGCGCGCGGCAGCGACTACATCATGCTGCGCTCGCCCGACGACGGCGAGCGCGCCAGCTATCTGCGGCTGACCCCCGAGGAGTGGGAGCTCGCCCTGCTGATGGACGGCGAGCACACGGTGGCCCGGCTGGTCGCCGAGTTCGCCCGCATCGCCGGCCGGCTCGCCCCCGACCAGGTGCGCCGCGTCGTGGCCGACCTGGCCGGCAACCGGATGCTCGACGAACTGCCGATGGACGCGTTCCGCCCGCTGCAGGAGCTGCGGCGCAAGCCGGTGGGCGAGCGGGTCGGCAACTCGCTGCTGGCCGCCGCCCGCGGCCGCCGCATGCTGCTGGTCAACGTGGACGGCCTGGTCACGGCGCTCTACCGCGCGGGCGGCCGGCTGTTCTTCAACAAGGTCGTCGGCATCGTCACCGCCGTGCTCACGGTTCTGGGTCTCGGCTTGTTCGTCGCCACCTGGACGCGCGGCAGCCGCTCGCTGTTCCTGACCGGCGACTCCTATCTGCTCGGCGCGCTCACGCTGCTCCTGCTCAACCTGGTCGTGGTGGCCGTCCGCGAGTACGCCCGGGCGATGGCGGCCAAACACACCGGTCGTGAGGTGCCCGCGGCCGGGCTGCTGGTCTGGTTCGGGTTGCCGTCGCTGTTCGTCGACACCAGCGACGTCTGGATGGCCGGTCGTCGCGCCCGCATGCTGGTCTCGGCGGCCGGGCCGCTGAGCGCGCTGCTGCTCGGCGGCTTGGCCCAACTGGGCGGGCTGGCCCTGCCCTCGGTGGCCGACCTGGCCTTCAAGCTCGCCTTCCTCTGCTATCTGAGCGCGTTCGTCCACCTCAGCCCGCTGCTGCCGCTCGACGGGCAGTACCTGCTGATGAACTGGCTCGAGATCCCCCAGCTGCGCAACCGCGCGCTGACCTGGGTCGGTGGCCGGCTGCGGGGCCGTCCGCCGCGCTGGGGCGCGCTCGACCGCGAGGGCCGCCTCATCGCCCTGTACGGCTTCCTGGCCGTCTGCTGGCTGGCCGCCGCGGCCAACGTGGCCGTCCGCCTCTGGGAGGACCGGCTCTCCGGCCTGGCCACCGGCCTGTGGCACGAGGGCGTCACCGGGGCCGTCCTGCTGATCGCCATCGTGCTCGGCCTGGCCGCCCCGATCGTGTATTTCCTCGTCGGCCGGTTCACCCGGTGGTGGAGCCTGTCCCGGCTGCGCCGCGCCGAGAACGACCGCGAAGCCGACAGCCCCCGCCGCCTGGCCGCGCTGCGCGCCTCCGACCTGGGCGGCCTGCCCGAGCCCGCGCTGCAGGGCCTGGCCTCGCGGGCCCGGTGGGTGCACCCGCCGACCGGCCGCCGGCTCATCGAGGCAGGCGGCGCGCAACAGGCCGTCTACGTGGTCGTCGAGGGCGCGCTCGAGGCCCGCCGGCCCGGCGACCCGCCCGGCACGATCCGCCACCACGTCGGCCCCGGCGCGGTCGTCGGCCTGGTCAACGCGATCACCGGCCGGTCCACCGAGCTCGACTGGCACACCGCCGGCACGACGCTGCTCTCGATCCCGACCGCCACCGTGGCCACCGTGGTCGGCCCCCTGCCCGGCCCGCCGCCGCAGGACCGGGCCGAGGCCGAGTCGCTGTTCGCCGACACCCCCGCGCTCGCCGGTCTCGCCACCGACCAGCGGCTCGCCCTGATCGCCTCGGCCCACCCGGTCGACCTCGACCCGGGCGCGCCGGTGATCCTGCCCGGCCCGACCCACGCGGTCGTCGTCGAGTCCGGCGTGATCGCGCTGCCCGACGGCGTCGAGCTGCGCCGCGGCACGCTGGTCGGCCCGGTCGGTGACGGCAGCCCCGGCATGGTCGCCCAGACCATCACCCCCGTACGGCTGTGGGTCCTGCCCGACGCCTCCGATCTGCCGCCGCTGGTCGGCGCCACCCACCGGCCGGGCTCGCCGATGCCCGTGGTCACCGCCAAGGGATCGCCGCGTCCCGGTTCCCCGGCCGGCTCGGCCTACCCGCCGCTGACCATTCCGCCCGGGCCGCCCGACGGCCACGACAGCCCCGAGGCCGACCGCCGGTTCGAGCGCGTGCTCACCTGGCTGGTCGTCGTGCTGCTGACCACGGCCCTGTTCCTGACCGGTCTGTCGTTCCGGCCCGGCCCGGCCTGGGCCGAGATGCCCGCCGACCGGGTGCTGCTCTCGATCGGGGCGGGCCGGGTGACGGCCACTTTCGACGGTGCTCCGGAAAACCTGGAGGAGGGCGCGCGGCGCTACCTCGACCAGGGCGAGGTGATCGAGGTGCCGTCGCGGTCCTCGGCCACGCTCACGTTCGCCGGCGGAGCGACGACCCTGCTCTGCGCGAACACCCGGGTCGGCATCGGCAACCTCAGCACCGGCAACGGCCGTGACCAGGCCCCCCGGGCCACCATCTCGCTGCAGAACGGGCGGGTGCTCGCCGGCACGGGCAGCACCAGCGGGGCGTACAAGCCGCTCGCCCTGACCGTGGACCGCAGCCAGGGCACGGTGACCAACACTGGCGCGGCCTGGTATCAGATCGAGCCGGGGGCGGTCGTCGTCTCGAAGGGCACGGTCGCGGTCGACGGCAAGACGAGCGAGATCACCGGCAAGTCGCTGGGATGCGCGGACGGTGCGCCGGTCGAGGCGCCGCCGTCGAGCAGCCCCGAGCCGGTGCCGAGCGAGGACCTTTTACCGTCCGATTCGGAATCGATCAATCCGTCGATCGCCCCGAGCGCGACGCCCTCGCCTACCGATACTGTAGTCACACCGTCACCGACCGCTGATCCGGGCGACGACGACAACGATCCGGGCCAGCCCGGCAACGACCCCACCGACGATCCGACGACGACCCGACCGACGACCCGACCGACGACGCGCCCGACCACGGCTCCGACGACGACGCGCCCGGTCACCCCGCCGCCGCCACCGGTCACCACCGCGCCCCCGACGACGCCCCCCACCACCCCGCCGGAGACGGACGAGCCGGCGCCCGAGGGGACGTCGACCGCACCCAACTGACGTGTGGGGGCGCCCTCACCGTCAGGAGGTTCGATGCTCTGCTGGTTCTGCGCCGAGTCGGCCCGGGCGAGCTGCCGTTTCTGCGGCCGCGGAGTCTGTGCCGAGCATGCCCGTTTCGGCCCCTACCTGCTGCAGGTGAGCCGGTCCGAGTCCAGGCGGCGGGCGGAGGCGCTGGTGGTGGATGACGCGGTGCAGTGCGGCACCTGCCGGCCGCGCCCGCACGCGGTGGCCATGCCCGAACTGGACTGAGGGACGTACGGTCGGGACATGGCTCGCAACGACGGCTACGAAGACCTGGGCGCCTGGTCGGAGTTCGGCACGGTGACCGGCCTGGTCGCCGGGCGCACGACGGAGAACCTCGCCGGCGACGTGCGCACCGGCTTCGGCGACCGTCCCGACGGCATCGACCTCGACGGCCTGCCCGACGTGACCGTGGGCGCGAGCCTGGCCGAGGCGGCCGGTGATCTGGCCGGCGAACTGTCCCCGCCGCCGCCGAAGGACTACGCCAACGAGGTGGACGCCGACGGTGACGGCACGCTCGACGAGGCGACATATCGCGGCCGCGCCGACGGCGGCGTCGACATCCTGGTCGACGTGAACGGCGACGACCGCATCGACTTCGTCGGCGCCGACGTCGACCTGGACAACCGGGTCGACTACGCCGACTACGACAAGGACCGCGACGGCGTCTTCGAGAAGCGCATGTTCGACGACGACGGCGACGGCTTCCTGGACCGCGCGGCCTGGCTGCACCCGGGCAGTTAGCCCGAGTTCGCGATCGGCGTCAGCTCTGCCACATCTCGTCGGCGTTCAGGATGCGGCCGGCGTCGATGTCGAGCTTGACCAGGCGGTGTCCGCTCTTCGTCTTCTTCAGGAATTTGGCCAGGCTGACCGGCACCCAGTCGCCCGCCTTGTCGTCGATGACGGTGTAGCGGCCGCCGATGTCCGCACCCAGCCGGCGCAGGCGGGGGTTCTTGTTGCGGATGTAGTACTCGGCGCACCACACGCCCTCGCTGCTGTCGATGCCGTCCTCGAGGCACGCCTTGCGGGCGTGGGGCCACTCGAAGAACTCGACCAGGTCGAAAGTGACGCCGTTGCCCTGGTACGAGGTGATGTAGGCGTACTCGGTCGCGCCCAACTCCGACGCGGGCCTGGCCGGTGGTTTTGCCGCGGGTTTCGGCCGGGGTGGCGGGGTCTTGGGTGTCGCCGGGGCCGGGGGAAAGGCCGGGGCCGAGGCGGGGGCGGGACGGGCGGTCACGCCGGCCGTGGCCGTGCAGGCGGCCAGCGGCAGCAATAGGTTGGTCGAGGTGACGGCGGCGACGAGGCTACGCCGTACGGCCGGAGTGATTGTCATGCTTGTCAGGGGTGACTCCGGGGCCGGCGGATACGGCGTGTCGGCCACCCGACGGGTTATGCCGTGAGCTGATTCGCCCAGAGGGGAATCGGTGGGATGTGCGGGCCGCCTGAGGAAAGCTTGGTGGCGTCGAACGGCCGGTCGGGTTCCGGCTTTACCGGCGGATGCGAGAGGGTGTTGTCATGAGTGTTGACGAGTTGACGATGCGGGGCGGTGGCGCATCCTTCGATGACCAGGTGTTCGAGCGGCTCCTGCGGGAGCGGATCATTTTCCTCGGCAGTGAGGTCAACGACGAGGTGACCAACCGCATCTGCGCCCAGATGCTGCTGCTGGCCTCGGCCGACAGCGAGAAGGACATCGCGCTCTACATCAACTCGCCCGGCGGCTCGATCAGCGCCGGCATGGCGGTGTACGACACGATGCAGTACATCAAGAACGACGTGGCCACGATCGCGATGGGCATGGCGGCCTCGATGGGCCAGTTCCTGCTCTGCGCCGGCGCCCCCGGCAAGCGGTATGCGCTTCCGCACGCGCGGATCATGATGCACCAGCTCTCCGGCGGCATCGGCGGCACCGCGGCCGACATCGCCATCCAGGCCGAGAGCATGCTCCACATCAAGAACGTGATGAACGAGCGGATCGCCTTCCACACCGGTCACACGGCCGAGGAGATCGGGCGCGACTCCGACCGGGACCGCTGGTTCACGGCCCAGCAGGCTATGGACTACGGCATGGTCGATCACGTGATCACCAAGGCGGCTCAGGTGGGTAACAACTCCGCACTGGTCTGACCTGAGGTTTCACCGCTTCTATGACGGGCACGCGGCCAACGCCGCGTGCCCGTTGTGTCGTACGCGACGGTTTCGGGTAAGAGGCGTTCATCCCCCGAATCTGTCAAGGAGGTGCTGACGTGAGGATCCCGACGTTCTCCCGCCAGTCTTCGAGCGATACCACGGAGACCGCTGAGCGCCCGGCCGCGACGAGCACGGTGACGCGGCCGCACGACGACAACACGACCGAAGTCCGACCGGCTCCCGTACGCCCCCGGCGCGACGAGGAGGACACCCTGCGCGACCTGCCTCCGGCACCGCCTCCGACCTCGCGGCACACCGAACCGCCGGCGCCGCCCGCCACGACGTCGCGTCCCTCGGGGGCTGCCCCCGTCGAGCGCAAGGCCGCCGTCGCCGCCGACCGGGATGCCGCCGTCACCGCCGGCCCCAAGCCCCGCGCCAGCCTGCTCGCCACCCTCGGCCTGATCCTCGCGGTGGCCTCGGTGATGCTCGTGCTGTCCGGGCCGCTGCTCGGATACGGCATCGGCGTCGCCGCCCTGGCCCTGATCCTGTCGCTGAGCGGCATCCACGCCACCGGCAAGCGTCACATCGCCGGCAAGACCGACGCCCTGCTCGGCATGGTGCTCTCCCTCGGCGCGATCGTGCTCGGCGTGCTGGCGCTGACCGGCTCGCTCAACTGGCTCGGCACCGACATGCAGCCGGTCAACAGCCTCCGCGAGTGGATCGACGCACAGTTCGTCGATCGCTTCTAAAGGTTTACGCCCGGCAACAGTCGGGCATCAGATAGTTGCGAACGGCGATGCGCCGGACGCGAAGATCGGAACCGGGACTGGCGCTCAGCAGTCCCGCCCCGGAACAGCCCGGCGGTTCGCCGGCAACACCTTCGCTCGGGGGTGGCCTGGTTCAGGCCACCCCCGACGCATGTGCGCAACGAATCTTCGCCACCACCGCCGATCACGCAACGATCGAATGCAGCGTGCATGGTTGAACTAACGCATCCGACCGTCTCCCCGGCCTAGCGTTTCTGCCATGACCACCACGGCTTCGCCGCGCCGCTATCTCATGTGCCGGCCCACCCATTTCGCGGTGACCTATCGCATCAACCCATGGATGGATCCCACGGCCCCCTACGACAACGCGCTCGCCGTCAGCCAGTGGGAGAACCTGCGGCAGACGTACCTCGACCTGGGACACACGGTCGAGCTGATCGAGCCGCTGCCCGGGCTGCCCGACATGGTGTTCTCGGCGAACGGCGCGACGGTGGTCGACGGCCGCGTGCTGGCGGTCCAGTTCCGCGACGCCGAACGGGCCGACGAGGCTCCCGCGTACGCCGCCTGGTTCCGCGAGCGCGGCTTCGAGGTGATCGAGCCCAAGCACACCAACGAGGGCGAGGGCGACATCCTGCTCGCCGGCGACGTGCTGCTGGCCGGCACCGGGTTCCGCACCGCGCACGCCTCGCACGCCGAGACCCAGGAGGCGCTGCGCCGCCCGGTGATCACGCTGCAGCTCGTCGACCCGTCCCTCTACCACCTGGACACGGCGCTCTGCGTGCTCGACGACACCAACATCGCGTACCTGCCGGCGGCGTTCTCACCCGGGTCGCAGGCCGTGCTCGAGCAGCTCTTCCCGCACGCGGTGATCGCCAACGCGGAGGACGCGGCGGTTCTCGGCCTCAACGCGGTCAGCGACGGCCGTACGGTTGTGCTGCCCGAGCAGGCCACCCATCTCGCGGCGGAACTGCGGGCCGCCGGCTATCAGACCGTCGGGGTCGACGTCTCCGAGCTGCGCAAGGCCGGGGGCGGACCCAAGTGCTGCACGTTGGAGGTGCGATCGTGACGAGTGTCGAGATGCTGCGGACCCCGGCCGGGCTGGCCGAGGCCGAGCGTTATACCGCGCACAACTACCACCCGCTGCCCGTCGTGATCGCCGAGGGCGAGGGCGCCTGGGTGACCGACGTCGACGGCCGCCGCTACCTCGACTTCCTGGCCGGATATTCGGCGCTCAACTTCGGGCACCGCCACCCCGGGCTGATCGCGGCGGCGCACGCCCAGCTCGACCGGATCACGCTGACCAGCCGCGCGTTCGTGCACGACCAGTTCGCCGACTTCTGCCGGTCGCTGGCCGAGCTCTGCGGCAAGGACCTGGTGCTGCCGATGAACACCGGCGCCGAGGCCGTGGAGACGGCGATCAAGGTGGCCCGCAAATGGGGCTACCTGGTCAAGGGCGTGCCGGACGGCCGGGCCGAGATCATCGTGGCCGCCGACAACTTCCACGGCCGGACGACGACGATCGTCAGCTTCTCGACCGACCCCGACGCCAAGGCCGATTTCGGGCCGTACACGCCCGGGTTCGTCGTGGTCCCGTACGGGGACGAGGCCGCCCTGCGCGAGGCGATCACCCCGAACACGGTCGCCGTGCTGATGGAGCCCATTCAAGGTGAGGCGGGCGTGCTCGTGCCGCCGGCCGGCTACTTCGCCGCCGTGCGCGCGCTCTGCGACGAGCACAACGTGCTGATGGTGGCCGACGAGATCCAGTCGGGTCTGGGCCGCACCGGCCGCACTTTCGCGATCGAGCACGAGGGTGTCGTCCCCGACATGTACGTGCTGGGCAAGGCGCTGGGCGGCGGCATCGTGCCGGTCTCGGCCGTGGCCGCCAACCGTGACGTGCTGGGCGTCCTCAAGCCGGGCGAGCACGGCTCAACGTTCGGCGGCAACCCGCTGGCCTGCGCGGTCGGTCGCGAGGTCGTGCGCCTGCTGGCCACCGGCGACTTCCATCGGCGCTCGGCCGAGCTGGGCGACTATCTGCACGCCCGGCTCAACGCGCTGATCGGCCACGGCGTGGTCGCCGTCCGAGGCCGGGGCCTCTGGGCCGGCGTAGACATCGACCCAGCACTCTTGACCGGCCGTCAAGCTTGCGAGCTGCTGGCCGACCGAGGCGTACTGGCCAAGGACACCCACGGCTCAACAATCCGCCTGGCCCCACCGTTGGTGGTAACAAAGTCCGAAATCGACCATGCCACAACCCAGCTGGCCGCAATCCTCACCGACCGCGGCCCCGCCTAGGACAGTTGGCTACGTTCAGCTGCGTTCGAACTTTCGGAGCGCCATGGTAGGCGCCTCGGCCATCACGGATTCGGGTTCGACGACGCCTCCCGTGGCCCACATCTTGGCTCGGCCGACGTGCACTCCGCCGTACAGCTCGACCACGTCGTCGGGACCCAGCGTGCGGCTTTCCTGCCGGTGCAGGGCGATTCGCTCGTCGTCGTTGGAGGAGCCGCCGAGGCGCAGGCCGCTGCCGTTGGTGCTGATGTCCTGCACGGTGAGGTTGCCGTCGGTGCGCAGCGTGAACTGCACGTGCCCGCGGCTGATCCACTTGCGGGCGTCGTCGGTCAGCCACTGGCCGAGCATGACGCCGCGCCCGCCCTCGGGGGCCCGGCCGACCACGACCGGCTCGTCGGTCGAGACCACGAAGCGGCGGCGGATGACCCCGTCGATGCGGACGGAGAGGACCTCGACGGCGGGCCGGGGGCCGGCGTCGCGAAGCTTGGCGTTGTGCCGCGGGCAGGTGGGGGCGCCCGAGCGCAGCGACGGCGGCGGCTGGGACACCGGGCTGGTGAAGGTGCGCATGTCGGCGAACGGGCTGTCCGGGTCGCCGCCGGAGCCGTAGCTGTTGCAGTTGGGCTCGGGGCAGCTCCAGATGCGGGCCAGCAGGCGTTCGCCCACGGGCGAGCGCTCGGCCGGCTTGGGCGGCTCGCCCCGGCCGACCCGGGCCATCAGCACCGGGCTGCCACCTTCGCCGGCCACCGCGGCCAGCAGACGGCCCGGTTCCTCGACCCACGGGTGACGGTCGCGGTTGCCCCGGGTGCGGGTGAGCACCGGCAGGCCCAGCAGTTCGGCGACCTCCCAGACGCGGTCGTCGACCTGGGGCACGACTTCGACCTTGCCGTCGTCGGCCCAGCGGCGGATGACCATTCGCTCGTTCGAGGTGAGGTCGGTGTCGGAGAGCAGGCCTCGTTCCACGACCACGTAGACGGGGACGTTTTCTTCGGCCACGCGCCGGCCGAGGGCATCGATGACCAGCCCGAGGCGCACCGAGCTGGCGGGACGGCCGCCATCCAGATCGACATAACGCACGATCTCCGACATGTCGACCACCGCGCGCGCGAGGGCAGGGTCGGTGGTGAGGCGGGCCTCGATGGCGTCGAGGACCTTGCTGACCTCGAATCTCACGGGTCCTCCCGAGGGTCCGCTGGTGTCTGTGCCACGGCAATCATGCCCGGTCCCCGCGCGAGGCGGGGCGTCGCACCCCTTGTCCGCACCCGGGCGGCCGAGATGTCCGTTTGCCGTTGACAGCGGTCGGGAATTGATGTCGGTGAGCCGGCGTCATTCGGGCGTCCGGCCGGGCGGAAGGGACGGACATGCGGACACCACGGCTGGCCGGGCTGGGTCTCGCGACGATGGCGACGGCGGCATTGACGCTCGCCGGCTGCGCCGACGGGGGCAGCACGACGCCCGGTGCGAGCGCTCCCGCCCCGGGCGCGAGCGCGACCGCCACGGCCTCGGGCAGCGCCGCCGATCCGGCCGCGGTCGAGGCCCTGACCAAGGCGACCTCGCAGCTCGGCACGACGAGCTTCAAGGTCACGGCGACTTCGGGCCCCGGCTTCAAGCTGGTCGGCCAGGTCGACCCGGCGCAGGGTGTCGGCACGGCCGACCTCTCGGCGAGCGGCACGAACGCCGAGCTCAACGTCAAGACGCTGCTGGCCGGTCAGGATCTCTACCTGCAGGTTCCCGGCGTCACCAAGGCGGGCACGTGGACCCACGTCGACGTGGCGCGGCTGCCCGAGGGCGCCAACGTCGGCCTGCGGCCCGGCCAACTGGACCCGGTGAACACCTCGAACCTGCTCAGCTCGTCGACCGACGTGCACGCCACCGGGGGTAACAGCTACGCCGGGACGCTCGACCTGACCAAGGCGATCGGGCTGGCCGGTGTCTCGCAGGTGACTGTGGACGAGACCGGCGCGCAGGCCCAGAAGGTGCCGTTCACCGCGGGTCTGGACGACCAGGGCCGGCTGGCCGAGCTGACCGTGCAGATCCCGGCGGTCAACGGGCAGGCCGCGCAGCCGCTCGAGGTGCTCTACAGCGACTACGGCGTTCCGGTGACGGTGGCCAAGCCGGCCGCCTCCGAGATCACCGAGGCGCCGGACAGCCTCTACAACTCGCTGGGCCGCTAGACCTCGGCCGTGGGAGCGGATTTGCGCGCGGTCCAGTCCGTGCTCAGCGGGCGGAACGCCGGACGGTTCTCTTCGATCCAGGCGTCGATCCGCTCCCACCAGTCGTAGAGCCAGGCCACCCGTTCCTCTTCGCCGGTCGGCACTTCTTCGGGTGGCACACTCCAGAACTTCATCACGAGCCGCTTGTCCATCGGCAGCTCCTGCCAGATGTCGGCGATCGTGAGCATCCGGTCGAGGCCGGTGTGCGCCACGAAGATGACCCCGGCGTCGGGGGCGGCGTCGATGGCCGAGAACAGGCCGCCCGGCTTGGGTGGCAGCACGTGCCGCAGGGTTTCCGCCCGCTCGGCCGCGTCGGCCAGTCCCCGGGCCCGCAGCCGGGCGATCGCGCTGGTGCGGCGGCGCGGCGTGAAGTTGCCACCCTCCGGGAAGATCACGAACGCGTCGTTGTCGTCGAGCCCGGTCGCCGTCTCGCCGATCTGCTGCTCCAGCGTCGCGGTGCCCGTACGCCCGGGTGTGATGAACCGGTTGGGCAGACGGTTGAGCAGCACATCGACGGCCGGGTCCCACTGCAGCGTCGCCTTCAGCACGATCCGCGGCTCGCGCTGGAACCAGTTGGTCAGCGCGTGGATCAGGACGAACGAGTCACCCGGCCCGGCGTGCCGGCTGACCACGACCTCGGGGCGGCCGGGGAGCGCGGTGTCGGGGTCGGTGCCGACCACGTCGATGGTCAGGTGCAGTGCCCACTTCGCGACCCAGAACAGGATGGCCAGGAAGCGGCCGGTCACCACGTAGTGCGCGCGCTGGAAGCCGGGGCTGCGGATCTTCAGACCGAACCCGGAGGCCACCCAGAGAACGGCCAGCACGACCAGCGCGGCCGCGTCCCAGATCAGATAGAGGACGACCAGCAGCACGAGCCGGGGAACGCGCAGGTGCCCGGGCACCAGCGGCGAGGTCAGCAGCGCGAGCAGGAGCCAGATCGGAAGCGTGGTCACCAGCAGGACCGCCAGCACCACGACGGCGGGGGCGATGACCAGGCGGCGTACCCAGATCGGGGGAAGCGGCATCACAGCACGTCCGGCCCGGGTTGCGGCGGCACGTTGGCGGCCAGGTAGCGGCGGGACGCGGTGTAGGCCCGGCTGATCCGGCGTCCGACGGCGGCCATGTCACGGTAGGCCCAGGGACTGTCGTCCCGGCTCTCGCCGCTGCCGGCGGGGAGTACGTGCACCCGTACATGGTCGGGCAGTGACGCAAGCTCCCGGGCGAACCGGTGCCGCCGCGCGATCTCGAAGGCCACCTGGGCCACCTCCCAGGGCCGGCGCGGAACGCTGAGCGTGCGTTCGATGCGGCCCACCTGCAGCACGAAGATCAGCTCGGCGCCGAGCCGGACCGCCTCGCCGATCGGGATCGAGTTGACGATGCCACCGTCCACATAGTGCTCGCCCGCGATCTCCATCGGCGGCAGCAGCCCGGGCACGGCCGACGAGGCCAGCACGGCGTCGACCAGGGGACCGCTGTCGAACCAGTGCTCGGCGGCCCGTTCGATGCTGGCCGCGCAGCAGTGGAACGGCACCTTGAGGTCGGCGAACGTGGTCTGCTCGCCCAGTTCGGCCTCGAGCAGCCGGCGCAGCGGGAGCGGCGAGTGCAGATGCGTACGGGCGGCGAAGCGGCGCAGCTGACGGCCGATCGAGTCGCCGTAGACGGTGGCCGCCTCGGGTGACGTCCAGAGCCGCACCAGCCGGTCGGTCACCGATTCGCTGGGGTCGGTCGCGACCAGGGCGCCGTTGACCGCCCCGATCGAGGTGCCGACCACGACGTCCGGCCGGAAGCCGGCTCGGAACAGGGCACGCAGCATGCCCACCTCGACGGCGCCGAGCACACCGCCGCCGCCGAGCACGAACGCCACCGGGCTGTTGACCATGGCTTCATCGTTCCACGCTGGGCAGCCAAAAAGTCCAGCGCGTGTCATCATCGTCGCCGTGCCTCTTTCACGCCGTGCCGTAGTGCTCGCCGCCGGTGGCGCCCTGCTCGCGGGCTGCGGCCGGACGGGCACCGCCTCGTGGACCGAGCCGACCGGGGGCCGGGGCGGCTCGCAGACGGTTGAGCCGGCCCGCCGGTCCGCGGCGGTCGCCTCGACGGCCCAGGTGCGGGCGGTGCTCACCAAATACCTCAAACCGACCAGCGACAACCCCAAGCATCCCGGGTACGCCGGTGCGGTCGCGCACGTCATGCAGGACAACCGGACCGTCATGTCGGTGAACGTGGGCCACGCCCTGCGCTACAAGGCGGGCCCGGTCGAGCTGCCCGCCGCGCAGCGGGTCGCCATGCGGACCGACTCGATCTTCGACCTGGCCTCGATCACCAAGGTCTACACCGCGATCCTGGTGCTCCAGCTCGTCGACCAGGGCAAGGTCGACCTGGACGCGCCGGTCCGCCGATATCTGCCGGAGTTCACGGGCGCCGGCAAAGACAAGATCACCGTGGCGATGCTGCTGGCGCACACGAGCGCTCTGCCGGTCGGGGCCAAGGTCACCGGCTTCCGTACGAACGCACAGCGCTGGCAGTCCGTGATGACAACGCCTCTGGTCAAGGGCGGGGTGCCCGGCACGACGTTCCGCTATTCGAGCGTCGGCCTCATGGTGCTGGGCCGGCTCGTCGAGAAGCTGACCGGCAAGACGCTCGACCGGGCGCTGGCCGACCGCATCACGACGCCGCTCGGCCTCAAGGACACCGGTTTCCTGCCGCTGAAGTGGGTCAAGGACAAGTCCCGCCTGGTGGCGACCGACGCCCGGACGTCCCGGGGCCTGCTGCGCGGCACGGTGCACGACGACGTGGCCAACCACCTGGGCGGCGTGGCCGGGCACGCGGGCCTCTTCTCGACCGCCCGCGAGGTCGCCGTGATCGGCCAGATGCTGCTGGCCGGCGGCGTCTACGGCGGCCAGCGCATCCTGGCCGCCGCCACCGTGCAGCGCATGCTGACCAACGTCAACAAGGGCAAGCCGGCCGTCGACCCGGAACGCCCCCGCCGCACCGCCGACCACGGCCTCGGCGTCGAGCTCAACCAGAGCTGGTTCATGGGCCGGCTGGCTTCGGCGACCGCTTTCGGTCACACCGGCTTCACCGGCACGTCCCTGCTGGTCGTCCCGGCCCGCAAACAGGTGATCGTGCTGCTGACGAACCGCGCCCACCCGAACTGGTCCTGGTCCAACCCGGACACCCACCGCGTAGCCGTACACAACGTGCTCGCCGCTTAGAACCGATATTCCCAGCCCGTACGCCACCCGAAGTCCGCGGCCATGAGATCTTCCAGCGGCACCCCGTCGATCAGATGATCCAGTGCCCACCGCGTGGCGACGTGGCCGATGACCAGAATGCGTTGCCCGTCCCACCGCAGGGGCACGTCGTTCAGGAACCGGCCGACCCGCGTGACCGCCTGGCGCCAGCTCTCGCCGCCGGGGTAGGGCTCATCCAGGTAGCGCTCGCGGTGTTCGTGCAGCTTTGCGGCCGGCATCCCGTTGCCCGAGCCGTAGTCGCACTCCCGCAACCGCCAGTCCCGCAGGATCGGGACGGCGTGGCCGGCGAAGGCGATTTCCGCGGTCTCTTCGGCGCGGCGCAGGTCGGAGGTGAACACCGCGGTGATGCCGTCGTCCCGTCGCCGTTCGCCCAGCTCGGCCGCCAGTTGCCGGCCACGTTCCGACAACCGGCCGGGCAGCCAGCCGGTCGCGACGCCGCGGTCGTTGTCCTCGCTCCACGAGTGCGTCTCAAAAACAATCACGCCCGAGGATAGGTGCAGTTGGTTTGGGCGCAACCACTTACGCAGGTCGCCCGGGTGGGCTGAGCGTTCTAGGCGCGCCGGCGCCCTGCTCGGCCCGCCCGGGCCCTCGGCGTGAGCAGCGGTCCGTACCCACCACCCCGCTACGACATCTTGAAGTTGACCTTAGGAGAGGGACTTCAGATATGCGCCGTTCTGGTTCTGGAATTCCCAGCTGTAGAACTTGTCCCAGTTGATCGACCAGGTCATCAGGCCGCGCAGGTTCGGGTTGGTGCCGCTGCGCAGCGTGTACGAGCCGCAGTTCGTGTTGCGGACCAGGCAGCCGACGGCCTGCTGGATCGCCGCCGGGGCGACGTAACCGTTGCCGGCGCTCACGGATGACGGGGCGCCGAACGCGACCTGGTCCTCGCGCAGGCCGGGGAACACGTTGGCGGTGTTGCCCGCGACCGGGAAGCCGGCGAGCAGCATGTCGGTCATGGCGATGTGGAAGTCCGCGCCGCCCATCGAGTGGTATTGGTTGTCGAGGCCCATGATCGAGCCCGAGTTGTAGTCCTGGACGTGCAGGACGGTGATGTCGTTGCGCAGCGCGTGGATCACCGGCAGGTAGGCGCCGGCGCGCGGGTCCTGGCCGCCCCAGGGGCCGGAGCCGTAGTACTGGTAGCCGAGCTGCACGAAGAACGTCTCGGGGGCCATGGTCAGCACGAAGCCGGCGCCGTAGCGGGCCTTGAGGGTCCGGATCGCCGAGATCAGATTGACGATGACCGGGGTGGTCGGGTTCTTGAAGTCGGTGTCGCCGGTGTTCAGCGAAAGCGAGTGGCCCTCGAAGTCGATGTCGACGCCGTCCAGGCCGAACTTGTCGATGATGGCGCTGATCGAGCTGACGAACTTGTCCCGCGCGGCGGTGGTGGTCAGCTGCACCTGGCCGTTCTGGCCGCCGATGGAGAGCAGCACCTTCTTGCCGGCGGTCCGCTTGGCCTTGATCGCGGCGATGAAGGCGGCCTCGCTCTCGACGCCCGGGCACTCGGTGGCCGGGCAGAGCGTGAACCGGATGTCGCCCGAGGTCACCGAGGTCGGCTCGCCGAACGCCAGGTTGATGATGTCCCAGTTGGCCGGCACGTCGGACATCCGCAGGTAGCCGGAGCCGTTGGCGAAGCTCGCGTGCAGGTAGCCGATGAGCGCGCGCTTGGGCAGGCCGGTGTTCGGAGGCGTGGTGGTGGGCGGCGTCGTCGGAGGCGTGGTGGGCGGCGTGGTCGGCGGAGTCGTCGGGGGTGTGGTGGGAGGCGTCGTGGGGGGTGTGGTGGGCGGCGTGGTCGGGGGTGTGGTGCCGCCGCAGACCCCGTTGTCGATCCAGACGTCCCACTGTCCGCTGTGGGTCGACGGAGCCTCGTTCTGGGTCCACCACTTGGCGGTGTAGTTGTGGCCGCTCTGCGAGGCCACGTTGTCTTTCACATAGACGGAGGTCGCACTCCACGCCGGTGCGCACGCCGCGGCGGCGCTGGCGCTGGAGGCGAGGTAGACGGTGCCACCGCCGGCCGCGAGAACCGCGGTCATGGCGAAGATCATCGATCGGCGCATGACCAGAGTATGAATACTGTAAAGTTTATTTGTAAATAGCATCACAGTGGAGATGGCACTGAATCGGTGTGGCTGGGTACCGTTGCTGACCGTGCCAGAGGGACACACCATCCGCCTCCTGATCCGTCGGTAATCGGCCCTCTAGCTGCACTTACGGCCTCTGCCGCCCACGGCCGAGCCCACCTCGGCCCCACTCGTGCAGCCGTGCTCACCCCTGTGCAGGGGTTGCCGTGGGCCGAACGGCGGGGTCTGTGGACGGTAGACCCGGGCCGCTGTTGCCGGCCTCGCCCACGCGCTTCTCGGCGTAATAGACGCCGTTGCCGAACGCGTGAAGCCCGCTGTCCGGGTCCTGCGCCATGAGTTGCAGCAGGCTATAGCCGTACGACGGCTCGTCTGCCCATTCGTCGATCTCGGGCTTGCCGATTGCTGCCTGTGTCAGCTTCCACTTCATGCCGGGCCTCCGGTGCAAATTTGCAGGTCACCTATGGTCGAAGGTTACGTGACGTCAACTGCACATGCCATACCGCATCTGCCATTTACGCCACGCCAAGATCACGCCCTGTCTAACGTCTGGGGTATGGCAGAGGCGGTGCCAATGGGTCCGGCTGAGATTCAAGAGCGTCTTGGCGTCAGCCGTCAGCGTGCCTACATCCTCATCGGCCGTAAGGACTTCCCTGACCCGTGGGTGGAGCTGGCGATGGGCAAGGTGTGGCGCAGCACCGACGTCGAGAAGTGGATCCGCATGCATCGGCCGGAGCTGGCTGGTTAGCGCTCCGGCGCCCTAGCCGTCGCCTTCGATGGCCTGCTGGATCAGTTCATCTGCGCGCTGCCGAGCAAAGCGCTCCTGATCGGCGATCAGCGCCCGTACGATCCGGGCCTTCTGCTCGTCTGTGAGGTCGGGGCTGCGCATGATCCGAATGAGTGCGGCGTCGGCCGGATGCTGGTCCGAGGGACTGACGTTGTCTCTACCTGCTTGAAGGTGGGAGCCGCCCACGTTGAGCTGGGCACGAATCTCCAAGCCCCGTTGCGGCTGGGGCTTGGGATCTCCACCTTCAAGTACGGACGATATGCTGCCCGGTGACCAGCTTAGAGCGTTCTCAAGAGTGGCCAACGTGTTGCGGTGGTAGCCCTCCTTGCGTCCAGCCTCTATGTCTCCGAGGGTGCGCTGACTGATTCCATCAACGGCATTCGCGAGGTCCTCTCGGCGTCGGTAGCCCAACTCGATGCGACGAGCGGTGACCAGTTGCCCTAGTCGGTCCCAGTCGGCCATGGACACTCCCCAGTAAACGACACCGTGCTGGCAAAAGTGTACGTCTTCGCATGCCATCCTTCCAGTAGCTGCTTGAAGTTGCCAGCAGTCTCCGCTTCAATCAGTTCTCGTGACTACACACCAAGAGAGCGGCGGTCACCCACCGTCGCCACAGAATGCCCGCCCCCCGCGCTCCGTCCGGCTGCTGGCTTTGGCCGTGATCGTGCTCGCCTCCATGACGGCCGCCCTCACGGCGGCACTCATCGCGAATGCGCTCGGAACTCCACCCTGGACGGCACTGGCGGCCAGCGGCGTCACGTTCGCCACGGCCATGACTATCGGCTTCGGAACGAGCCACTTCTTGACCACTTAAGGGTGGCCCTTCACGTCTATCCTCGTGCCGTGGTTGCGTCTACGTGGGAGAGCCGGGATCTTCCGGTACTGGAAGCCGTTGTTGAGTACTTCGACGCCGGAGAGGCCTACCTAGATCCAGACGATCTGGTTGCCGAACTAGGGATGTCCGAGGAGACGGTGTCGATCGCTCTAGACGCTCTCCGTGGCGAAGACCCGCCCTTCTTTCGTACAAATGAATCTTCGATCCTCATCATTGGAGTCACTGGTCACGCGCGCCGCACCGTTGGCTCTTGGCCCACAGCGGAGATGGCGGCGGGACGGCTCATCGTTGGCATGGAGCAGGCCGCAGAGCGCGAGCCCGACGAAGAGAAGCGGAACTGGCTGTACAAGACGGCCGCCTTCTTCGGCGGAGCGGGCCGTGACGTCGGAGTAGAGGTAGCGGCTGCTGTAATCAACCGGCAGATCGGCGGCGCATAGGCGGTGGACGTCTCGACGTGGGGAGGCTCGGAGTGGCAGGCCGTGGCAGCCTTCGTCGCCGTGTTCGTTGGCGGACCGATCGCGTTGATGCAGGCGAATGAGGCTCGTCGGCTGCGGCTCGAACAGGCCCGCCCGTATGTCATCGTCGACTTCGAGTTTCGCAACATCATGATCTGTCTCAAGGTCCAGAACATCGGCAAGACGATGGCGCGTGACGTGCGGATCAAGTTCGACCAGCCGCTCACCTCCACCTGGCCGGAGGCCGCGGCCCTCCATGCTCGTTTGCTGCGCGAACCGATCCCCATGCTCGCGCCAGGACGCTCGATCACTTTGGTGTTCGACTCGTTCCCAGGCCGTCACGAACGTCAAGATGAGTTCCCGATGGGCTATGCGGTGACCATCGAGTACGAGGACGACCTCGGGAAGCCGTTCACCGACCCGCCGTACCCGCTGGACCTTGGCGCGTACGCCGACGCCCTCATCGACCAGAAGGGGCTCCCGGACCTAGTGGGTGAGATCACCAAGCTCCGGCAAGAGATCGGGAAATGGACCGAGATCGGAAGCCGCGGGGTGCGTGTCAACGCGATTGACCGCAAGGCTGAGCTCCGGTCGGAGATCCGCGAATACCGACGGCAGGAGTACCTCGGCATCCTGCGTGACAAGGGCTTGAGAGCGTTCGCCCGGCACGGTGCCAACCGAGCGCTGAGACGACTCGGCTGGCGTCCGTGACCGGTCTTTCTCGCTAGCGTCCGAGTCCGTAAACCGGCGGTTCGGGTTCAGTGCCGCCTTCGCGTCCGAGCGTGGGGAAGCGGGAGCTGGGGTCATGCTCGCTGGCCCCGAGGCGACCGAGTGAGCGCATCCGCGCAGCGGCGGCCACGTCCAGCTCGGTCTGTCGCTCCTTGGCGGCGGCTTCCCGCTCCGCCTCCCACGCTCGCTGACGCGCGGCGCGCTGCTCCTCCGTCATCTCGGCCGGCATGGGTGGAGGAGTCCAGGAGCCGACCCGCGCCACTCAGACCACCGCCGAGTATCGGCCCTGCTGACCGGCCGTGCCTGCGATGACGTTCTGCACGAGGTGCTGTGTGCCGCCCCGCAGCATCACCTTTAGGTCGTGCGCGTTGCTGCCGTAGTCGTGCACGACCAGGGCGGGGAGCGTGGTGCCCGCAGCCGGGTCGGGGATGCCTGCGAGCCGGAGGTTGCCCGTCGGCCCGCCCCGCTGGCCGAGGATGCTCGCCTGCGTCGCGTCGAAGCAGTACAGGACAGTCTGTCCAAGAGTTGCCATGGCATCGCCTTTCGCTGTGCGCCCTCTGCAGGCACACCATCCTCTGTGGACGGTTGAGTCAGGCTATGGAGGAGTTGCGCCGGTCTGGCCGTCGTTCTGGCAGCAGCAGGTCACTCGAATGGTGGACTTAGTGGAGCGACAACGGCGACAGGCGATAACCTCTTTCCATTCTTCGGAGCTGGACACCCGAGGAAGATCCCGAGACGGAATGGCGCAGACCCGACCAACGTCCGAGCAACGTTGGTTGATGACCGGAGCCCTGGCAGTGACGATGTTCGCAATGTGCAAGTTCTTCAGTTAGCGCGCGGCTCGGCGCGGGCGCGACGGAAGGTTTGTGCGTTGCCCGTCTATGTGGTTCTCGTCCCCCTTGCCGCCCTCGGCATGTGGCTCGGCTTCAATCTCCTCCTGGTCAAGTGGCACGGCCTCGATGCCCTCGACAAAACGCGACACCTCGATCCCTTCCGGTTCGACCACCGCCGTGGGGGAGGGCGGGACGTGGGCGAGGCGGATTCGGAAGCTGCCGAGCCTGAGGAGGAGCAGTCTCCGAACGATCAGCTCCCGCCCGCAGCCTGACCCAGATCGTCGTCGAGGCCGCCAGCCCGTAAGCCAGCGGCCTCGATACGTCCGTATGGCGATCAGCCTGCGGCAGGCCTCTTCAGCCGCTTCTTAAGCGGGGAGAAGTCGTCCCAGGACTGCTGGTAGTAGCACGTCCAGTCGCCCCCGACCTCGGACGGAACGAGGCCCTCTTCTTCAAGGGCGTCGAGGGCGGCTTGGCGAACCTTTTCCGTCACCCGCCTCATTCGCGCCTCGTTCGCGTGCCCGCCCCCAGTCAGGTCGATCCACAAGCGCATGTCGAGCGTCTTCTTCGTGGCATCGTTTGCCATTCGACCTCCCCAGATCCTAATAAGACTGTCACAAACTTCTGAGAAGTTTGTCAAGGCTCCGCTACCCCGTGCGGCGGATGCGCCAGGCCGCCAGGTCAACGACCCCGTCCGCTGTGGCCGACGCTGCGGGCTCTGGGGTCGGTGGCTCGGTTGCGGCTATGGCCTGGCGCGCTGTGGCCCGCAGATCGGCGAAGGCTGCCGACACGTCGCGCCCCTGGTGGTCGAGCACATGGCCGTACACGTCGAGCGTGATGCTGGGCCGTGCGTGCCCGAGCCGCCTGCTGACGTACTGCACGTCGCCGTTGGTCAGGAGAAGCATCGCGCTGGCGTGATAGTGCCGCAGGTCGTGGAACCGGACGCCCGTCATGCCCAGGCGCTTGAGCGTCGGCCGCCAGATGCGGTGACCGAAGTCCCGCTGGCGGTGCGGCTTGGTGCCCTCCCCGAATACGTAGTCCTCCGGGCTCATGCCCGCGACGTGGGCGGAGAGGCGCAGGCACAGTTCCGGGCTCAGGCTGTCGACGGTGCGGAACCCGGCTGCGCTCTTCGGCGGGCCGACCGTGATGCGCCCGCTTACCTCCTGGCTCGTCTCCTCCACGGTGAGCCGGCGGCGAGATAACGCCAGCGCACGCACCCGGACTCCGAACAGTTCCCCGGCCCGGCAGCCGGTCTCCACGGCCAGCTCCACCAGGAGCCGCCACTTGTCCGGCCGGTCTCCCCACGCCTCCGGGATCGCCGCCAAGATGCGCTCCACGTCCGGCGGCTGCAACACGATCTCCGCGCGCCTCCGGGTGGCCGCGGGCTTCTTCAACTCCCGCGCCGGGTTGCTGCGGATGTACCCGCTCTTCACCGCGTGGTCCAGCACCGCTCGCAGCACGTGAATGACGTGCCGGACGGTGCTCGGCGCGTGCGTGGTCATCACCGCGCCAACCAGGCGGCTGCACTCCCGGTAGCCGAGGCGACCGACAGGTACGCGGACCAGCGGCTTGCAGTGGCTGTTGTAGACCACCCGGTACGCCTGGCGCGTGCTCGGCTTGAGCCCCCGGACGTGCGGGCTGGTGAGCCAGTCCTCCGCGACCTCCCCGAACCGCACGTCGCCTGCGCTCTTGGCGACGTAGGTCCCGGCCGTCACGTCGGCCCGTGCCTCAATGCTGGCCTGGCGCGCGGTCGGCTTGTCGTCATACGTGCCGACGTTGTGGAGCTGGCCGAGGGCGTCCTTGACCCGCACCTCGTACTTCGTCGTGGTGCGCCCGTCGTCGTAGCGGCGCACCACCTTGCGGACGCCCGGCACGTCAGTGCCGGTGCGCGTGACCTTGGGGCGGGGCATCAGTCCTCCTGGACGCGATGTGTGGGTGAACCCGATTGGCTGGCAACGCGCTCACGGGCGGCGTCGGCGGCCAGGTCGAGTGCGTGGCTGTTGAGCAGGCGGCGGACGGTGCTGTGCCGCCAGACCCCGCCGCCCACAGTCGGGACCTGCTCGTTGTTCAGGTGCGCGGCTATGCCTCGGTGGCTCATGCCGTGTTCGTGTGCCAGGTCGGCGACCAGGGCCACAACGTCGGCCGCGTACTGGCGGGGACGGCCGAGGCGCTGGCCACGAGCGCGGGCTTCGGCCAGGGCGTCGCGGGTGCGCTGGCGGATGAGCTCTCGTTCGAACTCTGCGAAGGCGGCGAACACGTTGGCGAGCAACCGCCCGCTCGGGCTGGCCGTGTCCACGCCGAGGTCCAGGGTGACCAAGCTCCACCGCTGTGTGCGGCTCCACTCCATAACCCCGGCGAAGTCGATCATGCTGCGGCTGAGCCGGTCGAGCTTGGCCACCGCGAGCCCGTCGGCCCGACCTTCCCGGAGGAGCCCGAAGCCTTCCGTCAGGGCCGGACGGTCGAGGGTGCCTGCGCTGTACCCCTCGTCCACCATCCAGCGCATGTCCCAGTCGCGCGCTTGTCCGGCTGCCGTCAGCGCTTCCCGTTGTGCGGCCAGCCCGAGGCCACTGCGTGCCTGCTCCTGGGTCGAGACGCGCAGGTAGCAGAGCATCCGTGGGCGAGAGGGCAGGGAGGAAGCCGGGCCGGCGGTGAGATCAAAGGCGAGGGCGCCGGTCATCCTTCACCTCCACCATCAGCACGTTGGTCGGGTCGCTGAGAGCGGTGTGGAGCCGTACCGAGCGCCAGCACCGCCAGCACCAGGCCGACCAGCCGTGTCGAGCTGCGCGGACCAAGTGGCCGCATTGAGCCGGGCGCATCAATCGGTCACCTCCGCCACGTACACCCGGAAGCGCTGACCGTTCCGCATCGTGACGAGGAAGGTGCTGCCGTCCACCTCGCCCACGGTGGTGACGCCCACGCCATCGACGTACAGCCAGTCGGAGTCCTGCACCAGGTCTTCCAGATCGGCCGCCAGTTCGGCCGCGACCGCTTCACTGCGGACCATCAGTTGCTCTCCTCGTCCTCGAAGCCGCCGAAGATGACCTCGGTCAGGCCGTCCTCCCAGATGTCGTCGTGCAAGCCGCTTTCGATCTCTTCGGTGAGCGCCAGCGCGGCCAGGTTGCGCCGGACGGTGGCGCGGCTGGTGCCCGCTTCCTCAGCCACCTCGCGGACGCTGGCCCCCTCGTCGAGCCGGTAGGCGAACCACTCGGCAATCTCGCGGCTCGCACCGGCCAGCCACGGCAGCCGCCGCACCGTGCCGGTGCCGCGCAGCTTGAACAGCCGAACCTTGCCCGCTGCGCAGGCTGCCGCGAGTGTGCTCGGGGCAGCCGGGCTCGGGGCGTCGGGTTCTACGGGCTCTACGTCGGTTACAGGCCCGATGGCGTCGGCAGCGGGCTCGGCGGCCACCACCGGCAGCAGCACGGCCGTGGGCGGAACGGGGAGAGGGGTGGGCGTCTCGTCGTCGACCGCCACCAGGGTTCCGGTAGCGGTCGAGTCAATGGTGCTGGTCATGCGGGCCTCCCGGCTGAGTTAGTGACGTAGGAACGTCTCTGCTAACTCAGCGTGTAGAAGACCGCAAGAATTCGAAAGGAAGGAGGGGTGTCTATCTCGGAGGCTTGCCGACGTAGGTCGCGGCGTCGCAGGTGCGGCACCGGACCCGCTCGCCGGATTGTGGGGCGGTCACCGCGAAGCGGAAGCGATGCCCGCAGAGAAGCCATGTGCCGCGTTCCTTCGGCGGCGCGGGTGGTTCCCGTGGGCGGCGGCGAGGAGGGAAGGTCTCCGGGTCGGCGCGCATCATGCGACCGAGGGGCTTTTCCGGCATGCCGGTGCGTCTGGCTATCTCGCGTTGCGTGACGCCCTGCGCCCACAGTGCTGCGGCTTGCTCGCGCATGGTCTGCTCCCAGACTGGCTTGTCCATCTCACCTACTTACTGTGCGTAGTGCTGGTCGGTGAACGCGAGACGGTGGGTTCGGGTGCGGTGGACGCCCGGCCATCGTGGGAGAGGTGCGGGTCAGTAGTTGGACTCCTCTTCACCGGTCGGGTCCGGCAGCCCGCCGCCCTGCCGTTCGCTGTACCGGGCATACCGCTCGCGTAAGTGCGGCGCCATCACCGGGTCATCCGGGTCGCGGACAACGTTGGCAACCACCTGCTCCCAGGGCTGCTCGACCGCGTTCGCCTTGGCCACGTCCCCGATGTCGAGCACTTCCTTGGCTGCAACGATCGCCGCCCGTTCGTCCGGGCTCTCCAACGCGATGCGGATGAGTCGACCCATCACCGTGTCGCTCGCGAGCTGCGCGCGGAGCTTGGCTGCTCGGACGACCTGCGGCGCGCTGCCGCCATGCTTGTGACAAACCGTCCCACCTCGGATAGGCGGAAGACCACACGGGTTGCCGTGACGGTTGTGCGCGACGCACATCACCTTCATGGGTTCGTCGCCTCTGGGGTCAGCAGGCACGACCTCACCTTCCAGCACCGAGATCTCAGACGCCGGCCGAGCCCTGGTCCGAGAGTGGCGCTTCGGCTCCCTCGCCATCAGAGGTACCGCAGGATTCGGTTGAGTTCGGTACGCGCCTGGTCGACCTTTCCTTGATTGACCAGACCCCAGACGGAGGCCAGCCCCATACCGGTCTGTTCTCGGACGGCCTCCATTGTCTTGATGAGGGCGTACCAGCGCACCGGTCCGCACTGGTTCTCGTATGAGACCTCTTCCTCGATAGGAACGAATTCCTTGGGCATCTCTTCTCTCCTATGTGCAGACACCGGCCCAACCCACCGCCACCCGCCCCCAACTAAAGGGGGGCGGTTGTGTCGGTTGGGTGGCAAACCATGTGCTTAGAACGGTGTGTTGTTTGCTTCTACCTGCGGAAACGCCAGATCTGTTGTTTGCTGCGCTTCGGGTCGTCGTTTGCTATGCGTAGTTTGTGCTGCGGGTTGGCCCCCACCAGGGGAAACGCCTCCCGGCACTGTGCGTAGTTTGTGCTGCGGGTTGGCCCCCACCAGGGGAAACGCCTCCCGGCACTGTTTGCTTGTGGTTTGCCCTAGCCCTCCACTAGGACGTATCTCTCCGGCGTGCTGCCGCCGACGCCGCCGCGTTTGCCCTTGACGTGGAGAGCGCGCCCGGCGGACACCTCCTTCTCGAGTTGCCGCTTCGCTCGACCCACGAGCGCGGTGGTCAACTCGTTGTCCTCCTTGGCGAACATGAGGACGGCCACCTCCCGCACCGTCGCGCCCACGGATCCGTAGTCAGTGAGGATCAGGTCCACGTCGCGGCTGACCCGCACCGGTCGAGTTCGACCCGTGGCCCTATCGTGTTGCAGGAGCAGGCGCGGCACGTTGTCCATCGGCTGCTTGACCTGGCGCATCTCGACGTAGTCGTTGTTGTCGTCCCCGGTCTTGCTCAGCATGACGATGGAGCCATGCCCGGCCACCAGCCACCGGCTGCCGTACACGTCGCTCAGGTCGTCGCCGCCACCCTTCCGTCGGTCCTCGCGGCTGCTCTTGCGTTGGTGATGCAGACCGACCCAATTGATGCCGCGCTCCACTACGGCCTGGATACTGCTGTTGAGCCCGCTGCCGACCGCGTCATCGGTCAGGCGGCTGGTGATGTCCTTGAGGCTGTCGACGTGGACTTCACAGATGTCGCTCCCGAACTCGGTGCGGATCCAGTCGGCCAGCGCCTCCGGGCCGCTCAACGGGTCGACCGGCAACGGACCTCGCCACACCGCCATTCGTTCGCGGAGGACGTCTCGGTGCTCCTTGTCCCGGAAGCTGGGGAACAGACGGCCACCGGCTCGCCGCGCCTGTTCGGGCCTGTCCATAGCCAGGTACAGCAGCCGACCCCGCGCAGGCTCGACGGTGTATCCGAGCAACGTTCCGTCGCCCAGAAGGCCGAGGCGGCACGCCATGAGCTGATGGTCGAGCGTGCTCTTACCCGTCCCGTCGTCCCCCACGACCATGAACGGCTCACCATCGATCCACAGGCAGCGCGACCCATCACCCCAGAGCACTGGAGCTTGCTTCGGGATGTCGAGGAAGAAGTCGGCGCCGTCGGCCACTCGCGGACGGATGCTCGCCGCGTGCCGGGCCGCTGCCTGCTCGCTCTGAAACAGCAGCTTCGCGGCGTGGGCGGCACGGAGGTCTTCAAGCCTGGAATGCACCCGGTCGTCGTGCTGATCCTGCGCAACCGTCGTCTCGTCATAGGGCTGGCCGGCCTTGGCGAGATCCAGAAGTTCCTCGGCGGGAAGTCCCAGCTTGACCAGCCAATCGCGTACGTCGCCCTTATCCGGCAGACGAAGGTCCGCGATACAAACTGACCGAGCCAAGCCGACGAGAGCTGCGGCCAGCTTCCGGGCACCCTTGCGACCCTCGTCGTCGCTGTCGAACACGATGGACACGGCGCACCCGGTGAGCGCGCTCAAGTTCTTCGGCACGCTGCCCGCCCCACCCGTCACGCCCACGGCGTTCAAGTCGTGCTGCCGCGCAGCGAGCACGTCCCAGACGCCCTCGCAGACCAGCACCAGGCGGCTCGGGTCGAACCCAGTGACCGGCGCGTACAGCCGAGGCTTGCCGTCCTTGCGATGGATCAGATGGCGACCGATGGTGTAGTGCTGAAGGTCGACCAGCTCGTGCGTCGCCGGGTCGTACACGGGAATGGTGTAGCGGCGACCGTCCCAGCCGACATCGGCGTCGTCGAGCGTCTCCATCGCTAAGCCGCGGTTCTCCGCGAGTGCGGCTAGCCGCCCGTCCTGCGCCTGGTAAACCCACCGGTCGACACTGTCCTGGCTCGGTGGCGGGCTGGCCTCGGCTTCTGGTGCCGACGTGGTCGGGTTTGAAACCGACGCTGCCGCCCCAGAACGCCGCCCGGCTGGCCCGGTCGGCCCTACGGCCTCTGCGGGCGCACCTCGGGCGATAAGCGCTCGCCGCGCCTTCCAGAGCCAATGCAGCCGAGCGCGACCCGTGCGTTTCGAGTCCGGGCAGCCGGTGTGGCACGTCAGGACGGGGTACCCGTTGCCTTCCTTCCCCACGCCGATGCTGAAGGCGCTCGGGTTGTCGCCGTCGTGCACCGGGCACGCGGTGTACGCCTGGTCGCCCGTGGGGACGAGGCCGAGGGCGGTAACCACCGCCTCCCACTTCTCCCTCTCCGTCACGCCGCACCGCACTTGCAGCGGTCGCAGAGCCGGACGACTTCAAGGCCGTTTCGCGGGTCGTTCAGCAGATCAACGAGGCGGGCCAAGACGATGCTCTTCACCTGACGCAGTTCGCTTGGCCGGTACGCCTCGTACCAGATGCGAGCAGCCTTGCCGCGCAGTTCGTAGAGCGGCATCACCTGGCCCATACCGAAGGCTCGCCAGTCCTCCACCCAGACCCGCACCTCGGCTCCCACGGGCGAGAAGTCGCCGCACTGTTCGTTGACCCGGACGCCGTACTCGTGCTGGAGAAGATTGACCCGGTGGGCGTCCCAACGCGCTCCTAGAATGGTGCTGCTACGCATTACCTTTCCTCCTTGCTGGTCGGGTTGATTGGGCGGGAGCCGGTACCCCGACCGGCCCCGCCCTTCTGCTTTGCGCGGCTTGCTGCTTCTCCTCAGCGCCCCGCACGGTGGTGCTTTCGACTCCTGCTGCCGTTACCGCTCTAGCTCTTGGTGCGGGTGAAGCTGACCGGGGCTTCGGAGGGAAAGCGGTGCACTGTCCGGGTCGTGGTCTCACCGAATACCGTGGGCCGAGCGAGGTAGGGATACGTGTTGAACATCGCGTCGAGGTACTGGTGGGGGTACTTCGCCTTCAATTCCGCGATGCCGATGGTCTTCGCGACCTCATCCCGTCGCGCGGCAATGCGACCGATGTCCGAGCGCACCGCCTCGATGAACGCCATCGCCTTCGCCGCCGTGATGCGTCGCCCGTCAAGCTGGCGCAGCATCTCGTCGACCGCTTCCCGAATCGGGCCGACCTGTTCAGTCAGCTCCTGAATGCGCTGCTCGGCCTGCCCGTACTCCTCGGCCACCTGCTCTTCGACCCGGCGCACCTCGTCGTTGTCGTAGGCGGCGGCACGCTTGGCGTCCTCCTTGTTCTGGGCGATGGTGTACGTCTGCTCTTCACGAACGGCGAGCTGCCGCTGCGCGTAGCTCAGGTATGCGCCCTCGGTCGCAGGCTCGGTGTAGGCCATGACGCTGCTTGGCCGGTTCTCCTCGAACAGCCGATCTTCTTCGCCGGTGTAGAACGGGCTTCCGGCGTCGAGCCGGGTTTGGTAATCGCGGTTCGCCATCAGATGCTCCGTCCGCTGAGGTGCCGCGCGTACCGGCTGAGGTCGGGGTTGCCCTGTGTCTTGACGCTGGCGATGGTCTGCTCGTGCCGGTACAGCTCGGCCACCTGGCCCTCGGCGCTCTGAAGCAAGTCCTCCAGAGTCTTCAGTCGGCTGGTGAGCTGCTCCGTGTCCGGCTTGCGCAACCGGTTTACTCCTTTACTGCTGATCACTTTGCTGCCTCCATGAGTTCGAGCGCCCACAGCTTCGAGTTGACGCGTGCCTTCTCCAGGTTGTCGGTCAAGGCATTCCGGACGAGTTCTGCCGGGGTGACACCAAGCAGTTCGGCCGTTGCCTTGAGCATTTCGAACTCCGCGTCTCCGAAATAGACCTGCACGCGGTGGGGGTACTTGAGCTTCCTCGGCATGAGGACTCCTTAAGCGGCTTGCCGTATTGCCGGTTAGCAACTTGCCTACAAACAGCATGGGGAAGTAGGGCGCACCTCTGGCGCTCCTTCTTGGTCTTTCTGTCCTTCAGCCCTAGCCGTCCTCTGAGATGGCGTGGGCGAGATGGGGCTAGGTGGTCGGCGTAAGAACCTGTGAGACGTACACATCAAGGTCGCGGCTACTAACGCGCAACTGACCCCTCACGAATCCGGCCGCGAGGGTGCCGTCTTTGATTAAGCGGCGCACTGTTGAAATGGAGACGTCGAGTCTCAGGGCAACTTTGCTAAGCCGCAGCATTTCGTTTTGCATGGGCGGACCTCTCCTAAGAGATAGCCGCCGGGAGCGAACCTCCGCTTAGGCCGTCTATGGCCGTACGGGAAAGGCGCTAACGCCTAGTCGCAGAGCGGGTCGTGCATTCTGCTGAATCCGAGAGAGTATCCCTGGCCTTACGCGTTTAGGTCTCAGCCGTACGGGACTTGGCTCGGGCAGACATGAGCACCGTAACGGCGGACGAGATCACCTGGCAAGCGATCGGATAGTCCGGGGTTCGGCCCCACCCCGAGCCCACCTGCGTCAGGCGTGCTCACCCGTGACCAGGTGAGATCACACAAGCCGCTGACCAGCTCAGATGGCACTGAATCGGTGTGGCTGGGTACCGTTGCTGACCGTGCCAGAGGGACACACCATTCATCGGCTTGCGGCTCGGCATCGGGAGCTCTTTGCCGGGCAGGCCCTGCGGGTCAGCAGTCCGCAAGGGCGGTTCGCGGCCGGGGCCGCGCTCGTTGACGCACGCCGTCTGGTCGACACGGAGGCGTACGGGAAGCATCTCTTCCACCACTACGAGGGCGACCTGAGCGTGCACGTGCACCTCGGGCTCTACGGCAAGTTCGCCGACGGCGGGCCGCCCGTGCCGGAGCCGATCGGGCAGGTGCGCATGCGGCTGATCGGCGACGCGCACTGGCTGGATCTGCGCGGGCCGACCGCGTGTGAGGTGTTCGACCCGGCGCAGGCCCAGATGCTGCGCGACCGGCTGGGGGCCGACCCGCTGCGCGACGACTCCGATCCGGGGGCCGTGCTGAGGAAGGCCGGGTCGAGCGGCAAGCCGATCTTCGCGCTGTTGCTGGATCAGTCGATCGTGGCCGGGTGCGGGCTCATCTATGCCAACGAGGTGCTGTTCCGGGCCGGGCTCGCGCCGGCCACACCGGGCCGCTCGGTCGGGGCCGAGCAGTGGGACGAGCTCTGGACCGACCTGCGCGCGCTCATGAAGGAGGGCGTGGTGCGCGGGCGCATCGACACGGTGCACACCCGGCACACGCCCGAGGCGATGCAGCGGGCGCCGCGCGTCGACCGGCACGGCGGCGAGGTCTATGTCTATCGACGTCCGGGGCAGCCGTGCCTGGTCTGCGGGACCGAGGTCGCGCGCGGGGAAATGGCCGCGCGCAACCTCTACTGGTGTCCTACCTGTCAGCCGTCGGCGTGACGCTGGGCTGCGGGGAAGGGGGCGTCTCGGGTTCGTCCACCGCTTCCTCGCCCGGGATGCCGAGGGTGAAGTTCTCGGTGAGCCAGGGGAGCAGTTTCTCGTACGCCTTGATGGTGGCCGGCTGATTGAAGTCGTGCGACAGCACGATCGCGCCCGGCCGCACCTGCTTGCGGATGTCACCGACCATGCGGGCGATGTGCTGCGGCTCGGTCTCCTTCTCGGGGTGGTCCCAGTCGCGCGGGTCCACCTCCCAGTAGAGCGAGGTCATCTGCGTGTTCGCGGCCACCTTGACCAGCCGCTCGGTGAAGTTGCCGCCGGGGGCCCGGAAGAACGGGATCTTCGCGCCGGGCACGGCGGCCAGGATCGCCTCGTTGGTGCGCACGAGGTCGGCCTGGATCTTCGCCGGCTCGTCCTTGCCGATCTTGAGACTGTGGTCCCAGGTGTGGTTGCAGAGGGTGTGACCCTGGGCGACGATCTGCCGGACGATCTCCGGGTGACGCTTGACCTGCGCGCCGACCAGGCAGAACGTCGCCTTGACCTGGTATTGGTCGAGCAGTTCGAGGATCTTGGGCGTCTGCACCGGGTCGGGGCCGTCGTCGAACGTGAGCGCGACGACCTCGCTGCCGGTGGTGCGCAGCGAGCTGCCCGGGCCGAGATCG
The DNA here is from genome assembly GCF_055562135.1 of Actinoplanes sp. NPDC021490. NCBI lineage: Bacteria > Bacillati > Actinomycetota > Actinomycetes > Micromonosporales > Micromonosporaceae > Actinoplanes > Actinoplanes sp. NPDC021490. The sequence goes on from NZ_JBVHFW010000020.1 coordinate 68,314, forward strand.
GAGCCGGGCTTCTGGCCGGCCTCGGTGGCCTCGGCCGTCGGCGTGCTGGGCTTCGGATCGGCCGCGGTCGGCTCGGGCGCCGGCTTCTCCGGTTTCTTACCGGCCTCCGGCTCTTCCGGCGCGGTGCTCTTGTCCTCGCGTTCGCGCTCGGGCGCGGCCGGTGCCGCCGGCGCCTCGGTCTGCACGCCCGCCACGGCCTGGGCGGCCGCGTTCACCGCCTCGAAGCCGTCGCGGCGCTGCTCGGCCGGCATGGCCAGCAGCAGGATGCCCACCGCGACCAGCGACGCGAGCATGGCCTGCTGACGCTTCTTGCCCACCAGCAGCCACGACTCGATGGGCAGGGTGCCGGGGGCGCGGTGCGATCCGGTGGCCGGCGGGCGCCCGGCCGGCGGGCGCTGAGTCGGGACGCGGACGGCGGCGTGCCGACCGGTGCGAACCGGCCGCTGGTGCCGGGCCGACCGGCTGCGCTGCGAGATGGGCGAGTCCGTCAGAGTCGTCTCGGCGACGCGCGGCACGCTCCGGGTGTGGACGTCGGCCAGGGACTCGGGTCGCCGATGCCGGCCGGAGGGCGCGGCCTCGCCACCCTGGGTCGGAATTCGAGGAGAGTGCGGCGACATCCTGCGTTCCTACCGTGCCGCATGATCAAGCGCGATACCGATTTGGTGGTTGCCGCGTCACGGAAAGCGATAGTTCCTGGCAGAGCGCTGGGGGCGCGTGACCACAAATACGGTCAAAGGCTGGCGTGTACCGCCTCGGTGGCCTTTCGGGCAGCGATCAGAACCGGATCCCACACCGGGGCGAACGGCGGGGCGTAGCTGAGGTCGAGCGCCGTCATCTCTTCGACGGTCATCCGGTTCCAGGTGGCCACGGCGAGCGCGTCGATCCGCTTGGCCGCCTCGGCCCGGCCGACGATCTGGGCTCCCAGCAGCACGCCCGTACGCTTTTCGGCGATCAGCTTGATGGTCATCGTCTCGGCGCCGGGGTAGTAGCCGGCCCGGCTGGTCGAGTCGATGCTCGCGGTCACGAAGGCGAAGCCGGCCGCGTGCGCCTCCTTCGACGTGAGCCCGGTGCGGGCCACCTCGAGGTCGCACACCTTGGTGACGGCCGTGCCGATCACGCCGGGGAACGTCGCGTACCCGCCGCCGATGTTGATGCCGGCCACCCGTCCCTGCTTGTTCGCGTGGGTGCCCAGCGGCACGTGCACGGGCCGTCCGGTGAGCAGATGCCGGGTCTCGACGCAGTCGCCGGCCGCCCACACGCCCTCGACGCCCTCGACCCGCATGCGCAGATCCGTGCGGATTCCCCCGGTCGGCCCCAGCGGCAGGCCGGCGTCCCCGGCCAGCGCGGTGTTCGGGCGTACGCCCAGGCCGAGGACCACGATGTCGGCCGGCAGCGGGCCGCTCGGGGTGAGCACCGCGCGCACCCGGCCGTCCTCGGTCTCGAGACCGTCGACGTGCGCGTCGGTGATCACCTCGACGCCCAGCCCGCGGATGGCCTTCTGCACCAGCGCGCCCATGTCGGGGTCGACCGTCTTGGCCATCGGCTGTGGCGACTTCTCCAGCAGCGTGACCTCGAGGCCGCGGAGCACCATGGCCTCGGCCATCTCGACCCCGATGTATCCACCGCCGATGACGACGGCACGGCGCGGGCGGGGCTCGCGGTCGAGCCAGTCGTGGATGGCCTGGCCGTCGTCGAGCGTCTGCACGCCGAAGACGCCGGCGTCGCGGACCCGCGCCCACTCCGGTGTGAACGGGAAGGCGCCGGCCGCGTAGACCAGATGGTCGAACGGCTCCCGGCTCTCGCCCCCGCCGGCCAGGTCGTGCGCGACCACCTCGCGACGGTCGAGGTCGATGCCGACCACCTCGTGCCGCAGCCGCACGTCGATCCCGGCCTTGCGGTGCTCGTCGGGGGTGCGGGCGACCAGCTTGTCGCGTTCGTCGACCGCACCGCCGATCCAGTACGGAATGCCGCAGGCCGAGTACGAGGTGAAGTGCCCCCGCTCGAAGGCGACGATCGACAGGTCGTCCTCGCCCAGCCGCTTGCGCGCCTGCGAAGCCGCCGACATGCCGGCCGCGTCACCGCCGATGACCACGAGTTTCATCCGGCGTACCCCCGATCCGAAGGACCCCAGCCTACGTCGCCGGATCCTCGCCGCGGGTCAGTCGGACGAACCGGTCGACCACGTCGCTGAGCGAGCCGCCCTGGGCCAGGATCGCCCGCTGCCGGGCGGCGCCGGTGCCGTGCGAGCGCATGCGTCCCATCAGGACGGTGGCCGTCTCGAGGTCGCCGTGCCGCTCCAGCTCGGGCCGCACGTAGTCGAAGAGCTGCCGCATGAGCTTCCAGGCCGGGCGCGGCTCGCGGGTGGCCATGTCGATGTTCAGGCCCTCGAGCCCGTCGTGGGCGGCCCGCCAGTGCGCGGCCATCAGCAGCGGGTGCGGCACGTCCGGGGCCGGGGTGCCGTTGCGCACCTCGTTGAGCAGCGTGGCGACCAAGGCCCGGGCCAGCGCGGCCAGCAGCACGGCGTCGTCGGTGGTGGGCATGACGTCGCCCATCCGGATCTCGACGGTGGGGTAGCGCGCGGACAGGCGGGCGTACCAGTAGAGCATTCCCTCGTCGAGCATCGCGCCGCTCGCCTCGAGGTCGGCTACGAGCGTCTCGTACTCGGCGAACGACCGCAGGTAAGGCGTGGGGCCGACGGTGGGCCAGCGCTCCCACATCAGCGAGCGCCAGCTGGCGTAGCCGGTCTCGCGGCCGTTGAAGAACGGGGAGTTGGCCGTGGCGGCCTGGAAGATCGGCAGCCAGGGTCGCAGGTGGTTGAGGATCTGCACGCCGGTCTCGTCGTCGGGCACGCTGACGTGCACGTGCGTGCCGCACAGCCCGGGTCCGGGGGAGAGGTCGCCGAAGCGTTCGCGCATGCGGTGGTAGCGCGGCTTGTCGACGATCCGGATGTTGGGCCCGGCGGCCGGCCCGGCGCCCATCGCCAGCAGGCGCGCCCCGGCCTGTTCGGCCGCGCCGGCCACCGCGGAGCGCAGCTCGCGCAGGGCCTGGGCGAGCACCTTGAGGTCGAGCTGGGGCGGGCTGGCCACCTCGATCTGCCCCCGGGTCAGCTCGTGTTGCACGGCGTCACCCAGCTCGGGCGGCACGTGGTCGAAAACCGCCTCGACCGCTTCCACGGCCCGCGGCTCCACCGCGTCCACCAGCAGATATTCCTCTTCGACGCCGAGCGTGAGCAGGTCGTGGGACTCGGCCTTCTCAGCCAGCTCCGGGTCGATCGTGGTCGACCCCGCGGCACCCGTATCCATGCGGCACGGCTTACCCGGTCCTTGCCGCACAGAAACTGTGCCAGTTCCCGGTATCAAAGGGCAATTGACGGAAGTCCATATTGACAGGCCTTTGTAACCGGCGTGAAATCCGCGTGAGAGCGCTCTCAAACCCCCCTCAGGAAGGCGCGGAACTCATGTCTCGAAAGCGGATGCGGAGCCTGCTGGCAACGGCTGCGGCCCTGCTCGCAGTGGCTGCGACCACGATATTCACCATGCAGGCCAACGCCGCCGTCCCGGGTGCCCCGCCCGGGATGTCGCTGGTCTTCAGCGACGATTTCACCGGCGCCGCGGGCACCGGACTGAACCGTTCCAGCTGGCTCTACGACATCGGGCACGGATACCCGGGCGGCGCCGCCAACTGGGGCACCGGCGAGATCGAGTACATGACCGACTCGACGAACAACGTCTACCAGGACGGCAGCGGCAATCTGGTGATCAAGCCGCTGCGCGACTCGGCCGGCAACTGGACCTCGGGCCGGGTCGAGACCCAGCGGACCGACTTCGCCGCCCCGGCCGGCGGCAAGGTGCGCATCGAGGCGCGGATCCAGCAGCCCAACGTCAGCGGGGCCGCGGCCGCCGGATACTGGCCGGCGTTCTGGGCGCTCGGCGCGGCGGCCCGGCCGGTCGGCGCGTCGAACTGGCCGAGCATCGGCGAGTGGGACATCCTGGAGAACATCAACGGCCGCGACTCGGTCTTCGCCGCCCTGCATTGCGGCAGCAACCCGGGCGGCCCCTGCAACGAGACGACCGGCCTGACCAGCGGTGAGCGGCCCTGCAACGGGTGCAAGACCGCCTTCCACACGTACGCCTTGGAGTATGACCGCAGCACGTCGCCCGAGCAGCTGCGGTGGTATCTGGACGGCGCCAACTACTTCACCCTGACCTCGAACTCGGTCGACGCCACCACCTGGAACAACGCCACGCACCACGGCATGTTCGTGATCCTCAACGTGGCCATCGGGGGCGGGTTCCCGGCCGCGTTCGGCGGCGGCCCCACCGCGGCCACCCAGCCCGGCGTGCCCATGCTGGTCGACTACGTGGCCGTCTGGCAGAGCTCGGGTGGCGGCACCACGCCGCCGACCACGCCCCCGACCACGCCTCCCACCACCCCGCCGACCGGTGGCACGCGGGACGCGTTCTCGCGGATCGAGGCCGAGTCGTACAACTCCTCGGCCGGGGTGCAGGTCGAGACCTGTTCCGAGGGCGGGCAGGACGTCGGCTACATCGCCAACGGCGACTGGCTGCAGTTCAACAACGTCAACTTCGGTTCGGGCGGCGTACGGGACTTCGTCGCGCGGGTCGCCTCCGGCGCCGGCGCCGGGGTCAGCGGTCTCCTCGAGGTGCGCCTGGACAGCCGCGGCAACGCCCCGATCGGCAGCTTCGCGCTCGGCGGCACGGGCGGCTGGCAGACGTGGCAGTCGATCCCGGGCAACGTCTCGGGTGTCACCGGCACGCACACGGTCTTCCTGACCTTCTCGAGCGGGCAGCCGGCCGACTTCGTCAACGTGAACTGGGTCCAGTTCCGCAAGTAGTTCGATGTTGATCGATGGACCAGGGACCCCTCCCTGGTCCATCCATCTTTAAGGATGTTTAAGGGTTCGCCCTCTGGACTTTTACTGTTAACAGTCCTAATGATTGATACATCTCATTGGGTGTCCGTGGAGGGACGTCATGAAGCGCTCCAGATCGATAGTCCTGACGACCGTGGCGGCACTCGTGGCCGGCGGCACGGCGACCTACTTCGCGAGCACGGCCTCGGCCGCTGCGGCCTGCGCGCCGGCGTGGAGCGCCACGCAGGTCTACACCGGTGGCAACACCGCCTCGCAGAACGGCACCAACTACAGCGCCAAGTGGTGGACGCAGAACGAGTCCCCGGCGACCCACAGTGGACAGTGGGACGTCTGGAAGAACGACGGCGCCTGCGGCAGCGGTCCCACGACCCCGCCGACCACGCCTCCGACGACCCCGCCCACCACGCCTCCGACCACTCCGCCCACGACGCCTCCGACCACTCCGCCCACCACCCCGCCGTCGAACGGTCAGCTGCCCAAGCACTTCCTCACCGGCTACTGGCAGAACTTCGACAACGGCGCCGCCCCGCTCAAGCTGGCCGCCGTCCCCAGCAACTACGACCTGATCGCGGTGGCCTTCGCCGACGCGGCCGGCGCCCAGGGCGCGGTCACCTTCAACCTCGACCCGGGCCTGGCCGCGGCGGTCGGCGGATACACCGACGCCCAGTTCCGGGCCGACATCGCCACGCTGCACTCGCGCGGCAAGAAGGTCGTCATCTCGGTCGGCGGTGAGAAGGGCACGGTCGCCGTCAACAGCGCCGCCGCCGCCACCGCGTTCGCCGACTCGGTGCACCGCCTGATCACCACGTACGGCTTCGACGGGGTCGACATCGACCTGGAGAACGGGCTGAACCCGACCTACATGGCCCAGGCGCTGCGCAGCCTGCGCTCCAAGGTGGGCGCGAGCCTGATCATCACGATGGCCCCGCAGACCATCGACATGCAGTCGCCGCAGTCCTCGTACTTCGCGCTCGCGCTGAGCATCAAGGACATCCTCACCGTGGTGTTCACCCAGTTCTACAACTCCGGCTCGATGCTCGGCTGCGACCAGAACGCCGCGTACAGCCAGGGCACGGTGAACTTCCTGACCGCGCTGGCCTGTATCCAGACCCAGGGTGGTCTGCGCCCCGACCAGGTCGCGCTCGGCCTGCCCGCGAGCACCCGCGCCGCCGGTGGCGGTTACGTGGCCCCCACGGTCGTCAACAACGCGCTCGACTGCCTGGCCCGGGCGACCAACTGCGGCTCCTTCAAGCCGCCGGCCACCTACCCGGGCATCCGCGGCGCGATGACCTGGTCGATCAACTGGGACGTCACCAACGGCAACGGCTTCGCCAACACGGTCAAGCCGCACCTCGCCACCCTCCCCTGAACTCCCCACCCCTCAGCAGGAGAATCCCCGTGAAACTGAGCAGGAAGCTGGTCATCGCCGGCACCGTCGCGCTGGTCGGCACGGCCGCCGCGGTGCTGCCGATGGCCGCCTCGAGCGCCGCCGCCGCGTGTGCCCCCGCGTGGAGCGCCTCACAGGTCTACACCGGTGGCAACACCGCCTCGCAGAACGGCACCAACTACAGCGCCAAGTGGTGGACGCAGAACGAGTCCCCCGCCACGCACAGCGGTCAGTGGGACGTCTGGAAGAACGACGGCGCCTGCGGTGGTGGCACGACCCCGACCACGCCGCCCACCACCCCGCCGACCGGGCCGACCACGCCGCCGACCACGCCTCCCTCCAGCGGCACCAAGATGGCTTCGGCGCCCTACGTCTATCCCGGCTGGGGCAACCCGCCGGCGCCCGCGACGGTCGCCGCGGCCACCGGTGTCAAGGCGTTCACCATCGCGTTCGTGCTCGCGAGCAACGGCTGCAACCCGGCCTGGGACGGCGAGAGCGGCCTGACCGGCGGCGCGCACGCCAGCTACATCGCGCAGGCCCGCGCGGCCGGCATCGACATCGTTCCGTCGGTCGGCGGGTGGAGCGGCAACAAGCTCGGCCCCAACTGCTCGACGCCGGAGGCGCTGGCCGGGGCGTACCAGAAGCTCATCGACGCGTTCCAGCTCAAGTCGATCGACATCGACATCGAGAACTCGGACGAGTTCGAGAACACGGTCGTCCAGGACCGCATCCTGAACGCGCTGAAGATCGTCAAGCAGAAGAACCCGTCGGTGAAGACGATCCTGACCTTCGGCACCTCGACGACCGGCCCGAACTACTTCGGCACCCGGCTCGTGCAGCAGGCCAAGGCGCTGAACGCGAACATCGACATCTTCACCCAGATGCCGTTCGACTTCAGCGGCGGCGCCGACATGTACGGCTCGACCGTGGGCGCCACCGAGGGTCTGAAGAACCTGCTCAAGACCACCTTCGGCTACACCGACGCCCAGGCCTACTCGCACATCGGCATCTCGGGCATGAACGGTCTCTCCGACCAGCAGGAGCTCACCAGCGTCGACACGTGGACCCGGATCCGCGACTACGCCAAGAGCAAGGGCCTGTCCCGCTTCACCTTCTGGTCGGTCAACCGCGACCGTGGCTGCGCCGGGGGCGGCGTGGTCTCGGACTGCTCCGGCATCGCGCAGGCCGACTGGGCCTTCACGAAGATCAGCGCCGGTTTCTGATCCTTACCCGTCCCCAGACGCGGGGGGGGGGCCCGCGGCCGCGCGGGGGGCGGGTGGCACCGAGTTGTTGTGGCCCCGCGCCGCGGGGGCGAGGACGAAAGCCCCCCAACCGGGGTAGAGGGA
>NZ_JBVHFW010000020.1:75950-236522 GCF_055562135.1 Actinoplanes sp. NPDC021490
CCGGGTCGGCCCCGGCCGCGGCCCGGCCCGCGGGGCACAACCCCCCCACCCCCGGTGTTTTCAACCCCCCCCCCCCCCCCCCCCGCGCCCCCCCCCCCCCCCCCCCCGCGTCGCCGTTTGCGCACCTTCTTGGTGACCCAGCTCGCGATCGTGACGATGAAGAAAGCCCAGATCGCGTAGTCGAAGTACTGGCTGTACGTCTCGAGATCCTGGAAGCGCGAGCCCAGCAGGTAGCCACCGCCGACGAACAGGGCGTTCCAGACGCCGCTGCCGATCGCGGTGAAGATCGTGAACTGGGCCAGGTTCATGTGGTTGGCGCCGGCCGGGATCGACACCAAGCTGCGGACCACCGGGGCGCAGCGTCCGAACAGGACGGCTGCCTTCTCGTGCTTCTCGAACCAGCGGTCGGCCTGGTCGAGGTCGTCGGCGTCGACCAGCGGGATGCGGTCGAGCCAGCGGCGCAACCTTTCCTCGCCCAGGCCGTAACCCAGCCAGTAGAGCAGCAGCGCGCCGCCGACCGAGCCGGCCGTGGCCGCCAGGAAGACCAGGATCAGGTTGACCCGGCCCTCACTGGCCAGGTAGCCGCCCATCGAGAGCACGATCTCGCTGGGAATCGGCGGGACGAGGTTTTCCAGGGCGACAAGCAGGCCCACCCCCACTTCGCCCCACGACTCGATGACGGACGCCACCCACCCTGTCAGCCCACCTTGCTGACTCAGACCCGCTTCAGCCATCGCACCTTCATACCCGCCGCACCTGAAACCAACCTGAAGCGTGGTACGGCGGTTTGCATATGCCGACCGCCGGTATATGCTCCCGGCATGAACGAGCCGACCTTCCTCATCCTCACGGCGCTGGCCGGCGAGCCGATGCACGGCTATGCCGTGATCGAGGACGTCGAGCGCATGACCGGCGGCCGCGTTCGGCTGCGCACCGGCACGCTCTACGCCGCGCTCGACCGCCTGCGCGGCGAGGGTCTGATCGAGGTCGACCGGGAAGAGGTCGTCCAGTCCCGGCTCCGGCGTTATTACCGGCTCACGGGGGCCGGCGAGCAGAGCTTCGAGGCCCAGACCAGCCGCCTGCGCGAGCAGGCCACGATCGCGGAGGGCCGGCTGCGTGCCCGCCGCACCAACTTCGGGGGAGCCACCGCATGAGCGAGATCCGCTATCGGCGCCTGCTCGCGCTCTATCCGCGCGACTTCCGGCGCGAATACGGCGACGAGATGCTCGGCGTCCTGATGGCCGACCCGCGACCGGGCCCGGCCCAGGCGTTCGACGTCGTGTGCGGGGCGATCGCCGCCCACCTGCGTCTGATGGTCACCGGCCAGAGCCGGGTGGCCCGCACCGTGCAGGTCTTCGGCGCGATGCTGCTGTTCGCCGTCGCGCTGGGCCGGGTCGCGGTCGAGGTCCGGGCGATGCTGATCTATCCCGAGTTCGCGCCGCCGGTCGAGACGGTTCACTGGGCGCGGCTGGCCGGCTGGGGTGTCGCGCTGATCGCGGCCTTCGTGGGGTGGCGCCTGCTCGGAGCGGCCGGAGCGACGGTCGGGCTGGCCGGCGAGATCGCCGCCCCCGCGCGGTCCTATCTGGACACTCCGGCCACCCTGCTGTACGCATACTGGCTGATCGTCGCGGCGGCGATCGTGCTGATCGCGGGCCTGGTCGCCGATCGTGGCGGCCGACAGTTACGCGGTCTGCCCTGGGTGATTGCGGCGAGCGTGCTACTGCTGGCCGAGGTCACGGTGTTCCCCCATTGGCTCGGCCCGGCCGGCACGATCCTCGTGCTGGTCGCAGCGGTGCTCGTCGCCGTGGCCGTCCTGCGGCAAGAGCCCGAGACCCGCGCCCGGCTGCTGTGCTGGGCCGCGCCGGTGATCGTGACCGTGCCGCTGGTGCAGTGGGGCTTCGGTGGCCTCATCAAATACAACATGGGCCACCCCGAGTCGCTGCAGCTGATCAGCCCGCTGCAGTGGGTCGTCCTCGTGCTGGTGCCGCTGGCCGCCTTCGCCGGTGTCTCGGCCCTGAGCCGCCGCGACATCCCCGGTCTGACTGTCGCCCGCCGGTGATCCTGAGCGGTTCCCGGTTTCGCGGCCCGGAGTCACGGTGAAGTAGAGGGACATGACTGACCGGTGGTATCGGAAGGCCGTTGTCTACTGCGCCGACATCGACACGTTCGCCGACTCGAACGGGGACGGATGCGGCGATATTCGCGGACTGATCGAGCGTCTCGACTATCTGGCCCGACTCGGCATCAACTGCTTGTGGCTCAACCCGATCCACCCGACGCCGGATCGTGACGACGGCTACGACGTGTCCGACTTCTACAACATCGACCCGCGGTTCGGAAACCTCGGTGACTTCGCCGAGCTGCTGCACCAGGCCGACAACCTCGGCATCAAGGTCATCATCGACCTGGTCGTCAACCACACCTCCGACCAGCACCCGTGGTTCCAGTCGGCCCGGTCGTCGCCCGACTCGCCGTATCGCGACTGGTACGTCTGGTCGGACACCGAGCCCAGCGACCGCAAGCAGGGCATGGTCTTCCCCGGCGAGCAGAACGAGACCTGGACCTACGACCGCACCGCGAAGTCCTGGTATTACCACCGGTTCTACAAGTTCCAGCCCGACCTCAACATCAACAACCCGGAGGTCCGCGAGGAGATCAAGAAGATCTGCGCGTTCTGGCTCCAGCTGGGCGTGGCCGGGTTCCGCATGGACGCCGTGCCGTTCATCATCGAGCAGACCGAACCGGGCAACCCCAACTCGCCCAAGGATTTCGACTTCCTCTCCGACCTGCGGCAGCACGTGCAGTGGCGCAAGGGCGACGCCGTGCTCCTGGCCGAGGCCAACGTCGAGCCGGCCCAGCTGGTCGACTTCTTCGGCGACAAGGGCGGCTCGAACAACCGCATCCACATGCTGTTCGACTTCATGCTCAACACCCGGCTGATCCTGGCCCTGGCCCGTGAGGACGCCGAGCCGATCATCGACGGCCTGCGCGACACCCCGCAGCTGCCCCCGGGCGGCCAGTGGGCGACGTTCCTGCGCAACCACGACGAGATCGACCTGTCCCGCCTCACCGCCGAGCAGCGCGAAGAGGTCTTCGCCAAGTTCGGTCCCGAGCCCGAGATGCAGCTGTACGGACGGGGCATCCGGCGGCGGCTGGCCCCGATGCTCGGCAACGACCGGCGGCGCATCGAGCTGGCCTACGCCCTGCAGTTCAGCCTGCGCGGCACCCCGGTCATCCGCTACGGCGAAGAGATCGGCATGGGCGAGGACCTCACGCAGGACGGCCGCAACGCGATCCGCACCGCCATGCAGTGGTCGGGCCTGCCCAACGGCGGCTTCTCCACCGCGAAGCCCAAGGATCTGGTGCGCCCGGCCATCACCGGCGGCGAGTTCGGGTGGGAGACGGTCAACGTGACCCTCCAGCGCCACAACCCGCAGTCGCTGCTTTCCTGGTTCGAGCGCATGATCCGTACGCTCCGGGAGGCGCCCGAGGTCGGCACGGGCAGCTGCAAGCATGTCGATATTCCGGCGCCGACCAGTGTGTTGGTCCATCGCGCGGACGGCGAGACGGGCACGATGGTCTTCGTGCACAACCTGGGACCCGACGCGGCGACCCTGGACCTCAGCTCGCTCTATCCCGAGGCCGAGATGCCGAACGACGTCCTGGCCGACCAGGAGTATGCGGACCTCGGCAAATGCGACAAGATCGAGGTCGCCGGACACGGATACCGGTGGATCCGCCTACGCCGTACGGCGTGATCCTAGGTTAAAGTGCACTCCGAGTGCAGATAGTTTGTGGTAGCAAGCCCCGTGGAGGCCATCGTGTCGCAGTCCGTTCCCACCCGCGTCGCCATCGTCACCGGGGCCGCCCGGGGCATCGGTGAGGCCACCGCCCGCAAGCTCGCCGCCGACGGCATGGCCGTGGCGGTCGTCGACCTCGACGAGGGCGCCTGTGCCAACACCGTGACGGCGATCCACGACGCGGGCGGGACGGCGCTGGCCGTCGGCGCCGACGTCTCCGACGCGATCCAGGTCGGTGCGGCCGTCGAGCGGGTCAAGGCCGAGCTGGGCACGCCCACCGTGCTGGTCAACAACGCCGGCGTGCTGCGCGACAACCTGCTGTTCAAGATGACCGACGACGACTGGGAGACCGTGATGGCGGTCCACCTGCGCGGCGCCTTCCTGTTCAGCCGGGCCGTCCAGAAGCACATGGTCGACGCCGGCTGGGGCCGCATCGTCAGCCTCTCCAGCACCTCGGCCCTCGGCAACCGCGGTCAGGCCAACTACGCCGCGGCCAAGGCCGGTCTGCAAGGCTTCACCAAGACCCTGGCGATCGAGCTGGGCCGCTTCGGCATCACCGCGAACGCGGTGGCCCCCGGTTTCATCGTCACCGACATGACGGCGGCCACCGCGGCCCGCGTCGGGGTGGATTTCGCCCAATTCGAGAAGGCTGCGGTGGCTCAGATTCCCGTGGGGCGGGCTGGCCGGCCCGAGGACGTGGCGAACACCGTATCCTTCCTCGTCAGCGAGGGTGCCGGTTTCGTGTCCGGGCAGGTCATCTATGTTGCCGGAGGCCCGCGCGCATAGTGCAGCGGTTGCCGGGAGGCGGTACAAAGAGATGATGATGAACCGACGCATGAGCTCCCGCAGCGTGTCGCTCACCAGCACGTTCTTGCTCCTCGCGGCGGGCGGAGCGGCGGCGTGCGACAACGACGACGACTACCAGGACGCCGGGTTCTACTGCGCCGACGCCAACGGCACGGTTGTCGACGAGGACTACTGCGACGACGACGACAACAACGGCGGGTCCGGCATCGGCGCGCTGCCGTTCTTCATCTGGTATTCGTCGGGTTACCGCTCGGGCTACCCGGTGGGCTACCGGCTGCCGCCGGGTGGCAACAAGTTCGCGTACAACGACCGGGCGGCCCGGCAGTCTTTCGGGCTGCCCGCCAGCGGCAAGATCGGCAACGGCACGATCAAAACCAGCGTGGTCGGCAAGGGCGGCGCCGCGCGCGGCTCCAGCAAGAGCTCGGGCGGCTGACTGTGCGCCGAGTTCCGTACGGTCCGGTCCGCGACGGCTGGAAGCTCACCAACTACAGCCTCGGCCTGACCTACAACGACACCGAGCTGCCCGACGGGTCCATGGTCTCGTACTGGCAGGAGGGGCCGTTCTACGACTTCACCGCGGGCGAGATCGAGGAGCTCGAGACGGCCACCGCGGCGATCTACGAGATGTGCCTCGAGGCCGGCGACTGGATGGTCAAGCAGTGCCCGCGCCACACGGTGCAGGGCCGCAAGGACGGCTTCTTCGCCTCGGTCTGCAACCCGTCGTCGTGCTTCCTGGCCAAGATCGGCATCCCGGAGTTCGCGCACGAGCAGATCATCCGGACGTGGTTCGACGGCGACGCCGAGACCTGGACGCACTACGACAAAGATCCCGACATGCGGCTGCCGATGGAGACGCCGGACTACTCGCCGAGCGTCTACGGCCGCTTCGATCTCTGGTACAACGGGGCCGGCAGCACGCCCAAGCTGCTCGAGTTCAACGCGCAGACGCCGACCTCGCTGGTCGAGAGCGCGGTCATCCAGTGGCACTGGGCCGACCAGACCAATCTCACCAAGCACGAGTGGCGTCAGTGGAACTCGATTCACGACCGGCTGGTCGGCTGGCCCGCGAGCCCCGGTGAGCCGGCCGAGCCCGGGGCCTGGCGCCGCAACATCGACAAGCTGCGCGAGGCCCGCACCTGGCTCCCCGAAAAGCCCAAGATCTTTTTCGCGTACGAGACCTCGGAGCGCACCGGCGAGGACCGGATGAACGTCGCCTACCTGATGGCGACCGCCGAGGAGGCCGGCTATCCGGTCGAGCTGATCGCGATGAGCCAGATCGGCTGGGACGTCGCCGGTGACCGCGTGGTCTTCGTGCCCGGCCCCGGCCAGGAGCACAAGTCCGAGCCGATCGACATCATCTTCATGCTCTATCCGTGGGAGTGGTTCTGGAGCGAGGAGGGCGGCAAGGCCTTCTTCCGCAACATGGCCGACCCCACCAAGCACGGCACGGTCTGGATCGAGCCGCCGTACAAGGCGGCGCTGCTCGGCAACAAGGCCCTGCTGCCGGTGCTGTGGATGCTCTTCGGCGAGCACCCGGAGCGCAGCAAATACCTGCTCCCGGCCTATTTTGCCGAGTCCTCCAAGGCGGCCACGCTCACCAGCTACGCCAAGAAGCCCATCTGGGGCCGCGAGGGTGGCTCGGTCACCCTGGTCAAGGACGGCCAGACGATCACCGACAACCCTTCCGAGTACGGCTCCGACGGGCGCTTCGTCGTCCAGGAACTCTGCGAGCTGCCGTCCTTCGAGGGGCTGGAGGGCACCGTCCACCCGGTGATCGGCTCGTGGCTGATCGACGGCGAGCCGGCCGGCATGGGCATCCGCGAGGGCCTCGGCGTGAAGGGCCTGGTCACCAACGACGCCAGCTTCTTCGTGCCGCACGTCATCGAGGCGGACGACTAGTCGCGGGGGCGGTGCCGCCAGATCCACCAGAGGCCGATGAACGGCAGCACCAGCGGCACGTAGCCGTAACCGCTGCCGAAGCGCGACCACACGGTGTCGTCGGGGAAGGCCACCGCGTCGGCGATGCTCAGGATGCCGACCACGAGCACGCCGAGCAGCTCGATGCTGCAGCTGACCAGCGCGATCATCCGGCCCCGGGTGCCGCCGACCGCGAGCCCGGCGGTGGCCGAGATGTAGACCAGGCCCGCGAACGCCGAGAGCAGGTAGGCCAGCGGGGCCTCACCGAAGTGCGTGGTGATCTGCACGAGCGCGCGGGCGCTGGCCGAGAGCGCGAAGATCCCGTACACCAGCAGCAGCACCCGGCCGAGGCCGGTGCCGAGCGCGGCGTCGGTGGGGCGGGCGGACGCTTCAGGCACCGGTCACCGACGCAATCTGCTGCAGCCGCAGCACGAGAACCGGGATCACCAGGCAGGCGATGCCGAGGATGAGGCTGCCCCAGCGGGTCGGCTCCAGCCGGGCCAGATAGGCGCCGACCGGCACGAAGGCGATCGTCGTGATCAGATAGCCGCCGAACGTCGCGGTGTCGCTCGGCCGGGAGTCGCCGAACAGGCCGACCACGGCGGTCACGACCAGGACCGCGACCAGCGCGCTGAAGACCCCCGCGGCCAGCAGGTCGAAGCGGGTCGGCGCGCGGTTGAGGGCGGAACGCAACAGGTACCACGCCGCCAGCACCAGGGCGGCGACGATCGTCACCACCGACAGAGGACCGTTCACCCGGCACAGCGTACTGATGGATCTCCGCCTGGTAGCTTGCGGCTGGACCCAGAGAGAGGCAGGCGACCCCATGCGCTTCGGACTGTTCGGCACCGGCCCCTGGGCCCATCAGGCACACGCCCCGGCGCTGGCCGCGCATCCGGATGTCGAGTTCGTGGGAGTCTGGGGCCGCAATCCCGACAAGGCCGCCGAACTGGCCGGGCAGCACGGCACCCGCCCGTACGCCGACCAGGACGAGCTGATCGATGCCGTCGACGCCGTCGCCATCGCCCTCCCACCCGACGTGCAGGCCCCGCTCGCCCTGCGGGCCGCCCGTGCGGGTCGTCACCTGCTGCTGGACAAGCCGGTCGCGTTCACCAACGCCGAGGCGGCCGAGATCGTCGCCGCGGTGGCCGAGCGTGATCTCGCCTCCGTGGTCTTCTTCACCCGCCGGCTCATGCCGCAGCTGGCCGAGTTCCTGACCGACGCGGCCGCGACCGGTGGCTGGACCGAGGCGCGGGTCGACCACCTCGGCTCGATCTTCACCGACGACAACCCGTTCGGCGCGTCGCCGTGGCGCAAGCAGAGCGGCGGCCTGTGGGACGTCGGCCCGCACGCGCTCGCCCTGGTGCTGCCCGTGCTCGGCCCGGTCACCGAGGTGACCGGTCTGGCCGGCCCGCGCGACACGACCCACCTGCTGCTGCGCCACACCAGCGGCACGATCAGCAATCTCACCCTCTCGGTGGACGCGCCGCCCGCCGCCGAGCGCGAAGACGCCCTGCTCGCGGGCGAGGCCGGCCTGCGCGTCCCGCCCAGCATGCCGTGGTCGCCGGTCGACGCCCTGGGCCGCGCCATCGACGCGCTGATCGCCCACGCCGGCGGCGGACCGGCCTCCGAGCTCGACGTCCGGTTCGGCGCCGAGGTGACCGCGATCCTGGTCGCGGCCCAGGAGGCGATCACCTCGGGCCGCAAGGTCACGATCGCCGATCACGCCTGATCGGCGGTTCGCGGGCAACTTTGATCGGCCGATGACCAGTCCGGGCGTACGGGCGTGCCGAATCGGGGTTTGAATGACTGCGACGGCGAAAGGCGGATCCATGGCGGAGCGCGGAGCGAACCGTCGCCCGGAACACCTGGCGGCGGTGCCGGACAGCGGCGCGCCGCCCCCGGCCGACGCCGGTGAGCTGCTGCGCGAGGTGGCCCGGGGCGACGAGAAGGCGTTCGGGCGGCTCTATGACCTGGTCGCGCCGCGCGTCTACGGGCTGATCCGGCGGGTGCTGCGTGATCCGGCCCAGGCCGAGGAGGTGGCCCAGGAAGCGCTTGTCGAGGTGTGGCGCTCGGCCGCCCGCTTCGACCCGGCGCGCGGTTCGGCCACCTCCTGGATCTTCACGATCGCGCATCGCCGGGCGGTCGACCGGGTGCGTTCCGAGCAGGCGTCGACCGAGCGGACGATGCGGGTCGGGGCGGCGTCGGTCGACACCCCGTACGACGCGGTGGCCGACGAGGTGTCCGGCCGGCTCGAACGTCAGCAGGTCCGGCGGTGTCTCGAGAACCTCACCGAGCTGCAGCGGCAGGCGGTGACGCTGGCCTACTACCAGGGCCATTCGTATCCGCGGGTGGCCGAGCTGCTCGGCACGCCGCTGCCGACGGTGAAAACGAGAATGCGCGACGGCCTCATCCGGCTGCGCGACTGCATGGGAACGGGGGTCTCGTCGTGACCACGGAGATCCATACCCTCGTCGGCGCGTACGCGCTCGACGCGGTGGACGACATCGAGCGCGCGTCGTTCGAACGCCACCTGCGCGAATGTGACAGCTGCCGGGCCGAGGTCGACGAGTTCCGCGAGACCACGGCCCAGCTGGCCCACGACACGTGGTCGGCGCCGCCGCCCGGGCTGCGCGACAACGTGCTGGCCGAGATCTCCCGCACCCGCCAGACGCCCCCGGTGGTTTCCGACACCCAGGCGCTCCCGGTCCGCGGGGTGTCCCGCCGCCGGTGGCTCGGGGCCGCGGCGGCCGCGGTGGTGGCGGCGGCCGGGGCCGGAACCGCGGTCTATGCGGTCCAGGACCAGCGTGTACGCGATCAGAGGCAGATCGCCGAGGCCGCGCGGCTCAACGAGGCCCGGGTCCGGCAGATCCTCGCGTCGCCCGACGTCGTGCTCAAGGAGCAGCCGGTGTCGACCGGCGGCCGGGTGACGGTGGCGACCTCCCGCCTGCACGGCGCGGGTGTCGTGCTGCTCGCGGCCGGGGCCGCCCCGTCGGACCGGGTCTATCAACTGTGGACCATCCACCCCGGCGGCGATCCGGTCAGCGCGGGGGTCCTGCACGAGGGCCAGGAGGCCGACGTCGTCCTGGTCGAGGGTCTGCCCGGGGCGACCGACGTGGGCCTGACCATCGAACCGCCGGGAGGCTCGGCCGCCCCGACGACCCCGATGGTGGCCGACGTGAAACTCCTCTGAGGTTCGACCCATCCGGCGCATGGTTCGCCACGAATCAGGAGCGAAGGTAAATAACGCTCCGAAGGGACGAACCATGCGTGCAACGAAGCTCACCGCGGTCGCAGCCGCCGCCCTGTTCTCGATCTCCCTGGCGGCTTGCGGCAGCGACTCGTCCTCGGACAGCGAGGGCACCGGCGCCGCTGCGGCGCCGAGCATGACCACCGCGGCGCCCAGCTCGGCGCCCGCCGACATGACCATGACCACGTTCGGCGCCGGGTGTGCGGCCGTGCCCACCGACTCGTCGGACCCGGGCAGCTTCCAGGCGATGGCCCAGGTGCCGGTGGCCACCGCGGCCTCGGGCAACCCGCTGCTGTCGACGCTGGTCACGGCGGTCAAGAAGGCCGGCCTGGTCGACTCGCTCAACTCGGCCGACGGGATCACCGTCTTCGCGCCGACCAACGACGCGTTCGGCAAGATCCCGAAGGCCACGCTGGACAAGGTGCTGGCCGACAAGAAGACGCTGACCAGCATCCTGACCTACCACGTGGTGCCGGGCAAGCTCGCGCCCGAGGCGCTGGCCGGCGCGCACAAGACGCTGCAGGGCGGCGAGGTCACCGTGACCGGCAGCGGCGAGGAGTTCAAGGTGAACGGCGCCGCCTCGGTCATCTGCGGCAACGTGCAGACGGCCAACGCGACCGTCTACATCATCGACTCCGTTCTGATGCCGAAGAGCTGATGCGGGCCCTCGCCGGGCTCCTGTCGGCGGGATTGGGAGTGGCGGTCGCCGAACTGCTGGCGGCCGCCACCCGCCCCGCGGCCGGGCCCCTGGTCGCGGTGGGCGGCGCGGTCATCGACGCGACGCCGACGGCGGTGAAGGAACTCGCCGTACGGGAACTGGGCACCTCCGACAAGCCGGTGCTCCTGACGGTCATCGGGCTGGTCGTGGCGCTGTTCGCGGCGGCGACCGGCATCCTCGGCCGCCGGTGGCGCCCGGCCGTGATCGCCGGGCCCGCGCTGTTCGGCCTCGCCGGTGCGGCGGCGGCGTTGTCGAGGCCGGCCGCCGAGTTCTACGACGTGGTGCCGTCGCTGGCCGGTGCGGCGCTGACCGGAGTCACCCTGTGGTGGCTGTTGCGGCGGAGCGCTCCGGCCGGCGTACGGCTGGATCGCCGGGGTTTTCTGCGTGCCGCGGCGCTCGTGGCCGGGGGAGCGGTGGTCGCCTCGGGCAGCGCGTTGGCCGTGGGGCGCATCGCGAGCGGCAACCGGGCACGAGCCCGGGCCGATGTGCGGCTGCCGGCCGCCGCGGATCCCGGACCGCCCGTGCCGCCGGGCCTGGTGACCCCCAATCGGGACTTCTATCGGGTCGACACGGCGCTCACCGTGCCCCGGATCGACCTCGGCAGCTGGTCGCTGCGGGTGCACGGCATGGTGGACCGGGAGCTGAAGGTCTCGTTCGCCGACCTGCTCGCGATGCCGCTGATCGAGCGGCCGGTGACCATGACCTGCGTGTCGAACGAGGTCGGCGGGCCGTACATGGGCACCGCGACCTGGCTCGGCGTGCCGCTGGCACCGCTGCTGCGCTCTCTGGGGGTGTCGTCCGGCGCGGACCAGCTGGTGGCCCGCTCGGTCGACGGCATGACGATCGGCACGCCGGTGGCGACCCTGCTCGACGGGCGGGACGCGATGCTGGCGGTAGGCATGAACGGCGAGCCGCTGCCGCTCGAGCACGGGTTCCCGGTGCGCATGGTCACCCCCGGCCTGTACGGATACGCGGGCTCGTGCAAGTGGCTGACCTCGATCGAGCTGACCACGTTCGACCGCTTCGACGCGTACTGGGTGGAGCGCGGATGGGCCGCCGAGGCGCCGGTGAAGACCGGTTCGCGGGTCGACCGGCCGCGTCCGTTCGCCCAGGTCGAGCGGGGCCAGGTCACGGTCGCCGGAGTGGCGTGGGCGCAGCGGCGGGGGATCGCCTCGGTCGAGGTCCGGGTCGACGACGGCCCCTGGGCGCGGGCGGAGCTGTTGCCGGCGCCGTCGGTGGACACCTGGGTGCAGTGGCGTTACTCGTGGCGGGCCACGCCGGGGCCGCACTCGATCGCGGTGCGCGCGACCGACCGGTCGGGGGCCGTGCAGACCGGCGACCGGGCCACCCCGTTTCCCAGCGGGTCCACGGGGTGGCACACGATCACCGTGACGGTCTCGTAGTTCTCAGGGGACGGTGCGCTCGATGGCGGCCGCACCGTCACGCTCGAGCTCCTCGCGGGCGCGCTCGACGTTTTCGGGAGTGGGGTCACGGCCCTCGGCCACGGCCAGGTCCTCGGGGTCCCAGGGCTGGTCGGCGCCCGTACGGTAATGGGGCTCCGCGCCGGGCTCCAGAAACTCGGGGGTGTCGGGGTCCGTGCCGCCGCCGGTGATGAACGCGTCGACCGCCACGTCGTCCTCGATGGCGTCCGCGACCTCCGGAGTCTCCTCCAGCGGCGGTCGCATCTCGTCAGTCATGATTTCCTCCCTGTTTTTGCTCCACCCGGGTAGTACCCCGCAGACGTGGGTATGCACCCCGGGCCGGAAAGGGACGATCATGTCGTCCGCCGGTCAAACTGAGCGCTAATTGGACAGCGTCCGCGCGTTACGGATGGACGCTTAGTAGTGGGCCGAATACATTTTCGCCTTGACGCCCGTTCGCGGGGGCCCGGTGGGATGCGCCGGACCCGCCATGAGCGGGTGGGGTGAGGGGGAGACGCATGACCGAGAGCCGGGGAGGGCGGTCGTGACCAGCCTGTCCGATGCCGAGCGGGACGCGTGTGACGTGATACAGGCTCTCGCGGGCCTGGCCGCGCTGCTGCGCCGCCCCGCCACGGACGTGCCGGGCCTCGACGCGGCCGGTCCGGCGGCGGCCGACGACGCCCGTCGCCTGCTGCTGACTCTGGCCGAGGACGGTGGCCAGGCCGCGGCCCGGGTGCTGGCCTATCTGCGCACCCAGCGCGGGGCCGGCGACGGCGACCTGGTGGCCGTTCCGCCGCGGCTGGGTCCGTGGCGCGAATGGGTGCCCCCGCGCGGTCACCTCTTCGGTCTGGCCCCGGCCCGGCCGGCCCCCAACGAGGTGCCTCAGCCGCGCCGGAGCGATCCGGGCGAGTAAGCCCCGCGGTTGGTCAGTTCGGCGAGCGCAGCGTTTCCGACGGGGACTCGCCGAACCGGGCGCGGTAGGCCGACGCGAAACGGCCCAGGTGCGCGAAACCCCACCGGTGGGCCACGGAGGCGACCGTCATCCGTACGGGATCGGCCCGGCGCAGCGCCTCGTGCACCCGCCCCAGCCGCACCTGCTGCAGATAGGTCATCGGGGCCGTGCCCAGGTGCCGGCGGAAGCCCTCCTGCAGCGACCGGACACTCAGGTTGGCGATGCGGGCCAGGTCGGTCACCGTGAACGGGCGTTCCGGCTCGCTCTGGATCGCGTCGACCACGCGGCGGATCGCCCGGGGCGGCCCTGTGGCGACGGGACCGGTCAGCTCGGCGTGATAGCGGTGCGGCAGGCTCAGCAGCAGGCCGCTGAGGATGGTGCTGCGCAGTTGCTCGACCATCATCGGCTCGGCGAACAGGCTCGACTCGTATTCGAGCTCGTCGCACAGGAGCCGGAGCAACCGGGTCCAGCTGTGCCCCGGACCGGTGGAAAGGTCCACCTCAGGGGGGAGGCCGAGGGGTCCCTCGATCGGGTGACCCAGCAGTCCGGCCAACTCCTCCTCGAGGGCCTTGCGCTCGATCTTGATCGCCAGTTCGGCCGAATTCGCCTCGCGCGAGGTGTAGACCGGGCTGCCGGGACCGAAGATGACCCCGGTCGACGGCCCGGCGAAGACCTCGTGACCGGCGTGCCGTGCGTGCAGGCGGCCCATCGTCGGGATGGTCACGTGATAGGCGTCGAGCTCGGCCACGAGAAGCGTGACCGGGCTCGCAAAGGTTAATTGTCCGACCGTTAGAGGTCCGAGTTGGATCACTCCAACACCCAGCCGGAAGTCGCCGCCGTCCTCCGGCGATCCGACTGCCACGGGATAGTAGAAACGATTTAGCACCGACCGTGCCGCATCGATATCAACCCCGCTGAAGTGGGCAATATCCGGCACATCGGGGAACGCGTTGGCATACCT
Organism: Actinoplanes sp. NPDC021490; assembly: GCF_055562135.1. NCBI lineage: Bacteria > Bacillati > Actinomycetota > Actinomycetes > Micromonosporales > Micromonosporaceae > Actinoplanes > Actinoplanes sp. NPDC021490. The sequence goes on from NZ_JBVHFW010000020.1 coordinate 89,777, forward strand.
CGGGAAGACGTCAACCATGCCGAGAGGCGCTCCATCGCATACCGTGAGTATTCGACCCGGACACGTCGAACGTCAACGTCACCGCCCCTCGCTGACCGTTCCAGCACATTCAGGCCATATGAACTACTCTGGCGTTCCGCGCCTACGTGGCGTAACTTGCAGACCAGCGGATTGTTGTAGGAACGCGGTTGGAGAGGCGCCCGGGCGGGGCGTCGGATACCTGTCAGAGCCTGTCTGGGGCCGGCGGTGTTCTCCTCGCGGAAGTCGGCGTCGGCCCGCTCGATGCCAGGAAGAGGGCAGCCGTGTATCTGCCGATCACTACGCGCCAGTTGGCCGATGGCACCGTCGAGATCGCACCCAGTGGGGAGATTGATCTCGACAATGCCCACGTGATGCGGGATGCGGTGAACGATGTGCTCACCAGTTCCACGCCGGGCAAGATCTGCCTCGACCTCCAGCGGGTGATGCTGATCGACAGCATCGGGATCGGCATCCTGGTCGCCTGCTTCCATACCGCCGCCGCCAGCGGCATCAAGCTGGTGGTCAGCCACCCCAGCCCGACGGTCTATCGCCAGCTCTGGGTCTCGGGCCTGGTCGGCCTGCTGGGTTGCGCCGAGCCCCCGTCGCCGCGCACGTCGGTCAACCTCCACTGAAACGGCTGAGCGGCCACCCCGATCCCGGGGCAGCCGCTCAGATGTCCGTTCTCAGTGCACGTTCAGTGCCGCTTCCTCCCGGGCGCGACGCTCGTCGCCGCTCAGGTCGGACAGCGGCTTCTCCTTGATGAACAGCACCGCGATGATCGCCAGGAACGCGATCGGCGCGCCGACCAGGAACAGCTCGGCGGTCGCGGTGCCGTAGATGTCCTTGATCACGTCGAGCACCTGCGGTGGCAGGGTGCTCAGGTCGGGCACCTCGGAGGTGCGGCCGGACGCCGCGGCTCTACCCAGCTTCTCGGCCGTCAACGACGTGACCTTGCTGGCCAGCACGGCGCCCAGGGCGCTCACGCCGATAGCGCCGCCCATGCTGCGGAAGAAGGTCAGCGTCGAGGTGGCCGCGCCCAGCTCGGCCGCGGGCACGTCGTTCTGCGCGGCCAGCACCAGGTTCTGCATCAGCATGCCGACGCCGATGCCCAGCACGGCCATGTGCAGCGACAGCACCAGCACGCTCGTGCCCGCGCCGATCGTGCTCAGCAGCAGCATCCCGACCGTCATGATGACGGCCCCCGCGACCAGGAAGATCTTCCATCGGCCGAACTTCGTGATGAGCGCTCCGGCGACAATCGAGGAGACCAGCAGACCGAAAATCATCGGCAGGCTCATCAAGCCGGCGACCGTCGGGGACTTACCCAGCGCAACCTGGAAGTACTGCGACAGGAACACGGTGCCGCCGAACATCGCCACGCCGACCAGCACGCTGGCGATGATCGTCAGGGTCACGGTGCGGTTGCGGAAGAGGCCGAGCGGGATGATCGGCTCCGCGGCCCGCGACTCGACCCACACCGCCAGGGCCAGCAGCACGACGCCGCCGGCCACGAACGCCGCCGTCTCCCAGGACGCCCAGTCGAAGTGCTGACCGGCCAGCGTCGACCAGATCAGCAGCGTGCTCACGCCGGCCGTGATCAGGAACGCGCCGAGCCAGTCGATCTTCACACCCTTCCGGCGTACGGAGGGAAGGTGGAGGGTCTTCTGCAGAAGGGCGATCGCGGCGATCGAGAACGGGACCCCGATGAAGAAGCACCAGCGCCAGCCCAGCCACGAGGTGTCGACCATGACGCCGCCGATCAGCGGGCCGGCGATGGTCGCGACACCGAAGACCGCGCCGAACATGCCGGAGTAGCGGCCCATCTCGCGCGGCGGGATGATCGCCGCCAGGACGATGGTGGCCAGCGCGGTCATGCCGCCCGCGCCGATGCCCTGCACCACGCGGCTGACGATCAGCACGCCGACGTCGGGGGTGAACCCGGCGATCAGCGAGCCCGCCACGAACAGCATCAGCGAGATCTGGATCAGCAGCTTCTTGTTGTAGAGGTCGGCCAGCTTGCCCCACAGCGGGACGGTGGCCGTCATCGCCAGGAGCTCGGTGGTGACGATCCAGGTGTAGACGGACTGGCTGCCGTCGAGGTCGGCGATGATCCGGGGAAGCGCGTTGGAGACGACGGTCGAGGCCAGGATCGCCACGAACATGCCGAGCATCAGGCCGGACAGCGCCTGAACGACCTCGCGCCGCGACATCTTGGCCGGCGCGGCGCTCTCGTCGGCGGACTCGGCGGGCAAGGGCGAGCCGCTCAGCGCGACGGCGTCCTCGGCGACGACGGATTCCGGCCCGTCGGACGGACTGGTGAGTGTCATCGGGTGACTTCCTCGTGAGTAGGTGCCGGCTCGGTCAGCCCGGAGCCGAGAATGTCGAAGGCCTCGCGTACGAGGTCGAGGAGCTCGCGGTCGTCGTCGGCGGCCCACCGCATCATCGAAGTGCGGAAGACGGCGCCCACCGTTGTGGCGACGAGCTGCGGAAACAGGTTGTCCGAGGCAATCCCCGTACGCGCGGCGACCGCGGCGACGGTCTCCTCCTCGGCGCACTCCCCGCGCGCGATGAGGATCGGCAGCAGCGAAGGATTGCTCTTGATCACGCGGAGCCGCAGCAGCCAGACCTCCCGCTCGGCCTGAATCTGCGCGATGTCCGGCTTCATGGCCTCGAACAGGGCCCCGACGAGCGGCACCCCGTCGGGCACGGCGAGCAGCCGATCGTGGATCGAGGGCCCGTCCGGAAGCGGCCCGCCGAGCAGAGCGTCGTCCTTGGTCGCGAAGTAGTTGAAGAACGTACGCGGCGACACGTCGGCCGCCTCGGAGATCTCCTCGACCGTCACATGGTCGCGCCCGCGCTCGTCGACCAGCCGCAGGGCCGCCGCCACCAGCGCGGCCCGGGTCTGCTGCTTCTTCCGGTCCCGCCGGCCGGGGACGGCCTCGGTCGCTGAACTCTCCACGGGAGCAGGCTAGGCCCGAAGTTGCAGCCTCTGCAATCTTTTATCGACTGCAGTGATGTGGGTTACGGGACCGCGCCCGCCGCCGTGAGCAGGGCCGTGGCGGCGGCCGTTCGCGTGTTCAGGACCGCACGGCCCTCGCGGTGGGCGATCACCAGACCGGCCGCTCGCAGCGTGGCCAGATGCTGCGAGACGCCGCCCGGAGTCATGCCCAGCCGGTGCGAGAGCTCGGTCGTCGACAGCGGAGACGTCAGCTCGGACAGCAGGCGGGCCCGGCCCCGGCCGATCAGCGCGGCCAGGGCGTCCGGAACGGTGGCCGCCTGCTCCCACAGCGTCGCCACGCCGGAGGCGGGATAGGCCAGCTGCGGCACCGGGCCGGCCGAGACACTCATCACCGACGGCCAGACGAAGACCGACGGAACCAGGACCAGGCCGGAGCCGGTGGGCACATCGGGAGCCGTGCAGTGCGGCTGATCGACATGCAGGACGCCCTCCCGCCAGGTGACCGCCGGATGCAGGTCGGCCAGGACGCCCTCGGCGCCGGCCGTGGCCAGCCGCTGGGCCCGGCGGTGGACCTCGGCGTCGAGCAGGGCCTTCATGCGGGGCCACCGCGGAGCTATGGCGATGGACCAGAAATCGTCGATCTCGTCGGAGAGGGTGGCCAGACCCGCGGCGGGGTCGTCGTAGAGGACGCCGATCGCTGCGGCGCGAACCCGGGGCAACAGGTCGAGGTGGGCGCGAACGGTCTTCGCAGGTGTCGCTCGCAGTGCCGACAACTCGGCGCGAAGGTCGGCGGTCAGACCCGACGGCGCCGGGGTGAGGAAGTCGGGAGTGTAGGAGCCGGCCGGAGCGACCAGGCAAGCGAGCAGGCCGCCGGCCGGAAGGGTGACGCCGGACGCCCACGGGCGGTAGATCGCGGGCACGCCGGGGGAGCGCAGGATGCGTACGGCGGCCACGGTTTCCCACAGGCACGACACCGCGAAACGGATGCGGGTGGCGGACGCGGCCGAGAGGGCGATCGAGACCAATTCCGGCTCCGTGGATTTAGCTGGGGCTCAAACCTTACGGCCTGCGGGGAGCCCCGCGAAGACTGTGCGGGTGAACGAAAACTTCCGCTCTCTGCACATCCCGGGTAAGCCTCTGGTGCTGGTCAACGCGTGGGACGCGGCCAGTGCGCGGATCGCCGAACGGGCCGGGTCGCGAGCCGTGGCCACCACCAGCGCGGGCGTCGCATGGAGTCTGGGCGCACCGGACGGGGATGCGCTCAGCCGGGACGACGCCGTCGCCCTGGTCCGCCGGGTCGTCCGGGCGGTGAGCGTGCCGGTCACGGCCGACATCGAATCCGGCGGAACCACCCCGGACGAGGTCGCGGCGACCGTGCGCGCGGTGGTCGAGGCGGGCGCGGCCGGGGTCAACATCGAGGACGGCGCCCGGGGCGTCGAGGAGCAGAGCGCCCGGCTGGCGGCGGCCCGGGCGGCGGCCGGGCCGGAACTGTTCATCAACGCGCGGCTCGACGCCTATCTGCGCGGGGCCGGCGAGATCGACGAGGTCGTGGCCCGGGCCGCGGCGTATCTGGAGGCGGGCGCGGACGGGATCTTCGTGCCGGGCGTGGTCGACCCGGGCACGGTCGGGACGCTCGCGGCCAAGATCCCGGCGCCGCTGAACGTGCTCGTGCGGGCGGACGGGCCGGCCGTGGCCGAGTTCGCCGCCCTGGGCGTGGCGCGGGTCAGCCTCGGATCGGTCGTGGCCGAGGCGGCGTACGCGGTGGCCCGTCGCGCCGCCGAGGAGGCGCTGACCACCGGCACGTACGCCGCCGTCGCCGATGCGCTGGACTACGGCTGGCTGAACGATCTGATGAAGGATTATTCGGCGTAGCGGGTGGGCGGGAACGGGTTGTCCTCGGTCAGGGGCGCGGTCTCGCCCTCCGCCTCCTGCCGTGCGGTGACGCTCTCGATGTCCTGCTCGTCGAGGTCGGTGTCCGGGTCGTAGGGCACCGGGTCGTCGGTGGCCGGCGGCACCTCGGCCCGGTCGTAGTCGGTCACCCCGGCCTCGGCCCGTTCGGCCTCGGTGCGGCGGGCCAGTTCGTCGTCGTCGAGGTGGGCGGGGGCGCCGCCGTGGAATCGGCGGTCGCGATCGCCCTCGGCCGCCTCGGTGTTCACGTTGTCCCTAGTCATGGAGTTCCCCTTCCCATCAACGGTTCCGGGTAATCGCAGCGTGCCACGGATCGCAGCGGTCGTGGATGATCCACAGTGTCCGGTCTGCCATCCTGGGGTAGTCGTGCCGCTCCGCCTATGCACGGCGAAGGGGTTCAGATGGCACTTGCAACAAAGCCGGAGCGATTGGACGTACGCACCCAGGACCGTGACGTCGCCGCCGAGGCGATCAACCGCGTCGCCGCGCACCGGGCCAGCATCTCCTTCAGCGATCCGTCCGCGGTCGACCTGCGGATTCACGAGAGCCGGTACGGCGACATCGACACCGCCCTGATCCGGTTCGGTGGTGTCCGCTACCAGTCCCAGGCCGACCCGATGCCCTTCCTGCTGGCCGGGTTCGTGGCCGAGGGTGGCGCCCGCATCCAGTCCCGGGGCGAGACCATCGCGGTGCGCCGCATGCAGGGTGTGCTCTTCCCGGTCGCGGCGCCGACGTCGGGCGAGTACGGCGATTCCACGTTCGTGTTGCTGCGGCTCCCCTTCGGCCTGGCCGCCGATGTGGCTGCGACCGTCACCGGCCACCCCGCCGACGAGTTGCGCTTCCACGGCATGACGCCGGTCTCGGAGGAGATGCGCCGCCTCTGGGTGCAGACCGCCGACTTCGTGTGGCGCCAGCTGAGCACGCCCGGCTCCGAGCCGCCGATGTTGGTGACCGACCAGCTCGTACGCCTCCTGGCGTCCACGGTGATCGCGGTGTTCCCGAACTCGGCCATGACCTCGTCGCACGTCGGCGACGGCGGTCACGTGGCCCCGGCCGTGCTGCGCCGCGCGACCGCCTTCATCGAGGAGCACCCGGAGAGGCCGATGACCGTGGGCGAGATCGCGGCGGCGGCCGGCGTCGGCATTCGGGGGCTGCAGACCGCGTTCCGCCGGCATCTCGAGGTCACGCCGATCACCTATCTGCGACGCGTACGGCTGGATCGGGTGCACCGGGAACTGCTGGCCGGCCACCCGCACGACGGCGTGACCGTGCAAGAGGTGGCCCGGCGATGGGGTTTCGCCAACCTGGGCCGGTTCGCCGCCGAATACCGCACCGAATACGGGCGCCCGCCGAGCGAGACCCTGCGCGGCTGAAGTTTCGCTCAGAGCGGCAGCACGACCGGCGTGGGGGTCTTCCCGACGCACGTCACGGCCATCCGATATTTCGCCTTGGCCGCGCTGAACAGCACCCGCGCGGTCAACGCCGGACCCGGCTCGATCGGCTGCGCGGTGAAGCCGTCGGCCGGCTCGAAGCCGGTCAGCGATGCCTTGCCCTGCTCGCAGACCGCGAACGCGGCGCCGCCGGGCGACTCCAGCCTGCGGCCCGGCGGGGGCACATACGTCGAGGGTGTCACGTCGATCGAGGCGCTGGGCACGACCGGTGCGCTGGTCACCGTGGGGGAGGCCGCCGCCGAACCGGTGGGGGCCACGGCCGGGGGCGCCGAACCACTGCGGCCGGCGACCGGTCCCGGCCCGGGCACGCCGGTGGTGGCCGGAACGGTTGCGTTGCCGCGCGCGGAGGGCGACGGGGACGCTCCCGCGCTGGTCGCGGTGGGGGCGATCGAGGGCGGCGCGACGACGGTGCGCTGCCGGTCGGCCGCGTCCGGGTCGTCGGCCAGCCAGACCAGCAGCACGACGGCGATGGCGATTGCGAGGGCGGCGGCCCCGGCGGCCAAGGCATGTTTCCGCCGTACGCCGGACCAGCTGCCGGCCGCACTGGGCCGCCGCCTCGACGCGTGCGCCGGACCGTCGGTCATGGTGGCCGGCCAGGCCGAGTTGCGAGCATGTTCGCCGCTCATGGTGCCCCGCGCCGCCGGTCCGTCGTTGTTTCCGCCCCCGGCCGGCGGGGCGGTGTTGCGCACCGTGCCGGCCGGTGTGGCGGCGTAGCGCGGGGGCTCAGTCGGCGGCGGGGCGGGCCGGGGCACGCGGAACGCCGACGGCTGGTTGTCATCGCGTACGGGATCCAGCACCGCGGCGGCCTCGGCCGCGTCGGCCAGCGTGGCCGACACCTGGGCCGCGCTAGGACGGTCGGCCGGATTCTTGCGCAGGCACTCGTGGATCAGGTCGGCCACCGTGGCGGGCACGCCCGGCAGATCCGGCAGCGGCTCGGGCTCCACATAGACGTGGGCCTGCAGCATCTGGGTGGTGCTCTCCACACTCCACGGCGACTCGTGGGCCAGCAGCCGATAGAGCAGCACGCCGAGCGCGTAGACGTCGGACGCCGGCTCGACCGCGTCGCCGGTCAGACGTTCCGGCGCGAGATAGGCCGGGGTGCCGACCAGCACATCCTCCGGGGCGGCGGGACCGGCCACGGCGGCGATGCCGAAATCCACCACCTTGACACCGGACGGCGCGATCATGATGTTGGCCATCTTGATGTCGCGATGGACCAGGCCGTCCTCGTGGGCGACGGCGAGCGCGGCCGCCACCTCGCCGCAGATGCGGAAGATCGTGCGCGGCGGCAGCGGCCCGGACGACATCCGCTGCTGCAGCGTCGGCCCGTTGACCAGCTCCATCACCACGTACGGCAGGTCGTCGGCCTCGCCGTAGTCGTAGACCTGGGCGATGTTCGGATGCGAGAGGGTGGCGGCGGCCCGGGCCTCGTCGCGGATGCGGGCGCGCGACTGCGGATCACCGGCGAACCGGCCCGCGAGCACCTTGACCGCGACCGGGCGGCCGAGCACCTCGTCGCGCGCACGCCACACCACGGCCATGCCGCCATTGCCGAGCTCGCTCAGCAATGTGTAGCGGCCACCGAGTGCCTGCCGAACTTCCACCGTGGCAGTCTGCCAACCCGGAGGCGAATTCGCACATCCGAGTACGGTTCGAATCGCGCTCGCATTCACATTCGGGCATTGTTTGTTCGCGTCACTTTGATCGTCCGCATGGATCCGCTTTGCTCGTCCGCTTGTGCCCGTTTTGCTGGCCCCGTTGTGCCTGCTTGCTCGCCCCGCTCGTGTCCGTTTTGTTAGCTCGTTCGTGTTCTTTGCGCACCCGTGCATTTGATCAAGGAGCGGTATGGCCAACTCGATCCGGCAGCGACTCGCCGACGCGGCGTTCTCGCGCCTCCTGCGTCGGGGCCCGGCGGCGAACGACTACGTGCTGGCGACCGCGCGCACCCCGATGCGCGACGGCGTGGTGCTGGTCGGTGATCACTACGCTCCGGTGACGGCCCGTCCGCGGGGAACCGTGCTGATGCGCACCCCGTACGGGCGAGGGTTTCCGGCTTCGGCTCTGAACGGGCGGCTGTTCGCGGCGCGCGGCTACCACGTGATCATCCAGAGCGTCCGCGGGACGTTCGGGTCGGGCGGCCAATTCGTGCCGATGGCCCAGGAAGCCGACGACGGCCTCGACACCGTGGCCTGGCTGCGCCAACAGCCCTGGTTCGACGGGCGCCTGGCCACCCTGGGCGCGTCCTACCTGGGCTGGGCACAGTGGACGATGATGCAGGACCCGCCGCCCGAATTGCGAACCGCCGTCGTTTATGTCGGTCCGCACGACTTCCGCGAGGCGGTCTTCGGCACGGGCGCTTTCACGGTCGGCGACTTCCTCGGCTGGAGCGACATGATCGCCCGTCAGGAGGACGGCGGCCTGCTGCGCCGCGTGCTCAACGGCGCGTCGGCCGGCCGTCGCCTGCGTCCCGCGCTCGAGGGCGTGCCCCTGGCCGAGGCGGCCGACCCGGTGCTGCGCGGGCGCGCCCCCTGGTACCGCGAGTGGCTGACCCATCCCGACGGCGACGACCCGTGGTGGCTGCCCTACCGGGCCGGAGACGCCCTGAGCCGGGTCGACACCCCCGTCCTGATCATCAGCGGCTGGCAGGACCTGTTCCTCGACCAGTCCCTGCAGCAGTACGAGACCCTGCACGCCCGCGGCGTCGACGTGGGCCTGACGGTCGGCCCGTGGACCCACATGCAACTGGGCCTGCAGGGCGCGATGACGCTGGCCCGGGAAAGCCTGGCCTGGCTCGACCAGCACATGGCCGACGGCCCGGCAAGCCGCCGATCCCCGGTCCGCGTCTACCGAACCGGCGAACGCCGCTGGCACGGCCTGGCCGCCTGGCCGCCGCCCTCGGCTCCGGCGGTCTTCCAGCTGCACGCCAACCGAACGCTGACCCTCTTGGCCGGCCCCGCCCCCGCAACACCTTCCAGCGGCGATCCCCACGTCACACCAGCCACCGCCCAGTCCGCAGGCTCACCCGGCAGCGCCCCGCCGCCCGCCGACGCCGGCTCTTCACTCTCCACCGCGCCGCCGTCCGCCGACGCGGCCTCTTCACCCGCCAGTGCACTCTCTGCCGCGCCGTTGTCCGCCGACGCCGGTGCCTCGCTGGGCAGTGCGTCCTCCATCTCGCCGTCGTCCGCCGACGCCGGCTCTTCGCCCACCCGTGCACTCTCCGCCGCGCCGCTGTCCTCCGACGCCGACGCCGACGCCGCGCTGAGCGGTGCGTCCTCTGCGGCGCCGTTGTCGGCTGGCGCCGGTGCCTCGGTGGGCGGCGAGTCTTCCGCATCGCCGTTGTCAGCCCAGGCCGGCGCCTCGCCGGGCAGCGCGTCCTCCGCTGCGCCGCTGTCAGCTGACGCCTCGCTGAGCAGCGCGCTTTTCACCTCGCCGCTGTCAGGTGACGCCGGTGCATCACGTGGCGGCGAGTCCTCCGCACCTGTTGGCGACGGGGCGGCTTCGGCGGGCACGACGGTGAGTTTCTGGTATGACCCCGCGGATCCGACGCCGACCGTGGGCGGCCGGACGCTCACCGGGTCGATGGGGGTCAAGGACAACCGGGCGCTCGAGGCCCGCGCCGATGTGCTGACCTTTACGACCGATGCGTTGCCGACGGCGGTCGACGTGATCGGAGCGCCGGTGCTGGAGCTGGCCATGGCGGTCGAGCCGGAATTTGCGGACGTCTTCGTGCGGCTCTGTGACGTGGACAAACGTGGGCACTCGCGGAACTTCGCCGACTGCATGCTGCGGCTCGACCCCTCGGTGCCGGCCGGGCAGGTTCAGCGGCTGTCGCTCACGCTCGACCCGTGTTTCCACCGGCTCGCGGCCGGCCACCGGCTGCGCGTGCAGGTGTCCGGCGGGTCGTTCCCGCGTTTCGCCCGCAACCTGGGCACGCCGGACGCTCCCGCCGGGGAACACGCGCTCCGGCGGCAGGAACACATCGTCCACTGTGCCGAATCGCGTCTCGTGCTGCCGGTGGCGGCCACTAATTGATCAAGCCGGGTGTTTCATCCACCATTCGGTGAATTGGCGCGCCTGGCCGAGATTGTCGAGCCGGAGGACCCACAAATTGCTGTACGTGTCCTCCGGATAGATCGTCTTCGCCTCGATGATCGCGAGATCCTCGGTGACGATCAGCGGATGCCACTCGAACGTCGTACTTCCCGGTTCGTCTTTGATCTTCAACCATTGCTCGACGATCGCCTCGCGGCCGAGCCACGGTTTTGCGAACGGTTCGGTGAAATACGCCGCGTCCTCGGCGAACAGATCGGCGATGTGGCGCGGATCGTTGGACTCCCACGCCTTGCGGTAGTTGGCGACCCACGCCGTCACCGCGTCGAGACTGGTCATCGAGCCTCCCCAGGCCGGCCCCGCCCAGCCGTTGGCCGGGGCCCGTGTCGAACCTACAGACCTTCGGAATACGCCAGCTTGCCGAACTCGGTCACTGCCCCGTTCCACAGCAGGTCGCTGACCTGGCTGAGCACGATGAAGATCAGCCCCTCGTGCGGGTCGGTGAACCAGTCCGTGCCGTATCCGCCGGCCCACCCGTAACGTCCCGCTCCGCCCAGCTCGTCGTCCTTGACGGTGACGGCGAGACCGTAACCCCAACCCGAGCCGCCGAGGAAGAACCCGCCGCTCTCGATCAGCTCGGGCGTCAGGTGGTTGGTGGTCATCGCCGCGACCGACTTCTCGGACATCAGCCGAGTGCCGCCGTGGACACCGCCGTGCAGAAGCATGCGCGCGAAGGCCAGATAGTCGTCGGCGGTGGAGAGCAGGCCGGCCGACCCGCTCGGGAAGACCGGCGGCCTGGTCCACGCCTCGGGCGGCTCGCCCGGCGGCCGGGACAGCCGCCCGTCCTCGCCCAGGTAATGCGGGGGCAGCTGCGCTATGCGCTCGGCCGGCAGCCAGAAACCGGTGCTGGTCATGCCGAGCGGAGCGAAGACGCGCTCGTGCAGGAGGTCGCCGAGCGGCCGGCCGGCCGCTCGGGCCAGCAGGACGCCGAGCACCAGGGTGCCCGTGTTGTACATCCATGTCTCGCCCGGCTGGTGGATCAACGGCAGCGAGCCGAACCGGCGGATCCACTCGTCGGGCTCGAGCGTGCTGCGGGGCTCGGGCTCGGCCAGCCGCAGACCGAGGTCGCGCCAGGCTTCGACGATCGGGAAGGGTGGATCGACACTGCCGTCGGGCCCGAGCACGTGGCCGAAGCCGAGTGTGAAGGTGAGCAGGTCTTCGACCGTCACGGGGCGTACGGCGGGAAGAGTCTCGTCGAGAGGAGCGTCGGGCCGGGCCAGAACCCGCTGACCGGCCAGCTCGGGCAGGAAATGGGCCACCGGCTGCTCGAGGTCGAGCACGTCGTCCTCGGCCAGCATCATCGTGACGGCGGCCAGCACCGGCTTGGTCATCGAGGTGATGCGGAAGGGCGTGTCGCGTCGTATCGGCACGTCACCGCCGAACTCGGTGACCCCGATCGTCTCGACCAGCACGTCGTCGTCGCGGGCGACCAGCGCCACGAGGCCGGGGAACTCACCGCGCTCGACGCGCGCGGCCATGGCTTGCCTGAGCTGACTCGACATGGGGATGAGCCTGCCACTACCCCCTGACATTTTCCGTTCCTGTCGGAGGCCATGGTTAAGGTCTGGCCATGAATCAGAACTGGCGGCATCTGCCGGCACCGGCCCGGCCGATCGCGGCCGCGGCCACCACGGCGGTGGCGGCGGCGCGGGCGCACGACGCCGAGGCGCTCGACGCGGCCACGGCCGAGCTGGCCGCCCTCGATCCCGCGCAGACCGGGCTGATCCTCGGCACGGCCGTCCGCCTGCTGCTCGAGCAGACCCACCCCGACGGTCTCGACGGCGATGCCGTGCGCGAGATTCTCCAGAGGTGCGTCCGCTCGTCCGCCGTGTGGCATCCCGGCACCGACCCGCATGTGGTGCTCTATCTGCTGGCGGGCGCCCTGGGCGTGCTCGACGAGGATTCGGCCGACGTCCCCAAGCCCGACGCGCTGGCCCGGCACGCCGCGCTGCTGCTGGCCGACCTGCTCGGTGTTCCGGCGGGCGCTGATCGGCCCGCCGGGCGTACGCCGGAAGCGATTCTCACCGCGGCCCTGTCCGAGATCGAGCACACCCAGTTGAACGACTGAGTCGTTGACTCATCGGCAACTCAAGTGACAGAGGCGGTGGGCCGAGATGGTGACGCGAACGGATCCGGGGCTGCTGCTGCGCCCGATGCTGCATGTGGCCGACCTGGCCGCCTCGATCGCGTTCTACCGGCTGCTCGGCGCCGAGGTGGTCCACGGCGGCGACGACAGCGACTGGGTGCTCATGCAGCTCGGCACGATCCAGATCCGACTGCTGTCACGTCCGCCCGACCGCGAACGCGGCGAAGACACGATCGAGCTCACGTTCGACGCGTCGATGCCGCTGGCCGAGCTCGAGGCGCACCTGCACGGCGCCGGTTTCCCAGCCGTCGGGCTGGCCCACGACCGCCATTACGGCGACCAGCTCCACGTACGTACGCCGGAAGGTCTGCTCCTCAAGATCAGTCGACGGGAGCCGGCCTGACCGGGTGCCGTGCGGCCCAGTCGCAGATCGCGGCGAGCGGTTCCCGCAGCGTGCACCCGAGCTCGGTCAGCCCGTATTCGACATGCTGCGGCGCGGTGTGCTTCATCACCCGGCGCTCGACCAGCCCGTCGGCCTCCATGCCCCGCAGCGTCTCGGTCAGCATCTTCTGCGTGATGCCCGGCACCCGCCGCCGCAGCTCAGCCGGGCGCTGCGGCCCCGCCATCAGCGAATAGATCAGCAGCACCCGCCATTTCGCGGACAGACGCTCCAAGGCCTGCCGGGTGGTGCAGCTTTCCTCGAGCACGTCCGGGACGACCAGATCCATGACAGCCCTCATGGGTACGCGAAAGTGCCTTCTGCCCTCCCGTCGCGTAGCAGCTTAATGTCGCGGCGTGACCGAACGCGTGACTGTCCACAGCGAGGGCCTGGCCCTCTCCGGCGTCCTCCACGAGACTTCCGGCCCGCGGGCCATCGTCCTCACCGGACCCTTCACCGGTGTGAAAGAACAGGTGACAGGCCGGTACGCCGAACTGTTCGCGGCCGAGGGATTCACCACGCTCGCCTTCGACCACCGCGGCTTCGGCGAGAGTGAGGGCCGTCCGCAACACGAGGACAGCCAGGGCAAACTGGCCGACCTGCGCGCCGCGGTGAGCTTCTTGACCAACCGTCCCGGCGTTTCCGGGGTCGCCGTCGTCGGCATCTGCCTGGGCGGCGGTTACGCCATGCGCGCCGCCGCCACCGACCCGCGCATCATCGCGGCGGCCGGCATCGCCGGCGCCTACAACAGCCCCACATGGTTCGCCGAGCAGATGGGCCGCGACGCGTACCGGAAAGCCTTGACCGACATGATCGACCGCTACGACGACTTCCTGCCCGCGGTGGCCGAGACCGGCGAGGCGGCAATGCCCGGCGACGAACCATACGAGTACTACTCGAAACACCCGGAAAACTGGACCAACCGAGTCACCCGCGGTTCCCTGCACAGCCTGATGACCTTGGACGTCCTGGCCATCCGCCCGCTGTTGCCCCCCAGCCTGATCATCCACGGCCGCCGCGACGACTATTGCTCCCCCGACTTGGCCCGGGCCATGAAAGCCGACAAAACCCTCTGGCTGGACAGCACCCGCCACACCGACTTCTACAACAGCGACCCCCACGTGACCGAGGCCGTAGCCGCCACCACCAAGTTCCTGAACAACCTCCATTAACCTCCGCAGCGGCCCAGCCGTCTCGGAGGGCTGCCGAGGACCGGAGCTCTTTGTGCGCTCTCGCCCCTGGAAGGCGACGCTCATTTGGCGGAGGAGGCGGCTCTCTGTGATGAGGGCGATTTCGGGAGCCACGTAAGACGTACCGCGTTCCAGGCCTGATCTGTCGCGTCGTCTTGAAGGGCCGGATCAGCGAACTCGCCGATCGCACTGAGGAGCGAGCCGAAGTCGTCGGGGACCTGGTCAGTGAGGCGTTGCTTGCGAAGCCAAGCGGCCCAGCGCCGCTGAGCGTGGACCGCGTAGTCGCCCAACGCCTCACCTAGCGGAACGAGTCGCGCCTTGCGGTACTCGGCAACCTTCTTGATGGCGGATGTCAGATCATCACCGTCGATGTCGTGGCGCCGAGAGAGGGCATAGATGTCGACGAAGTCGCGCCAGCGGGTGTTCGCAGCACCACGTTGGATCGCGGTGACCAGCTTTCGGCGTGCACCATGGCAAGTGGATATCCGACAACGCGGATATCGCCATCAAGCAGGCGAGGAAGCATCACAGGCTGGGGCGCCGGCCAGATCGTATCGCCGACGTTGACGTCGACGTGGAAGGTCAGGCGTGCTGCCGCCAGTTGAGCGCGTAGTCGGACTCGACCAGCCGAGCGAGGAAGCCCTCCAGCGCGTAGAGCTGATGCAACTCGTCGGTCGGCCGTTTGGTCCGGCGAGCCAGGTTCTGCAGGTCCAGATATGCCCGGCCCGCGACAGTGGCGCGGGTTGGCCGATCGTTCACAGGAGGATCTCCATGGCTTCGCGTAGTGGCCGTTCGGCGTGGGGGAATTGGCGGGCCATCGCGAGAAGGTCCGATGGCGAGGACCCCGGTCGACTCAACCAGCGTCGTAGCGCCCCGTAGACGAGTTCGTTGCCTTCCCGGTGGCGCATGCGTGCGGCATCGATGATGCTCCGGGGCGCGTCGTACAGTCCGATCGTGACGTGCTCGTCGAGCGGCACCACCGTCCGTCCTGTTTCGAACGTGGCGGGATCGAAAAGGTGCCAGGTCACGGGCGCCTGGACCGCGGGGCGGTAGGTGCCGCGCGGAAGCGCCGCATCAATCGTCGAGGGGATCTCGTCGATCAACCCGTGTCGCGCCAGCGCAGTGGTCAGACATAGTGTGGCCAGAGGTGCCCGACGAGCGATCTCCAGGAGATCGACATCGGCGAGGGAGTCCACATCGGTGCGGCGGAACAGGCCCCGGCCGATGGTCTCGATGATCCCGTCATCTCGCAGGCGGTACAACTGGCGATCGGACAGCCCGCCCCGACGCGCTTCCGAGTACGTGAAGGTGGCAGGGAGCCGATGAAGGACGTCTATGCGCGAAATGCGCCCGTCAACCACGGAGGAAAGTCTACACACCTCGTGCTGGTCTGTAGTCATCTTCCTCCGGAAGCACGACGAGGGGTGGATGCTCGGTCGGGCCGAGGCTCAGACGTGGCCAAGCGGGGCCGAAAGAACCACCCGCGAGGGGGCGCGAACCGGTGCGGACCGACCTCGACGCACTGAGTGAGCGGTCAGATGGGGCTCCGGGGTGTCCCCGGCGCGGGGTCTGGGGCTCGGGCCCCAGGCCAGAAAGCACAATGGCGCCGGTTCGCGCGTTCCGCGGACACTCGACGCCTGCCTAATTGTGCCCCCGGCAGGATTCGAACCTGCGCTTTCGCCTCCGGAGGGCGACGCTCTATCCCCTGAGCTACGGGGGCTCAGCGAGGAAAGAGTAGCAGGCTGTCCCGCGCTCGGGCCAACCGGTATCCCCGGGCGGGTGGCGTCCCCCGGCCGGGCCCGCGCGGACCGCCTCGGTGCAATAGTTGCACGTCAATCCGTCTTTACTTCAGGTGTTATGCTCCCCGGGCAGCTCAATGGCGGCATTCTCACGGGGGAGATATTGTCATGGCGCGTGCGGCACCGCATGGCTTCGGCCGGTATGAAGCAGTGGAATTCTCGAATTGCGGGGACATCTTTATGTCTCGCACCCGCTGCTTTTCCAGTGGCGTGGTGGATCCGGTTCTGAAGGGGCGGGAAGGCGTCTCTTATCGTCTGTTCCTGCTCATCGGCGGGCGGATGGATCTGGTGCAGGGTGGTGGCACGCTCTCGCTGGCGCCGACCGACATGGCGCTTTGTGACGCCTCGCGGCCGATGGTCTGTGAGGTGCCGCCGGCGGGCGAAGCCGCTGGCCGGGGCGTTCTGGCGGATTGGCTCACGGTGCGGTTCCCGCGTGTGCTGGTCGGTGGGGGGATGGGTCCTGTGACGCCGGGGGTGACCCGGCTGTCGGGGCGTTCCGGGTCGGGGCAGGTTCTGCACCAGTCGTTGCATGCGCTCTTCAGTGAGTTGCCCCGGATCGGGGACGCCGAGCGGGTGCGTCTTTCCGGGGTGCTGGTCGATCTGTTCTCTATCGTTGTGAACGAGCACATCGGGGAACCGGATCGTGAATTGCAGCGCATTCAGCGTTTTGCCGAGGACAATCTGGCCGATCCGGATTTGACTCCGGCTTTTCTGGCGAAGGCCCACCATATGTCGGTGCGGCAGTTGCACAAGCTGTTTTCGGGGCAGGGAATCACGGTTTCGGCGTGGATTCGGGGGCGCCGGCTGCAGGGGTGGCGCCATGACCTGGCCGACCCGCGCAACCGGGATCGGCCGGTTCAGGCGATCGCCCGGGATTGGGGCCTGGCCAACCCGGCGCATGCGGGCCGATTGTTCCGCGCGACGTACGGCATCACGCCGGCGGCCTACCGCCGGACGGCGTTGCCGGAGTAGCGGAGCGCAAGGGCGAGCGGCGCCGGACGCTGGAGTGGCGGCCGCACAGAGCGCAAGAGCGGGCGAAGGCGTGCACGGACCGTCAATGGCCGTGCCCGCTTTCGCTACATCGACGCGTGCACATGGATCTACGTTGAACGAGCCGTTGACGCCACGGGGGCGACAGGGCGGCAACTCGGTGAGGCGTGCGCCAAACCGATGGTCCTCGTGGCCATACGAAAGGATCACGCATGAAGAAAGTCCTGAGCTACGTCGCTGCGGCCGCGATCGCGGCCACCGGCCTCACGGTGGCCACCGGTTCGCCGGCATTCGCCGCCGGAGGATGCAGCTCGTCCTCCCACCCGACCGTTTCTGTGTGCGTCAACCACGGCGCGGACGGCAACTCGACTCGGGGCGACTTCTACATGTACCGGTACGACTCGAGCATCTACACCTACAAGGAGATGTTCGTGGTGAACGGCGTCGAGCGCGCACCGCTGAAGTCGGGCCGCATCACGACGACCGGCCGGTTCTGCTGCAGCTACACCAACCTGCAGACCCTTCCCGTCTCGACCAAGACGGTGAAGAACCGGGTCAAGATCTACACGTCAAGCGGGGCGCTCCACATGACCGTGGACAGCCCGCAGATCAGCGTCCGCAACTAAGAAGCTGAAAAGCCCGGGCCACCTTGAGGTGGTCCGGGCTTTCGCTTGTTACCGAGACTTCAGCTGGCCTGCGCCTTTTTGAGCAGGTTGTCGATCAGGCCCAGCTCGGTCTGCTGCGAGGCGACCATGCTCTGGGCGATCCAGTCGATGTCCTTGTTGTCGGACAGCTTGACCGCTTCCTGGGCCATGTGGATGCCGCCCAGGTGATGCTGGCGCATCAGGGTCAGGAACTGGATGTTGAGTTCTTTGCCGCTGGCGGCGCGCAGCTCGGTCAGCTGTGCGGGGGTGGCCATGCCGGGCATGAGGCCGTTGACAATCGAGCCGGCCGAGTTCGGCATCCAGGCCATGGGTGGCTGGCTGCCGGTCGGGCTCAGGCCCCAGTCGCGCAGCCAGGCCTGCATGTAGCCGATCTGGCCGTGCTGGGTGAGCGCGATGTCGTTGGCCACGTAGACGATCTCGGGGTCGTCGGACTTCTGGTGGGCGATCATCGACATCTCGACGGCCTGGCCGTGGTGGGTCGACATGTCGCGCAGGAAGCCGGCCTCGACCGAGTCGTCACCGGGCTTGGTGAAGTGGGGGATCGACAGGCCGATCCCGATGCCGAGCGCGATGCCCAGCACGAGCGTCAGCACGAGCCACAGCGGGCCGCGGGAGCGCCGGGCCGGTTCCTCCCCGTCGAGCGGCGCGGCGGCGTCGGCCGCCGCGCCGTGCGTCGAGACAGTCATTACTTGTTCATCACGGCGCCGTTGCCGGCGGCCTGGACCGGGCCGGTCGTCGTGTTGCCGCCGGAGCACGAGATGCCGGGCTCGAGGGCGGAGACGAGGCGGGTGTCCTTGATGAATTCGTCAATCTTGGAGTCGTTGACGTCGTCGGTCTTGAGCTGGAAGCCCCAGACCTGCACGGACACGTTCTTGTCGAGGCCCGGGTACGGCGACATCAACGTGTAGTCCTGGCCTTCGACCTTCTTCTTCAGAACCTCGACCTGGTCGGCCGGGAGGCCCTGCTTGTAGGTGATCCAGACGGCGCCGTGCTCGAGGCTGTGGACCGCGTGCTCGTTGGCGATCGGCTCGGTGTAGACGTCGCCGTTGCAGTTCTGCGGGGTCGCGTTGTGCGCCCCGCCGACCGGCGGGCTGGTCACGTACTTCTGCGGGCCGTCCTTGTGCGAGGTGTCGTTGATCGCCGCGTTGTCCTGCTTGCGGTAGTTGACCACGCCGGCGATCTCGGAGGCCTTGTCCTGCCAGTCGCGTGAGCCCTGCACGGCCGCGTAGACGCCGTAGCCGATGATGCCGACGGCGAGCAGGACGACCACGCCGGCCACGGCGATCGGGCCCCAGTTGCGGCTGCCCGCGACCTTGACCGGGGTGACCGGCTTGCGGCCCTTGCCGCCGCCCTTGCCGGCCGGGCCTTTGGCGCCGGGCTTCTTCCCGGCGGGAGCGGTGGAAGCGCCGGACGGCGGCTTGCCCTGGCCGGAGGTCTTGGTGACCTTGACTGAGGACGGGACCCGTTCGGGACCCGGCGTGCTCATGCTCATCGTGCCTCGTCGATTCCTTGAAAGAGGGAGGGCGGGGCTCGGGTGGCCACCGAGCGACGAAGTCTACCCCCGATAGCATGGCTGGGTGACTCCCGCCAAGCTTGCTGCCACCGTTCTCTCAGCTGCTCGTAGCGTGTTCGAGACCCGCGGGCTCGACACGTCGGCTCTGCCCGAGGCCACCACGGTCGAGCGACCCCGCAACCCCGAGCACGGTGACTACGCCTCCACGCTAGCCCTGCAGCTGGGCAAAAAGGCCGGAGTGGCGCCGCGGGAGCTGGCCGCCGCCCTGGCCGGGGAGCTGAGCCGCCAGCCCGGCGTCAAGTCGGTGGAGATCGCCGGGCCCGGCTTCCTCAACATCCGGCTCGACGCGGCCGCCGCCGGTGTCCTGGCGCGTGACATCGTGCTGGCCGGCGCCGAATACGGGCACACCGACACTCTGACCGGCGAGCGGATCAACCTCGAGTTCGTCTCGGCCAACCCGACCGGGCCGGTGCACATCGGCGGCGTGCGGTGGGCCGCGGTCGGCGACGCCCTTTCCCGGCTGCTGCGCGCGGCGGGGGCGACGGTCGGCACGGAGTACTACTTCAACGACGCCGGGTCCCAGATCGACCGGTTCGCGAAGTCGCTGTACGCGAGCGCGAAGGGCGAGCCCGCCCCCGAGGACGGCTACGGCGGGGAGTACATCGCCGAGATCGCCGCCGCCGTGGTGGCCGAGGCGCCCGACGTGCTGCGGCTGGGGGAGCCGGAGGCACTCGAGACGTTCCGGCGGATCGGCGTCGAGCTGATGTTCGCCGAGATCAAGCAGTCGCTCACCGAGTTCGGCGTGCACTTCGACACGTATTTCAACGAGAAGGACCTGCACGACCGGGGCGAGCTGCAGGAGGCCCTCGACCGGCTGCGCGAGCAGGGGCACGTGTTCGAGGCCGACGGCGCGACCTGGCTGCGGACGACCGAGTTCGGCGACGACAAGGACCGGGTGCTGCGCAAGTCGGACGGCGACTGGACGTACTTCGCGGCCGACTGCGCCTACTACCTCGACAAGCGCAAGCGCGGCTTCGAGCGCGTCGTGATCATGCTGGGCGCCGACCACCACGGCTACATCGGCCGGATGAAGGCGATGTCCGCGTGCTTCGGCGACGACCCGTCGCGCAACCTCGAGATCCTGATCGGCCAGCTGGTCAACCTGGTGCGTGACGGCGAGCCCGTACGCATGAGCAAGCGGGCCGGCACGGTGGTGACCTTGGAGGACTTCGTCGAGGCGCTCGGTGTCGACGCCTCGCGGTACGCGCTGGCCCGCTACTCGTCGGACTCGCCGATCAACCTCGACATCGCCGTCTGGACCAGGGCCACCAACGACAACCCGGTCTACTACGTGCAATACGTCGCCGCCCGTACGTTCAACGTGGCGTTGCAGGCGTCCGAGATCGGCCTGACCCGGGGCGACGCGGCCGGCTTCCACCCCGAGCTGCTCAGCCACGAGAAGGAGAACGAGCTTCTCAAGGCGCTGGGCGAATACCCGGCCGTGGTGGCCCGCTCGGCCGAGCTGCGCGAGCCGCACCACGTCGCGCGCTATCTCGAAGAGGTCGCCGGCGCCTACCACCGTTTCTATGACAAATGCCGCGTGAAGCCGCAGGGCGACGAACCCATCACCGATGTCAACGTCGCGCGGCTGTGGCTCAACGACGCCACCCGTACGGTGATTGCCAACGGGTTGGGCCTGCTCGGCGTCTCGGCGCCCGAAAGGATGTAGGGATGCGAGCTCATGAGGCCGGGGCGCTGCACGGCGACCTCGGACAGCGGGGCCCGGCCTGGTTGCGTACGCCCGAGAACGTGAACGCCCTCGTGCCGGAGCTCTGGCCGCGGACCGTGCGCCGGGCCGAGGCCGGGCATCTCGAGATCGGTGGCGTGAGCGTCATCGACCTGGCGGCCGAGCACGGCACCCCGGCCTATCTGCTGGACGAGGACGATCTGCGCTCCCGCTGCCGTGATTTCGCCGCGGCGTTCTCCGACTGCGACGTCTTCTATGCCGGCAAGTCGTTCCTGTGCAAGGCCGTCGTCCGGATCATCGACGAGGAGGGTCTGCACCTCGACGTGTGTTCGGGTGGCGAACTGGCGGTCGCGCTCGCGGCCGGCTTCCCGGCCGAGCGGCTGGGCTTCCACGGCAACAACAAGTCCGTCTCGGAACTGCGGCGGGCGCTCGAAGCCGGAGTGGGCCGGATCATCGTCGACTCGTTCGACGAGATCGACCGGCTCACCGCGCTGGCCCGGGAAATGAACAAAGCGCCGGATGTCCTGGTTCGCGTCACGGTGGGTGTCGAAGCACACACTCACGAGTTCATCGCGACCGCTCACGAGGACCAGAAGTTCGGGTTCTCGCTGGCCGGCGGCGCGGCGTTCGCCGCCGCCGTCAAGATCCTCGACGAGGGCGTACTCAATCTGAAGGGTCTGCACTCGCACATCGGGTCGCAGATCTTCGACACCAACGGCTTCGAGGTGGCGGCCCGCCGCGTGATCGAGCTGCAGGCGCAGATCCGCGACGCGCGCGGCGTCGAGCTCGAGGACCTCGACCTGGGCGGCGGTTTCGGCATCGCCTACACCACCCAGGACGACCCCAGCAGCCCGGGCGACCTGGCCAAACGACTCCACAAGATCGTCGAGTCGGAGTGCGAGCAGGCGCAGCTGCGCAAGCCGCGTCTCTCGATCGAGCCGGGCCGGGCCATCGTCGGGCCCGCGGTCCTCACGCTGTACGAGGTCGGCACGGTCAAGGACGTCGACGGCATCCGGACGTACGTGAGTGTCGACGGCGGCATGAGCGACAACATCCGTACGGCGCTCTACGACGCGTCCTACTCGGCGACTTTGGCCGGGCGGGCCAGCCCGGCCGAGCCGTTGCTGGCCCGCGTGGTGGGAAAGCATTGTGAATCCGGGGACATCGTCGTGAAGGATGAATTCCTGCCCGCCGACGTGCAGCCCGGAGATCTTCTTGCCGTGCCCGGCACCGGCGCCTATTGCCGGAGCATGGCCAGCAACTACAACCACGTCCCTCGGCCGCCCGTGGTGGCCGTGCGCGATGGCGCCTCGCGCGTCGTCGTGCGGCGGGAGACCGAGGACGACCTGCTCGCATTGGATGTGGGATGAGCCAGCCTGAAAAGAGCGTCCGCCTGGCCCTGCTGGGCTGTGGCACGGTCGGGTCGGAAGTCGTACGCCTGCTGAACGCCCAGGCCGAGGACCTGACCGCCCGGATCGGCGCCCCTCTCGAGATCGTCGGGATCGCGGTGCGCCGGCTCGGCCGCGAGCGCGGTGAGCTGCCCGTCGACCCCGAGCTGTTCACCACCGACGCGCTCGGCCTGGTCAAGCGCGAGGACGTGGACGTGGTGGTCGAGGTGGTGGGCGGCATCGAGCCGGCCCGCACCTGGCTGGTCGAGGCGCTGCGGGCCGGCAAGAGCGTGATCACGGCCAACAAGGCGCTGCTGGCCGAGGACGGCGCGGTGCTGCACGACGCGGCGGCCGAGGGCGGCGCCGACCTCTACTACGAGGCGTCCGTGGCCGGCGCGATCCCGCTGCTGCGCCCGCTGCGCGAGTCGCTGCACGGCGACCGGGTCACCCGGGTCACCGGCATCGTGAACGGCACGACGAACTTCATCCTCTCGTCGATGGACTCCTCCGGGGCCGGGTTCAACGAGGCGCTCGACGAGGCCACCGAGCTGGGGTACGCCGAGGCCGACCCGACGGCCGACGTCGAGGGCTTCGACGCCGCGGCCAAGGCGGCCATCCTCGCCTCGCTCGCCTTCCACTCGCGGGTCACTGCGGCCGATGTCTTCCGCGAGGGGATGACCGGCGTGACCGCGGGCGACATGGCCAGCGCCAAGGAGATGGGCTGCACGATCAAGCTGCTCTGCATCGCCGAGCGCGGCCCCGACTCGTCCGGGCAGGAATCGGTGAGCGTCCGGGTGCACCCGGCGATGATCCCGCGCAGCCACCCGCTGGCCGGGGTGGGCGACGCCTTCAACGCGGTGTTCGTCGAGGCCGAGGCGGCCGGTCAGCTCATGTTCTACGGCCGTGGGGCGGGTGGCACGCCGACCGCAAGCGCGGTGCTGGGCGACATCGTGGCGGCGGCCCGCAACCGGCTTTCCGGCACCCGCGCGCCGAGCGAGAGCAATTACGCCCATCTGCCCGTACGCCCGATCGGCGAGGCCGTGACGAGGTATCACATCAGCCTCGACGTGGCCGAACGGCCGGGCGTGCTGGCCAGTGTGGCCGGTGTCTTCGCCCAGCACGAGGTGTCGATCGCGACCGTACGCCAGTCCGGCCGCGAGGAGGACGCCAAGCTGGTCATCGTGACCCACGGCGCGCCCGACGCCAACCTGGCCGCGACCGTGGAGGATCTGTCGCGGCTGGACATCGTGCGGTCGATCGCCAGCGTCCTGCGGGTCGAGGGTGGTGCCTGAACCGCCCACCCTGTCCCAGGAAGTGAACTTTCTGTCCCAAGATTCGGCAACCTGCGCCACTCTTGGGCGTCGAGGCCAACCGTGAGGAGCACAGTCATGTATCGGGGACTCATCGAGGCATATCGGGACCGGCTTCCGGTCACCGACAAGACCCCGGTGATCACGCTGCACGAGGGCAACACGCCGCTCGTGCCCGCGCCGGTGCTCTCCGCCCGTACGGGGGCCGACGTCTACCTCAAGGTCGAGGGGGCCAACCCGACCGGCTCGTTCAAGGACCGCGGCATGACCATGGCCGTGTCCAAGGCCGTGGAGGAGGGCGCCAAGGCGATCATCTGCGCGTCCACCGGCAACACCAGTGCCTCCGCCGCGGCGTACGCGGCCCGGGCCGGGGTGACGTGCGCGGTGCTCGTGCCGCAGGGCAAGATCGCGCTGGGCAAGCTGGCCCAGGCCCTCGTCCACGGCGCGAAGCTGCTGCAGGTCAACGGCAACTTCGACGATTGCCTGGCGCTGGCCTCGAAGCTGTCCCAGGATTTTCCGGTCTCGCTGGTCAACTCGGTGAACATCTTCCGGCTGCACGGCCAGAAGACGGCCTCCTTCGAGATCGTCGAGGCCCTGGGGGACGCCCCCGACATCCACTGCCTGCCGGTCGGCAACGCCGGCAACATCTCGGCGTACTGGATGGGCTATCAGGAGGACAAGGAGGCGGGCAACAGCACCCGCCTGCCGCACATGTTCGGTTTCCAGGCCTCGGGCGCCGCGCCGCTCGTCTCCGGCCAGGTCGTGGACGAGCCTTCGACGATCGCCACCGCCATCCGCATCGGCAACCCGGCCAGCTGGACCAAGGCGCTCGACGCCCGCGACGCCTCGGGCGGCCTGATCTCCGCCGTCACCGACCGGGAGATCCTGTCGGCCTATCGGCTGCTCGCCCGTGAGGTCGGCGTGTTCGTCGAGCTCGGCAGCGCGGCCAGCGTCGCCGGCCTGCTGCAGCAGGCGGCCGCGGGCAAGATCCCGACCGGGTCGACCGTCGTCTGCACGGTCACCGGGCACGGCCTCAAGGACCCGGAGTGGGCCATCTCGACCGCCCCGTCGCCGACGACCATCCAGAACGACGTGCTGACCGCCGCGCGGGAGCTGGGCCTAGCCTGATTCGGCGGCCTTGACGATCAACGCGGTGGCCTGAGCCACCAGATCGAGCTCCTCGGCTGAGAGACGGCTGAGGAGCGTACGCATCTTCTCCTCACCGGCATTGAAGATGCTCCCGATGAGATCGCGGCCCGTGCGTGTCAGCGCGATCCGGCGGACCCGCCGGTCGTGCACGTCCTCCGTGCGTGCCACCAGATCCTGCACCACGAGCCGATCGATCATGCCGGTCAGCGCGGCCGCGCCGACTCCGAGCATGCCGGCCAGTTCGCTGCCCGAGACAGAGCCGTGGCGGGCGAGCAGCATGAGGATTTTAAGCTGCGACAGGGTCAGATGCGACGAGAACAGCGGGTCGGCCCGGTCCTCGGCGATCAGGTCCTGCAGGCGCTGCTGCGCGCCCATAATGTCCGCGATGAGTTGTTGTCTATCGGCCACCGCGGCGGACCCTCCTCTGTGACGCGCTGATGGCCGGGCTGCGTCCATCTCATGACGGACCGTACCAGCGCACCCCGGCAGAAAACCATTTGTTCGTGTCGGGCAAACTATTTATGCTGGACGAACTATTACCGGGGGAGCGCACATGTCATTCCTGACCCGGCTGAGCCTGGCCAACAGAGGGCTCGTCGCCCTGATCGCCATCATCATCACCGGCTACGGCCTCTTCGCCATCCCATCGCTGAAACAGCAGCTGTTCCCGTCGATCGAGTTCCCCGCGGCCTTCGTCACGGCGACGTTGCCGGGCGCCGGTCCCGAGATCATTCAGGACCAGATCACGGAACCGCTCGAGGACGCGGCGAAGGGCCTCGACGGCATCGACAGCGTCACGTCGAGCACCCGCGAGGGCATCGCGACCGTGACCGTCGCCTTCGTCTTCGGCACCGACATCGACAGCGCGGTCAACCAGCTGACGACCGCGGTCAACCGGGTGCAGCCGAGCCTGCCCGACAACGTCACTCCGACGATCTTCGCGGGCGGCACGGACGACATCCCGGCGATCGTGCTGGCCGCCTCGGGCGGCGGTGACGAGAGCGAACTGCTCGAGAAGCTCAACGACACCGTCGTCCCGGAACTCAACGCGATCGAGGGCGTCCGGGACACGCAGATCACCGGCGCCCGCGCGGCGCAGGTCGTGATCACGCCCGACTTCGCCAAGCTCACCGCGGCCGGGGTCACCCCTCAGTCGATCACCACGGTGCTCCAGCAGAACGGCATCTCGGTGCCCGCCGGCGCGGTGGCCGAGGGCAGCCGTTCGCTGACCGTGCAGGTCGGCACGCCGCTCACCTCGATCGACCAGCTCAAGCAGGTCTACCTCACCGGTTCCCGCGGCCCGGTTCAGCTCGGCTCGGTCGCCACGGTCGAGAGCAAACTGCCCGCGGCCACCTCGTACACCCGCACCGACGGCCAGGACAGCCTGGGCATCGCCGTCACCGCGCGGCCCGACGGCAACCCGGTCGACATCTCGCACGCGGTCCGCGACAAGCTGGCCGACCTGCAGACCGCCTCCGGGGCCACGCTGACCGTCGTCGTCGACCAGGCGCCGTTCGTCGAGCGCTCGATCGAGAGCCTCACCACCGAGGGTCTGCTCGGCCTGGTGATGGCCGTGATCGTCATCCTGGTCTTCCTGCTGTCGGTGCGCTCGACGCTGGTCACGGCCGTGTCGATCCCGCTGTCGGTGCTGATCGCCCTGATCGCGCTGTGGATCGGCGACTTCACCCTCAACCTGCTCACCCTGGGCGCGCTGACCATCGCGGTCGGGCGGGTGGTCGACGACTCGATTGTCGTCCTCGAAAACATCAAGAGACATCTCGAGTACGGGGAACCGAAGGTCCACGCGATCATCTCGGCCGTCCGTGAGGTCTCCGGCGCGGTGACCGCGTCCACCCTGACCACGGTGGCCGTGTTCGCCCCGATCGCCCTGGTCGGCGGGTTCGTCGGGCAGATCTTCTCGTCGTTCGCCATCACTGTGACCGTGGCCCTGCTGGCCTCGCTGTTCGTGGCCCTGACCGTGGTGCCCGTGCTGGCGTACTGGTTCCTCAAGCCGCCGCCGGCCGGGGCCGACTCCGAGGCCGTCCGTCAGGCCGCCGAGGAGAAGGAGCGGCGCAGCCCGCTGCAGCGCGGTTATCTGCCGGTGATCAACTTCGCCACCAAGCGGCGCTGGACGACGCTGGCGATCGGCCTCGCCGTGCTGATCGGCACGCTGGGCCTGTCCACCCGGCTCGAGACGAACTTCCTCGACCAGTCGGGCCAAGACTCGCTCTCGATCTCGCAGGAGATGCCGGTCGGCACCAACCTGGCCGCCACCAACGCCGCGGCCAAGCAGGTCGAGCAGGTGCTGGCCGACACCGAGGGCGTCAAGACCTACCAGGTGTCGCTGGGCAGCGGCGGCGACTTCAACCCGTTCGTCGGCGGTGGCGGCGCGAGCACGGCCAGCTTCAACGTCGGGCTCGAGGAGGACGCCGACGCGGTCAAGCTGACCGACGAGCTGCGCGACAAGTTCGCCGGCATGAACGGCGTCGGCGAGGTCAGCATCGGTGGCGACAGCTCCGGTCTCGGTGGCGGCAACGAGCTCTCCGTCCAGGTGAAGGCGGCCGACCTCGACGTGCTCACCCAGGCCAGTGAGCAGGTTCAGCAGGCGATGTCGGCCACCGGCGGCGTCATCGAGGTGAAGAGCTCGCTCGCGGCCAGCGTGCCGCGGCTGCAGGTGTCGGTGAAGCGCGAGGTGGCGGCCCAGTACGGCCTGACCGAGGCGGGCATCGCGCAGAGCGTCGCCGGCGCGTTCCGGTCGGCGCCCGCGGGTCAGATGTCGGTCGACGGCTCCGGCCAGGACGTCGTGATCTCGTTCGGCTCGGCGCCCGCCGACCCGGCCGCACTGCGCCGCATGCCGATCACCTCGGCCCGCGGCATCGTGCCGCTCGGCACGCTGGCCGAGGTCAAGGAGGTCAGCGGCCCCGAAGAGGTGACCCGCGTCGACGGCGACCGCACGGTCACCGTCACCGGCACGGCCACCGGTTCCGACCTCGGCGCGTCCACCCGTGAGCTGCAGAAGAAGCTGGACGACCTGACCCTGCCGGCCGGCGCCTCGGCGTCCATCGGCGGCGCCAGCGCCGACCAGGCCGAAGCGTTCCAGCAGCTGGGGCTGGCCGTGCTGGCGGCGATCGCGATCGTCTTCATCATCATGGTGGCGACGTTCCGCAGCCTGATCCAGCCGGTGATCCTGCTGGTCTCGATCCCGTTCGCGGCCACCGGCGCCATCGCCCTGCTGCTGATCACCGGCACCCCGCTCGGCGTGCCCGCGCTGATCGGTGTGCTGATGCTGGTCGGCATCGTGGTGACCAACGCCATCGTGCTGATGGATCTGATCAACCACTACCGAGCGGCCGGCATGGGCGTGCAGGAGGCGGTGATCGAGGGTGGCCGGCACCGTCTGCGGCCGATCCTGATGACCGCCATCGCGACCATCTTCGCGCTGATCCCGATGGCGCTCGGCCTCACCGGTGAGGGCGGCTTCATCTCGCAGCCACTGGCCATTGTGGTCATCGGCGGTCTGATCAGCTCGACGCTGCTGACCCTGGTGCTGGTGCCGACGCTCTACACCATGGTCGAGAACCGCAACGAGAAGCGGCGGCTCAAGCGGCTGGCCAAGCGGGGTCAGGTCAGCCCGCCCGAGGAGCCGGTGGCGCCGGACGCCGACGGGCCGGTCGAGGCCGACGAGCCGAAGCCCCAGCCGAGCGGCGCGCTGCGCGGTTACACCGACCAGTTCGAGGTGCTGAAGATGCCGAAGCGCCCCGACCCGTCCACGGAGTAGAGACCCCGGGCGGCCGGATCACGATCCGGCCGCCCGGTAACGTCCGTGTACGTGGCAGCAGCGTTTTCGGTCGTTACTCGTAACCGGGACTTCCGGCGGCTCTTCGCGGCCGAGCTCGTCGTCTTCGGCGCCGACTGGTTCGTGATGGTTCCCTTGCTCGTGCTGTTGCCCGAGCTCACCGGCAGCGGCATCTGGGGCGGCCTGGTGCTGGCCGCCGACACCGGCATCAACGCGCTGCTTCTGCCGTACACCGGCACGATCGCCGACCGGTTCGACCGGCGGAAGATCCTGATCAGCGCCAATCTGGCCGCGGTGGTGGCCGTTCTCCTGCTGTTCACGGTCCGCTCGGCCGCCACGGCGCCACTGGCGCTGGTCGCCATCGGGGCGATGGCCGTGGCGAAGGCGTTCTACTCCCCGGCCGCCTCGGCCGCGCTGCCCAACGTCGTCGACCCGGACGACCTGGCCGCGGCCAACACCGTCTCGGGCTCGGCCTGGGGCACGATGACGATCGTCGGCGCCTCGCTCGGCGGCGTGATCGGTGCGGCCTTCGGCCCGTACGCGTGCTTCGGCATCACCGCCGGGCTGCTGATCCTGGGCGCCGCGCTGACCGCCACGATCCGCCGTCCCCTGCAGACCGGCCGCGAGGCGGGCACCCCGGCGCCGCGCACCCGGCACGCGTTGCGCGAGTCGTTCGGCTATCTGCGGCAGAACCCGCGCATCCGGGCGCTGGTCACCGTGAAGATGGCGGCCGGCCTGGGCAACGGGGTGCTGACCGTCTTCCCGCTGATCGCCGGGCTGCACGGGGCCGGTGTGCTCGGCGCCGGCCTGCTTTTCGCCGTACGCGGGGCCGGTGCGCTGGCCGGCCCGTTCGTGCTGGGCCCGGTCATCCGCCGCCGCTCGTGGCTCTTTCCCGGGCTGGCGCTCTCGATGGCGCTCTACGGGATCGGCTATCTGGGTGTGGCCGTGGCCGCGTGGTTCCCGCTGGTGCTCGCGCTCGTCTTCGTCGCGCACCTCGCCGGCGGCGCGAACTGGGTGCTCTCGAATTATGCGTTGCAGGGCGAGGTGCCCGACCGGCTGCGCGGACGGGTCTTCTCGACCGACCTGATGCTGGCCACGCTGGCCATCGCGGTCAGTCAGCTGGGCGCGACCGCCGTGGTCGACCTGGTCGACGAGCGAGTCATTCTGGCCGGCTGCGGCCTGGTCACCCTGCTCTACGCGATCGGCTGGCGGATCGCCGTGCGCAACGTGGCCCGCTCGGAACCGTCAGCGGTCGGGACCGACTGATGGCGGGACGGTGACCCGGGCCGCCTCGGACCGGATCGTCGCGAACGCCCCGACCAGCAACCCCAGCCCGGCCGCGAAGAACACCGCGAGCATGAAGCCGACGATGCTGCTGATCAACCCGAACTGCGTCGCCGACCAGCCGGAGCGGCCGACAATCTGGACGAACGCGATGTTCCAGATCAGCGACGTGAGGGTCTCGGCCAGCAGCACGATCAGGCCGGCGCGGGCCAGCGTGTGGCTGCGCCCGGGCAGCCGGCGGGCCGGTGACGCCAGCACGATCAGGCCACCGGCCAGCACCGCGAGCACCGGGAACTGGACGACGAAGAACCCGATGAAGGATCCGAACTCAATCACGGCGCCGAACCTACCGGCCGGGTACGACAGAAGATCAAGCCCTAGCATGTGGCGATGGGCCTGACCTTCGTCACCGAGCCGGTTTCCGTACGCACGCCGGCCACCAGCGCCAACCTCGGTCCCGGCTTCGACGCCCTGGGCCTCGCGCTGACGCTCTACGACGACCTCACCGCCCGGGTCACCGAAAGTGGCTTCACGGTGACGGTCAGCGGCGAGGGCGCGGGCGAGTTGCCCGGCGACGAGACCCATCTGGTGCTGCGGGCGATGCTGGCCACCTTCGACGAGTTCGGCGAGCGCCCGCCCGGCCTGGCCGTGGAGTGCGTCAACCGCATCCCGCAGGCGCGCGGGCTCGGCTCGTCGTCGGCGGCCATCGTCGGCGGCGTGCAACTCGCCCGCGGTCTGGTGGCGAACGGCCGGCAGACGATCGGCGACGAGGCCGCGCTGGCCATCGCGGCCCGGCTCGAGGGTCATCCCGACAACGTGGCGCCGTGTCTGCTCGGCGGTTTCACCATCGCCTGGACCGAGGCGACCGGCGCGCGGGCCGTACGCATCGAGCCGGCGAGCAACGTACATCCGACAGTCTTCATTCCGGCCGAGCGCGG
The DNA here is from genome assembly GCF_055562135.1 of Actinoplanes sp. NPDC021490. Lineage (NCBI taxonomy): Bacteria > Bacillati > Actinomycetota > Actinomycetes > Micromonosporales > Micromonosporaceae > Actinoplanes > Actinoplanes sp. NPDC021490. The sequence goes on from NZ_JBVHFW010000020.1 coordinate 120,520, forward strand.
ATACACGTCCTCGGCGCGCGCCGCGCTGCCGTCCACCGTGCCGCACGCCGATGCCTCCTTCAACGCCGGCCGCGCGGCGCTGCTGACCCATGCGCTGACCAGCGATCCCGACCTGCTCTGGGCGGCCACCGAGGACCGTCTGCACCAGGGTTACCGCGCCGTCGGAATGCCCGGCACGGCGTCGCTCGTGGCGTCGCTGCGTTCGGTCGGCGTGGCCGCCGTGGTGAGTGGCGCCGGGCCCTCGGTGCTGGCATTGACCCAGGTGCCCGCCGATTTCCACCCGGGAACAGAATGGCGCGCCGAGTCGTTGGGCGTGGATGGCGCCGGAGCTCTTGTCAAAGGGAGTATGGTGGAACTCGCCTAGCGGGGCCCTGTTGCCGCAGGTCGCACGAGTTGACTACGCTCATAGACCTAGCACAGCCGCGAAGCAAGCGATCTCTGCTATTCGGCGCGCACCCCGAGACTCCCATGGCCTTCCTGGCCGTCTCACCTCTCCACAGGCACACGCCGGGCAGCAGCAGAAATGTCGCTGCACTCGCCGAGACCTACTCGTCATCCCCTGACGGGCAGGGACACCGTCGAGCTGCCGTGCTGCACAATTTTCCCGCGCCGCTTGGCGAGGCGGGTAACCGGAACTCCCGGCCACCAGGCTGCAGAACCGGGAGTCTCGGGCTTTTTCCGACGGAAGGAATCCATTGAGCGACACCACCGACGTGACGTCGGGTGTTTCTGACGTCGCTGACGCCGGCGCCGGCCCCACCGCGACGGCCACGAAGCGCCGCCGTGGCGGCACCGGCCTGTCCGCGATGCTGCTGCCCGAGCTGCAGAGCCTCGCCGCGTCCCTCGGCATCTCCGGCACCGCGCGCATGCGCAAGGGCGAACTGATCACCGCGATCACCGAGCGCCAGAGCGGCGGTGCGCCCGCCGAGAGCGCACCGGCGCCGCGCCGCAGCCAGGCCGCCAAGGCCGCCACCGCTGCGGCCGAGCCCGCCGCGACCGCCCCGGCCCCCGTCGTCGCCACGGCCCCCGTGGCCGCGTCGGCCAAGGCCGAGCCGCCCGTCGTGCAGACCGCTCCGGCCGACGCCCCCACCGGTCCGATCAGCGCTGCTCCGGCCGAGGTGACGCCGATCGCTGCCGCGCAGCCGGAGGCGGCCCCGGTCGCCGAGGGTGGCAGCCGCCGCGGCCGCAACCGCGACCAGCGTGACTCCCGCGAGCCCCGTGAGTCGCGGGAGCCCCGTGAGTCCCGCGAGCCGCGGGAGTCCCGCGAGACGCCGGCTCCGGTCGCCGAAACCGAGACGGCCGAGCGCATCGAGCGTCCGGAGCGGGGCGAGCGCAACCGCGACCGCCAGCGCAACGACCGGCAGCGCGACGACCGCCCCCGTGACGACCGGTCCCGTGACGACCGCCCCCGTGAGGACCGTCCTCGTGAGGACCGTCCCCGCGACGACCGTCCCCGCGACGACCGTCAGCGCGACGAGCGTCCGCGCAACGACGGCCGCGATCAGGGCCGCAACAACAACAACGACGAGGACGACGACAACGACGGTGGCGAAGGCGGCCGCCGGAGCCGGCGCAGCCGCTTCCGCGATCGCCGGCGTGGCCGTGACCGCGACGGCAACGAGGGCGGTCAGCGCGACAGCGGCGGCCGCGAGCCGCACGTCAACGAGGACGACGTGCTCGTCCCGGTGGCCGGCATCCTCGACGTGCTCGACAACTACGCGTTCGTCCGCACAACCGGTTACCTCTCCGGCCCGAACGACGTGTATGTGTCGATGTCGCAGGTCAAGAAGCACGGCCTGCGCCGCGGCGACGCGGTCACCGGCGCCGTGCGGGCCGCGCCCCGCGACAGCGGCCAGGGCGACCAGCGCCGTGACAAGTACAACCCGCTGGTCCGGCTGGACACGATCAACGGGATGGAGCCCGAGGAGGCCCGGCGCCGTCCGGAGTTCTACAAGCTCACCCCGCTGTACCCGCAGGAGCGTCTGCGTCTCGAGACCGAGCCGCACATCCTGACCACGCGCGTCATCGACCTGGTCATGCCGATCGGCAAGGGCCAGCGGGCACTCATCGTCTCGCCGCCCAAGGCTGGCAAGACGATGGTGCTGCAGGCGATCGCCAACGCGATCACCCACAACAACCCCGAGTGCCACCTGATGGTCGTGCTGGTCGACGAGCGGCCCGAAGAGGTCACCGACATGCAGCGCTCGGTCAAGGGCGAGGTCGTCGCGGCCACGTTCGACCGTCCGCCGCAGGACCACACCACGGTCGCCGAGCTGGCGATCGAGCGGGCCAAGCGCCTGGTCGAGCTCGGCCACGACGTGGTCGTCCTGCTCGACTCGGTGACGCGGCTCGGCCGGTCGTACAACCTGGCCGCGCCGGCCTCCGGTCGCATCATGTCGGGTGGTATCGATTCGACGGCTCTCTATCCGCCGAAGCGGTTCCTGGGTGCGGCGCGCAACATCGAGAACGGTGGCTCGCTCACCATCCTCGCGACCGCGCTGGTCGAGACCGGCTCGATGATGGACACGGTGATCTTCGAGGAGTTCAAGGGCACGGGTAACGCCGAGCTCAAGCTCGACCGCAAGATCGCCGACAAGCGGGTCTTCCCGGCCATCGACATCGACCCGTCCGGCACGCGTAAGGAAGAGATCCTGCTCGGCAAGGAAGAGCTGGCGATCATCCACAAGCTCCGGAAGGTGCTGCACTCGCTCGACTCGGGGGCGGCGCTCGACCTGCTGCTCGACCGGCTCAAGCAGACCCGCACGAACGTCGAGTTCCTGATGCAGATCGCGAAGTCGACGCCCGGCGAGTAAACGCACAAATCAGGACGCGGCCTCTCTTAACGGAGAGGCCGCGTTTTTATGTCGCACAGGCTGTCTGTCCGATACCGGGCCGGACCGTGCGAATCTCCCATACCGATCAGCGACACGGTGGGAGGCGCCGATGAACGTGCCCGGCTATCGGGACACACCGATCGAACCCTGGGACCCGACGGCGCCCGCGGATCCCGGTGAGGCCGAGGACTTTCTGCGGCAGTGCTACACGGAGAACCTGCGGCTCGGACCGGTCGAGCCCCGGCTGGCGATCGTCCGGGCGCAGATCGCGGCCACCGGCACCTATGTGCACACCACCGAGGAACTCGCCTACGGCGCCAAACTGGCCTGGCGCAACGCGAGCCGATGCATCGGCCGTCTCTACTGGCGCAGCCTCGTCGTTCTGGATCGCCGCCGGGCCCGTACGGCCGATGAGATCTTCTCGTTGCTGGTCAATCATCTGCAGACGGCGGGCAGCAACCAGATCCGCCCGGTCATCAGCATCTTCGCTGCCGCCGAGCCCGGCCGGCCGTACGCCCGCATCTGGAACGAGCAGCTCATCCGCTACGCCGGTTACCGCGGCGCCGACGGCTGCCCGGTCGGCGACGCCCGGCAGGAACAGTTCACCGCCGCGATGCGGGGTTTCGGGTGGCGCGGCAAGGGCGACCAGTTCGACGTGCTGCCGCTCGCGATCGAGACCCCGTACGAGGGCGTACGCCTCTACGAACTGCCGGAGCGGGCCATCCGCGAGGTCCCGCTGACCCATCCCGAATACGGCTGGTTCGCCGAGCTGGGCCTGCGCTGGCACGCCGTCCCGGCCATCTCGAACATGCGGCTCACCATCGGCGGCGTGCACTATCCGCTGGCGCCGTTCAACGGCTGGTACCTCGGCACCGAGATCGGCGCCCGCAACCTGGCCGACGGCGACCGCTACGACATGCTGCCGACGATTGCGTCCCGGATCGGACTGGACACGAGCCGGGAGTCGACGCTGTGGCGGGACCGGGCGCTGGTCGAGCTCAACCGGGCCGTGCTGCATTCGTTCGAGCAGGCCGGCGTGAAGATGAGCGACCATCACACCGAGTCGCAGCGGTTCCTCAAGCACATCGGCAACGAGGAGAGGGCCGGCCGCCGGGTGCCCGCCGACTGGACCTGGATCGTGCCGCCGATGTCGGGCGGGATCACCCCGGTCTTCCATCGGTACTACGACGAGGCCGACCTGCGGCCCGCGTTTTATCTCGACGACGAGGCGTCCGCGCTGGCCCGCGAGGGATGCCCGGTCAGGCGAACTCATTGACGGCGAAGTCGTCGCGGCGCCGCCAGCTGTCGGGGGTGCGTACGTGCCCGGCCCGCACCCACTTGAGCACGCGGACCGCGAACTCGTCGGCGGGGATGCGCCCGGCCGACCGTACGACGAAGCCCTCGGAAGTGTCGGCGTCACGGCGGGCCGCCCACGCCGCCCGGGCCTCGGACAGACTGCCCCCGCGATAGAGGACCGGCACCACCGGCAGTTCCAGGCGTGTGGCCCAGTCCACCGTGTCGTCCCAGCCCAGCAGGGTGTCGGTCTCGTCCCAGATGCCGAAGACGATGAACACGCCGGGCAGGTCGGAGTAGGCGATGCTGCGGCGGGCCCACATCGACTCGCCGCAGACCCGCCAGTCGTCCGGGATCCGGTACGCCGTCATGGCCCACAGCGCCTTGGCCGGACGATCCCACGGCTGGGTCCCGGAGTCGAGCGACCGGCCGTACATGGCGTCGCGCGTGAAGGTCAGGTTGCCGCCGTCGAGCTTCTCGGTCACCACCAGCTCGCCGTCGAGCCAGGTCAGATCGTGCTGCACCTTGTCGTCGTCCGTGGCGCCGGGCGAGTCGGGCAGGTGGTAGGTGCGTGGGTACTTCACCGCTCAGAAGTCTCCCTCCGCCACCTGGAACACGGTCAGCCCGAGCTCGCGCCACATCCGCACCACCTGTTGCCGGTCGTCGAAGACCCCGGCGATGCGCCAGCGTTCGCTGATCTCCCTCTCGAAGATCTCCCGTTTGACCACCGCGTCCTTGCGGTTGTCGCCCTCGGGCCGCATGAATAGTGCTTCGTACGGCACATCCACGTAAAGATCCAGCCAGGCCTCGGTTTCCGGGCGGGCCACCTCGTCGCGTCCCGAGCAGAAGACGATCGCGTTCCCGGCCGCGTGCATGGCCCGCACCGCCTCGATGACGGCCTGGTTGGGGGTGTCCTCGCCGACCCGGTGCCAGTCGTACGGGCGGCGGCCGTTCATCAGCGCGACCGTGCCGTCGATGTCGACCAGGATCGCCGGCGGCAGCTCCGGGGGCGGGTCGTAGAGCACGCCCGGGCCGCCGGTTTCCGCGTACGGGATGGGCAGCGGAAGGTTCTTCCCGGCCAGATACCGGTCGTACATGCGGCGGATGCCGGCCTCGCCGACCCGTTCGTCCTCCCCGCGCGCGGCGTCCCGCCGGATGCACTCGTCGAGCGGCACGTCGGTGAAGTCGTGCACCTCGAAACTCGCCCGGTGCCGCGCGGCCATCTCGGCCCACCGCTTGACGGTCTCGCCGCGCAGGTTGGTGTCGTCGACGATCACGCCGGCCCCCTTGCGCAGCAACGCGTCGACCGTGGTCCGCTGAATCAGGCTGACCTGAGCCTCGGCCCACTCGGTGTAGAGCCGCCGGCCGTGCAGCATGCGCCGCAGGTCGTCGCGGTTGACCCGGACAACCCCGGGCTGGAGCTTGCGGGCAAAGGTGGTCTTGCCGGACGCCGGCAGCCCCCGGGTGATCAGAAGTCTCGTCATCAGCTCGCTCCGGACAAAGCAGGGCAAACGCCCCGGGAATAGGTCGCCGGCGGCTTATGTTGAAGCCCAGGTCACGCCGATTTCGCCAAGACGCGGCGACATGGCAGACTAGTACATCGGCCAGTAAAGGTTCCGGTTCACGCCCCAGCTTTTCGCTCGGCGACCCGGCGACCGTTTTCCATTGAGGGAGACCGAGTTACATGAAGAGCGGCATCCACCCGGAGTACACGTCCACCGAGGTCGTCTGCTCCTGCGGCAGCACCTTCACCACCCGCAGCACCGCCAAGGGCGGCGAGATCCGCGTCGAGACCTGCAGCGCCTGCCACCCGTTCTACACCGGCAAGCAGCGCGTCCTCGACACCGCGGGCCGGGTCGCGAAGTTCCAGGCCAAGTACGCCAAGGTCAACGCCGCGAAGAAGAAGTAACTGCTTCAACGGCGCCCGCACCCCGTCCAGGGGGCGGGCGCCGTTCGCATGCCGGGGCCATTTCGATTGGGAGAGACCGTGAGCAACGATCGGCTGGGCACCCTTCTCGCCGAGTACGCCGACCTCGAGAGGCAGATGGAGGACCCCTCCATCCACTCCGACCAGGCCCTCGTGCGCCGGGTCGGCCGGCGTTTCGCCGAGCTGGCCCCGCTCTATGCAGCCCACGCCGAGCTCGAGGCGGCCCGGGCCGACCTGGTCGCGGCCAAGGAATTGGCCGCCGAGGACCCGAGCTTCGCGGGCGAGGTCGAGGCGGTCGCGGCCGCCCTCGCCCCGCTCGAGGAGAAGCTCGGCGAGATGCTCATCCCGCGCGACCCGCACGACGCCAAGGACGTGATCATCGAGATCAAGGCGGGCGAGGGCGGCCAGGAGTCCGCGCTGTTCGCCGGCGATCTGCTGCGCATGTACACGCGCTACGCCGAGCGTCACGGCTGGGTGGTCGAGGTGATCGACTCGCAGGAGTCCGACCTGGGCGGCGTCAAGGACATCTCGGTCGGCGTCCGCACCAAGGGCCTGCCCCAGGGCGGCCACGGCGTCTGGTCCCGGATGAAGTGGGAGGGCGGCGTGCACCGGGTGCAGCGCGTGCCGGTCACCGAGTCGCAGGGCCGCATCCACACCTCGGCCGCCGGCGTGCTGGTGCTGCCCGAGGCCGAGGAGGTCGACATCGAGATCGCGCCGGGCGACCTGCGCATCGACGTCTTCCGCTCGTCCGGCCCCGGTGGCCAGTCGGTCAACACCACCGACTCCGCCGTGCGCATCACCCACCTGCCCACCGGCACGGTCGTCAGCTGCCAGAACGAGAAGAGCCAGCTGCAGAACAAGGAATCGGCGCTGCGCATCCTGCGCTCCCGGTTGCTGGCCATCGCCCAGGAGCAGGCCGACGCGGCCGCTTCCGACTCCCGCAAGGCCCAGGTGCGTACGGTCGACCGTTCCGAGCGCATCCGGACGTACAACTTCCCGCAGAACCGGATCACCGACCACCGGATCGGCTACACCGCCTACAACCTCGACCTGGTGCTCGGCGGGGAACTCGACGCCGTGCTCGACGCGCTGGCCGAGGCCGACCGCGCGGCGCGACTGGGCGACGGGTCCGAGATCAGCCGCCGGCCGTAACGCTCACTTGACCGCGACGATCTGATAGTCCTCGCCGACCGTGCAGGCCAGAAAGCCGGGCACGGACGAGCAGGGCCGGCCCACCATGGCCCCGATCGTGCCCAGCATCCGCTGCCGGCCGGTGGCCAGATCCCAGCGGATGACGGCCGTACGGTCCGGGGGCGTGACGGTCGAGCGCAGCAGCATCACCGAGCGCTCCGGCGAGTCGTTCCAGGCCAGGGTGCCGTTGGCCGGCTCGCCCACGGTCGCGCCGGTCTCGGCGTCGACCAGCAGGTTGCGGCCGTCGTCCAGGCCCTCGCCGAGCACCAGCCGGTCGGGGCTCACCTGAAACGCGTTGACGGCGCCGTCGAGCCGCCATCGGTGGGCGCCGGTCAGCGGGTCGTAGGCGACCAGGCCCCCGCCGTCGTTGAGGCACAGCGCGGAGCCGCACGGGAAGGCGTACCCGTTGGTGTCGGGAGCCTTCCACAGCTCGGTCATCGTGTCGGCGCGATAGACGCTCATGTCGAAGACCTCGCGCCGCGACCGGTTGACCACCAGGACCTCGCCGGTGCCGCTGAGGTCGTTGAAGTAGCCCTCGTCGGGATTGCCCTTCACCCACGGCACCCGGGCCGAACTGACCAGCGCGCCCGACGCGTACGCGAAAATGCTGATCACCCCCGAGTCGGTGGCGGTGATGATCTTTTCGGGACGGTCGGTCGGCGTGACGGTGTAGTTGCCGGCGCCCGGGGTGTCGCGGCTCCAGATCGTGCCGTGGTCGCTCAGCCGGATCAGGCGCATCCGGGCCAGATCGGCGCTTTCGGTGTATTCGGTGAGCAGCGCCGTCCCGTCGGAAACCGTGTACGGCTCGCCCAGCGTGCGCCACAGTTCGGCGCCGGTCGCCGTCGAGATCGCGATCGTCTGCCGGTGGAACTCGGCGTGGAAGGCGGATCCGTCGCCGAGCGACGGCAGCTCGACGACGTGGCCCTCGGTCGGCACGAGCAGCATGCCCGCCGACTCGGCCGCCTGCAGATAGCCGATCGTGCTGTCGAACGAGCGCTGCCAGCGGATCGCGCCGGTGGCCAGCTCGTACGCGGTGATCGAGGCGAGACCGTCGGCCGATCGGTGCACGAAGACGCCGTCGCGGGTCAGCGTCGTGCCCTGGGCCTGCGCGATCGAGACGCTCCACACCGGACGGACACCGAGCGGCTCGGGAACCTGCGACCCGGTCAGGCCGGCCAGGCAGAGGACGGCCACGAGGCCGGCGCCGGCCTGTCGCACCAGCCGGCGGTTCCACCTCGGCGAGCCGGCGGGCACCGGACCGTCGTGGGCCGGGGAGATCTCGCCGAGCTCGATCGTGCTCATGGCGGTGGCTACGTCATCTCGGAGATGGGCCGGGTCGGAAGCCGGTTGGCCGCGGCCGCGGCGAGCGCGGCGCTGAGCGTACGCCCGTTCGCGCCGACCTCGGACCAGCCCGCGGCCAGGCTGATCGGCGTGCCCGGCACCAGGATCTGCCAGTTCTCGGCCGTGGCGGCCGCGGTGATCCGGCGCGACACCTCGGCCGCCTGGGCCGTGCCCGCGCCCGGCAGCACCACCACGAACTCGTCGCCGGCGAACCGGGCCACGAAGTCGCCGCGGCGCATGACCCGGTTGAGCACGCCGGCGATCCGCTGCAGCACCAGGTCGCCGCAGTGCCGCCCGTGCCGGGCGTTGACCTCGGTGAAACCGATCAGGTCGCACACGCCGATCGCCGCCCGCTCGCCGCGTTGCAGCATCGTGGCGACGTACCGCTCGAGCTGACGCCGGTTGGGCAGGCCGGTCAGCGGGTCGGTGAGCGACTCGTCGCCGTAGCGGCCGGGATCGCGCTGGGTCTCCTGCGCGTCGAGCCGGGCCGCGACGCCGTCGAGATAGCCGTCGCGCAGCCGGTCGATGCGCTGGGCGGCGAGCCGGAACGCGTACCGGTCGGCGGCGTGCGCGGCCGCGTGGTCGCCCGCGGCGGCGTGACAGATGCTGCGCAGCCGGGCCGGTTCGGCCGCCCCCAGGATCTCGGCCGACACCGGCACCGAATCCAGCAGGGACAGGGCGTGTGCGGGCCGGCCGGCGGCCATCGTGAGACACACGTGACCGAGATGCTGCAGGTCGCGGGTGCGAACGCTGTCGCCGCCACCGGTCAGCCACTCGGCCGCGTTGGCCTCGGTCTCCTCGCCCAGCGCGGCCCGGCGGGCCAGCGAGTATCCGTACGCCGCCCGGCTCCCCGGTCGCATGTGGTCGGCGCCGATCGCGACGTACCGGGTCAGCTCGGCGTCGATGTCGCGCAGCACCCGCAGGCAGCCGTCGGTGTCGCCCTGGTGGTCGAGCGAGACCGCGTTGCGCAGCCGGATGCCGGGCGCCGCGAAGATCTCGGGGGCCAGGCCGGCCCCGGCGCCGACCTGCCGGGCCTGCTCGATCGCGGTCAGCGCGTGGCCGTGGAAGCCGAGGTACGAATAGGCCATCGCGAGGTCGTGCCAGCCCCACGCGGTCTCGGAGTCGCTTTGCTGCACCGCCGCGAGGGCGCGGGACGCCTGCACGAGGTGGGTCACGCCGCGGTCCAGATTGCGTTCGAGGTGGGCGCCGAGGGCGGCGAAGGCGTGCATCTGGCCGCGCAGATAGGCGTCCGGGATCTCGCGTACGGCGTTCTCGGCGACCGTCATCGCGGTGGCCAGTTCGGCTATCCGGCCCAGGTTGATCAGCGCGCCGAACCGCTGCACCAGCGCGTACGCCCGCGTCGTCGGATCGGTGGCGACCGCGAGCACTTTGTCGAGGATCGGCAACGCCTCCGCCGAGCGGCCGTTCTGCTGGAGGCGTCCGGCGCCGCGCAGCTCCTCGGTGTTCTCCGCGAGCTGGTCCAACCAACTCACCAGGCGCCTCCCACTGGTGCCGCGCGTCTGTGCACCGACCCGGCCGATCGGCGCCGCACGTGACGTTTGAAGATTATGCCGTGGACAAGGACTCCGAAGACACCTCCCGGCCCACGGTTCGGACGCCGCTGAGCCGCGCCCTGGCCACGGCGGTCGTCGATCTCTCGGCCGCCGGGGTGGAATCGCCCCGCGTCGACGCCGAGCTTCTGGCGGCGCACGTGCTGGGAGTCTCACGTGGGCGGTTGCTGCTGGTCGACTCGTTGCGGGCCGACGAGCTCGGTCGTTTCACCGCGCTCGTGGCCGAGCGTGCGCGGCGGATTCCGCTGCAGCACCTGCTCGGGACGGCCGCGTTCCGGCATCTCGAACTTCAGGTCGGCGACGGCGTCTTCGTCCCACGACCCGAGACGGAGCTTCTGGCCGGCTGGGGCATCGAGCACACCGCGCCCGGCGCGACGGTGGTCGATCTGTGCAGCGGCTCCGGGGCCATCGCGCTCGCGGTGGCCGACGAGGCCGCGCCGGGCCGGGTGATCGCGGTCGAACGGTCGGCCGCCGCGTTGTCCTATCTGCGCGCGAACGCCGCCGGCTTCCCGGCGGTCGAGGTCGTCGAGGGCGACGTGACCGATCCGGGCCTTCTTCCGGAGTTGCGGGGCGCCGTGGATGTGCTGCTGTGCAACCCGCCCTATGTGCCGGCGGCCACGCCGGTTCCGGCCGAGGTCGCCGTCGACCCGGCCGAGGCGGTGTTCGGCGGCGACGACGGGCTGACCGTGATCCGGCCGGTGATCGCGCTGGCCGCGGCCCTGCTGCGGCCGGGCGGAGTGGTCGGCATCGAGCACGACGACGTGCACGGCGAGGTGGTGCCCGAGCTGCTGCGCGCCGACGGCCGGTTCCTCGAGGTGGCCGCGCACGCCGACCTGGCCGGGCGGCCACGGTACGCGACAGCGAGGCGGGCCTGATCGATACGCCGGATCGCATGGCAGACTGCACGGTGTGATGCTCTACGACTGCCGTACGACCGCGGACCGGGATCGCGGCATCGCCGCCGCCGTCGAGGCGGTCAAGAGCGGTGAGCTGGTCGTCATGCCGACCGACACGGTGTACGGGGTCGGAGCGGACGCGTTCACCCCGCACGCGATCACGTCGCTGCACCATGCGCGCAGCGTCACCAACCAGGTTCCGCCGCCGGTGTTGGTCGGTTCGCGGCACACGCTCGACGGTCTCGTCTACTCGCTGCCCAAGGCGGCGCGTGAGCTGGCCGACGCGTTCTGGCCCGGCGCGCTGACCCTCTATGTCGAGCATTCGCCCAGCCTGCAGTGGGATCTCGGCGACACCGGCGGCCGCATCGCGGTGCGCATGCCGCTGCACCCGGTGGCCCTCGAGGTGCTGCGGGCGGTCGGTCCGATGGCGGTCACCACAGCCAACAAGGTGGGTCAGCCCGCCCCGATCACCGCCGAGGCCGCCCGCGACCAGCTGGAGTACGCGGTCCGGGTCTATCTCGAGGCCGGCGAGGCGCACGACCCGGCGCCCAGCACGGTCGTCGACGTGACCGGCGAGGTGCCGCAGGTGCTGCGGGCCGGCGCGATCCCGATCGGCAAGCTGCGCGACGTCGTGCCCGAGATCGTGGCGCCCGACGAGGCGGAGGCCTGAGGTGGCCCCCTTCACCGTCCTGCACGTCTGCATGGGAAACATCTGCCGGTCGCCGATGGCCGAGCGCCTGCTGGCCCGGGCCGTCCGCGACCGCGTCGGCGAGCAGGGCGACCAGCTGGTGCGCAGCGTCAGCGCGGGCACCGGCGGCTGGCACGAGGGCGAGGAGATGAACCCGCCCGCCGCCCGTCAGGTGCTTTCCCGCGGCGGCTCCGACGACGGCTTCGAGGCCCGCAAGCTGCGCGGCGACTTTCTCGACGAGGCCGACCTGATCCTCACCGCGACCGCCGACCAGTACGACTACGTGGTCGCGCTGCGTCCCGGCGCCGCCGCCCGCACGTTCGTCACCGGCGAGTTCGGCCGGCTGCTGGGCGCGGTCGACGCGAGCGCGCTGCCGCCGGTCGAGCCGAAGCCGGACGCGGTGCACGCCCGCGGGGTGGCCCTCGTCGAGGCCGTGCACGCCCTGCGCGGCCACGACGGGCCCCAGCCGTCCGACGACCTCGACGACCCGTGGGGCCGCGGCGACCAGACGTTCCAGCGCATCGGCGACGAGATCGAGGACACCACGGTCCCGTTCGCCAAGCTTCTGCTGCCGTGAGGCTGGTCCGTCCCGACGCCGACGGCCTGCGGCGGGCCGTCGAGGTGCTGCGGGCCGACTCGGTCGTCGCCTTTCCCACCGAGACCGTGTACGGCCTGGGGGCGAACGCGTTCTCCGAGAAGGCGGTGCGCGAGATCTATCGCCTCAAGAACCGGCCGTCCTGGAACCCGCTGATCGTGCACGTGGCCAACGTCGCGGCCGCCCGGGACCTGGCCGAGACGTGGCCCGCCCTGGCCAACGAGCTGGCCGCGCAATTCTGGCCCGGACCGCTCACGCTCGTGCTGCCGCGGGCCCGTCATCTGGCCGGCGTGGGCGCGAGCAACGACACCATCGCGATCCGCATCCCGGCCCACGAGGTGGCTCTGCAACTGCTCGAGGCGTCCGGGCTGCCGCTCGCCGCGCCCAGTGCCAACCGCTCCGAGAGCATCTCGCCGACCACCGCCGAGCATGTGCTGCGCAGCCTGCCCGACGTGCCGCTGGTGCTCGACGGCGGCCCGGCGTCGTGGGGCATCGAGTCCACGGTTCTCGACATCACCGGCGAGACGGCGCGGCTGCTGCGGCCGGGGGCGCTGCCGTTACGCCTGCTGCGCGACGTGACCGGCTCGATCCTGCTGCCCTCCGCGGACGGCCCGGAAGACGGCGCGGTGCGCCATTCGCCGGGCATGAGCCGGCGGCACTACGCGCCGCGGGCGAAGTTGCTGCTGGTCAAGGACGTCGGCGATATCGACCAGACCGGTCTGTCCGGCCCGGTCGGGGTGCTCACCTACGAGGGCAGCGGAGTTCCGGGCACAGAGATGCTCTCGGGCGACCCGCGCGAATACGCGGCCGACCTCTATGCCGCCCTGCACCGGCTCGACGACGCCGGAGTGGCCACGATCCTGGTGCAGGAGCCGCCGCAGACCGAGGACTGGCTGGCCGTCCGCGACCGGCTGAGCCGCGCGGCGGCCTGACCGCAGGCGTCAGCCCGGTTGCGGGCGGTCGGCCGGGCGCCGGACGCGCTCGGCGCCCTTCGCGATGTTGTTGGTCATGCCCTTGAAGATGAAGCCGTGGAAGGGCACCACGGCCGCCCAGTACGCATGGCCGGCCAGGCCGCGCGGCAGGAAGACGGCCCGCTGGCGATAGACGCTGCCGCCGTTGCCGTCCGGCGAGGCGGACATCTCGAGCCAGGCCCGTCCCGGCACGCGCATCTCGGCCCGCAGCCTCAGCAGCTTGCCCGGCTCGATCTCCTCGACCCGCCACCAGTCGAGCGCCTCGCCCACCCACAGGCGGTCGCGATCGCGGCGGCCCCGGCGCAGACCCACGCCGCCGACCAGCCGGTCCAGCCAGCCGCGGACCGACCAGGCCAGCGGGAACGAATACCAGCCGTTCTCGCCGCCGACGCCCTCGATGACCCGCCACAACGCGTCGGCCGGGGCGTCGACCGCGCGGCTGCGCTCGTCGACGTAGATGTTGCCGCCGGACCAGGCCGGGTCGCTCGGCAGCGGCTCGGCCGCCCAGTCCCGCCCGGCCGCGTTGGACCAGCGCGTCTCCACGTTCGCGTCGCGCACCTTGCCCAGCGCGACCCGGACGGCCTGCTCGAAGCCGAGCGGCTCGCCGGGGGCGTACTCGCGGATGTCGTTCTCGTGGGCCACGGCCTCGTGGATCAGGCTGGCCACCAGCGGGCGGGCGATCGAGTTGGGCACCGGGGTGACCACGCCGACCCAGTGCGACGACAGCCACGGGCTGAGCGGCCGCAGCGGGACGATCACGCGGCGGTGCAGCCCGGCCACGCGGGCGTAGCCCTGCATCATCTGGCCGTACGTGAGAACGTCCCGGCCGCCCACGTCGAAGCCGCGATTGATCTCGGGTGGCAGGGTGGCCGCGGCGATCAGGTAGCGCAGCACGTCGCGGATGGCGATCGGCTGGATCCGGTTGCGGACCCAGCGCGGGGTGACCATCACCGGCAGGCGCTCGGTCAGATAGCGCAGCATCTCGAACGACGCGGAACCGGAGCCGATGATCACCGGAGCTCGCAGTACCGCCGTCGGCACCCCGCTGGCCAGCAGGATCCGGGCCACCTCGGCGCGCGAACGCAGATGCGGCGACGGCTTGTCCTCGGGCGGCGGCTCGGGGCCACCGAGATAGACGATCCGGGAGACTCCGGCCGCCTTGGCCGCGATCGCGAAGTTGCGGGCCGCCTCCCGATCCAGCTTCTCGAAGTCGGCCCGGCCCAGCGAGTGGACGAGGAAATACGCCACGTCGACGCCCTCCATCGCCGCCCGCAGCGTCCCGGCCTGGTTCAGGTCGCCCTCGACCACCTCGGTGCGCCCGGCCCAGGGCACGTCGCGCAGCCGGCCCGCGCTGCGGGTCAGGCAGCGCACCTCGTGGCCGGACTCGAGCAGGCGCGGGGCCAGCCGTCCACCGATGTATCCCGTCGCACCCGTCACCAAGCACCGCATAAACAGAGACTGTGCCCTCGGAAAGGCCTGGTTAAGCCATATGCTCGAAACCGGCAGCGCTGCCTACGCGGGGGAGGGCACGTGGACACCTTCTGGGGGCCGGATTTCGCCGCGCTCGAGCGTGCCGATCCGGACATCGCCCGCATCCTGCTGGCCGAGGTCGAGCGGCAGCGCACCGGACTGCAGCTGATCGCCAGCGAAAATCTCACCTCGCCGGCCGTGCTGGCCGCGATGGGCTCCACGCTGGCCAACAAGTACGCCGAGGGCTATCCGGGTGAGCGCTATTACGGTGGCTGCCTCGAGGTCGACAAGGCCGAGCGGCTGGCCGTCGAGCGGGCCAAGGATCTGTTCGGCGCCGAGCACGCGAACGTGCAGCCGCACTCGGGGGCGGCGGCCAACCTGGCGGCGTACGCGGCCCTGGCCGAGCCGGGCGATCCGGTGCTGGCCATGGAGCTGCCGCACGGCGGGCACCTGACCCACGGCAGCCGGGTCAACTTCAGCGGCAAGTGGTTCCATCCGATCGGCTATCGCGTCCGCCCCGATACCGAGGAGATCGACTACGACGAGGTGCGCGACCTCGCGCTGGCCCACCGGCCCAAGATCATTATCTGTGGCGCCACCGCGTACCCCCGCCTGATCGACTTCGCCCGGTTCCGCGAGATCGCCGACGAGGCCGGGGCCTATCTGGTGGTCGACGCCGCGCACTTCATCGGCCTGGTCGCCGGGCGGGCCGTGCCGTCGCCGGTGCCGCACGCCGACGTGGTCACCTGCACCACGCACAAGGTGCTGCGCGGTCCCCGCGGCGGCATGATCCTGTGCCGGGCCGAGCTGGCCCAGCGGATCGACAAGGCCGTCTTCCCGTTCAGCCAGGGCGGCCCGATGATGCACGTCATCGCGGCCAAGGCGGTGGCGTTGCGCGAGGCGTCGCTTCCGGGTTTCCAGACGTACGCCCGTCAGGTCGTCCGCAACGCGCAGGCCCTGGCCGCCGGTCTGACCGCCGAGGGGATGCGGCCCGTCGCCGGTGGCACCGACACCCACCTGGCGCTGGCCGACCTGCGCGGGCTCGGGGTGTCCGGCCGGGACGCCGAGAGCCGGTGCGATCTGGCCCGCATCACGCTCAACAAGAACGCCATCCCGTACGATCCGGAGCGACCCGCGGTGGCCTCGGGCATCCGGGTCGGCTCGCCCAGCGTGACCACTCAGGGGATGCGCGAGGGTGAGATGCGGCAGATCGCCGGCCTGATCGGCGTGGCCGTGCGCAGCGATCCGGACACCCTGGGCGGGGCGTCCCGTCTGGCCGACGCCGCGGACGAGGTGGCCGACCTGGTGCGGCGGTTCCCGGCGTACGGGCGGCAGGAAGTGCTGGCATGAGCGACGCACCGCGCTAGGCGGAGCGGCCGCCGGGCCAGGAGGCATGCCATGGAGGCGCAGGCTTGAGTACGGAGATCGACGAGTTCGAGCGGGAGCGACAGCGGGCGCTGGAGTTCCAGCAGCGGCGTGCGGCCGAGGACGACGAGGACGATCGCCCGCTGCCCGACCTGCCCCCGCTGCCGGCCGACCCGCGTTGGCGAGTGGCCCACCTGCCGTTCCTGACCATCGTCTCGTTCGCGCTCATCCTCTGTGCGGCCTCGGCCGGGTTCTTCGCCGGTGGGAAGACGTCGGCGCTGGGTGCGGCGCTCGGCGTGGTGATCGTCACGATCAGCTACACCATGTCGACACTTATCATTGCTTGGGCCGATACCGTACGCCCGGCCCTGCTGATGCCGTTGGCCCTGTTTACGTACGTTTTGAAGTACAGCGTGCTCGGCGTCGTGCTGGCCTATGGCGTCGAAAGTCAGTGGGCGGGCAAGGACGCGCTCGGCTGGGGCATCGTCGCGGGCGTCATCGTGTGGACCGCCGTCCAGGCCTGGTGGTTCCACAAGGTCGGTCGCTCGAAGTGATCCTCTAACAGCCGTTTCGCCTCGTCAGCGTCCCATTCGTGGTTTGTTGACCACGAAACGGTGACGTGAACGGTTACGTGATGTCAGGTTATGGCGAAGGGGGAGTACCGTGTCCTTCCAGTTGCGAGACCCCTGACGCCTGGACAACTGCGGTTGTGCGGGGGGTCGCGCTTAGCCTCGTGTTTCCTGCTGATATCGTTCGGGCCGTCATGACCGGTCAAGAACCTCCCAGGAAACCCGACGGTGACGACGACCAGCCCCCGCCCGACACAGGCATGGGAATGACGGCGGTCGCTTATCTCATCTCGGGCATGTTGGTGTGGGGAGCGATCGGTTTGCTGGTCGATCACTGGGTCGGGACCAAGGGCATATTCGCCGGTATCGGTGCTGTCGTTGGAATCGGCGGCGGTGTCTACCTCATCGTGCGCCGTCTCGGCGCCTGACAGGAAAGGGCTACGGTGATCGGTCAGTCGATCGTCCTCGCAGCGGAAGTTCCGTTCCCGCCGAGTGTCGAGGACTTCTACCTGCCCAGCATCCTGCCTTGGGGAGAACACAACTCCTACTGGTTCACCAAGATCACGGCGTTGCTGTGGATCACGGTGGCCGCGATCATCATCTTCTTCCTGGTCACGTACCGGAAGCCGCAACTCGTGCCGACCAAGAAGCAGTGGCTCGCCGAGAGCATCTACGGCTTCGTGCGGAACAACATCGCGGTCGACATGCTGGGCAAGCGCGGCATCAACTTCGCGCCCTACCTGACGACGCTGTTCGTCTTCATCCTGCTGATGAACTTCTGGGCCATCGTGCCCTTCGCGCAGATCTCGCCGAACTCGCACATCGCGTTCCCGGCCATTCTCGCGGTCATCAGCTACGTCATGTTCATCTACATCGGCATGAAGCACCACGGCGGCCTGAAGTACTTCAAGCACGCGCTCATTCCGCCGGCGCCGTGGTTCATCCTGCCGCTGCTCATTCCGATCGAGTTCTTCTCCACGTTCCTCGTCCGGCCGTTCTCGCTCGCCGTTCGTCTCTTCGCCAACATGTTCGCCGGCCACATGCTTCTGCTGGTGTTCACGCTGGGCGGCTTCGCGATGCTGAACGCCAACGTCTGGTTCGCGCCGTTCTCGGTCGTCTCCTGGGTGATGACCATCGCCCTGACCTTCCTGGAGTTCCTGGTCATCTGCCTCCAGGCCTATGTCTTCACGGTGCTCACGGCGAGCTACGTCCAGGGCGCGCTCGCCGACGAGCACTGAGTTCGGCCACGTAACACCCGTTACACCCCGTTGTCGTCCCGCGTGACAGTCACGCGAGATACCAGGAGGAATTGCAATGGTTGACGTTATTGCCGCCGTCGGTGGTAGCACCGCCGCCATCGGCTACGGCCTCGCCGCCATCGGCCCCGGCATCGGTGTGGGTCTCGTCTTCTCGGCCTACATTCAGTCGACCGCCCGTCAGCCGGAGTCGTCGCGCCTGACCCTGCCGTACGTCTGGATCGGCTTCGCCGTCATCGAGGCGCTCGCCCTGCTGGGTATCGCGTTCGGCTTCATCTGGGCCGGCGAGTTCTAAGCCCCTTCCCGCGCAGCGGAGGTCTTTATGATCACCAAACTAGCGACTGACGTCACAACGCTGGCTGCTGAAGGCGCTACCGAGCACAACCCGATCATCCCGCTCTGGCAGGAGGTCGTCCTCGGCCTGATCGCTTTCTCGATCCTCTGCTTCGTGCTGATGAAGTTCGTCTTCCCCATGATGGAGAAGACCTTCGCGGCGCGGGTGGATGCGATCGAGGGTGGCATCAAGCGCGCCGAGGCTGCTCAGGCCGAGGCCAACCAGCTTCTCGAGCAGTACAAGGCCCAGCTGGCCGAGGCTCGTACGGAGGCCGCGCGCATCCGCGACGAGGCCCGGGCCGACGCCGAGGGCATCCGCCAGGACATCCTGGCCAAGGCTCGCGAAGAGTCGGACCGCATCATCGGCGCCGGCCAGGAGCAGCTCTCCGCGCAGCGCGAAAGCATCGTGCGTGAGCTCCGCTCCGAGGTCGGAACGCTCGCGGTCGACCTGGCCAGCAAGATCGTGGGCGAGGCTCTCGCCGACGAGGCGCGCAGCCGGGGCACCGTCGAGCGGTTCATCGAAGAGCTCGGCACCACCGGCTCGGCGGGCGGGCGGCGCTGATGGCGTCGCTCGTCAACCAGCAGGGCTTCGCCGAGGCTTCGGAGAAGCTCGAGGCGGCGACCCGCACGGCCACGGCCGAGCAGGTCGCCAAGGTCGCCGACGACATCCTGTCGGTGGCCGGCCTGCTCCGGACGCAGCCGCGTCTGCGCCGGGCGCTGACCGACCCGTCCCGCACCGGGGCGGACCGGGGCGAGCTGCTCCGGTCGCTGCTCTCCGGCAAGGTCGACAGCATCGCCGCCGACGCACTGGCGACGCTGGTGTCGGGCCGGTTCTCCCGGCCGGGCGAGCTGCTCAACGCCACCGAACGCCTGGGCGTCGACGCTCTGCTCGACTCGGCCGAGCGCGACGGCAAGCTGGAAGACGTCGAGGACGAACTGTTCCGCTTTGGGCAGATCGTCTCCGGCAACTCCTCGCTGGCCGTGACGCTCAGTGATCCAGGTGCGCCGATCGATCGTCGCGTTAAGCTGGTGCAGGACCTGCTGAAGGGCAAGGTCCAGCTGGCCAGCGGACGGCTCGTCGAGGTGGCTCTCATGGGCCTCGGCGGCCGCGGCTTCGAGGCCTCGCTGGCCCGTCTGGTCGAGTGGACCGCCGCGAAGCGCGATCGTGAGGTGGCGTACGTGACGGTGGCCAAGCCGCTCACCGAGGCCGACGAGCAGAGCCTGGCGGACAAGCTGGCCACGATCTACGGCCGGCAGGTCTCGCTCAAGGTGAACGTCGACCCCGCCATCATCGGCGGCGTCAGCGTCCAGGTCGGCTCCGACCTCTACGACGGCACGGTTCTGCGGCGGCTGAACGCGGCCAAGCAGGCATTCGCGAAGCAGTAATTTTCTCTCGGTCCCGCGGTGACGTCGGATCGAGCAGGCCCCTCGGTGGCGGGAACGTCCCGAGCTACACAGAGAAGGCAGAGGATGGCCGAGCTGACCATCTCCTCGGACGAGATCCGGGGGGCGCTAGAGCGCTACGTCTCGTCCTACACGTCCGGACTCACCCGCGAGGAAGTCGGCACCGTCTCCGATGCGGGCGACGGCATCGCGCACGTCGAGGGCCTGCCCTCGACGATGGCCAACGAACTGCTCGAATTCGAGGACGGCACGCTGGGTGTCGCCCTGAACCTCGACGTCCGCGAAATCGGCGCCGTGGTGCTCGGCGACTTCACCGGCATTGAGGAAGGCCAGCCGGTCAAGCGCACCGGCCGCGTCCTCTCGGTGCCGGTCGGCGACGCGTTCCTCGGTCGCGTGGTCGACCCGCTGGGCCGGCCGATCGACGACCGTGGCGAGATCGCCAACGAGGGCTTCCGCGAGCTCGAGCTCCAGGCGCCCAACGTCATGAACCGCCAGCCGGTGAAGCAGCCGCTGCAGACCGGCATCAAGGCGATCGACGCCATGACGCCGATCGGCCGCGGCCAGCGCCAGCTGATCATCGGCGACCGCAAGACCGGCAAGACCACGGTCGCGATCGACACGATCATCAACCAGCGGGCCAACTGGGAGTCCGGCGACCCGGACAAGCAGGTCCGCTGCATCTACGTCGCGATCGGCCAGAAGGCGACCACCATCGCCTCGATCCGCGGCACGCTGGAGCAGAACGGCGCGCTGGAGTACACGACGATCGTCGCCGCTCCGGCCTCCGACCCGGCCGGCTTCAAGTACATCGCTCCGTACACCGGCTCGTCCATCGGGCAGCACTGGATGTACAACGGCAAGCACGTCCTGATCGTCTTCGACGACCTGACCAAGCAGGCCGAGGCGTACCGCGCCGTGTCGTTGCTGCTGCGCCGCCCGCCGGGTCGCGAGGCCTACCCGGGCGACGTCTTCTACCTGCACTCCCGGCTGCTCGAGCGCTGCGCCAAGCTCTCGGACGAGCTGGGCGGCGGCTCGATGACCGGTCTTCCGATCATCGAGACGAAGGCCAACGACATCTCGGCCTACATCCCGACCAACGTCATCTCGATCACCGACGGCCAGATCTTCCTGGAGACCGACCTGTTCGCCTCGGGTGTCCGCCCGGCGATCAACGTCGGCACCTCGGTGTCCCGGGTGGGTGGCTCGGCGCAGGTCAAGGCGATGCGCTCGGTCTCCGGCCGTCTGCGTCTCGACCTGGCCCAGTTCCGTGAGCTGGAGGCGTTCTCGGCCTTCGCCTCTGACCTGGACCGTGCCTCGCGGGCCCAGCTCGACAAGGGCGTACGCCTGGTCGAGCTGCTCAAGCAGCCGCAGTACTCGCCGTACTCGGTGGTCGACGAGGTCATCGTGATCTGGGCCGGCACCACCGGTCAGCTCGACGACATCCCCGTCGGCGACGTGCGCCGGTTCGAGCAAGACTTCCTGGAGTGGGTCAAGCGGCACCGCAGTGACACCGTCACCGCGATCTCGTCGACCGGCCTGCTGTCGGATGACGACATCGAGAACCTCAAGAGCGGCGTGAACGAGTTCAAGGAGCTCTTCAAGCGCGGCGAGACCAGCAGCGCGGTCAACGAGAACCCGGCCGAGCCGCTGGAAGACGGCCGCCAGACGCGCGAGACGGTGACCCGCGAGGTTCCCCGTCCGGCCGAAGGCCAGTAGTCGTGGCCGGTCAGGTACAGGTTCTCCGGCGGCGCATCCGCACCGTCCGGTCGACCAAGAAGATCGCGAAGGCGCAGGAGCTGGTCGCCACCAGCCGCATCGCCAAGGCTCAGGAGCGGGTCACCGCCTCGAAGCCCTACGCGGAGGCGATCACCCAGGTCCTGACCGCCCTGGCGTCCAACGCGTCGATCGACAACCCCCTGCTGGTCCCGCGCGAGCGGGTCCGGCGGGCGGGTGTCCTGCTCATCACCAGCGACCGCGGCCTGGCCGGCGCGTACAACGCCAACGCCATCCGCACCGCCGAGCAGCTGATCGAGCGTCTCAAGGCGGACGGCAAGGACCCGGTGCTCTACGTCGTCGGCCGCAAGGGCGTCGGCTACTACCGGTTCCGCAACCGGCCGATCGAGACCAGCTGGACGGGCTTCTCCGAGCGGCCGTCGTTCTCGGACGCCAAGGCGATCGGTGACGCCCTGCTGGACGCCTTCATCGCCGGCGCGGACGACACCGACAGCACCTACGGCCCGGACGGCATCCAGGGCGTCGACGAGCTCCACATCGTCAGCACGCAGTTCAAGTCGCTGATGACGCAGAGCGCCGAGGCGCACTTCCTGGCCCCGATGCAGGTCGAGGAGCGCGAGGTCGAGCCCGGTCTGCGCCCGGCCTACGAGTTCGAGCCGGACGCCGACGAGTTGCTCGACGCGCTCCTGCCGAAGTACCTCAACACGCGGATCTACGCGGCGTTGCTGGACTCGGCGGCGAGCGAGTCGGCCTCCCGGCGACGGGCGATGAAGAGCGCGTCGGACAACGCGGACGACCTGCTCAAGCGGTACACGCGCGAGATGAACTCCGCGCGGCAGGCTGCGATCACCCAGGAAATCAGTGAGATCGTCGGCGGCGCCAACGCGCTGGCCGCGGCGGGAAGTGATGTGTGATGACTGCTGTTGCTGAGCCCACCAAGGCGGAGACCGGCGTCGGCCGCGTCGTCCGGGTCATCGGCCCGGTCGTCGACGCCGAGTTCCCGCGTGACGCCATGCCCGAGATCTTCAACGCGCTGCACGTCTCGGTGACCCTCTCCGAGGGCACCAAGAAGCTGACCCTGGAGGTCGCCCAGCACCTGGGTGACAACGTGGTCCGCGCGATCTCGATGCAGCCGACCGACGGCCTCGTGCGCGGGGCCGAGGTCACCGACACCGGCGGGCCGATCTCGGTGCCCGTCGGCGACGTGACCAAGGGCCACGTGTTCAACGCCCTCGGCGAGGTGCTCAACGCCGACCCGGCGACCCTGGACATCCAGGAGCGCTGGGGTATCCACCGCAAGCCCCCGGCCTTCGCCGACCTCGAGCCCAAGACCGAGATGCTGGAGACCGGCATCAAGGTGCTCGACCTCCTCGCGCCGTACGTGCGTGGTGGCAAGATCGGCCTGTTCGGCGGCGCGGGCGTGGGCAAGACGGTGCTCATCCAGGAGATGATCATCCGGGTGGCCCGCAACTTCGGTGGTACGTCGGTGTTCGCCGGCGTCGGCGAGCGCACCCGTGAGGGCAACGACCTCATCCTGGAGATGGAGGAGGGTGGCGTTCTCGACAAGACCGCCCTCGTCTTCGGCCAGATGGATGAGCCGCCGGGCACCCGCCTGCGCGTCGCCCTGTCCGCGCTGACCATGGCGGAGTACTTCCGGGACGTCCAGAACCAGGAGGTGCTGCTCTTCATCGACAACATCTTCCGGTTCACCCAGGCCGGTTCCGAGGTCTCCACCCTGCTCGGCCGTATGCCGTCGGCCGTGGGTTACCAGCCCACGCTGGCCGACGAGATGGGCGAGCTGCAGGAGCGCATCACCTCGGTCCGGGGCAAGGCCATCACCTCGCTCCAGGCGATCTACGTGCCCGCCGACGACTACACCGACCCGGCGCCGGCCACCACGTTCGCCCACCTGGACGCCACGACCAACCTCGAGCGGTCGATCTCCGACAAGGGCATCTACCCCGCCGTGGACCCGCTGGCCTCCAGCTCGCGGATCCTGGCGCCCGAGTACGTCGGCGCCGAGCACTACGCGGTCGCCCGTGAGGTGCAGCGAATCCTGCAGAAGTACAAGGACCTGCAGGACATCATCGCCATCCTCGGTATGGACGAGCTCTCGGAAGAGGACAAGGTCACGGTGCAGCGGGCCCGCCGCATCGAGCGCTTCCTCTCCCAGAACACGTACGCCGCCGAGCAGTTCACCGGCGTCCCCGGCTCGACGGTCCCGCTCAAGGAGACCATCGAGGCGTTCAAGAAGATCAGCGAGGGCGAGTACGACAACTTCCCCGAGCAGGCCTTCTTCATGTGCGGTGGCCTCGAGGACCTCGAGAAGAACGCGCACGAGCTGATGAAGGGCTGATTCTCCGCTCATCGCGCGAGACTCAGAGTCAGCGAAGCCGCGCCGACCGTAATGGTGGGCGCGGCTTCGTCATGTCCGGCCAGAAGTCGTGTCCGTTTTGTGTTGTTCTGCTGGGATCCTCGTGGGCGCTCACTGGTTACTCTTGGCGGCGTCCGATCGAAGTATTGGGGAGCAAGTGGCGAAGTCCGGGAAACGACGTACGCCTCTCTGGGCGCGGCTCTGCGCGATCTTCGGTTGCGTCCTCATGGTCGTCGCCGGCGGCGCCCTCGTCACCCAGCAGGTGCTGGTGTCGCGATACGCCGGGTCGATCGAGACGCAGAACCTGCTCGGTGCGCCGGCCGCCAACGCCGCCAAGCCCGCGTCCGACATCAAGGGCCCGCTCAACATCCTGCTGGTCGGCATCGACCCGCGCACCGACGAGCAGACGCCGCTGAGCGACTCGATCATCGTGGCGCACATCCCCAAGGACATGAAGCAGGCTTACCTGTTCTCGATCCCGCGTGACCTGGTGGTCGACATCCCGCCGTTCGAGAAGACCGGCTTCAAGGGCGGCCGCTCCAAGATCAACGCTGCGATGGGGTACGGCAGTTCGATCGGCAACGGCAAGCACGACGTGGTGCAGGGCTTCGATCTGCTGGCCAAGACGGTCGGGCAGCTCACCGGCATTCCCACGTTCGACGCGGGCGCGATCATCAACTTCAACGGCTTCAAGGCGATCGTCGAGGCCATGGGCGGCGTCACCATGACGATCGACCAGAACGTCAAGTCCGAGCACCTGCAGCCCAACGGCAAGCCCCGCCCGCGCCTGTCCCGCTGCGCCGACAACTCCTGCGCCCACCCCTATTACGGCCCTCAGGCCGAATACAAGAAGGGGACGTACCACCTGCAGGCCTGGCAGGCCCTCGACTACGTGCGGCAGCGCTACGGCCTGCCCCGCAGCGACTACGACCGCCAGCGGCACCAGCAGCAGTTCATCAAGGCGATGGCCAAGCAGGCCCTCGGCAAGGACGTGGTGACCAACCCGGCCAAGCTCGACCGGGTGCTCAAGGCGGCCGGCAAGGCGCTGATCTTCGACGGCGGCGGTCACGACGTGGTCGACTGGGCGTTCTCGATGAAGAACATCCGCTCCGACGACATGACGCTGATCAAGCTGCCCGGCAGTTCGATCATCAACAACGGCGACTACCGCGGCGAGGAGCTCGCGCCGAGCGCCAAGGACTTCTTCACCGCGGTCCGGCGGGACACCGTTCAGGACTTCGTGTTCCGTAACCCGGAGTACATCAACAACAACGCCGGCTGACCGTGTGGCGGTTGCCACCCCGTACCACGGCGGGCAACGACGCCGATTAGACTTCACCCATTCGGCGGTGCCGCCGGAGGTCAAAGCAGGCTCAACAGGAGGACAGCGTGGCCAACCAGCTGCCCGTCAAGGTCGTTGCCGTCGAGGAACGCATCTGGTCCGGCGAGGCCGAAATGCTCGTCGCGCGCACCACCGAGGGTGAGATCGGTGTGCTGCCCGGCCACTCTCCGCTCCTCGGCCTGCTCAAGGAGCCGTCGCAGGTGCGGGTCAAGCTCGCCGGCGGCGAGCAGCTGACCTACGACGTGTCCGGCGGCTTCCTCTCGATCGACGCCGACGGCGTGACCGTCCTGGCCGAGAGCGCCACGCCCGCCACCCCCGAGTCCCGCTGACGCCGGCGATGCGGGTTCTGGAAGTCTTCGGAATCTGCGTCGTTGCGCTGCTCCTTGTCCTCCTCGCGATTTTCTTCCGCCGCCGGCTGCTCATGGTCGGCGGCGGAACGATCCGCTTGCAAATCCGCGTCACCACGTTCGTGCCGGGTCGCGGCTGGTCCACGGCGACCGGCCAGTTCGCCGGGGGCACGCTGCGGATCCACCGCATGTTCAGCTTCGCGTTCCGCCCGAAGCGCATCCTCGACCGGGCCACGACCGTGGTCGAGGGCCGGCGTCCCCCCGAGGGGCCCGAGCGGCTCACGATGCCCGGTCACTGGGTGATCCTGCGTCTCTCCACCACCCTCGACGAGATCGAGATCGCCATGGCCGAGTCCACGGTCACCGGCTTCCTCTCCTGGCTCGAGGCCGCGCCGCCCGGGCCGCCCGGCAGTGTGGCGCCCCGCCCGGCCATCCACCCCGGCTCGATCGAGCCGTGACCGCCTGATTGGCTCTCGCCCCACCGCTGCGGCAGGTCATAGCGTCGGGGAATGCGAATTCGAATCGTCGACGCCTTCACCGACCGTCCGTTCGCCGGGAACCCGGCCGGAGTGGTCGTGCTCGACAGCTCGGAGTTCCCGTCCGACGAGTGGATGAGCCAGATCGCGGCCGAGGTCAACCTGTCCGAGACCGCCTTCGTGCATCCGGTCGAGGGCGAGGCCGACTACGCGCTGCGCTGGTTCACCCCGGCCATCGAGGTGGCGCTGTGCGGTCACGCCACGCTGGCCACCGCGCACGTGCTCGGGGTCGACGGCACGGTCAGCTTCTCCACCCGCAGCGGCATCCTCACCGCCACCGCCCGGGACGACGGCTCGTACACGCTGGACTTCCCGACCGCACCCCTGGCGCCGATCGCCCCCGACGCCAAGCTGCTCGACGTGCTCGGCGCCTCGCCGGTCTCGGTGCACCACACCGGGCCCAACACCGACGACGTGCTGCTGGAGCTGCTGGACGAGACCGCCGTACGGAACCTGACGCCCGACCTGACCACGCTGGCCACCTACGAGCAGCGCGGCGTGATCGTCACCGCCCGGGCCGACGACCCCGGCGCCGGCTACGACTTCGTGTCCCGCTTCTTCGGCGCGGCGGCGGGTGTGGGCGAGGACCCGGTGACCGGCAGCGCCCACACCGCGCTGGCGCCGTTCTGGTCGGCCAAGCTCGGCGGCCGCACTGAGCTGGTCGGCTACCAAGCGTCCCGCCGCGGCGGGACGGTCCGGGTGTCTCTGCGCGGCGACCGCACCCTGCTCACCGGCCGGGCCGTCACCGTCATCGACGGCACGCTGCTGGCCTGACCGCCGGCCCGCGGCATCCCCGGCCCGGCTGCTCGCTCGGGCCGGGTTGCCCACTCCGGCCGGGTTGCTCGTTCGGGCCGGGTTGCCCGCTCAGGCTGGGCTGCCGGCTCGGGCCGGGTTCCTCGCTCGGGCCGGGTGCTCGTTCGGGCCGGTGGGCCGGTCGCCCATCAGACCCGCGTAGAGGCGGTCACGCAGGGCGTTCGCGGTCTGCTTGGGCAGGGCCCGGTGCAGGTCGCGCAGCACGACGCGGAGCAGCACGTTCACCTCGCCCTCGCGGAGACCCAGCCGCTCGCGGGAGGCGGCCGGCAGCGCGGCGGGCGGGGTGACCGACTCGATGGCGACCTCCTCGACCAGATGGGCGTCGGGGCCGAGCAGTTCCCGGACGCGGTCGCCCAGGTCCTCGGCCGTGACTCCGGCGGGCAGCGCCACCGACAGGTCCCGGCGGGCCGCAGGCTGGGCCGAGACCGGCCGGTACGGCGTCAGGTCGAGCATCTGGCCCGCCACCCGCGGGTCGGCCGAGCGCAGCAGCCGGATGTCGTCGACGCCCTTGCGCAGCATCAGCAGCCGGTCGAGACCCAGCCCGAGCGCCAGCCCGTGCCGGTCGGGGCCGACCACGTGCGAGGCCGCGACGCCGCACTCCCCGATCTCGACCCAGGCGTCGCCCACCCGGGCCTCGATCTCGAGGCCTTCGGTCGTGTAGGGATGCTCCGCCGGGTTGGCACGCCACTCCGCGCCGGGCAGCGCCGCCGCCACCACGGCCTCGACCAGCTCCACGAGTGCGGAGGGCGCTGGGCAAGCGGGAGCGACCCACCACAGGTCCATCTGGTGCGGTGTGCCGGTGTGCAGCCGGTCAATGGAGTCGCGGCGGTAGACGACGCCGGGGCAGGCGATCAGCGCCTCGGACGCGGACAGTTCCCGCAACGCGCCCGGTACGAGGGCGGAAGTCTGCGATCGCAACATACGCCGGGCGCCGACATATCGGGTGTACCGGCTGTCGCGGGCGGCCGCCGAGGCGCTGTAACCCAGGCGGTCGTAGTTGTCGGCCACGTCGACGATCCGGTCGCCGCGATGGACGACCACGGCCGCATCCGGATATCGGGCGCTTGCCGCCCGGATCACGGCGTCGGCGATCGCCTGGATCGCGTGCGGACCCGCGGCCGGGTCGGTGAGGTCGCGGACGGCCAGGTCGGCGGCGAGGGCTTCGGGGGACAGGTGGGACATCGGCTTCTCCGTACGTGAGGAAGCTGCCCACGCGGAGGCCGGAAAGCAGAATGGCCGCCCCGTGGGGCGGCCATGAATGGAACGCGAAGGTCAGCCGGCCGCCGGAAGAGGCCGGGCAAAGACAGCGACGCGAGAACTCATGCCCCGATGGTGACACCTGCGGGCGCGTCCGTCACCGGATTTTGCCGACCGGCGTCAGGCCGCGCCGCCGCCGGGCACCCACTTCACGTCGCCGCCCGGGTTCGCGATGCGGGACAGGATGAACAGCAGGTCGGAGAGGCGGTTCAGGTATTTCGCGGGCAACTCGCCCGTACGGGAAGGGTCGCTCTGAAGCAAGGCCCACGTCGAGCGCTCGGCCCGGCGCGCGACCGTGCGGGCCACGTGCAGCAACGCCGCGCCGGGGGTGCCGCCGGGCAGCACGAAGCTGTCGAGGGCGGGCAGCCGCTCGTTGAACTCGTCGCACCAGCCCTCGAGCCTGGTCACGTACTCCTCGGTGATCCGCAGCGGCGGGTACGGCGGATTTTCGCTCTCGGGGTTGCACAGGTCGGCCCCGACGTCGAAGAGATCGTTCTGGATGGCGGTGAGCACCTGGCGGACGTCGGCCGGCAGATCGCCGAGCGCCAGCGCCACGCCGATCGCGGCGTTGCACTCATCGGTGTCCGCGTACGCCACGATGCGCGGATCGGTCTTGCCGGCGACCTCGTTGTTGCCGAGGCGGGTCTGCCCGGCGTCGCCGGCACGGGTGTAGATGCGAGTGAGGTGAACGGCCATGGACTGAGCCTAATGGGCATGCCCTTCTGGCCCTCGCCTTCGAGGCCGTTGTCAGATGCTGCCGGGTGCCGCTCGGTGCAGGCGGTCATACCGGGCCTAATGGGCATGCCCTTCTGGCCCTCGCCTTCGAGGCCGTTGTCAGATGCTGCCGGGTGCCGCTCGGTGCAGGCGGTCATACCGGGCCTAATGGGCATGCCCTTCTGGCCCTCGCCTTCGAGGCCGTTGTCAGGTGCGGCTGGGTGCCGCTCGGTGCAGGCGGTCATACCGACCCTACGGAGGCGCGGCCGGGAGCTCACCAATACCATGGCCCGCGTGGATGTGATCAGGGTGAAGGGTGGCACGCCGCTGACCGGTGAGGTCACTGTCGGTGGCGCGAAGAACTCGGCGCTCAAGCTGATGGCGGTGGCGTTGCTCGCGCCGGGCCGCAGCGTCGTCGAGAACGTTCCGCGCATCACCGACATCGCCATCATGGCCGAGGTGCTGCGCCGGCTGGGCTGTCAGGTGTCGCTCGACGGCGGTCAGGCGACCATCGACGTGCCCGACAATCCGGGCAGCGAAGCCGACTACGACCTGGTCCGGCGGCTGCGCGCGTCGATCTGCGTGCTCGGGCCGCTCCTCGCCCGTACGGGATATGTCCGCGTCGCCCTCCCCGGCGGCGACATGATCGGCTCCCGCGGGCTGGACATGCACGTCTCGGGTCTGGCCCGGATGGGCGCGCAGATCTCCGGCGAGCACGGCTTCGTGATCGCCTCGGCGCCGGGTGGCCTGCGCGGCGGCAAGATCTGGCTCGACTTCCCGAGCGTCGGCGCCACGGAGAACCTGCTGATGGCGGCCGTGCTGGCCAAGGGAGTCACCGAGATCGACAACGCGGCGCGCGAGCCCGAGATCGTCGACATCTGCGAGATGCTCGTCGCGATGGGCGCGCGCATCGACGGCGCCGGCTCGTCGACCCTGACCATCGAGGGCGTCAACGAGCTTTCCCCCGTACGGCATCGGACCGTGGGCGACCGCATCGTCGGCGGCACCTGGGCCTTCGCGTCGGCCATGACCCGGGGCGACGTCACCGTGCAGGGCGTGCGGCCCGAGTTCCTCGACCTCGCGCTGGACAAGCTGGTCACGGCCGGGGCCACGGTCGAGCCGGGGGACAACCAGTTCCGCGTACGGATGAACGACCGCCCCAAGGCCGTCGACATCGTGACCCTGCCCTATCCGGGCTTCGCGACCGACCTGCTGCCGATGGCGATCGGCCTGGCCGCGGTGGCCGAGGGCTCCTCGCTGATCACCGAGAACATCTTCGACGGCCGGTTCATGTTCGTGAACGAGATGGTCCGGCTCGGCGCCGACATCCGCACGGACGGCCACCACGCGGTGGTCAACGGGCGGGAACGGCTCTCCGGGGCGCCGGTGCGGGCCACCGACATCCGGGCCGGGGCCGGGCTGGTCATCGCCGGGCTGTGCGCCGAGGGCGTGACCGAGGTCGGCGAGGTGCACCACATCGACCGCGGCTATCCCGACTTCGTGGCCGACCTGGCCAAGCTGGGCGTCGAGGTGGAGCGGGCCGACGTGCCCGAGCCGACGTTCGACTTCTGAGCCGGCGACTCAGACCGAGCCGGCCAGCCGCCGGGCCGCCTCCACATGCTCGGCGAAGACCAGCACGATGGTGCGGCCCTCCCGGTCGTACGTCTGGGTCGCTCTGATGCCCGCCTCGCCGAGCAGTCGCCTGATCTCGTCGGCGACCTCGGCGTCGGTGGTGACCGCGGCCGGGCAGAGCAGGCCGTAGTCGTCCGAGTCGCCGAAGATGGCCAGGCCGGTCGCCGGTTCGGGTTCCGTCGCGAGCGTCCATTGCAGGCCCATGCGCCAGAAAATCGCGCCGAGGACGCCGACCAGACCGACGGCGATCAGAGGCCCGACGAGATACCAGCCATTACCCGACGCCATGGGCACAGTCTGGCACCGGTACGTGCGGTTTTACCCCGAAACTGCCCCGATCGAGCGGCGCCCCCTGCCCTGAATTTCCGTTCAGTAACCCGGCTAGGGTGTGCCTGTTGTTCTCGACGTCGAGGAGGAAACACACATGGCGGGTCGACTCGCGGTCATCGGCTCCGGGCTGATGGGTTCCGGCATCGCGCAGGTCTCGGCGCAGGCCGGCTGGCACGTCACGATGCGGGACGTGGACGACGCGGCGACCGGCCGCGGCATGGCGGCGATCCGTGACTCGCTGAGCCGGTTCGCGGCCAAGGGCAAGATCACCGAGGAGGACGCCGAGGCGACTCTCGGCCGGATCACCCCGACCACCGACCTCGAGGCCGCCGCCGACGCCGACGTGGTGGTCGAGGCCATCTACGAAAAGGTCGAGGCCAAGCACGAGGTGTTCCGCACCCTCGACAAGATCTGCAAGGCCGACGCCGTGCTCGGCACGAACACGTCGGCCATCCCGATCACCCAGATCGCGACCGTCACCCAGCGGCCCGAGTCGGTGGTCGGCATCCACTTCTTCTCGCCGGTGCCGATGATGAAGCTGGTCGAGCTTGTCCGGGGCTACCAGACCTCCGACGAGACGCTGGCCGCCGCCCGGGCGTACGCGGAAGAGGTGGGCAAGACCTGCGTCGAGGTCAAGCGGGACGTCGCCGGTTTCGTCTCCAACCGGCTCTTCAGCGCGATCCTGGTCGAGGCGATCAAGCTGGTCGAGTCGGGCGTGGTCAGCGCGGCCGACCTCGACACCGTGATGAAGCTGGGTTTCGGCCACTCGATGGGCCCGCTGGCCACGGTCGACCTCACCGGTCTCGACGTCATGCTCAACGCGGCCAGCAACATCTACCGCGACACCGCCGACGAGAAGTTCTTCCCGCCGGAGCTGCTCCAGCGCATGGTGCAGGCCGGTGACCTGGGCCGTAAGAGCGGTAAGGGCTTCTACTCGTACTAATCGGATTATTATCCGCTTATGACGCGTACGGGGCCGGCTCCGGAGGAGATGCAGTGGGCGCTCGCCGAGGCCAGCAAGGAGGCCCTGGCGGTCGCCCCCGGCTGGTTCCGCACGTGGCCCACGACCGAGGACAAGTGGTCGGCCGTGAACGTCCGGTCGGCCACCCAGGTCATCGTCAACCATAGCCGTGAGGACGACCGGCATCCGAACAGCTGGACCGTACGCGCCGTCTTCGGCACCCACACCGTCGAACTGCGCCTCGGCCCGTACGACTCCAAGGAGCAGGCGATCCTGGTCGCGCACGCCGTGCTGTCGGTGGCGTACAAGGAAAGCTAGCTGTTCTGCTCCTCGAGCTCGCGCGGCGCCACCCGCAGCCGCACCTTGGTGATCGCGCGGCCGGTGACCTCGACGACCTCGGCGGTGTGCCCGTCGATCTCCACGGACTCGCCCGGCTCGGTGGGGATGTGCCCCAGGTGGGCCAGCACCAGGCCGGCCACCGTGGTGTAGTCGCCCTCGTCCAGGTTTTCCACGTCGACGCCGATGTCGGGCAGGTCGTGGATGGGGAACGTGCCGGGCAGCAGCATCGAGCCGTCCGGCTCGCGGACCACGGACTGCACGTCGCGGTCGGTCTCGTCGTAGATCTCGCCGACGATCTCCTCGACCAGGTCCTCCATGGTCACGATGCCGTCGATGGCGCCGCGCTCGTCGACGACCAGCGCGATCTGCTGCCGCTGCAGACGCATCTGCTTCATCGCGTCCGACACCTTGAGCGTCTCGGGCAGGAACAAGGGCGCGAACATGTGCTCCCGTACGGGACCCTCGGAGTCGACGAGATCGCGCAGATGCACCACGCCGAGCACGTCGTCCAGGCCCATCGGCCCGGTGACCGGCACCCGCGAATAGCCCTTGGCGATCATCTCGGCCAGCGCCTCGTGCGAGTTCGTGTCACCCCCGACAACCAGCACGTCGCGGCGCGGCACCAGGATCTCGCGCAGGATCCGGTCGGCGATCTCGAACGCGCCGCTGATGATCGTGCGCTGCTCGGGCGTGAATTCCTGCTGCTGGGTGACCAGGTCGCGGATCTCCTCGGTGGTCACCTCCTCGCGGGCGGCGTTCGGGTCGGCGCCGGTCAGCCGCACGACCACGTCGGTCGACTTGCCGAGCAGCCAGACCACCGGGCGGGACAGCGTGGCCAGCATGTCGAGCGGGCGGGCGACCAGCATGGCCCAGCCCTCGGCGCGCTGCATCGCGATCCGCTTGGGGGCCAGCTCGCCGATGACCAGCGTGAAGAAGGTCAGCACGATGGTGACCACGACGATCGACGCCGGCTCGGCCGCCGAGCCCAGAAACTCCAGCGGACCGGTCAGCGGCTTGGCCAGCGAGACCGCGGCCGAGGCCGAAGCGAGGAAGCCGGCCAGCGTAATGCCGATCTGGATCGTGGCCAGGAAGCGGTTCGGGTCGCGGGCCAGTTTCGCGAGCGTGCGGCCGGTGCGGCTCTGCCGTTCCAGCCGCTGCAGCTGACTGTCGCGCAAGGAGATCAGGGCCATCTCGCTGCCGGAGAACGCCGCGTTGAGCAGCACCAGCACGATGACGAGCACGATCTGCCAGCCATATCCGCCCATGGCGGCGACCAACCCCTTCGCTTGGTGATCCCGCCGGTTTACCCGCGGGCGGTGAAGATCAAGCCTGTCAGAATCGGCGGTCGCGTTCGGTCGTCCACCCGAAGCTCATCAGACCGGTGACCCGACACGATAGCGGGCGCCCCGGAATGACCCTTTACCGGAAAGGGCGGTCGCGGGTTTACCTTCTAATCAGACACGAGGACAAAGACGAACATGACGGCACCCGGCGGCAACCGGGTGCCGTAGCGGAAGCAGATCCCCCCAAAGAAGCGAAGACGCCCGGGCCGAGGCCTTGGGGTTGTTCGTGATGGACCGTGGGGCCTGCCTTGCTACGGCACCCGGGACTCTGGGGCCGTATCAGGTGGTCCCGGCTGAAGCCGGAGGTAGCCGTCATGTTCACCGTTCTCGAGACCCTCAGCCCGGCGATGGGCTGGGTCGCTGTCGTCACCGCCTGCGCGGCGGGCACGTTCGTGATCTATGTAGGCGCGACCCTGGCGGTCACGTTGTTCCACCCCCGCGCCGAGATGCGCCGGCATGCGGCCCGCGTGCTGCGTCAGCTGCTGAGCTTCCTGCGGAGCGACCGTTGACCGGCGAGGAGCTTCGCCGTCAGTTGATCGCCGACCGCACGATCGAGGCGCTGGCTTCGCTGCGGCGGCAAGGGGTGCGGCTGGGCCGCCCGCGCCGGTGCCCCGACGAGGTGTTGCTGCGGGTGCTCACCGAGCGGGACGCCGGCCGGCGACTGGCCGAGATCTGCGCCGGGCTGAACGCCGACGGGGTGCCCACCCCGGCCGGTGGCGGGCGCTGGTATCCGTCGCACCTGTCCCGGCTGCTGCGCACCCAGGACGCGCAGCGTTTACGGGCGGCCCGGAAATGATTGCGACGATGCTCACTTGTGGATAACCCGGTTCGAGCCTCGGCCCGAGCCTAGGGTTACGCCACCTTTTCCCTGGGCGGGCGGGGGAGGCGGTGGCTGCTCAAGTAACTGGCGGGTAACAAGAATCAGTGCTTCGACGCGAAGGCCAGCGACATCAGGGTGGCCGCGACCATGCCGCCCAGCAGGGTCAGGCCGATGCCGCCGATGTCGAGGCGGGCCTGCAAGCGGCGGTGGGCGATGAACGCGGCCACCGGCACGCCGGCCGAGGGGGCCACCAGGAAGGCCATCCAGCCGAGGCCGCGGATGACCGCGCCGCCCCAGATGCCGGTGCTTCCGAAGGTCACCAGGCCCGAGCCGACCAGGCCGGCCATGGCGGCGATCAACGCGCCGATCAGGGGGAGCAGCGGCAGGGACCAGCGGGGCAGGGAACGGCGTCCGGCCGGGCGGATGGTGTGGTCGATCCGTTCGGCCGCGCGGTCCAGCAGGGCCCGCGGGGACTGCCGGGGAACGGGTGGCGTGTCCGGAGCGGAGCCGGGGCGGGGGAGCGCGACGCGGGGCAGCGACTCGACCGGCGTGGGCTCCGGCATCTCGCCGATGGCCCGCACCCGCAGCCCGCGCGCCCGGCGCAGCTGGTCCCAGAGGCGGGCCGCCTCCCGGTCCACGTCGAGCACCTGGGCGGCGGCCGCGCCGGCCCAGCGGTCGGCCGACAGCGCGTCGCCCTCGGCCCGGGCCAGCTCGCCGGCGGCCTGGGCGGCGCTCTGCTGGTAGGCCTGTTCGGCTTTGCCCAGCTCGTGGTCGCGGCGCCGGGTCGCCTCGGCCAGCGCGCTCACCATCAGCTGGTAGTCCCGGCCGATCGGCTGCCGGTCACGTGTGGTCACTGTTCACCTCGTACGGGACGATGACTTCGGGTGTGCGGTGCACCGAGCGGTCGAAGAACAGGGCCCGGCGGGTGCGGGGATACCAGGCGGGGCCGCCGGGCTGTGGATAGATGGGGGCCAGGTCGGCGCCCTGCACGTCGAGCGCCACCCAGGCGCCGATCGGGTCGAGCCGGGCGCCGAGGCCGCCGAGCGAGTCGCGCAGCCGGGCCACCGAACGCCACCAGCCCAGCACGTGGGTGCGCTGTTCGGGGCCCTCGGTCACGAGCTTGCGCAGCAGGGCCTGGTCGTTGCCGGCGTCGAGGGCGTACCCGATCACGTAGTGCGGCACGTCGAGCGGCATCATCTCGGGCAGCGCGTCGCACCAGTCGGCCGACGGCAGTTCGGCGATCAGGCGGGCGGCGGGGCGGGCCGCGTCGGCGTCGAGGCAGACGACGCTGAAGTGGGCGGGGCCCTGCGCGGCCAGGGACAGCGCTGCCGCGGCGAGGATGTCACAGGCCTCGTCCGTACGGGTCCCGAGCACCGCCAGGTTGCGTCCCGGCATGCGCCCCAGCCGGAACCGGGCCGGTCGGGCCGCCACGTCGATGCGCTCGCCGAGCACCGCACCGGGGGAGGAGCCGACGGGGCTGGCCGCGGTGGGCACCGGACCGGCGGGTCGGCAGTTCTCGGGCAGCATCGGCACCGCATCGCCGTCGAACAGGCGGGGCTCCTCGCAGCCGTCCGGCCGGTCTCGCCACAGCCGCCGCTGCAGGCTGCGCCACACCAGGCGGTCGCCGGCGTCGGGCAGGCGCACGATCTGGTTGGCCCCGGACGCTCCGGACTGGGTGTTCACGACGGCGTGGAAGCGGGGGATCACCGCCGCGGCCAGGTTGTCGTCGGCCAGGATGCGGCGGGCCTTGGGCAGGGCGATCCGCAGCGTGAACTGTCCGATCAGGCCGGAGCGGCCCCACAGCGCCTCGATGCCGCTCACGTCCTGGCTGGCCAGGATCAGGTGGATGCCCTGCGAGCGGCCGCGCCGGGCCAGGTCCTCGAGCAGGGCGACGGCCTCGTCGGCGACCGCGTCCCGCCCGGCCAGCAGCACCTGGAACTCGTCGATCACCGCCACTATGCGGGGCCAGTGCCCGTGCGGGTCCTCGGCGCGCAGCTCGGCCAGCTTGGAGGCGTCGACGCGCTTGGCCGCCTGGGCCCGCGTACGCAGTTCCTCGCTCAGATGCCGCAGCATGGCCAGCCCGAACTCGCGGTCCCCGTTCACGTTGATGCCGGCCAGCCGCACCTGAGGCAGCCAGCCGGGGTCGCGCGGCCCGGGCACGAACCGCGCGAACGACACGCCCTCCTTGAAGTCGAGCAGATAGAGCGCGAGCTCCTCGGGGCCGTAGCGGGTGGACAGCGCGGCCAGCCAGGCGTAGATGAGGTTGGTCTTGCCCGATCCGGACGGCCCGCCGATCAGCGCGTGCGGCGGGTCGTCGCCCAGCGGCACGTCGACCAGCGAGCCGTCGGTGCTGTCGCCGATCGGCGCGACCAGCCCGTGCGCCGACGACTCGGCCCAGAATTCGCGCGGCTCCAGGTCGGACAGGCGGGCCGGGGGCGGTCCGGCCCGCAGGCGCTCGGCGGTGGCCCGGCAGAACGCGGCCACCCGTTCGGCCGGTGGCGCCTGATCGAGGCGGATCTCCAGGTCACCGGTGATGTCGCAGGTCGCGGTCTGGTCGCGCACCTCGAGCCGGCGCACGGTCGGATGTTCGGCCAGCTCCAGACCCCGTACGAGAAGGTGGACCCCACAAGAGACGCCGGTGCGCACGATCCGGTCAAGCTGCGCGCGCTGGGCGTTGGTCAGCTCCTGGGCGGTGGCCGAGTCGGCGAGCAGGACGACCACCCGCCACGGCTCGGCGCGCGGGCCGGGAGTGGCCGCGGTCAGGTCGGCCAGCGACTGGTACTCCCCGGCCAGCACGGTCTCGTTGACCCGGCAGATGTGCTCGACCAGCTCGTCGAGGGCCGGTCCGAGCCCGCCGGGCCCGACGAACGAGATGCCGAGCGGGGCGAACGAGGCCAGCGTGCCGCCCAGGTATTCGGGGTCGTAGACGGTGAGTTCCACGTCGCCCGGGCGGGTGGTGCCGAGCGCGCGCAGCAGCAGACCGGTGATCACGCCGTCGGCGGTCGCGGCCGGGCCGTCCAGGTTGATGTGGGCCGCGTCGAGGAACGGGACGAGGGCGGGCAGCGCGGCGGTGTCGTCGAGGGTCAGCGTGCCGATCCGCAGCAGGCCGGGGCGGGTGCCGGGTTCGGGCTCGGTCGGCGACCACATGCGCCAGGGCAGGCCGGCCGCTCCGGTGGCGCTGCGGGCGGCCAGCTGGCGTACGTTGCCGGCCAGCCGGGACGACTCATACTGGAAGCGGCGTTGAATGTCGCGGCGGGCGGCGTCGCGCGCCTCGGCCAGCTGGTTGAGGCAGGTCGAATACGCGTCCCGGACGAGGCTGCGCCGGGTCTGCGCCTCGCCCCGGGCCGACTCGGCCTCGGCCAGCACCGCCCGGGCCGCCCCTCGGGCCTCGGCCAGCTCCTGCCGGACGGCGGCGACCAGCGCATTGCGATGGTTACCCACACGATCCCCCGAGATTCACGATGGGGGATTTTACCGATTTTCGCCCGAAGAGCCCGATTATGTGCTGCGTGTCGGCGCGGTCCGGTGGCCGCGCTGCGGGGCGATCTTCCGCGGGTCGGTGGTGATCAGCTCATCCCAGAGCCCGGCCGCGACCAGGGCGGCGGCCTCGTTGTGCCAGCGTCGCAGGGTCCCGCGCGGCACATAGCGGCGCATCCAGTCGAGCGCCTGCCGTGCGTCGCGTTCCAGTCCGTCCGTCCGGAGCTTCCTCCCGTACGGGTTGAGCCCGAGCACGGTGCAGAAGTGCAGCGCGTTGTAGTGCCGCCATTCGTCGGTCGTCTCGAACGTCCCCGACGGGCGCAGCCGGTCGACCTTGTCCTTGAGCAGCGCCCGCAGTTCGACCGCGCGCTCCAGCGGCTGGTCGGGCGCGCTCCCGGTCAGGCGGCGGTCCACGGCGGGCAGGTCGGTGAGCGGGCTGCGCATCAACCGGCCCAGATCGCCGTAGTTGTCGAGCGCCTGTCGCGCGTACCGCAGGAACTCGTCCTCGCCGGTGGCCAGCAGGCGGTGCCGTTGCCGGTGGCGGGGCAGCGCCTCGGCCAGCCGCAGCAGCGCCGACCTGTCCTGACGCAGCCGCTCCTCGTCGCGGAAGGCCAGCAGGTCGAGCCCGCGGCGCACCGGCCCCTCCAGGCCGACGACCGACATCACGGCGGCGACCAGCCCGAACTGCAGACCTTGGACGATGGCGTCGTCGACCGCGAGCAGGGTGACCGCCACCGGACCGCCGACCAGCACGGTCATCACGGCGGCGGCGGTCGCCGAGCGAACCAGGTCGGGACGCAACCGCTCGCCCACCTCGATCGTGTCCGAGACGGCGATCAGGAACCCGAGGACGAGCAGGTCGAGACCGATCGCGGCCAGCACCAGGCCGGTCAATCCCAGGTGGAGGGGCAGCAACAGGGCGGCCAGGGCCAGCGCATAGAGGGTGGCCGCGACCGTCAGCGCGGCGGTCAGCATCGGCGGGCGCACCTGGTCGCGGAACCGCCAGAGCAGCACCAGCCCACCGGCCAGGGGCGCCAGCGCCACAAGCCGACCGGCCGACGGGAGGACGATCAGCATCGCCAGGAAGACGCCGGCCAGGATCATCCAGCCCAGGTCGATCTGGCGCCGCTCGGGAACCGCGGACGGCAGCAGCGCCACCGCGGCCCCGGCCCAGAGCACGGCGGGCAGGCAGAGCAGCACCTCAGCGGCCACGCCGCCCGGGTCGACGGTCCACAGTGCCACCCCGGCCGCGTACGTGAGCAACGCGCCGGCCGCCCGCATTGCCGCCGGTCGCTTCGGGTCGCGACCGGCCAGATAGCAGGCGGCCCACCAGGCGAGCGCGAAGACGGGGACGGCGAGGGCAGGCACGGCGAAGAGTCAACCACCCAGCCGTGGGGAGCCGGTAGCGGCGAGGGTCCTCCGGCGGCGGCGCCGGCGCACCACCCAGATCGCGGCCCAGACCATCACCACCAGTCCGACCAGGACCAGGACCGGCAAGAGAATGGCCAGAACGGACATCACGACGCTGCCGATGTCTTCCGCCGTGCTGGCCACGGGCGCCCCGAAACCGGCGGTAGTGGCGTTCACCACTGGCCGGGAGGACGCCTTCACCCCGTGGACGAGGAGCGCGATGATCACCCCGGCCGCGATCGGCACCCACTGATGCGATCCGAAGAACGAACCCGGGTCGCTGACCGTGACCGTCTCGGAGGTCGAGCCGGCGCCGAACGCGAGGCCACCCGCGGTCGGCCGTACGACGGTCTGCACCACGTCGTTCACGTGGTCGACCACCGGCACCTTGTCCGCGACGACCTCGACCGCCAGCAGCAGGGCCAGGATCAGTAGCGTCCAGCCGTTGGACAGCCAGGACCAGCCGGTGGGCAGGTCGATCGTGTCGGTGTAGCGGGCGAGAACGCCCATGGTGATCAGGGGGATGTAGGCGTTGAGCCCGGCCGATGCGGCCAGGCCGGTGCCGGTGAGCGCTTCGAGCACGACTTCAGGATGACAAACCCACGCGAGTGCCGCCCGTCGAGCGGGATCGCGTACGGGTAGGGTCGTGCGGTGCGTCTGGTCATCGCGAAGTGCTCTGTCGACTACGTCGGGCGGCTGTCCGCCCACCTGCCCACGGCCGTCCGGCTGGTGATGGTCAAGGCCGACGGCTCGGTCTCGATCCACGCCGACGACCGTGCCTACAAGCCTCTGAACTGGATGAGCCCACCCTGCAAGCTGCAGGAGGCGCCCGGCGTCTGGAAGGTCGTCAACAAGGCCGGCGAGGAGCTGCGGATCACCCTCGAGGAGATCTTCCAGGACACCTCGTACGAGCTGGGGGTCGATCCGGGCCTGGTCAAGGACGGTGTCGAGGCCCACCTGCA
The DNA here is from genome assembly GCF_055562135.1 of Actinoplanes sp. NPDC021490. Taxonomy (NCBI): domain Bacteria; kingdom Bacillati; phylum Actinomycetota; class Actinomycetes; order Micromonosporales; family Micromonosporaceae; genus Actinoplanes; species Actinoplanes sp. NPDC021490. The sequence goes on from NZ_JBVHFW010000020.1 coordinate 160,615, forward strand.
GGAGTTGCTGGCGGCCCACCCCGAGACCTTCGGCGAGGGGCACACCCTGGTCCGCCGCGAGTTCATGACCGCCATCGGCCCGGTCGACCTGCTGCTCAAGGACTCGACCGGCGCCTCGGTCGCGGTCGAGGTCAAGCGGCGCGGCGAGATCGACGGCGTCGAGCAGCTCACGCGGTACCTCGAACTGATGAACCGCGACCCGCTGCTGGCCCCGGTCCAGGGAGTCTTCGCCGCCCAGGAGATCAAGCCGCAGGCCCGGGTGCTGGCCACCGACCGCGGCATCCGTTGCGTGGTCGTCGACTACGACAAACTACGCGGCATGGAACGCGACGAATTGACTTTGTTCTAGTTCGACAGTTCCGTGCGGTCGTCGCCGGTGGTTCCGGACAGGTAGACGCGGGCGCCGGCCACGCCGATGACGGCCTGGAGCAGCAGGAGCGTCGGGGTCAGGTTGCCCGAGCCGATGGCGATCCAGGCCGGGATGCCCAGCAGCAGCAGGTCGGGGCCCATCACGGCGTTGACCAGCGGGCCAGTCGAGAGGGTGCCCATGGGGGTGTCCAGCGGCAGCAGTTCGTTGCGGACGAAACCGACCCGGGCGCGGTGCACCGCGGCGGCCGCGCCGACCGGGCCCAGGGTCAGGCCCAGCGCCCACCACGGGCCGGCCGGCAGGTTGCCCAGCAGGTCGAGGGCGGTCAGCGCGACAGCCGCCCACACGGCGGCCAGCACGCCGGGGATCCACAGGCGCTGCAGGACCGCGTCGCGGGACGACAGGCCGAGCAGTCGCAGCAGGACCGGGTTGCCCGCGTCGGTTTTGACGTTGCCGGTGGCGGTCATCCCGGCGATCAGGCAGCCGACCAGCACGGCAGCGCCCAGCACCCAGCCCGGGGCCCCGCCCAGCAGCACCGGCAACGCGGCCATCAGCACCAGCCACAGCAGGCGGCTCCCGCGGCGCAGCGTCAGCAGCAGGTCCTGGGCCACGAGCACCGGCAGCCGGGGGAACAGGCGGGTCGATCGCAGCCGCCGCCGGGCCCAGTAGCGCCGCTCGACCATGTCGGTCAGGAACGACGGCTCGATGCCGAACGCCGCGTCGAACAAAGTTCCGGCCGTGCGGGACGCCTCGAGGATGCGGTCGCTCGGCGTCGCCGCCAGACCGCGGATCACCAGGGCCAGCGCGACGACCACGACCAGCGCGACCGCGGCCACGACCGGGAGCAACGCCGAAACCGCGGGCCATCGGGTCACCACGGCCGGCCGGTCGAGGGTCGTGGCCGTGACCAGCCCGGCCAGCCCGGCCGCGAAGACCAGGCTCACCAGCCGGTCGAGCGCGTCACCCCACCGGCCCCCGGCCTGCGCGGCCGTCGCCACCAGCAGCAGCACCAGGCCGATCAGCGCACCCCCGGTGACCAGCAGCGCGACCTCGTCGCCGGCCTCGGCCCGCGGTGCGGCGTGCCCGACCACGGCCAGCGCGACCACGCCGCCGAGGACCGTGGCGACGATGCCGGTCAGCCGCAGCGACGGCAGCAGCAACCGGCGCCGGCTGACCGGGGCCGGCAACAGCCAGGACGCGGCCGGCCGGCTCAACGCGAGCGGGCCGAACCGGCGCAGTGCGAGATAGAGCAGCCCGTAGCAGATCGCGACCAGCGATCCGGCGGCGAGCGCGGAGCTGTCCGGCGCGGACGGCCAGAAGATCGCGGCGACCTGCTTGTGCAGCATCCCGCCGATGATCGCGACGGTCAGGACGCCGATGTAGAGGCTGCTCAGCGTGGCGCCGCGCTCGCGATGCGACGACTGGGTGCGGCTGATCCACCGCCGTACGGGAGCCAGCGGGACGACGCTCATGGCGTGACCGCGCTCAGCGACTCCATCGTCGTGACGTCCGCCCCCGACGCGAGCGCGAAGGCGTCGTCGTGGCTGGCCATCAGCAGCGACCCGCCGCCCGCGACGTAGTCGGTGAGCAGGCCGGCCACGTCGGCCCGGCCCTCGCGGTCGAGGCGTTGCTCGGGCTCGTCCAGGATCAGCAGCGAGCTGGGCCGCAGCAGGGCGATGGCCAGCACGAGCCGCTGCTTCTGACCCGACGAGAGCTGCGGCGGGATGGCGTCGGCGTGCGCGCCCAGGCCGAAGCGGTCGAGCGCCTCGTCCACGCCGGCGTCGTCCGGGTCCTGCCCGTGCGCCCGGCAGACCAGTTCGGCGTGCTCGCGCGCGGTGAGACCCGGATACCAGGTCGGCGGCTCGACCGTGGTCACCACGGCCCGCCAGAACTCGGGGGTGGCGCCCGGGTCGCCGCCGAAGACCCGGATCGTGCCCTCGTCGGGCTGCTGCAGCCCGCTGACACAGCGCAGCAGGGTCGACTTGCCGATGCCGTTCTCGCCGGTGACGCACACGCCCCGGCCGGCCGGCACGGTCAGCGAGACCCCGACCAGCACGGGCGTGGAGCCATATCCGACATGCAGGCCGTCGACCTCGACAGCGGGGTGATCCACCACTTCAGGGACGCTAGCAGCAGCGTCCCGGCGGCTACTTCCGGCCGTACAGAATTCGCAGGGCCTTGATGATGTTGGCGACCTGAGCGGGGGTGCGTTCGAAGGTCATCGCGGGCAGCACGGACGGTCCCCGGCGTACGGTGATCGACTTGGACCGGGCGAACTCGCGCAGCCCGTCCTCGCCGTGGATGCGGCCGAAACCGGACTCGCCGACGCCGCCGAACGGCAGGTTGCCCATGCCGACGAAGGTGAGCGTCGAGTTGACCGCCACCATCCCCGAGCGCAGCCGGCGGGCGATGCGCAGCGCGTTCTTCTTGCCGAAAACGGCGCCACCCAGCCCGTACGCGGTGTCGTTGGCCTGGCGTACGGCCTCGTCCGCGTCGGCCACCCGGGTGATCGTCAGCGTCGGCCCGAAGGTCTCGTCGCGGATCTCGGCCGAGTCGGCCGGCACGTCGACCAGCACGGTGGGGGAGACGTACGGGGGTTGCACCGCCCCGGCCCCGCCCAGCACCGCCCGGCCCCCCTTGGCCAGGGCGTCGTCAATGTGGTCGCGGATGATGTCGATCTGGCGGGGCATCGTGATCGGGCCGATCTCCTCGCCCGTACGCAGCTTGCCCGCCTTTTCCGTCACGGCGCTCACGAAGGCGTCGTAGATCGGGGCGACCGCGTACACCCGCTCGATGCCGATGCAGGTCTGCCCGGCGTTGGTCATCGAGCCCCAGACCGCCGCCTCGGCCGCGGCCGGGATGTCGGCGTCGGCGTCGACGATCAGCGCGTCCTTGCCACCGGCCTCGATCACGGCCGGCACCAGGTTTTCCGCGCAGGCGGCCAGCACCTTCTTGGCCGTGGCGGTCGAGCCGGTGAACGACATCTTGCCGACGCCCGAGCGGCACAGCGCGGCGCCCACCTCGCCCAGGCCGTGCACCGCCTGCAGCACCGGCTGCTCGGGCACGACCTCGGCGAACGTGTCGACCAGCCACTGACCGACGATCGGGGTGTATTCGCTCGGCTTGAAGACCACGGCGTTGCCCGCGGCCAGCGCCCCGCTGATCGGCCCGACCGGCGTGACGATGGGGTAGTTCCACGGGCCGATCACGCCGACCACCCCGTACGGCTGATATTCGACGTGCCCGGAGTGCTCGGCCAGCAGCAGGCGGGTGCGCATCTTGCGCGGCCCGAGCACCCGCTTGGCGTTGCGGGCGGCCCAGTCCAGGTGTTCGACGGCCGCGGTGGCCTCGACGACCGCGTCCGCGTCCGGCTTGCCGGTCTCGAGGGTGGTCAGCTGGGCCAGCTCCTCGATCCGGCGCACGATCAGCGACCGCCAGCGCAGCAGCCGCTCGCGGCGGCCGTCGTAGCCGAGCGCCTGCCACCAGCGGGCGGCTTCGGCGGCGCGGCGGACGGTCTCGTTCACGGCCGCGGCGTCGGCCACCGGCACCCGGCCGGCCTCGGCGCCGGAAGCGGGGTTCGTGGAGATCAGTACGCCGTCCTCGACGACCGGAATGCCGGGCACACGGGTAGCGGTCATGGCCGCGAGTCTAATTCGCTTGTTACCGGCGAGTCACCAATTGTTTTCACCGGCCCGGCTCCGACGGGCCGGTGATCAGCGTCACCCGTACGCTGGTAAATGTGAGTCCCCGCCGTAACCATCCCCGCCGTCGTGAGGCCGGGGTGACGCCACCGCCGGACCTGACCGACGAGCGGGTCCGCAAGGGCATCGAGGGCGTCCAGCAGTGGCAGGACGGCGAGTGGATGGTGCGGTCGATCTTCGGCGGGGCGGCCGTGAAGGCGTACCGGTGCCCGGGTTGCATGCAGGAAATCCGTCCCGGCGTGGCCCATCTGGTGGCCTGGCCGGTCGACGGCAGCGGCGACCTGACCGACCGGCGGCACTGGCACACCGGCTGCTGGCGGGCCCGTGACCGGCGCGGCCCGAACGTGGAGCGCTCGCGCAACGCGCCGCGCTATGGATAAGGATCTTCTCTCATGACGAGCCCCATTCGAGCCAACTCGATCCTGCCCGCCCACCGGGAGGACATCGAGCTCGAGACCGCCGACGGCCTCACCCTGGTCGGTGAGCTGGCCCGGCCGCTCGACCGCGACCCGGTGGCCACGCTGGTCTGCCTGCATCCGCTGCCCACGCACGGCGGAATGATGGACAGCCACGTCTTCCGCAAGGCCGCCTGGCGGCTCCCGGCCCTGGCCGGCCTGGCCGTGCTGCGCTTCAACAGCCGGGGCACCTCCAGCGTGCGGGGCACCAGCGAGGGCACGTTCTCGGCCGGGGTGGACGAGAAGTACGACGTGGCCGCCGCGATCGAATACGCCGAATTCGCCGACCTGCCGGACATCTGGCTGCTGGGCTGGTCGTTCGGCACCGATCTGACGCTCATGCACGGGCTCGACCCGGCGGTGGCCGGTGCCATCCTGCTCTCGCCGCCGCTGCGCTATTCGCAGCCCGAGCACCTGAAGGCGTGGGCGGCCGACGGCAAGCCGCTGACCGCGATCGTTCCTGAGTTCGACGACTACCTGCGCCCGGCCGAGGCGGCCGAGCGGTTCGCCGTCGTGCCGCAGGCCGAGGTGCTGCCGGTGCCGGGAGGCAAGCACCTCTGGGTCGGCGACGCCGAGAAGGTGCTCGACGAGGTGGTCAAGCGGGTCGCGCCGGGCGTCGAGGTTCCGCTGCCGCGCACGTGGGACGGTCCGATGGAGACGGGCGACATGAACGCGTACGCCGACCGGACCACCTCGGTGTTCCGCGAGGTCCCGATGCCTACCGCGCCTCCTGGCTCGGAATGACGACCTCGCGCATGATCAGCTGGATGGCGGCCACCATCGGGATCGCCACCAGCGCGCCGATCACGCCGAACAGCGCCACCCCGAGCAGGGCCGCGACCACGGCGGCGACGTCGCTGACCTTGACCGAGCGGCGCATCACGTTCGGATAGATCAGGTAGTTCTCGATCTGCTGATAGAGCAGGAAGAACACGGCGCAGACGATGCCGTCGGTCAGCGACGAGGCGAAGCCGACCAGGCTCACGATGATCGCGCCGAGCGTGGCGCCGATCTGCGGGATGAGGTCGGTGATGGCCACGACGACGGCCAGGGCGAACGGATAGGCCAGCCCGAGGATCACGGCCAGCAGCCAGGTGCTCGCGCCGGCCAGCACGGCGATCGAGATGGCCCCGACCATGTACGCGCCGACCTTGGTCAGGATCTCGTCGGTCAGCAGCCGTACGCGCACCCGCCGTGACGCCGGCACGAGCGAGTAACCGGTCTCGCGGATGCGATCGAACGAGGCCATGAAATAGATCGTCAGCACCAGCACGGTCAGCAGGTTGAAGACCGTGCCGGCCAGCACGCGGCCCACGCCGACCACGCCACCGACCGCGTTGCCGACCGTGCCCGCGTTGAGCGCGCTGGTCACCCGGTTGAGGATGTCGTAGCGCTGGACCAGCTCGTTGATCGTCTCGCTGCGCTGCAGGCTCTGGATGTACTCCGGCACGTTCTCGATCAGCTCGGTGGTCTGGCTGATCAGCGGCGGGATCAGCGCCACGATGCCGCCCGCGAGCAGCGCCACCACCGAGAGCGCGACGACGGCCACGGCCAGACCGCGGGGAACACTCCAGCTGCGCAGCCGTACGACGGCGGGGTTGAGCCCGATCGCCAGGAAGAGCGCGATGAAGATCAGGACGAGGATGCCCGCCGCGTTGCGCAGCCCCAGGAAGATCCCGTACGCCAGCAGGATGCCCAGCCCGCCCAGCAGCCCGATCATGAACGGGTTGCGGCGGTCGAGCGGCGGCCCGGCCCGGCCGAAACGACCGGCCAGATGCTCCTCGGCCGGAGGTTCCAGAGGCTCGTCGTCGCGCGCGGTCTCGTCGTCTTCGCCGGCCACCCGAATCCTCCACACTGGTGGGTGAGCCGGAGTTGCTGACGCCGGCCTTCCGTTCCCCGGCGGCGACGTTATCGCTGTGCGGCCGGGGCCGCCACTCGCATCAGTCGGCGTCGGCTCCGACGCGCGTGACCGGCGGCACGGTGACCTTGGCCGAGGCGGTGACCTTGCCGGCCGGCTTGTCCGTGGTCTTGTCGGCGGCATGCTGCGCGGCGGTCTGGTCGACGGCGTGCTGTCCGATGGCCTTCTCGGGGGCGTGCTGCCCGACGGGCTTCTCAGCGGCGTGCTGTCCGACGGGCTTCTCGGCGGCGTGCTGCCCGGTGGGGTTCTCGGCGGCGAGCGGCCCGGTGGGCTTTTCGGCGGCGTGCTGCCCGGCGGGTTTGTCGGCGGCGTGCGCCCCGACCGCCTCGTCGTCGGCCGGATCGTCGTCGGCGGACGAGCCCGCGGCGGCCAGCACGGCGGCGGCGGCCAGCTCGGCCACCCGCTTGGCCTCCCTCTGCACCTGGCGGCGGACGTCGGTGGCGTGGCGCTCGGCGGCCTCCCCGGCACTGCGCGCCTCGGTCACCCGCTTCTGCGTGACCTCGAGCTCCTGGCGGGCCTCGGCGAGCTGCTTGTGCACCAGGTCGGCCTGGCCGGCGCCGGCCCGGGCGCGTTCCTCAGCCGCGGCCAGCTCGCGCTCGGCCTCGGCGACCTTGGCCCGGGCGGCCTCGAGCTCGCGGCCGGCCTCGGCGATCTTTTCCTGCTGGGCGGCGATCTCGTTGCGGACCGCGGTGGCCTGGTCGTCGGAGCGGCGCAGAACCTCTTCCGCGTATTTGTCGGCCTCGCTGCGCAGGTCGGCGCACTGCTTCTCGACGCCCGCGCGCATCTGGGTCAGCTCCTGTGTGAGCGCCTGGCGCTTCTGCGCGAGCTCCTGATCGAGGGCGCCGCGCTGCTCGGCGGCGGCGCGCTCGGCCGCGGTGCGCTGGGCGGTGATCTCCTGCTGGGTCTTCTCCCGCAGCGCCTTGATCTCTTGCTCGGCCTGCATGCGGGTGGACTGGGCGTAACCGTCGGCCTCGGCCCGGGTGCGGTGGGCCGCCTGCGCCGCCTGGTCGGTGTGCTGCTGCGCCTCGGCGCGGGCGCGGGTCAGCACGTTCTCGGCCTCGGTGCGCATCTGCTCGGCCGACTGCCGGGCGGCGACCAGCGCCTTTTCGGAAGCGGCGCGCTTGGCCGAGTCGGCCCTCTCCTCCTCCGCGCGGCGGGCGGCCAGGGCGATCTCGAAGTCGCGGATGCCGTTGTGCGCGTGCGCCTCGGCCTCGGCCCGCACCCGCTCGGCCTCGGCCAGGCGGGCGGCGATGTCGTCGGTGGCCGACGCCTTGATCGCCTCGGCCTGCTCCTCGGCCAGCGTGAGGATCTGCTCGACCCGCGGGCCCAGGTGGCGGAACGAGACCTCGGGCCCGGGACCGTGCTGCTTGCGGGCCTGCACGATCTCCTGCTGCAGACGCTCGATCTGCGCGTTCATGGCCTGCATCTGCGAGTAGGCCTGCTCGCGCTCGGCCGCCAGCGCGGCGATCTCGTTCTCGGCGCGGGCGACGTACCGCTCGACCTGCTTCTTCTCATAGCCCCGCAAGGCGATGTCGAAGCTGGGTTCGGTGGCCGCGTCTCCGCCGAGACCAAGAATTTCACCGCCGTGCGACATGGTTCCCATCCTCACATACGCGACGTCCGGCCTCGGGGGGATACACACCGTCCCGGGGGGAGTATGCGTCTAGTTGTGATTTGTCTGACCCGGCTTGCGTCTCGAGACGAAACAAGGCTACGCGCGAAAACGATCGAGGCCGTACCGGAGAAACTCCGATACGGCCCGCATCGATGTTCGTCTGACGACCGGGCGACCCATACGGTCGCGCACCTCGGGGGTGCTCGCAACCGCAGGGAACCCGGTCGGGCAGATCAGGAGTTCGTCTTTGCGGGCACCTGCTTGTCGGCCTCGGGAGCGGGCTTGGGGCCGCCGTCGGTCGCGCGCTGAGCGGGAGCCTCGGTCGCCTTGGCCACCGCCTCGGCCGCCTTGGCCGGGCCGACGCCGGGAACCAGACCGGAGAGGCCGGACAGCATCTGGCCGAGCTGGTTGGTGACCGCGTCCTTCTGGCGGGTCAGGTCCTCGACCTCGCGCCGGGCCGCCTGCGTGGTCAGCTCGGCCTCGGTGCGGGCCTCGCTGAGCAGGCGCTGCGCCTCGGCGCGGGCCTCGCTGACGTTCTTCTCGGCCAGGGCGCGGGCCTTGTCGGTGGTCTCGGCGGCGTTGCGCTCCGACTCGATGCGGCGCTGCTCGGCCCGCTGCGAGATCTCCTTGGAGCGGTCCTCGGCGGCGCGGGCGCGCTCCTCGGCCTCGGCCACCATCTTCTGCGTCGCGTTGATCTGGGCCGCGTGCCGCTGGGACTCTTCGCGCTCGGCCTTCTCGCGGCGCTCGGCGATCTCGAGCGCGAGGGCCTGCAGGTCCTTGTCGCGCTTGTCGCGGGCGTCGGTCAGCAGCTTGGTCGCCTCGGCGCGCTTCTCTTCGGCCTCGCGCGACGTCTTGGCCCGCAGCTGAGTGATCTCGCGCTCGGCCGTGGCCCGCAGCGAGGCCACCTCGCGCTCGACGGTCGACTTGAGCTCGGCGACCTCATGCGCGGTGACCGTACGCAACTGCTTGGTCTCACGGTCGGCGTCGGAGCGCAGCGTGTCGGCCTCGCGGCGGGCCTGCACCCGGGCCTCGGCGGCCTCGCGCTCGGCGTGGGTGCGCAGCTGGCCGGCCTCGCGCTCGGCGGTGGCCTTCATCGCGGCCGCCTCGGCGCGCGCCTTGTCGGTGATCTCCCGAGCCTCGAGACGCGCAGCGGAGAGGATGCCCTCGGACTCTCGCTTCGCCTCGCTCCGGTGATCGTTCGCCTGTTCCTCGGCCAGCCGCAGGATCTGCTCGACCCGGGTGCCCAGCCCGGAGAGCGTCGGCCGGTTGTTCTCCTCCAGCAGCTTGTTGCTGTCGGCCAGCTTCTGCTCGACCGCGTTGAGCCGCTGCTCGGCCTGACGCAGCCGGCGCTGCGCGTCGTTCATCCGCTGCTCGGCCTCGCCCTGGGCCTGCGAGGACTGGTTGAGCGCGGCCACCAGGCGGCCGAGGTGGGCGTCCACCTGCCCGCGGTCGTACCCGCGGAGCACAACGGTGAAGTCGTGCTGAGAATTCGCGGAGTCGAAAAATGCCAAATTCTGATCCTGCTGCTGGGGCATTGGGCCATCCTGGCGAAGACACACGAGCCACGCAAGAGCGGAACGGCTACGGAAAAGACACGTAGATCAGCTTTGAGCTGGCCCGGAGCGAGCGGGTCCACCGTTCGGCCGGACGAACGTCACCCGCGCGGCGGTCCGGTTCCGCCCCGGTGTCACCTGCTGTATCGGGGGTTGTCGCGATGATCGTCGGGAGAGGGCCGCGACCGCAACCCTCTATGCCCCGAGATCCTGCCAGGCCGGGCTGGCCACGTCAGGACGATTCATCCTTAAGGCGTACGAAACCCGGCAGGCTCCACCAACTCCACCAGAACGCCCCCGGCGTCCTTGGGGTGCACGAAGTTGATCCGGGACCCGGCCGTGCCGCGGCGCGGGGTGTCGTAGAGCAGGCGCAGCCCCTTGGCCCGCAGCGCCGCCGAGGTGGCCTCGACGTCGGCCACTGTGTACGCCAGCTGCTGCATGCCCGGGCCGCTGCGGTCGAGGAACTTGGCGATCGCCGAGTCGGGCCGGGCCGGGGCGAGCAACTGCAGGCGGGGACCCTCGCCGTCGCCGACCGCGAGCATCGCTTCCCGTACGCCTTGCTCCTCGTTGGTCTCTTCATGCACGCACCGCATGCCGAAGGTGTCGGCGTAGAAGCGCAACGCCTCGTCGAGGTCGGGCACGGCGATGCCTACGTGATCAATCCGCAGAGGCGCTACCTCGCTGAATGTGACATTCTCAGACTCGGTGGCACTAGGTGAAGGCTGGCTCATCCTATTAGTCTTGCCTAAACGGCCGTTAAGGCCAACGGGGCGTCCCCCCTATGACCCCCCTGAGTCCGCCCGGCAGATCGGAAAACAACCGTGACCAGCTCGGTGATCGTGAGCGGCGCCCGTACCCCGATGGGCCGCCTGCTCGGCAACCTCAAGAACGTGCCGGCCACGACGCTCGGCGGCTATGCGATCGAGGCCGCCCTGTCGCGCGGTGGCGTGCGCCCCGACCAGGTGCAATACGTGATCATGGGGCAGGTGCTGCAGGCCGGCGCCGGTCAGATCACCGCCCGGCAGGCCGCGGTGGCCGCGGGCATCCCCATGTCGACCCCCGCCCTCACCGTCAACAAGGTGTGCCTCTCCGGGCTCGACGCGATCGCGCTGGCCGACCAGCTCATCCGGGCCGGCGAGTTCGACATCATCGTGGCCGGCGGCATGGAGTCGATGACCAACGCGCCGCACCTGCTCATGACCCAGCGGCAGGGCGTCAAGTTCGGTGACGTGCTGGTGCGCGACCACACGGCGTACGACGGTCTGATCGACCCGTGGGACGGCGTTTCGATGGGCGAGTCCACCGAGCGCAGCGGCGTGCACCTGGGCATCACCCGCGCCGAGCAGGACGCGTTCGCCGCGCTGAGTCACCGCCGGGCGGCCGCGGCGCAGCGCGAGGGCCGGTTCGCCGAGGAGATCGTGCCGATCAAGGCCGGCCAGCGCTCGGAGGACCCGATTGTCGAGGTCGACGAGGGGGTCCGGCCCGACGCGACGGCCGAGTCGCTGTCCAAGCTGCGGCCCGCGTTCACTCCAGGCGGCACGATCACGGCCGGCAGCTCGTCGCCCATCTCGGACGGTGCGGCCGCGGTCGTGGTGATGAGCAAGGCCAAGGCCGAGGCGCTCGGGCTGCACTGGCTGGCCGAGATCACCGCGCACGGCAACGTCGCCGGCCCCGACAACTCGCTGCAGTCGCAGCCGGCCAACGCGATCAAGCACGCGCTCGACAAGGCCGGGCTGACCGTCGACGACCTCGACCTGATCGAGATGAACGAGGCGTTCGCCCAGGTCGTCCTGCATTCGATGCGCGAGCTGAAGGTGGACGAGGAGATGGTGAACGTCAACGGCGGGGCCATCGCGCTGGGCCACCCGATCGGCATGTCGGGCGCCCGGCTGGTGCTGACGCTCGCGCTCGAGCTGCGCCGCCGCGGCGGCCTCTACGGCGCGGCCGGCCTCTGCGGTGGTGGCGGTCAAGGGGACGCGCTGATCATCAAGGCTGCCGGGGCGTGAGCTTTCGGCACGACGTTCCAGTGCTGGTCGCCAAAGCGCGGGACGGTGACGCCCGATCGGTGGCCCGGCTCATCACCCTGGTCGAGAACGGTGACCCGGCGCTGCCCGAGGTGGCCGCGGCCCTGGCCCCGTACGCCGGTGGCGCCCAGGTCATCGGTCTCACCGGCTCGCCCGGCGTGGGCAAGTCGACCACCACCAACGAGCTCGTGCGGGCGCTGCGCCAGGAGGGCAAGCGGGTCGGCGTGCTGGCGGTCGACCCGTCCAGCCCGTTCACCGGCGGGGCGATTCTCGGTGACCGCATCCGCATGCAGGACCACACCACCGACCCGGGCGTCTACATCCGGTCGATGTCCAGCCGTGGCCAGCTGGGCGGGCTCGCCGCGGCCACGCCCCAGGCCGTACGGGTGCTGGAAGGGGCCGGCTGCGACGTGATCCTGGTCGAGACCGTCGGGGTCGGGCAGGCCGAGGTCGAGATCGCCTCGCTCGCCGACACGACGCTGGTGCTGCTGGCGCCGGGCATGGGCGACGCGATCCAGGCGGTCAAGGCGGGCGTGCTCGAGGTGGCCGACGTGTTCGTGATCAACAAGGCCGACCGGCCGGGAGCCGACGCCACCTACCGCGACATCCAGGGCATGCTCGGGCTGGGCGAGCGTGCGCCGGGCGACTGGCGGCCGCTGGTCGTGCGGGCCACCGCGGTCAAGGCCGAGGGCATCGACGACGTGGTGGCCGCGGTCGGCAAGCACCGGGCCTGGCTCGAGTCGACCGGCACCCTGCGGACCCGCCGCGAGCGCCGGGCGGCCGTCGAGGTCGAGGCGATCGCGCTGGGTGTGCTGCGGGCCCGGATCGGGAGCCTGCGGGAGGGCACGGCCCTGGGCGAGCTGGCGACCGGCGTGGCCGGCGGCGAGATCGACCCCTATGCCGCGGCCGACCAGCTGATCAAGGGTCTCTAGCCGAATTCCTCCAGCGTGTCCTCGATCAGCTTGAGGTCCCAGGTCAGCGTGCCGTCGTCGAGATCGGCGACGACCCCGCGCAGCCAGGCGATCTCGGCCGTGAGCAGGGCCGCGCGGTATTCGTCCTCGATCAGGAAGAGCCGGGGCAGACCCGGGGGCGCGGCCGCGTGGACGTCGGTCACCTTTGCCTCCAGGGCCTCGATGCGCCGCGCGAGCAGATCCCGTACGTGCGCGGGCTCGAGCACGGCGATGAAGGCGAGCGCGGCCGGAAACTCGGGGAACTCGCGGGCCGGGGTGGGCAGCGCGGCGTCCAGCCAGCGCCGCATCGTGGCCGCGCCCTCCGCGGTGATCTCGTAGACCGTGCGCTCGGGCCGGCCGGCCTCGCGCGCGGTGCCGGCCGGGCGGGCCAGGCCGTCCCGCACGAGCCGGTCGAGCGCCTGATAGACGCTGTTGCGCTGGGCCACGTTGACGAGCTGGTCCTGGCCTCTTTCCTTGATCATCTGCTGCATCCGGTACGGGTGCATGGGCGCCTCGATCAGCAGCGCCAGCAGCAGCATGCCCAGCGTCGATCGGCGCGGTTCGGTGGCCACCGATCAAGCCTAAGGGGTTGACCGTTCATAGTCATGAGATGGATAGTCATTACATGACTAAGCCAGTTGCTCTGATCGCCGGCGGCGGAATCGCCGGCACCGTCGCCGCCCTCGCCCTGCATCGAGCCGGCTGGGCGCCGCACGTCTTCGAGGCGCGCTCCGCGGGCGCCGACGAGCGCGGCGCGTGGCTGACCGTCGCCGTCAACGGCCTCACCGCCCTGCGCGCCCTCGGCCTCGACCCGTCCGTCGTGCTCGCCGACGGCTTCCCGACCCCGTCGCTGACCATGACCAACGGCGCCGGGCGTTCCCTCGGCGTGCTTCCACTCGGCGGTCCGGCCGAGGACGGCACGACGACGACCACGATCCGCCGGGCCGACCTCTACTCGGCGCTGCGGCGGGCGGCGGAATCGAGGAGCATTCCCCTCTCGTACGGGACGGGCCTGCGCGACTTCACCGAGGGGCCGGGCGGGGTGTCCGTCACGCTGACCGACGGCTCGACGGCCGAGGGTGAGCTCCTGGTCGGGGCGGACGGCCTCCGGTCCCGTACGCGCGAACTGCTCGACCCCGACGGCCCGGCACCCTCCTATCTGGGTTTGCTGAACGGGGGCGGGTTCACGACCGGTCCCGTCGAGGGGGTCGACGCCTCGGCGCCGGGCATGGTTTACATGGCCTTCGGGCGGCGGGCGTTCTTCGGCTGGGTTCCGGCGCCGGACAGCTCGGTGTGGTGGTTCGCGAACCCGCCCAGCCGGCAGCCGGTGCGCCCGGGGGACTATCCGGCCGGGGCGTGGCGGGCTCACCTGCTCGACCTGTTCGCCGACGATGGGTTCCCGGCCGCGGCCATCATCCGGGCCACGCCCGAGGTGCTCGGACCGTGGAACACCGACGACCTGCGGCGCGTACGGGTGTGGCACTCGGATCGGACGGTGCTGATCGGCGACGCGGCGCACGCGGTCGCGCCCTCCTCGGGTCAGGGCGCGTCGATGGCCTTCGAGGACGCGGTCACGCTCGGGTTGTGCCTGCCCGCGGCGGGGCCGGTTCCGGAGGGGCTGGCCGCGTACGAGCAGCGTCGCCGCCACCGGGTCGAGCGCGTGGTGGCCGCGGGCCGGCGCAACGGCAGCGGCAAGACGGCCGGGCCGGTCGGGGCGGCGATTCGGGACGCGATGTTCCCGCTCTTCATGAAGCTCCTCTACCGCCGGGGCAACCCGCAGGCGTGGATCCTCGATCACCGCGTCGCTTGAGAGTTTTTCGGTCACATCCGGTGAGCATTCGGAGGACCGGCCGTACCCTCCGTTGACCCGATCGGCAACCCCTTCGCAACGCCCTAAGCTGGGACTACGCCATCGTCACGAGAGGAGGGGCGTCATGGTCAACCCGGTCACGTTCCCCCGGGCGGCCGGCACCACGGCCACCTACCTTCACCCTCTGTTGCAGTCGGCGGTGCTGCAGTCGACGGTCCTCGCGTCTGCGGCGAAGCCTTCCGAGGCCGCCGCGAACGCCCCGCAGGCGCGTGTTCCGGCCGTGCCCGCGGTGGCTGCCGTGCAGCCGACTCCCGCGTACGCCGAGAGCCTGGCCCGCGACGCCGCCACCGCGGTCCGCTCGGCCACGGTGACCGCCAAGACCAGCCGGCGCGACGACGACACCCTGGTCGACGACCCGTTCGCCGAGCTCGCCCGGCAGGCCTCCCTGGACCGCGCCTCGTCCCAGGTCGGCATGCTGCTGACCCGGGCCGCCGCGGAACGCCGGGTCGCCGTCAACTCGGGACTGCCCGCGGCCCGGCTGGCCCAGCTCGACACCACGACGTCCCGGCTGTACCACGCGCTGGACGTCCTGGTCTGAGCCCCGGCCGAGAGTCGTGACGCCCGCGCCGTGTCCTGTCACGGCGCGGGCGTCCTCGTCCCGCCCCGTCCGCCAGGTCAGGATTGACCTTAGCGATCGTTCAGGAATGGCCCTAGGATGTCGGGCATGGATGCTGCCGACATCGCCGCGGGGCGGGAGCGCTGGCAGCGGCGCTACGACGCCGCGCGCAAGCGGGACGCTGACTTCACGACGCTCTCCGGCGCCACGGTCGAGCCGGTTTACGGGCCACCCGAGGGCGCCGGTTATCCGGGGTTCGACCGCATCGGCTGGCCGGGTGAGTTCCCATACACCCGGGGCCTCTATCCGACCGGCTATCGCGGGCGCACCTGGACGATCCGGCAGTTCGCCGGGTTCGGCAACGCCCGCCAGACCAACGAGCGCTACAAGATGATCCTCGCGGCCGGCGGGGGCGGCCTGAGCGTCGCCTTCGACATGCCGACGCTGATGGGCCGCGATTCCGACGACCCGCAGTCGGCCGGCGAGGTCGGCCACTGCGGCGTGGCCATCGACTCGGCCGCCGACATGGACGTGCTCTTCGACGGCATCGACCTCGAGAAGACCACGACCAGCATGACGATCTCGGGCCCGGCCGTGCCGATCTTCTGCATGTACCTGGTGGCGGCCGAGCGGCAGGGCGCCGACCTGCACCGGCTCGACGGCACGCTGCAGACCGACATCTTCAAGGAGTACATCGCGCAGAAGGAGTGGCTCTTCCAGCCCGAGCCGCACCTGCGCCTGATCGGCGATCTGATGGAGTACTGCGCCGCCGAGATCCCGCGTTACAAGCCGTTGTCGGTCAGCGGCTATCACATCCGCGAGGCCGGCTCGACCGCCGCGCAGGAACTGGCGTACACGCTGGCCGACGGCTTCGGCTATGTCGAGCTGGGCATGCAGCGGGGGCTCGACGTCAACCAGTTCGCCCCCGGGCTCAGCTTCTTCTTCGACGCGCACATCGACTTCTTCGAGGAGATCGCCAAGTTCCGGGCCGCGCGCCGCATCTGGGCCCGCCACCTCCGCGACGACTACGGCGCCACCAGCGAGAAGGCGTTGTGGCTGAAGTTCCACACGCAGACGGCGGGGGTCTCGCTCACCGCACAACAGCCGGTCAACAACGTCGTCCGTACGGCGGTGGAAGCGCTCGCCGCGGTGCTCGGCGGGACGAACTCGCTGCACACCAACGCGCTCGACGAGACGCTGGCGCTGCCCACCGACGAGTCGGCCGAGATCGCGCTGCGCACCCAGCAGGTGATCATGGAAGAGACCGGTGTGGTCAACGTGGCCGACCCGCTCGGCGGTTCGTGGTATCTGGAGGAGCTCACCGACCGGATCGAGGCCGAGGCGGAAGAGATCTTCGCGCGCATCCGCGAGCTGGGCGAGGACGGCAGCATCACCGCGGGCATCCTGCGCGGCATCGAGGATGGCTGGTTCACGGCCCACATCGCCGACTCGGCCTTCATCTATCAGCAGGCGGTCGAGAAGGGCGAGAAGCGGACCGTCGGCGTCAACGCGCACACCGGCACGGTCGCCAAGGAGCTCGAGATCCTGCGGGTGTCGCACGAGGTCGAGATCGAGCAGAATCGCGTGCTCGGATCGCGGCGTTCGGAGCGTGATCCCGTACGGGTCAAGGCCGCTCTCGACCGCATGGTGGAGGTGGCCCGCGCCGGCGGCAACATGATCCCGGCCATGCTCGAGGCCGCGCGGGCCGAGGCGACCCTCGGCGAGATCTGCGGGGTGCTCAAGGACGAGTGGGGCATCTATCGGGAGCCCGCGCGCTTCTAGCAAACCGGACAAAAGCGTCGGCTGCCGGGCGGATCTTGCGGAACCGCCCGGCAGGGCCGAGGATCGGCGGAAACACGCCCCTGTGACGTCCGATATCGGCGCGGCGGAGCGCCTCGTCTGCGTGCGAGACTAGGTAACCATGAGCGACCCACG
Source organism: Actinoplanes sp. NPDC021490 (assembly GCF_055562135.1). Classification (NCBI taxonomy): domain Bacteria; kingdom Bacillati; phylum Actinomycetota; class Actinomycetes; order Micromonosporales; family Micromonosporaceae; genus Actinoplanes; species Actinoplanes sp. NPDC021490. The sequence goes on from NZ_JBVHFW010000020.1 coordinate 177,559, forward strand.
GACCACTCCGTCGATCTTCACCCGCGGCGCGGTCGATCTCAGCGCGCTGCGCGCCCCGGCTGCCTCCCCGGCGAATCGTCCCGCCCCTGCCGGCGCGCCCCCGAAAGAGACCCACGACGGGCCGTCCGGCACCATCCCCGGCGGCCTGCCCGGTGGCGCCGGCCCTGAGACGATCATCGACGTCACCGAGGCCAATTTCCAGACCACCGTCCTCGAACGGTCTCTGAGCACCCCGGTCATCCTCGACTTCTGGGCCGACTGGTGCGAGCCCTGCAAGCAGCTGTCGCCGATCCTCGAGCGACTGGCCGAAGCGGGCGGCGGCTCCTGGGTGCTCGGCAAGGTCGATGTGGACGCCAACCCCCGCCTGGCCCAGGCGCTGCGGGTGCAGGGCATCCCGATGGTGGTCGCGGTGGTCAACGGCCAGCTGGTCGAGGGCTTCACCGGAGTCCTGCCCGAGACCCAGATCAAGCAGTACGTGGACGCGGTGCTCAAGGCCGGCGGCGTCTCCGTCGAGCCGGCCGCCGACCCGCGGCTCGACGAGGCCGACGACGCGCTGATGGGCGGCGAGCTCGACGAGGCCGAGGCGGCGTACCGCAAGATCCTGGCCGAGCACCCGACCGACGCCGCCGCCGAGTCCGGCCTGGCCCAGGTCGAGCTCTACCGCCGGATCACGGGCGTCGACGCGGCCACCGCGATGGCCAAGGCCGAGGCGTCCCCCGATGACATCGACGCGCAGCGGCTCGCCGCCGACATCGAAGTGCTCAGCGGGGAAGCGGACAAGGCCTACGCTCGGCTCGTCGCCCTCGTCAGGCGCACCTCCGGCGACGAGCGCGACGCCGTACGCAAGCACCTGCTATCGCTGTTCAGCGTGGCCGGCCCCGATGACCCCGCGGTGGCTGGTGCCCGACGGGCCCTGGCCAGCGCCCTCTTCTAGCCAGGGAGCCGCTCCGTGCGCCGCATCGCCGTCCTTGACGCACCGTCCAATCTCGGTCTGCGCCCGCCGACCGCGACGTCGGTGCCGGGCTGCGCCAAGGCGCCCGGAGCCCTCCGTGACCACGGCCTGATCAGCAAGCTCGACGCCCGTGACGCCGGCTGCCTGACCCCGCCCCGATACGACGCGGGCGACTGGCGGCCCGGCGACGGCGTGGCCCACGCGGCCCAGATCGGGGCCTATTCGCGGGCCCTGGCCGACCGGATCGGCGGGATCCTCGACGCGGGCGAGTTCCCGGTCGTCCTCGGCGGCGACTGCTCGATCCTGCTCGGCTCGGGCCTGGCCATGAACCGGCTCGGCGAGTCGGTCGGCGGGCGCATCGGCCTGATCTTCGTCGACGGCCACTCCGACTTCCGCCACCCCGGCAACGCCTCCTATGTGGGCGCGGCCGCGGGCGAGGACCTCGCGCTGGTGACCGGCCGCGGTCAGCCCGACCTGGCGGCCATCGAGGGCCGCCGGCCCTACTTCCGCGACGTCGACGTCGTGGTGATGGGCATCCGGGCGCAGGACGAATACCGCCTCGACCTGCAGGCGGCCGGCATCGTGACCCGTCCGGTGCCCGCGCTGCGGGCCGAGGGCGCGGCCCGCAGCGCTCAGTGGGCCCGCGAACAGCTGGTCGACTGCGCGGGCTACTGGGTGCACATGGACGTCGACGTGCTCGATCCGGCCGTGATGCCGGCGGTCGACGCGCCGTCGCCGGGCGGGATCGCCTTCCCCGAGCTCGAGATCCTGCTGGCCGGGCTGGTGGAGTCGCCGCACTGCCTCGGCGTCGAGATCACGGTCTTCGACCCCGACTACGACACCGACGGCTCGTACGCGGCCGAGATCGTCAGCGCCATCACGTCCGGGCTGGCCAACGCCCACACCGTGACCCCGCGCCCCGACCTGATCGCGGCCCGAGCCGACCTCAGCGAAACCGCCGCCGCCCCGGCCTTCGATGCCACCGGCCCGGGCCGCCTGGGCCCTTCGGCGCCCCGCTTCAACCGGCCCGAGTCCGTCCTCACCGGCCTCGACCGCAACGACACCGACCCGGCGGCCTCAAGTCGCGGTGACGGTGGTCCGGCGGGCTTGAACCGCGATGACGGTGGTCCGGCGGGCTTGAATCGCGGTGACGGTGGTCCGGTGGGCTTGAACCGCGGTGACGTCGACCCGATCGCCTTGAATCGCGACGAGGACAGCGACGACGACAGCGACAGCGACGGTGTCAGCCGTGATGAGGGCGGCCTGACCCGTAGGTTCGGCGGGCTGAACCGTGACATGGACCTGGGTGGGCTCAATCGCGGCGATGCCGGTCCGGGCGGGTTGAACCGCGCTGATTCGGGTCCGGGCGGGTTGAACCGGGCTGATTCGGGCCCGGGTGGGCTCAACCGCGGCGGTGCGGGTCCGGGTGGGCTCAACCGCGGCGGTGCGGGCCCCGGTGGGCTCAACCGCGGCGACTCCGGCGCGGCCGGCCTCATTCGGCCGCGGTCTCCCATTGCGCGGATCGGGCGCGCGGACTCGCTGACAGCCGGGCTCAACCGGGACGGCTCGCAGGCGGCCGGGCTGCGGCGTCCGCTCGAATCGGTTCCCGATCCCGAGGACGAGCACGAGCGGGAGCAGCACGAGCGGGAGCAGCGCCGGGCCGACGCTGCGGCCGAGAGCGTTTCGCTGGCGGCCGCCGGGATGTCGGACGGCGTGCCCGCTGCACCGGACGAAGTCGCCATTCCCGCCACGACGCTGCTCGGGGTTGAGGAGGCCGACGAGCTCACGTCCGGGCATGACGGCCCGGAAAGTAGCTTCGGGCATGACGGCCCGGAAGGCTCCGGGCATGACGGCCCGGAAGGCTCCGGGCATGACGGCCCGGAAGGCTCCGGGCATGACGGCCCGGAAGGCTCCGGGCATGACGGCCCGGAAAGCTCCCGGCATGACGGCCCGGAAGGCTCCGGGCATGACGGCCCGGAAGGTTTCGAGCATGACGGCCCGGAAAACTCCCGGCATGACGGCCCGGAAGGTTTCGAGCATGGGGGCCCGGAAGGCTCTGAGCACGGGGGCCCGGACGGTTCCGCGGAGGACGCCCGCCCCGGCGACGGGGCTTGGGACGCCGAAGCAGCTGGCGACGACCAGAACCCCGCCGAAACGCACGCGGCCGAGCCGACAGATCACTGGGACGAGGGCATCGAGCCCCTCGATGGCGCGGATCCGGCCGAGGGTGAGCCGGCGGATCACTGGGGCGAGGACTCCGAGCCGGTCGGGGACGCGGATCCGGCCGACGTCGAAGAGCTTCAGGCGGATCACTGGGCCGAGCCCGAAGGCGCCGAGGAGGGCGTGGACGAGGCGGACGGCGAGAACCCGCCGCCGCGCCTGATGCCCCGGCCCCTCGGTCAGGCTCCGCTGCTCGATTCCGAGCCGCTGCCCGCCACCCGGCCCGGCATGCTGCGGCCGCGCACCCACGACGAGGAGCCGTTCTCGTTGCCGGCCCAGCGCCCCGCCTTCGACCTCGGGCCGGGGGCGCCGGCCGACGTCGCCGGATCCTGAGCGGTTACTTCGCGGCGAGGTTGCGCAGGAACCGTTCGGCGATCGGGACCGCGGCCTCGGAGCCGGCCCCGCCCTTCTCGACCATCACCGCGAAAGCCACATCGCCCTGGTAGCCGATGAACCACGAGTGTGTGTCCTCGGTGGCCTCGCTGAACTCGGCCGTGCCGGTCTTGCCGAAGACCGCACCGCCGGGGGTGTCACGCAGGGCGGTGGCCGTCCCACCGGTCACCACCTCGCGCATCATCGTGTGCAGCGCGGTCACGGCCGGCTTGTCGAGGGCGGCGCCGTCGGGGGCGGCCGCGGCCGGAGCCGGGTCGAGCACCAGTTTGGGCTGCTTGAACTGGCCGCGGGCGATCGCCGCCGTCGCGCCCGCCATGGCCAGCGGGCTGACCGCGGTCGCGCCCTGGCCGAAGGTGGCCGCGGCCAGTTCGGTCGGGCTGTCGGCGGGGGACAGCTTGCCGCTGAACGCCTCGACGCCCAGATCCCACTTGCCACCCAGGCCCACCGCCTCGGAGGCCGAGCGCAGCCCGTCCGCGCCCAGCTTGGGGGCCAGCCCGACGAACGCCGTGTTGCAGGACTTGGCGAAGTCCACGTGGAACGGCACGCTGCCCAGGGCCAGGTCGTGGGAGTTCTTGAACTGGCGTCCACCGACCACTGCGATCTTGGGGCAGGCCACGGCGGTGTTCGGCGTCGCCACCTTCTTCTGCAGGATCCCGTACGCGGAAATGGCCTTGAACGTGGAACCGGGTGCGACCTGGCCGGTGAGCGCGGTGTTGACCGTGCCGCCGTCGGGCCCGTTGGCCACCGCGAGCACCGACGAATCGCTGACCTTGATGGCGACCAGCGAGCTCGGCTGCTTCTCGCCGGCCAGCGCCTGATCGGCCGCGAGCTGCGTCTTCACGTCGATCGTGGTCTTGACCGGCTTGCCCGCCACCGGATCCGTCGTGAAGATCGCCTCGGGAACCTGCTCTTCCTGGCCGGTATCGGTGCCGGTGCCCGCCGCGTCGTCGTCGTCCGTGCCGCCGCTGATCGCGATCGAGACGCCGGGCGTGCCGCGCAGCGCGATGTCGTATTTCTGCTGAAGCCCACCGTGACCCACGGTGTCGCCCTCGACGAGCGTCTGCGGGTTCTTCTCGAGGTCTTCGGCCGTGGCGACGTCGGCCGTGCCGAGCAGCGCGCGAGCGAAGGCCCTGGTTGGGGCCAGGTCGCGGTCCTCCTTGATGAAGGCCGTGCCGTTCAACGCCCGCAACCCGGGCCGGATCTTGTTGTAGTCGGGCTCGCGCAGAGTGATGAGGTCGAGGAAGGCCTCGGGCTTGGCATTCTTGATGCGGTCGGCCAGGTTGGCGGTGTCGACCGTGACGCCGATCTTTTTGAACTGGGCGGCCAGGCCGGCCCGCAACGCGGCCAAGTCGGTGACCTTCTGCGGCTCGACGCCGACCATGATCACGGTGCGCGGGGTGACGATCGGCTTCCCGGCGGCGTCGAGAATGCTCGCGCGGTCGGGTCGCAGGCGGGCCACCTGGAACTTGTCGCCCGCGGTCAGGTCGCTGTGCAGCACCGACGGTTCCCACACGACCCGCCAGCCGTCGCTGTTCTGCTTGGTGAGCCGGACCGTGCTCTGGTACGACCACTTGACGTCGCCGGGCAGCGTCCAGTCGAGCTTGAGGGCACTGGTCGCGTTGTCGCCGTCGGTCTTGGGCTCGCCGTCGGCGGCGACCGCGAGCGGTTGCCGGGCCAGGTCGCCCGAGATCGCCTTGATCTGCTCGAGCACGGCCGGCGCCGCGATCTTGCCGCCGTCGGCGCCGACGAAGCCGACCTTGCTCAGGTCGCCGCCGCGCCACCCGGCCACGAAGTCTTCCAGGGTTCCCTCGGGGCCGTCCTTCGAGCACCCGGCCAGACCACCCGCAACCAGTGCCAACGTCGCGGCGGCGCCGACGGCTCGGCGCACGGACAAGTACGGACCGCGGTGCATGAGGGCCCCTTTCGCCGGGTATCGGCCTTTGCGTTGGTGACGGTAGTGAACGAATGCACGTTCCGCTGACCCCACTCCGGTGAGATAGGTCAAATCTCCCGCCCAACGGACCGTTCGTACCGCGCCTGTCCTAGGGCCCCGGGCGGGGCTCTAGGCTGTCCTCGACACGTTCGAACCCACAGTGTCGTGGGTGAGGGGAGCGCCTGAGCCATGGCTGTCGCCGATGAGGCAGCAACCGAATCCGATGCCGACCAGGATCTCATCGCCGGACCGGGCCTGGCCCTGACCGGCCGCCTCGGCGCCAGCGCCGAGGAAGGTGAGCTCGACGAGACGCTGCCCAACGGGGAGCGGCTCATCGCCCAGGCTGTGGAGGTGGCCGGCGACGACCATGCCACCGCCTCGCTGGTGGGACGGTATTGGCGGTTCGCGCCGGACGAAGAACTCGTGGGGCTCACCCCGCAGGAGATGTACGACGCCGCGATCAGCCACCGCGAGCTGGCCGCCACGCGCCTGCCGGGCGAGCTGAAGCTGGCGATCACGCCGCCGGGCGGGTCGCAGTGCCACACCATCCTGCAGGTCGTCACCGACGACATGCCGTTCCTGGTCGACTCCGTGATCGCCCTGCTGTCGGCCCATCAGCAACAGGTGCATCTGCTGGTGCACCCGTTGATCGTGGTGCGCCGCGAGCCGTTGGGCGCGCTGGGTGAGCTGGCCGCCGACGTCGAGCCCGACGACGCGATCGACGGCGATCTCGTCGAGAGCTGGATCCGCATCGAGATCGACCCGATCCGCAACGCCGAGGCCCGCGAGCAGCTGCTCAACGAGGTGCGGCGGGTGCTGACCGACGTGCGCGACGCGGTCGAGGACTGGCCCCGCATGCGTCAGCGGGCCCTGGTCATCGCCGACGAGCTGGCCGCCGCCCGGGGATCCGAGCGCAAGCTGCCGGTGCCCGACAAGGACGTGACCGACTCGATCGAGCTGCTCAAGTGGCTGGCCCAAGACCACTTCACGTTCCTCGGCTATCGCGAGTACCACCTGGACGGTGACGTGCTCAGCGCCGTCGACGGCAGCGGGCTGGGCATCCTGCGCGGCGACAGCAAGCCGCGCAAACTCTCCACGATGGCCGACGAGGCGTTCCAGCGGGCTCTCGAGAAGCGCCTGCTCGTGATCACCAAGGCCAACTCGCGGGCCACCGTGCACCGTTCGGCCTATCTCGACTACATCGGCGTCAAGATCTTCAACGAGACCGGCGAGGTGGTCGGCGAGCGCCGCTTCCTGGGCCTGTTCAGTTCGTCGGCCTATCGCACCAGCGTGCGCGAGCTGCCGGTGGTCAAGCGCAAGGTCCGCGAGGTGCTCGACCGCTCGGGCCTGTCCCCGCGCGGGCACTCCGGAAAAGATCTGCTGCAGATCCTCGAGACGTACCCGAGGGACGAGCTCTTCCAGATCAAGACCGATGACCTGTACGAGGCGGTGATCGGCGTCCTGCGCATGGCGGGGCGCCGCCAGCTGCGCCTGTTCCTGCGGCGCGACGGCTACGGCAGGTTCATCTCGTGCCTGATCTATCTGCCGCGCGACCGTTTCACGACCGGCAACCGGCTGCGCATGCAGGAGATCCTGCTCCGCGAGCTGAACGGTGTCGGCGTCGACTACACGACCCGGGTGACCGAGCGGATGCTGGCCCGGGTGCACTTCATCGTGCGTACGGACCCGGCCGACCCGCCGGGCCAGATCGACCCGAACACGCTGGCCGAGATGCTGGCCGACGCCACCCGCATGTGGGACGACGACTTCTCGCTGGTGCTCGAGCGCAAGCTGGGCGAGGAGGCGGCGCGCGACCTGTTCTCGCGCTACGCGACGGCCTATCCCGAGAGCTACAAGGACGGCCACACCCCGTACGAGGGAATGCAGGATCTGTCCAAGCTCGAGCTGCTCGAGGAGGAGGGGCAGCTCGAGATGCACCTCTACCGCAAGCGGCGTCCCGGGCGGGACGGGGTGCTCGAGGCCGACGACCACGACATCCGGTTCAAGGTCTACCGGTACGGCGAGCCGATGGTGCTTTCGGCGGTGCTGCCGGTGCTGCACTCGCTGGGCGTCCAGGTCATCGACGAGCGGCCGTACGAGATCCGCCGCACCGACGGCACGATCTACCTCTACGACTTCGGGCTGGAACCGCCGGCCGCGCATCGCGAGCTGGCCGAGGTGCGCCCGCAGGTGGAGAACGCGTTCGCGGCCGCCTGGCGGGGCGAGGCCGAGGTCGACGGGTTCAACGAGCTCGTGCTGCGGGCCGGGCTCACCTGGCGCCAGGTCGTGGTGCTGAGGGCGTACGCGAAATATCAGCGCCAGACCGGGTCGGTGTTCTCGCAGCGCTATCTCGAATCGACGTTCATCGCCTATCCCGAGATCGCGCGCCTGCTCGTCCGGCTGTTCGAGACGCGGTTCTCGCCGAGGCTGGAGGCGGGCGAGACCGAGCGCGGCCGGCTCGCCGACGAGCTGGTCGAAAAGATCACTTCGCTGCTCGACGACGTGGAGAGCCTCGACCAGGACAGGATCCTCCGGTCCTATCTGACCCTGATCCAGGCCACGCTGCGCACCAGCTTCTTCCAGCGTGGCGCGGACGGGCGCCCGAAGTCGTACGTGGCCTTCAAGCTCGACCCGCAGGCCATTCCCGACCTGCCGCAGCCCCGGCCCAAGTACGAGATCTTCGTGTATTCGCCTCGCTTCGAGGGCGTGCACCTGCGGTTCGGCGCCGTGGCCCGCGGCGGCCTGCGCTGGTCGGACCGGCGGGAGGACTTCCGCACCGAGGTGCTGGGCCTGGTCAAGGCGCAGATGGTGAAGAACGCCGTGATCGTGCCGGTCGGCGCCAAGGGTGGCTTCGTGCTCAAGCAGAAGCCGGGCGACCGCGACGAGGCGGTGGAGTGCTACAAGCGCTTCATCACCGCGCTGCTCGACGTCACCGACAACATCCTCAGCGGCAAGATCATCCCGCCGCGCGACGTGGTGCGCCACGACGGCGACGACCCCTATCTGGTGGTCGCGGCGGACAAGGGCACGGCCACGTTCAGCGACATCGCCAACGAGATCTCGGTGTCCAAGGACTTCTGGCTGGGCGACGCGTTCGCCAGCGGCGGCTCGGCCGGCTACGACCACAAGAAGATGGGCATCACGGCCCGCGGCGCGTGGGAGTCGGTCAAGAAGCACTTCCGCGACCTGGGCGTCGACACCCAGCGCGAGGACTTCACCGTGGTCGGCGTGGGTGACATGTCGGGCGACGTGTTCGGCAACGGCATGCTGCTCAGCGAGCACATCCGGCTGGTCGCCGCGTTCGACCACCGGCACATCTTCCTCGACCCCGACCCCGATTCGGCCACGTCGTTCGCCGAGCGCAAGCGGCTGTTCGAGTTGCCGCGCTCGTCGTGGGACGACTACGACAAGTCGCTCATCAGCCCGGGCGGGGGCGTCTATCCCCGTACGGCGAAATCGATCCCGGTCTCGCCCGAGGTGCGGGCGGCTCTCGACCTGGGCGAGGCGTCCGCGGTCAGCCCGACCGACCTGATGCGGGCCATCCTGCGCGCGCCGGTCGACCTGCTGTTCAACGGCGGCATCGGCACCTACGTCAAGGCGGCTTCCGAGACGCACGCCGACGTGGGCGACAAGACCAACGACGCGATCCGGATCAACGGCGGACAGCTTCGCGTACGCGTCGTCGGCGAGGGCGGCAACCTCGGGCTCACTCAGCGCGGGCGCATCGAGTTCGCGCGGACGGGCGGCCGCATCTACACCGACTTCATCGACAACACCGCCGGGGTGGACTGCTCCGACCACGAGGTCAACATCAAGATCCTGCTGGGCGGCGCGGTGACCGACGGCGAGATGAGCGTGCCGGAACGCGACGAGCTGCTGGCCGCGATGACCGACGAGGTGGCCGCGCTGGTCCTGCGGGACAACTACGAGCAGGCCACCGCGCTCGGCAGCGCGCGGGCGCAGGCGCATTCGCTGTTGCCGGTGCACCGGCGGCTGCTCGACGATCTCGAGTCGAGCGGTCAGCTCAACCGCGAGCTCGAGGCGTTGCCGAGCGATGCCGAACTGGCCGCCCGCTACGACGCCGGGGAGGGGCTGACCGCTCCCGAGTTCGCGGTCCTGCTGGCGTACGTGAAGATCAGTCTGGAACGTGAGGTGCTCGCCGACGAGATCGTCGACGAGGCGTGGACCAACGCGGTGCTGGCGCGATACTTCCCGACCCCGTTGCGCGAGCGGTGCGCGGGGCGCATGACCGGTCACCGGCTGCGCCGCGAGATCATCGCGACCGTGCTGGTCAACGAGGTGGTCAACCGGGGCGGCACGTCGTTCGTCTATCGGGCGATGGAGGAGAGCGGGGCCTCGGCGGCCGACGTGATCCGGGCCTTCACGGTGGTGCGGGAGGCGTACGGGCTGGGCGACATCTGGGCCTCGGCCGAGGCGCTCGACAACAAGGTGCCGACCGAGGCGCAGACGCTGGTGTTCCTCGAGTCGCGGCGGCTGCTCGACCGGGCCGTGCGATGGGTGGTCAGCACCCGCCGTTCGCCGATCGACGTGGCCGCCGAGATCGCGAAGCTGCGCGCCGGCATCCAGTCGCTGCTGCCGCAGATGCCGCAGGTGCTGCGCGGCATCGAACGCCGGTCGATGGACGAGCACATCGCCACGCTGGTCAACCGGGGCGTGCCGATGGAGCTGGCCGAGCGGGTCACCTGGTGCAACTACGGTTTCGGTCTCCTCGACATCCTCGAGACCGCGGGTGGCACGGGCAAGCCGTTGGTCGAGGTGGCCGGGGTCTACTTCGCCCTGTCCGAGCGCTTCCACATCGACCAGCTGCTGTCGCACATCTCGCGCCTCCCGCGGGGCGACCGCTGGCAGACGCTGGCCCGCATGGCGTTGCGCTACGACCTGTACGCGGCGCTGGCCGCCCTGACCGCCGAGGTGCTGCAGTCGACCCCGTCGGACGCCTCCGCCGACGAGCGCGTCTCCGAGTGGGAGCGTGTGAACGCCGCCTCGATCGCCCGGGCCTCCAACGCCATGGGTGACGTGGCCGACACCCCGGCCGAGCTGGCCGCCCTGTCCGTGCTGCTACGCCAGATCCGCACGCTGGTGAAGACGTCCGCCGCCTGACACAGGGAGTTCTTCCGCGAAGGGGCCGCCGGGTGCGGCCCCTTTCGCATGCCCGCCTGCGTCGCAGGTACCCCCAAGGGGTATAGGGTAGGGGCATGGAGCGGGTGATTGAGCTGGAGATCGGCGGGATGACGTGCGCCGCGTGCGCCAACCGCATCGAGAAGAAGCTGAATCGGATGGACGGCGTCGTCGCGACCGTGAACTATGCGACCGAGAAGGCGCGGGCCACGGTGCCGGCCGCGCTCTCCGCCGCCGACCTGATCGCCGTGGTCGAGAAGACGGGCTACACGGCGGCCGAGCCGCAACCGATGGAGGCGGCGAAAACCGAGGCGGCCCGGGACACGCTCCGCGACAGGCTGCTGATCTCCGCTGCGCTGAGTGTTCCCGTCATCGTCCTGGCAATGGTGCCGGCCTGGCAGTTCGACTACTGGCAGTGGTTGTCCTTGACCCTGGCCGCGCCCGTGGTGGCGTACGGGGGATGGCCTTTCCATCGCTCGGCGGTCGTCAACCTGCGCCACGGCGCCGCCTCGATGGACACGCTGGTCTCGATCGGCACGCTGGCCGCCTTCGGCTGGTCGGTGTGGGCGCTGTTCCTGGGCGACGCGGGCATGCCGGGGATGTCGCACCCGTTCTCGCTCACCGCCCGCGACGGGGACGCGATCTATCTCGAAGCGGCCGCCGGGGTGACGACGTTTTTGCTGGCCGGACGCTATCTGGAGGCGCGCGCCAAGCGCCACGCGGGCGACGCGCTGCGGGCCTTGCTCTCGCTGGGCGCCAAGAACGTCACGGTCCTCGAGAACGGCCACGAGCGGGTGATTCCGGCCGCCGATCTCGCGGTGGGCGCGCTTTTCCTCGTACGCCCGGGGGAGAAGGTCGCCACGGACGGCGTGGTCGTGGAGGGGTCGTCGGCGCTCGACGTCAGCCTGCTGACCGGCGAATCGGTTCCCGTCGAGGTGCGCCCGGGTGACCCGGTGACCGGCGCGACGATCAACGAGGGTGGCCGGCTCGTCGTCCGCGCGACCCGGGTCGGCGCCGACACGCAGCTGGCGCAGATGGCGCGGCTGGTCGAGGAGGCGCAGAACGGCAAGGCGGCCGTCCAGCGCCTGGCCGACCGCATCTCGGGCGTCTTCGTCCCGGTGGTGATCGCGCTGGCCGTGGGGACGCTCGGCTTCTGGCTCGGAACCGGCCGCGGCACGACCGCCGCCTTCACCGCCGCGGTGGCCGTGCTGATCATCGCGTGTCCGTGCGCGCTGGGCCTGGCCACGCCGACCGCGCTGCTGGTCGGGACGGGCCGGGGCGCGCAGATGGGCATCCTGATCCGCGGGGTCGAGGCCCTGGAATCGACCCGCCGCGTGGACACGATCGTGCTCGACAAGACCGGCACGGTGACGACGGGCCGGATGTCGGTGACGGCGGTCGTCGGCGACTCGGACGCGCTGAGGCTGGCCGGGGCGGTCGAGGCGGCCTCGGAGCATCCGATCGGCCGGGCCGTCGCCGACGCCGCCCGCGAGGCCGGCCCGCTGCCGCCGGTCACCGGGTTCCGCGCGACGGCGGGCGTGGGCGTACGGGGAAAGGTCGAAGGTCGCGAGATCGCGGTGGCCGCCGGCGTGCCGGAGGACGCCGGGGACGAGGCGGCCACGTGGGTCGAGGTGACCGCGGACGGGACGGCTCTCGGGTGGATCGCGCTGGCCGACACCGTGCGGCCGACCAGCGCCGCCGCGGTGGCCCACCTGCGCCGGCTGGGCCTGACCCCGATGCTGGTCACCGGGGACTCACCGGCCGTGGCCGCCGCGGTGGCCGCCGAGGTGGGGATCACCGAGGTCGAGGCCGGGGTGCTGCCCGCGGGCAAGGTCGACATTGTGAAGCAGTTGCAGGGCCGGGGCCGGTCGGTGGCCATGGTCGGTGACGGCGTGAACGACGCGGCCGCCCTGGCCCAGGCCGATCTCGGTCTGGCGATGGGCGCGGGCACCGACGTGGCCATCCAGGCCTCGGATCTGACCCTGGTGCGTGGCGACCTCACCGCGGCCGTCGACGCGGTCCGCCTCTCGCGGCGCACCCTGGGCGTCATCCGCGGCAACCTGTTCTGGGCCTTCGCCTACAACGTCGCCGGCCTGCCGCTGGCCGCCGCCGGCCTACTCAACCCCATGATCGCCGGCGCCGCGATGGCCTTCAGCAGCGTCTTCGTCGTGCTGAACAGCCTGCGCCTGCGCCGCTTCCGGCCGGCCGAGACAGCGTGAGCGTGGCCGGGGCAGCGTGAGTGCGGGCCGGGGCAGCGTGAGTGCGGCCCAGACAGCGTGAGCCGGGTCGCGGCGGATTGCTCCCGAAATCCGTTGCCGCGCCCGGCTCACCGTCTGCGTCGCGAGGGCTCGAACTGGTCCCGAAGGCCGAGTCGCTCGCGACGTCCCCAGACCCACCTGCGGACATAACGCTACGTGCCGGCGGGCGGACGCCGGAAGCTTCCCGTACCGGAAATGGCCGTTCGGACAACGCGGATCGGGCGACAGATCCGGATATCTCTGGACAGCAAGGCATAAAGGGTGAAAGTCAATTACTCACCGTGAAGACGAGTATGCATTACGGAAAGTGATCAGTCGTCCTTACGGACGGTCTCGATCAGGGCCAGCACCTGCCGCAGCGCGGGCCGCAGTACCCGCAGCCGCGACAGCGACACCATCCGGTCGATCAGCGGCACCGCGCCGTCGATCAGGCGACGCGTGCGCCGCTGGCCGGGCGACTTGTCGTACACCCAGAAGAGGATCACGCCCATCCAGCCGAGCCAGAGCAGCTCGGGCAGTTCCTTGCGCAGTTCGGGGTCGAGCTTCGCGGTCGAGCCGTCCACCACCTCGCGGAAGATCGCGATGGCGGCCTCCCGCGCCGGCGACGACTCCTTCGAGAACGGGCTGAGCGGCGACGTCGGCTCGGCGGCGGTCTTGAAGAACGTCGCCGCGAACGAGTGATACGGCTCGTTGACGTCGATGCCCGCGTGCAGCACGCCGCGCAACCGGGGCGCCAGATCCTTTTCGGTCGTCAGCACCTGCTCGGCGGCAGCCCGGTGTGCCGCCTGGTTGCGGTCGTAGAACCCCTGGATCAGGTGTTCCTTGGAGTCGAAGTAGTAATATGCGTTGCCGACCGCGACCCCGGCCTCCTTGGCGATGACCCGCATGGTCGTCTCGGCATATCCCCGCTCGCGGAACAACCGCAGGGCCGTCTCGAGGATCAGCTGACGGGTCTGCTCGCCCCGGGCCCGACGAGGCTTTTCCGCGGGATCGGGTTCAGCGGCAGCGGTCGTCACACCCGTCACCGTAGTCCCCTGCCTCGGCGCCGAAGTCTCGCGTACGGCTTCTGACCGCCGACGCCGCGGCGATGAACGCGCGGGCCGCACCCGAGCCCATCCGCTCGGACAGCGCCCGATAGTCGGCGAGTGCCCAGAGGCAGGCTGCCCATGCGCCCTCGCCGGTGTAGACCGACCCTTCGTCGCCGATCACGGTGATGTCCCGCAGGGTCGCCTCGTGGTCGAGTCCCGGAAACCGATACCGGGCCTCCGGTGATCCGGCCGGTACGAATTCCAGCGGCACGAGCTGGGCCCGCCCCTGGAGCCACTTACGCGCCGTCCGGCAGATCGGGCAGCCGCCGTCGTAGAGCACGGTGAGGAAGGTGATGGCCCGGCCGCCCCCTCGTACGGCCGGGCCCGTCTGCTCGGTCATGCCCGCGCCGGCGGTGGGCCCTGCGGCGGCATCTGCGGGTGCATCGGCAGACGACCGGCCGGCGGCAGCGGCGGCACCGGCTGCTGCTGACGAAGGCGCCCGCGGCGGTAGCGGCCGAGGAAGAACACGTTGAGGAAGTGCAGGACGCCCAGGACGAGAAGGACGAGGCCGACCTTGCTGGACAGGGTCTCGAGCGCCTCGCTGGTGTCCGCGATCGTCTGGCCCGAGCGCATGGTGACCGTGACGTAGCCCAGGTTCAGCAGATAGAACCCCATGACGAGCAGTTGGTTGATGGCCTTGGCCAGCTTCTCGTCGGCGAACACCTCGGCCAGGAAGACCAGGCCGTTGCGCGACAGTGTGGTGGCCACCCAGACGGTGAGCCCGATGCTCACCGCGAGATAGACCAGGTACATCCAGACCTTCGGGTCCATCGGCCCGCCTTTCTCGAACATGTTCAACTTTACGTCCTCAGCCTAAGGCCCACAGTTGAACATGTTCAAGTGGTGTGACGTGGCAGTCAGGCGAACGGCCAAAAGCAAAACGGGCGGCCCGTACGAGACGGGCCGCCCGGGAAGGGGAGGAGTTAGAGCGCGGCCAGTCCCAGGGCCTCGGCGGCGGCCCGGCCGTTGGCCAGGCTGGCGCCGTGGGTGGTGACGAAGGCCCGCGCCTGCGTGGGGCGCCAGGTCGACGGCCAGCCCATCTCGACGACGCCGACCGTGTGGGCGGCCGACAGCTGCTCGATCAGGGTCCGGTTCGACTCCTGCCGGTGGGTGTGCCGGCCCACCACCACGATCGGCCGCGAGCCCGCGTGGGCGGTCAGCTGGGCGGCCGAGGCCGAGGCGGCCACCACCTCGACCTGCTCGATCCCGTCGAGGTGCGGGGCCAGGCCCCACGGCACCACGCCCTCGGCGATCGAGTGGCCCGACGCCAGCTGCACGACCAGCGGTGCGGAGAGATCGGTGAGCGAGCCCTCGACCCGCACCGCGCGGCGGGCCGCGGCCAGCCCGAGGTCACCGGCCACGGCCGGGGCCGTACGGGGGGACGCCGTCCACGAGGCGAGCGCGGTGTTGCGGGCGACGGCCTCCTCCAGCCGCGCGACCGGCACGCCGGCGGCGATCGCGTCGGCCACGGCCTCCACCAGCTCGAGGGTCACCTCGGCGCCGATGCACAGCAGGTCGGCGCCGGCGGTCAGGGCCCGCACGGCGGCCTGCGGGATGCCCCCGGCGGCGGCCGCGGCGCCGGCCATCTCCAGCGCGTCGGTGACGATCACGCCGTCGAAGCCGAGCGTCGAGCGCAGCAGATCCTGCAGGGCGGCCGTGCTGAAGGTGGCCGGGTCGTCCCCGGTCAGCACCGGCACCCGGATGTGGGCCGACATGACGGCCTTGGCCGTCCCGGCGACCGCGGCGAAGGGCGGCAGATCGCGCGTCTCGAGGATGTCGCGGGTGACGTCGACGGTCGGCAGCGAGAGGTGCGAGTCGGTGACGGTCGCGCCGTGGCCGGGGAAGTGCTTGGCGCACGCCGCCACCCCGGCCGACTGCAACCCGTCCACCGCGGCCCGCGCGTGCCGGGCCACCAGCAGCGGATCGGCGCCGAAGGACCGGGTGCCGATGATCGGGTTGTCGTCGGCCGTGTTGACGTCGACGGTGGGCGCGAGGTCGAGGTTCACCCCGGCGGCGACCAGGTCGGCGCCGATCGCCGCGTACACCGTGCGGGTGAGTTCCTCGTCGTCGACCGCGCCCAGGGCCGCGTTCCCCGGGTACGAGCTCCCGGTGCGGTGAGCCAGGCGGGTGACATCGCCGCCCTCCTCGTCGATCGCGATCAGGGCGTCCGGGCGGCCCTCGCGCAGCCGGGCGGTCAGCGCGGCGACCTGTGCGGGCTCGGCCACGTTGGTCCCGAACAGGGTGTGACCGGCCAATCCCTGGCCCAGGAGGGTGACCGCCCAGTCGGGTGGGGTCTCGCCCTTGAAGGCCGCCAGCAGAGTGCCGAGGGCGAGGCGCCGGAGTGCGGGGTCGATCGCCATGATGTCCTTCCGGTGACGCAAGTCTGGTCTCTACACCCCGCGAGCTGCCATGATCGCTCGGTGTCGGGCCCGCTACAGGGGCGCCGCTAATCTAATAGGAAACTATCCTAAAAAGTAGAGGATCCTGCCATGGCCTCCACACGGCTTCCGGGCACGCCCCGGCTGCTGCGCGCGCTCAATGACCGCGCGGCGCTGGAACTGCTGCTCAACCGCGGTCCGCTGACCCGGGCCCAGCTCGGTGAGATGACCGGTCTGAGCAAGGTCACCGCGTCCCAGCTCGTGGAGCGTCTGGAGCAGCGCGGTCTCGTGCGCCGGGTCGGTGAGCAGGCCGGCGGGCGCGGTCCCAACGCCCAGCTGTACGCCGTGACCCCCGGCAGCGCCCACGTGATCGGCGTCGACGTCGGCCCCGATCGGGTGGTCGCGGCCTGTGCCGACATCACCGGCTCGATCATCGGCCGGGTCGAGCAGTCCACCAAGGACAACGACGACCCGGTCGGCGTGGTGCACAACGCCGTGGTCCAGGCCGCGACCGACGCCGGCACCGACATGGCCTCCGTACGCCGGGTCGTGCTCGGCACTCCCGGCCTGGTCGACCCGGCCAGCGGCGAGATCTCGTTCGCCTGGGACCTGCCCCGCTGGCACCGCGGCCTGCTCGACGACCTGCGCCGCGACCTGAGCACGACGGTGGTCTTCGGCAACGACGTCAACATGGCGGCAGTGGCCGAGTCGACCACGGGCGCGGCCACCGGCGTCAAGGACTTCGTGCTGATCTGGGCCGGTCGCGGTGTCGGTCTGGCCAGCGTCATCGACGGCCGCCTGCACCAGGGCAGCACGGGCGCCGCCGGTGAGATCGGCTATCTGCCCGTGGCCGGGGCCGAGGTGCCCCGCCATCTGGGCCGCAAGGCGACCAAGGGTGGCGTGCGCGGCGCGTTCCAGAGCATCGCCGGCGCCGACGCGGTCAAGGCGATCGGCAAGAAGTACGGCTTCCGCGGCGTGGAGGCGGCCGACGTGGTGCGCGACGCCGTCGCGGCCGGTCCGGCCGGCGAGCCGGTGCTCGACGAGCTGGCCGCCCGCCTGGCCCTCGGCGTGGCCGCCACCTGCGTGGTCCTCGACCCGCCGCTGGTCGTGCTGGCCGGCGAGGTGTCGCAGGCCGGCGGTCCGGCGCTGGCCGCCCGGGTCGAGAACGAGGTGGCCTCGATCACCCTGGTCAACCCCAAAGTGGTGATCACCGGGGTGGAGGCCGAGCCGGTTCTGCACGGCGCGCTGCACACCGCGCTCGCCTCCGTACGCGATGAGGTGTTCGGTTCGACCACCGGCTGAGACGCGACCGTCGTGCGTGGTTGGATGGACGCGTGCTCGAGCCCGCCATGACTCCCGTGCCTGACCCCTCTGTGCCTGACGAAGACACCGTTATCGCGTTCGACCGGGTCAGCGTGATCCGCAGTGGAAGCTTCCTGGTCCGCAGCCTGTCCTGGCAGGTCGAGCTGGACGAGCGCTGGGTGATCCTCGGCCCCAACGGCGCGGGCAAGACGACGCTGCTCAACCTGGCCTCGGGCCGGCTGCACCCGTCGCGCGGCACGGCCTACGTGCTGGGCGAGCGGCTCGGCCGTACCGACATCAACGAGCTGCGCACCCGGATCGGCCTGGCCACCGGCCAGTTCGCCGAGCGGGTGCCGCCGGGCGAGCGCGTGGTCGACGTCGTGGTCACCGCGGCCTGGTCGGTGGTGGGCCGCTGGCGCGAGGCGTACGACCCGCAGGACGAGGCCCGCGCCCGCCAGCTGCTCGACCAGCTCGGCATGGGCGCGCTGGCCGAGCGCGAGTTCGGCACCCTCTCCGAGGGCGAGCGCAAGCGCACCCTGATCGCCCGGTCGCTGATGACCGACCCCGAGCTGATGCTGCTCGACGAGCCGGGGGCCGGGCTTGACCTGGGCGGCCGTGAGGATCTGATCGCCCGGCTGACCGATCTGGCCCTCGACCCCGACTCGCCCGCGATGGTGCTGGTCACTCATCACGTCGAGGAGATTCCGCCCGGTTTCACCCACGGCCTGCTGCTGCGCGAGGGCACGATCGTCGCGTCCGGGCTGCTGGGCGAGGTCATGACGGCCGACAACCTCACCAAGACGTTCGGCCTGCCGCTGGTCGTCGACCGGTTCGGCGACCGTTACGCGGCCCGGGCGGCCTGACCGTCATGGCGCCGCGCATCGTCGTCGCCGGCAGCGCCAACATGGATCTGGTCGGGCTGGCGCCGCGCCTGCCCCGTCCGGGCGAGACCGTGCTCGGCGACGAATTCCTGATGATGCCCGGCGGCAAGGGCGCCAACCAGGCGATCGCCGCGACCCGGGCCGGGGGCCACACGGTGTTCCTGGGCGCGATCGGGTCGGACGCGTTCGGCGTCAGCCTGAACGCCCGGCTCAACGGGGCCGGCGTCGACATGCAGCACGTCCGCACCACTTACGGGGCGTCCGGCGTCGCGGTCATCATGGTCGACCACGCGGGGGAGAATTCGATCCTCGTGGCGCCCGGGGCCAACAACACGTTCGTCGGCCTGACCACGGCCGAGGAGGCCGCCATCGCCGCCGGTGACGTGCTGCTCTGCCAGCAGGAGATCCCGGTCGAGACGGTGGTGGCGGCGGCCCGCGCGGCCAAGGCGGGCGGCACCCGCGTGATCCTCAACGCCGCACCCGCCCGCGCGCTGCCCGAGGAGTTGCTGGCCGCGATCGACCTGCTGGTCGTCAACGAGGTCGAGGCGCTGGCCGTCACCGGGGGCGACGAGATCGACGTGCCGGGGCTGCTCGCCCTGGTGCCCCGGGTGGTGCTCACCCTGGGTGGCGGTGGCTCGCGCTACGCCGACCGCGAGGGCCGCGACGAGACCGTGCCCGCGTTCCGGGTCGAGGTCACCGACACCACCGCGGCCGGCGACGCGTTCACCGGGGCGCTCGCCGTGGCCTGGGGCGAGGGCCGCGACCTGGTCGAGGCCGTGCACTGGGCCAATGCCGCCGGGGCGGCCTGCGTCCGCCGGGTCGGCGCCTCGAACGCCCTGCCCACCCGCGACGAGATCGACGAGGTGTTCCGGGCCGGCTGAGACCGGGCCGCCGTCACGAGGCGCGGGCCGTCGCCACAAACCGGCTCACTTCGGAGCGCAGCACCTCGGCCAGTTGCGAGAGCCCGGCCGTGCCCGGCGCGCCGCCGCCGTCGACCGCCGTCGCGATGCCGTTCACCAGCCCGCTCATTTCGCGGATGCTGCTGGTCACCGCCTCCAGCACGGCCACCGCGTCCGCCGCGACCTCCTGCACGGTGTTCACCTGCCCGAGAATCTCGTCGCTGGACGAACTCGTCTCCGTGGCCAGGTTCTTGACCTCGCCCGCGACCACGCTGAAGCCGAGGCCCGCCTTCCCGGCCCGGGCCGCCTCGATCGTCGCGTTCAGCGCCAGCAGCCGGGTCTGCTTGGCCACCTGATTGATCAGATCCACCGCCGTACGGATCTGGTCGGACGCGCTGCGCAGGGAGGTCACCGTGGTCAGCCCGCGTTCGGCCTCGGTGACCGCCTCGCGCGCGAAGTCGGCCAGCCCGTTGGCCGAGGCGCCCATCTCGGTGGCCGCCGTGGCCACCTGTTCCGACACGGTCAGCACGGCCGACTCCAGCTCGTCGGCCAGGGCCACCCGGGCCGCCCCGGCCTCGGCCACCTGGTCGGCGCTGATCTTCATGGCCGTGAAGGAGGAGGACATCTGCTCGGCGGCGTCGCGGAACGCGCCGCGCAGCCCCCGGGTCAGGATGCGGCGATGGAAGCGGCCCTCGGCGGCCGCGGCGGAGGCGGCGCCGGCCTCGCGCAGGAACGCGTCGCTGGTGTCGAGCAGGTTGTTCAGGGCCGCGCGGGCGTCGACGGCCTGCGCGGAATCACCGATCGAGGGCAGGCGCGCCTCGAGATCACCCGCGGCCGCGCGCCGGCAGACGTCCGTGATCACCGCCAGGATCTCGTCGCTCATCGGCGCACCCCACCGGCCGGGCCGGTCATGCGCCCGCCCCGTTGGTCAGCCCCCACACGAACTCGTCGTATGTCCGGCCGCCCAGCTCTTCCAGCAATGCCTGCCCGCCCGCCTCGACCGCGGCCGGGGTGGTCGCCTGCCGCTGCTCGGCCGCGCGGATCCGGTCGTAGAGGCGTTTCACCTCGGCCACCGCGGCCGGTTGGGGCAGCCGCCGGTTCGAGTGGTAGCCGATCACCCGGCCGCCGGCCCCGATCGACGGCGTGACATGCGCGTACACCCAGTAGTGCGCGCCGTCCGAGGCCAGATTGATGACGTACGCGAAAATCTCCTCGCGCTTGGCCAAGGTGTCCCAGAGCAGCTTGAAGACGGCCCGCGGCATGTCCGGATGCCGGATCAGGTTGTGCGGCTGCCCGATCGCCTCGTCCTCGGTGAGCGCCGAGGTGCGCAGAAAGACCTCGTTGGAGTACGTGAGAATGCCGCGCGGGTCGGTCTTCGTCACGATGATCTCGTCCGCGCCGAAGGAGCGTTCCACTCCGGTCGGCCGCACCTGGGTTGCTTTCATCTCACGTGCATCGTCACCGACGGACGAATGTCACGCCGGCGCTTTGGGGAAACTCCGGCCTCATCGGGCCACGCGACGCGCCCACATCACGAGCGGCACCTGCAACGGCAGCCGGCCGAGGGCGATCGCGCGCCTGACCGGCGAGGCGTTCCGCGAGTCCACGGCCATCTTGACGTTGGCCGGGAAGACGCCGACGAACAGTCCGGCGGCGGCCAGTCCACCCAGCTTCCGGGTACGCGGGTGCGCGATCGCGGCGGCCACGGCGAGCTCGGCCGCACCACTCAGATAGGTCCACGTGCGGGGCCGGCCGGGCAGCGAGCGGGGCACGATCGAGTCGAACGGGCGCGGCACGGCGAAGTGCAGCACCCCCGTGGCGGCGAGCATCGTGGCCAGACCGGCGGCGTCCTTTTTCACGGGCCGAATCCTACCGGCGGGTAGCCGGCTCCAGTGCGCGCTGCAGGGCCCGGTAGATGCGTCCGAACCGGGCCGCGTCGGGCGTGCTGAGCAGCAGCACGTCGCCCCCGGGAGTGCGGGCCCAGATCTCCCGCACCCGGCTGCCTCGGTCGTACGAGCGGTCGATCCGCTCGAGCAGCACGTCGGCCAGCGGCGCGGTGGCCAGGCCGACCAGCACGCCCCCGCCGGCCAGGGCGATCGTGGTGGCGGTGGAGGCGTCGATGACCAGCGCGACCGCCACCGCCAGCAGGCCCACGACGATCGGGACGAGGATGGCCAGTCCGACCGCGCCGCGACCGGCGATGGTGCCCCAGGAGCGCCGCCCGCGCGTGTGCCACACCTGGAGCAGATCCTCCAGGCGCAGATCGCGGCCGTTCATCCGGACACCGGTGGAGGTGACCCACACGTCCGGATCCCGGTAGTACGTGGTCATCGTCATTACCGATACCCGTCGTAGGCTGACCTGAACCGACAGTAGGTCGGCTACAGCTGATGGAGGCGCGGCGTGGGCGAGTTCGTGACGTTGGAGACTACCGACGGCATCGGCACCATCCGGTTGGATCGTCCCCCGATGAACGCGCTCAACACCCAGCTTCAGGAAGAGTTGCGGGCCGCCGCGCAGGCTGCCACCGCCGACGAGCAGGTCAAGGCCGTTGTCGTGTACGGCGGGGAAAAGGTCTTCGCGGCCGGCGCCGACATCACCGAGTTCACCCAGGTCGGCTATCCCGAGATGGCCGTGCGGGCGGCCGCGCTCTCGAGCGCGTTCGACGCCGTGGCGCGCATCCCCAAGCCGGTCGTGGCCGCGATCACCGGGTACGCCCTGGGCGGCGGCTGCGAGCTGGCCCTGGCCTGCGACTGGCGGGTCGTGGCCGAGGACGCCAAGCTCGGCCAGCCCGAGATCAAGCTGGGCATCATCCCGGGCGCGGGCGGCACCCAGCGGCTGGCCCGGCTGATCGGCCCGGCCCGCGCCAAGGATCTGATCTTCTCGGGCCGCATGGTCGACGCCGAGGAGGCGCTGCGGATCGGGCTGGCCGACCGGGTCGCCCCCGCGGCCGAGGTCTATTCGACGGCGGTCGCGCTGGTCCGGTCGTACGTGTCCGGTCCGTCCCTGGCCCTGCGGGCGGCGAAGCTGGCGATCGACGGCGGCCTGAACACCGATCTGGCCTCCGGTCTGGCCCTGGAGTCCCAGCTCTTCGCCGGTCTGTTCGCCACCGACGACCGGATCGAGGGCACCACGGCTTTCGTCGAAAAGCGTAAGCCCACATTTACGGGGCGTTAGGCCTCGACCATATCGATCCCTTGCCATAAAGTCCGACATTGTGGAACCGGTTCCGGTCACGCGCAGGGTGCGCCGCACCGTTCGCATGGCCGTCGCGCTGGTGGTCGGCCAGGCGATGTTGTGCGCGCTGATCGGCTGGCTGACCCTGGGACGCCACCGGGCCGAGCCGTCCCGCCCGCCCGGTTCCGGCGTGGTCGACCAGCTCGCGGTCCCGCCCCTGACCGGCACGGCGCCACTGCCGTCGTCGTCGCGCAGCGCCATCTCGGCCACCGCGCAGGCGCGTCCGCCCGCGCCCCGAGCCCCGGCGACCCACCCGGCGCCGACCCGCAGCACCGCTCCGGCCACCCCGCGGCCCGGTGGCACCTCGCCGGCCAGTCCGCAGCCGATCCTGGCGCCGCCCGACGATCCGGTCGTACCGCCGGTGCCGGCCCAGCCGCCGGCGACCACGCCGCCGGCGAGCCTGCGGCCGACTACTCCGGCGCCGTCCGGATCACCGGGCGCCGTGCAGGAGCCGGTCCGGGTGGGGGACGAATGCCGCCCGCTGGGCGCTTACGGGCGAACCGCCGAGGGCGACCTCGTACGTTGCCTGCGGGACTGGCGGCACGGGCCGCGCTGGAAGATCGTGTAACGGCGGCGACCCCCTAGACTCAGGGGATGGCCATCGACCAAGGTGAGCCGAAAAGGCATGCGCTCGGCGTGGACTTCGGCACCTCGAACACCGTCGCGGTGGCGCGCTGGCCCGACGGTCGCGCGCGCCCGATCCTGGTCGACGGCTCCCCGCTGCTTCCCTCGGCCGTCTATGCCGAGCCCGGCGGCGCGCTCGTGGTCGGCCGCGACGCCGTGCACAGCGCCCGGCTCGACCCGGTGCGCTTCGAGCCGAACCCGAAACGCCGCATCGACGACGGCCTGGTGCTGCTGGGCGAGCAGGAATTCCCGGTCGTCGACCTGATCGCCGCCGTGCTGGCCCGGGTCGCCGAGGAATGGCACCGCGCGGTCGGCCCGGTGCTGCCCGAGGTCACCCTGACCTGCCCGGCCACCTGGGGCGCGACCCGCCGCTCGCTGCTGGCCGAGGCCGCCGCCCGGGCCGGGCTGACCAGCGCGCGCCTGGTCGCCGAGCCGGTCGCCGCCGCGACGTATTTCGCCGAGGTGCTCGGCCGCGACGTGCCGATCGGCTCGGTCGTGGTGGTGCACGACTTCGGCGCGGGCACGTTCGACGCCAGCGTGGTGGCCCGCACGGCCTCCGGCTTCGAGGTGATGGCGGTCGACGGGCGCGACGACATCGGCGGCCTCGACATCGACGCGGCCATCGTCGAGCACCTGCGCACCAGTGAGTGGGAGCGGCTGCTCGAGCCGGGCACGGCCCAGGAGAGGCGGGCCCAGCGCCAGCTCTGGGAAGAGGTGCGGATCGCCAAGGAGCGCCTGTCGCGCGCCCAGTCGGCCGACTTCGTCGTGCCGCTGCTCGACACCGAGGTCCACCTCACCCGCGACGAGCTCGAGAAGCTCGCCCGCCCGGTGCTCGAACAGACCGTCCGCGTCACCAAGGGCCTGCTCGACTGGGCCGACCTGCCCGACGGCCGCCTGGCCGGCGTCTTCCTGGTCGGCGGCGCGAGCCGGATCCCGCTGGTGGCCACGCTGCTGCACCGTGAGCTGGGCGAGGCCCCGGTGGTGATCGAGCAGCCCGAGCTCGTCGTCTCCGAGGGCAGCATCCTGGCCGACGCGGCGCTGCTGGCCAGCGGGGCGGCCGCTCCCGGCCTGACCTCGGAGTTGCGGCTGGTCTCGACCGGCCGGGCCGAGTCGGCCACCGTACGCGTCCCGGCCGCGAGCGTGCGCGTGCCCGGCACGACGGGCCTGCAGCCGGCGGTCGACCCCTGGCCCGACGCCGACCACGGCTGGGTCCCCGACCCGCACGCCACCGTGCCGACGCCGAAGCCGAAGTTCGAGCGCCCGGTCTCCACGCCTCCGGTCTCGTCGGCGCCACCGATGTCCCCGCCGCACGGCATGGCCGCGGTGCACACCTCCCGGCCGATCTCGTCGCGGCCGGTGTCACCGCCGCGCCCGATCTCGCGGCCGCGCCCGCAGCCGCAGGTCTCGCAGGCCGTGCGGCGCACCCGGCGGAGCGGCGGTTTCCTGCGTTTCCTGCAGGTCCTGTTCAGCTTCGCCATCATGGTCGTGGTGCCGCTGGCCGCGCTGTTGCTGGCCTACGGCTACGGCAACGGCGACCCGATCCAGGTCGACGCGGAAAACCTCATCCGGGATATCCGAGACCTTCTCGGTTTCTGAGGTGACTCGCGGGTAACGTGCTCACACCGGCGACGAGGCTGAGGGGGCTGCGGGAATGGCAGAAGTGATCGAGGGGCACGGCGGCGAACTGGCGCTGGCCGCGGCGCGGGCGTTCGGGGTGAACGAGATGTTCACGCTGTCCGGCGGGCATGTGTTCCCGCTGTACGACGCCGCGCACAAGACCGACTTCCCGATCTACGACGTGCGCCACGAGCAGACCGCGGTCTTCGCGGCCGAGGCGGTGGCCAAGCTGCAGCGCCGTCCCGGTCTCGCGGTGCTCACCGCCGGTCCGGGCGTCACCAACGGCATCTCCGGTCTGACCAGCGCGTTCTTCAACGCCTCGCCGGTGCTCGTGCTGGGCGGCCGGGCGCCCGCGTTCCGCTGGGGCTCGGGCAGCCTGCAGGAGTTCGATCACGTGCCGCTGGTCGCGCCGATCACCAAGTACGCGGCCACGGTCGGCGACACCGACTCGATTGCCGGCGAGGTGCGCGCGGCCCTGACCGCGGCGCTCACCGCCCACCGCGGCCCGGCCTTCCTCGACATCCCGCTCGAGGTCGTCTTCTCCGGCGGCGAGGCCGCGGCCCCCGGCGAGCCGGCCGTCCCGGTCGTCGAGGCCGACCCCGACGAGGTCGCGCGGGCGGCGTCGCTGCTGGCCACGGCCCAGCGCCCGGTGATCATCGCGGGTTCCGACGTCTGGGGCGGCGACGCGATCGCCGAGCTGCGGGCGGCCGCCGAGGCGCTGCAGGTGCCGGTGTTCACCAACGGCATGGGCCGGGGCGCGCTGCCGCCGTCCCACCCGCTCGCCTTCGCCAAGGCCCGCCGGCCCGCGCTCAACGAGGCCGACCTGGTGTGCGTGATCGGCACCCCGCTCGACTTCCGGCTCGGCTTCGGCGAGTTCGCCGAGGCCCGGGTGGTGCACATCGTCGACGCGCCCGGCCAGCGGGCCACGCACGTCGAGCCGGCCGTCTCACCCGCGGGCGACCTGCGGCGCATCCTGGCCGCGATCGCCGGCTACTCGGGCGACCGGACCGACCACGCGGAGTGGATCTCGGCGCTGCGCTCGGCCGAGGACGCGGGCAAGGCGCGCGACGCCGAGGCGATGGCGGCCGAGACCGACCTGATCAAGCCGGCGCGCATCTACGGCGAGCTGCGCAAGGTGCTCGCCCCCGACGCGGTCACCATCGGGGACGGGGGCGACTTCGTCTCGTACGCGGGAAGGTTCCTCGAGCCCTCGCAGCCTGGCACCTGGCTCGACCCGGGCCCGTACGGGTGTCTCGGCACCGGCATGGGTTACGCGATGGGCGCCCGGGTCACCTATCCCGACCGTCAGATCTGCGTGCTGATGGGCGACGGGGCCGCGGGCTTCTCGCTGATGGACGCCGAGTCGCTGGTCCGGCAGGGGCTCCCGGTCGTCATGGTGGTCGGCAACAACGGCATCTGGGGTCTGGAGAAGCACCCCATGCAGGCTATGTACGGCTACGACGTCGCGGCCGACCTGCAGCCGGGGCTGCGCTACGACGACGTGGTCCGGGCGCTGGGCGGCGCGGGGGAGACGGTCGAGAAGGCGTCCGAGATCGGCCCGGCCCTCGAACGCGCCTTCGCCGCCGGGGTGCCCTATCTGGTCAACGTGCTGACCGACCCCGGCGACGCGTACCCGCGCTCGTCGAACCTGGCTTAGGGCTTGTCCTCCTCGCGGTTCTTTAGTTCCTTTTCCCACTGGGCGAGCATTTCGCGATCCCGCTTCGACTGCTCGGTGTCGACCGAGCGCAGGAAGTCGGCGTCGTCGTCCGGCGAGGCCGGGGCGGGACGCCGGCGCGCGATCCCGCCCTCGACGGGAGCCGGCCGGGGGCGTCCCCAGACGAAATACGCGAGCGGGCCCAGCAGGGGGATGAGAAGGATCACCAGCACCCACACCACGCGGGGGGCGTTGCGGACGCGAGTGGCCGACAAACAGCTGATCAGCCCCAGCACGAAGAGCACCAGCTGTATGGCAGCCAAGAAGATGAACAACCGGACCATGTGGCAATGATGACGCGCCCCGGCCGATCCGGCGACGATCAGAGCATGACAATGACCCCCGCGAGCACCGCGAGGCCGACCGTGGTCAGCGCGTACGCGGTGATCGAGCGCCGACCGGCATGGGGCGGGCGGCGGCGCAGGGCCCGGGCCCTGCGGTAGGCCAGCGCGACGAGGACCGACCAGCCCAGGCCGGCCAGGGCGGCGGTGATCCACTGCCCGGGGCCGGCGTCGGGGTGGACGGCCGGGCGGGCGGCGAGCAGCACGACGACGCCCGCCGACAGGGCCGTACGCCGCCAGGCGAGCCGGGTGCGCTCGGCCGAGGCGCCGTGGTCGGGCGTCCACTCCGCCGGCGGCCCGGTCATCGCGGCGACTGCAGGAGCACCGCCACGATCAGCAACAGCGCGCCGAGGGCGACGACCACGGCCAGGACGGCGGGGAACCTGGAGCCGGGCAGTTCCTCGCCCAGCCGCATGGCCCGTTCGGTGCGCGCCCAGTGGTCGACGGCCCGCAGCGCCACGACCCCGCCCAGCACGAGCAGCGAGACCGCGATGATCTCGCGGAGATAAGTGATGGGCAGCGGCGGCAGGAACTGGGCACAGCCGAGCCCGCCCGCGACCAGGGCCAGGCCGGTGCGGATCCAGGCCAGGAACGTGCGCTCGTTGGCCAGCGAGAACCGGTAATCGGGCGTGCGGCCGACCGTGGGAGTCTTCTCCGGGTCTATCCACTGTCGCAAGCCACCGAACACACGTGGATTATTGACCTTCGGGGTCAAGAAGGCGGGTCCACACGGTGCGGACTTCGTCACTCACGCAGATCTCGCGGAGCCGGCCGCAGCGGCACCACGGCCAGTCGGGGCTCTCGCGGCCATGGACGACCGGTGCCATCGCGGCGGCGCGTGGTAGACGATGTGAGGCGGACGGAAGCAACCCGTCGGCCAAAGGAACGGTAAGCCCGGACATTTCGTACACCTCCCTGCACCGACTGTAGCGATTCGGCGGTCGGAGCGGGTGAGGTGAGTCACTCTTCGTGGCCGACGACGCCTATGCTACCGACGGGTAACCTGTCGGGAGGCGTCCGGCCGCAACGGTGCGTTCACAACAGGAGGTCGTAGGAGCGCGATGAACATCGTCGTACTGGTCAAGCAGGTACCCGACTCCGGTGCCGAGCGCACGCTGAGCGCCGACTACACGGTCGAGCGTGCGTCGGCGAGCAATGTCATCAACGAGATGGACGAGTACGCCATCGAGGAAGCCTTGAAGATCAAGGAGGCGCACGGCGGCGAGGTCACCGTCCTGACGATGGGTCCGGCCGGTGCGACCGAGTCCATCCGCAAGGCGCTGTCGATGGGCCCCGACAAGGCCGTGCACGTCTCCGACGACGCGCTGCACGGCTCGTGCGCCGTCGCGACCTCCAAGGTCCTGGCCGAGGCGCTCAAGACCCTCAACGCCGACCTGGTGCTCTGCGGCGCCGAGTCGACCGACGGCCGCGTCCAGGTCATGCCGCACATGCTGGCCGAGCGCCTGGGCATCGCCGCGCTGACCGGCGCGCGCAAGCTCACCGTGGACGGCTCGCAGCTGACCGCCGAGCGGCAGACCGACGAGGGCTACGAGGTCGTCACCGCGGCCACCCCGGCCGTCGTCAGCGTGTGGGACACCATCAACGAGCCGCGTTACCCGTCCTTCAAGGGCATCATGGCCGCCAAGAAGAAGCCGGTCCAGGCGCTCACCCTGGCCGATCTGGGCATCGCCGCCGACGAGGTCGGCACGGCCGGCGCCACCAGCGCCGTGGTCGAGTTCGCGAAGCGCCCGCCGCGCAGCGCCGGCACCAAGGTCACCGACGAGGGCGAAGGCGGCACGCAGCTGGTCACGTACCTCGCCACCGAGAAGTTCGTCTGAGCGGGGGAGTGAGAATTCATGGCTGAAGTTCTGGTTGTCGTCGAGTCCGGCGTCAAGAAGGTCACGCTCGAGATGCTGACCATCGCCCGCGGGCTCGGTTCGGTCTCGGCGGTCGTGTTCGGCGAGGCCGACACGGCCAAGCTCGGCGAGTACGGCGCCGAGAAGGTCTACGTCGCGTCCGGTGACGACGTCGACGGCTACCTGGTCGCCCCCAAGGCGGCCGTGGTGGCCTCGCTCGTCCGCGACAAGCAGCCCGCCGCGGTCCTGCTGGCCTCCACCCAGGAGGGCAAGGAGATCGCCGGCCGGCTCGCCGTCAAGCTCGACAACGGGCTGCTCACCGACGCGGTCGAGGTGGCCGCCGACGGCACCGCCACGCAGGCCGTCTTCGCCGGCTCGGGGATCGTCAAGTCCAAGGTCACCAAGGGCCTGCCGATCGTGACCGTGCGGCCCAACTCCGTCACGCCGGTGGCGGCCGCCGCCACCCCCGCGGTGGAGCAGGTTACGGTCGCGGTGAGCGAGGCCGACAAGCTGACCAAGGTCGTCGAGCGGGTCGTCGAGCAGAAGGGCTCGCGCCCCGAGCTGACCGAGGCCGGCATCGTCGTCTCGGGCGGCCGCGGAGTCGGCAACGCCGACAACTTCAAGCTGGTCGAGGAACTGGCCGACCTGCTCGGCGGCGCCGTCGGCGCGTCCCGCGCGGCCGTCGACTCGGGCTTCTACCCGCACCAGTTCCAGGTCGGCCAGACCGGCAAGACCGTCTCCCCGCAGCTGTACGTGGCGCTGGGGATCTCCGGTGCGATCCAGCACCGGGCCGGCATGCAGACCAGCAAGACGATCGTCGCGGTCAACAAGGACCCCGAGGCCCCGATCTTCGAGCTGGCCGACTACGGCGTGGTGGGCGACCTGTTCAAGATCGTCCCGCAGGCGGCCGACGAGATCCGCAAGCGGAAGTAGTCCCCGCCCTGTGACGAACGGCTCTGTGACGAACGGCTCGGCGCCCAGCGCCGGGCCGTTCGGCGTTCCCGGGCCCAGGCATAAGCTTGGGCTCTGATGGCCTACTTGGATCACGCTGCGACCACGCCGATGCTCGACGAGGCCCTGGCGGCATATGTTGCGGCGGCCCGCGAGGCCGGTAACCCGTCGTCCCTGCATGCGGCCGGCCGGCGAGCCCGGCGGCTGGTCGAGGAGTCGCGCGAGCGCATCGCGGCGGCCCTCGGCGCCCGGCCCTCCGAGGTGATCTTCACCAGTGGCGGCACCGAGAGCGACAACCTGGCCGTCAAGGGCATCTTCTGGGCCCGGCGCGCGAGCTCGCTCAACCGCAGCCGCGTGGTCGCCTCGTCGGTCGAGCACCACGCCGTCGTCGACACCGCCGAGTGGCTCGGCACACACGAGGGCGCCCAGGTGAGCTGGCTGCCGGTCGACGCCCTCGGGCGGGTCGATCCGGCGTCGCTGGCCGAGCTGCTGGAGGCGTACGCGGAAGAGATCGCGGTCATCAGCGTGCAGTGGGCCAACAACGAGGTCGGCACGATCCAGCCGGTGGCCGAGCTCGCCCAGCTGGCCGCCCAGGCCGGCATCCCGTTCCACACCGATGCCGTGCAGGCCGTCGGGCAGGTGCCGGTCGACTTCACCGCCAGCGGGGCCGCCGCCATGACCGTCACCGGGCACAAGGTCGGCGGGCCGGTCGGCGTGGGCGCGCTGCTGCTCGGCCGCGAGGTCGGCTGCACCCCGCTGCTGCACGGCGGCGGACAGGAACGTGACGTGCGGTCGGGCACGCTCGACACGGCCGGAGTGGTGGCCTTCGCCACCGCGCTCGAGATCACCGTCAAGAACCAGGCCGCGTACGTGGAAAGGGTCGGCCACCTGCGCGACGAGCTCGTGCGCCGGGTCGTCGCCGCCGTGCCCGACGCGATCCTCAACGGTGATCCGTCCGACCGGCTGGCCGGCAACGCGCACTTCAGCTTCCCCGGCTGCGAGGGCGACGCGTTGCTGCTGCTCCTGGACGCGCAGGGCGTCTGCTGCTCGACCGGTTCGGCCTGCTCGGCCGGGGTGGCCCAGCCCAGCCACGTGCTGCTGGCCATGGGCGCCGACGAGGACCGCGCGCGCTCCTCGCTGCGCTTCACCCTCGGGCACACCAGCGTGCTCGAAGACGTCGATGCCCTGCTGGCCGCGCTGCCCGGGGCGGTCGAGCGCGCCCGCCGCGCCACCGCCTGGAAAACCCCCCGTTAGGCTGGTGCCATGCGAGTTCTAGCGGCCATGTCGGGCGGGGTTGATTCCGCCGTCGCCGCCGCGCGCGCCCACGACGCCGGCCACGACGTCACCGGGGTGCACCTGGCGCTGGCGCGCAACCCCCAGACCTATCGGACGGGCGCGCGCGGCTGCTGCACGCTCGAAGACTCCCGCGACGCCCGCCGCGCCGCCGACGTGATCGGCATCCCCTTCTACGTGTGGGACATGGCCGAGCAGTTCCAGGCCAACGTGGTCGACGACTTCGTCGCGGAATACGCGGCCGGCCGCACGCCCAACCCGTGCCTGCGCTGCAACGAAAAGATCAAGTTCGAGGCGGTGCTCGACCGGGCCGTCGCGCTCGGCTTCGACGCCGTCGTGACCGGCCACCACGCGCGCCTCGGGGCCGACGGGCTCCTGCGCCGCAGTGTCGACGAGGGCAAGGACCAGTCGTACGTGCTGGCCGTGCTGACCCGGGCCCAGCTCGACCGCGCGGTCTTCCCGCTCGGCGCCTCCACCAAGGCCCAGGTGCGCGAGGAAGCGGCGGCCCGCGGGCTGGCCGTGGCCGACAAGCCCGACTCGCACGACATCTGCTTCATCGCCGACGGCGACACCAAGGGCTTCCTGCAGCGGCAGCTGGGCGACGCGCCGGGCGACATCGTCGACGGCCGCACCGGCGAGCGGCTCGGCGGTCACAACGGCGCCTACGCGTACACGGTGGGTCAGCGCAAGGGTCTCGACCTGCGGGTTCCCGCGGCCGACGGCCGCCCGCGCTACGTGCTGTCGATCACCCCGGTGACCAACACGGTGACCGTCGGTCCGCGCGAGGATCTCGAGGTCGGCACGGTCACCGCGACCAAGGTGATCTGGCACGGCGCCGAGAGCCCGGTCGAGTGCGACGTGCAGCTGCGGGCCCACGGCGAGGTCTATCCGGCCACGGTCACCATCGAGGGCGACACGCTGACCGCCCGCCTGCAGTCCCCCGCGCGCGGGGTCGCGGCCGGTCAGGCGATCGTGGCCTACCAGCGCTCGGCCGAGGGCGACGCCGTGCTCGGCTCGGCCACCATCACCGCCGCGGCGCCCCTGGCGGCCGCGCGTGCCTGACTTCCCGTGGCGGGCGGGGTCGGCCACCGGCATCGGGTCGCTGCCCGGCACCGACATCGCCGAGGCCCAGCGCATCGTGTTCGGCGAGCTGCCCGATCTGCCGCACCTGGCCGAGTTGCCCGCGCGCGGGCCGGGCGCCGACATGATCGGGCGCAGCGCCGGGTTCCTGGTCGAACTGCCGGTGCAGGTCTACGCCGGGCGCTGGCAGGTCGCGCCGCGCCCCGGCAAAGACCTGCGGGTCACGGCCGACCTGCGGGAACGTGACCTCGACCAGCTCACCGAGCAGGGCGAGACCTACGCCGGGCCACTGAAGATCCAGTCGGCCGGTCCCTGGACACTGGCCGCCTCGATCGACCTGCAGATCGGCGGGCGGCTGCTGCGCGACCCCGGCGCGGTCCGCGACCTGACCGACTCGCTGGCCGAGGGACTGCGCCGGCACGTGGACGACGTGCGCAAGCGGCTGCCCCGGGCCGAGATCCTGCTGCAGCTCGACGAGCCGTCGCTGCCCACCGTGCTGGCCGGCCGGGTGCCGACCGAGAGCGGGCTGGGCGCCTATCGTGCGGTCTCCGGGCCCGACGCGGCGTCGGCGCTGCGTACGGTGGCCGAGGCGGTGGGCGTGCCGGTGATCGCCCATTGCTGTGCCCCCGGGATGCCGTTGCAGGTCTTCCGGGACGCGCAGGCCGCGGCCGTGGCTTTCGACCTGTCGCTGCTCAAGGATCTCGATCCGCTGGGCGAGGCGATCGAGGCCGGGATCGGGCTGTTCGCCGGGGCCGTTCCGACCGGGCCGACGGCCGGCCGCGCCGACGGCAAACGGGTCGCCGAGCGGGTGTCGACGTTGTGGAAGCGGCTCGGTTTCTCGCCCTCCTTGCTGCCGCAGCAGGTGGTCGTCACCCCGGCCTGTGGGCTGGCGGGGGCATCGCCCGATCAGGCCCGGGCCGTGCTGACCGCGTGCCGCGAGGCCGCGCGTCGGTTGTCCGAGGTCTAGGTTCCGCCGGGCCTGGGCCCTAAGCGCGTCGGGCCCTGAAAATGTCGGGGGTGCGTACTACCGTTTCCCCTATGTCTGATGAGGTTGCTGATGCTCAGCCCACCGCCGAACAGGAAGCGGCCGCGGGCCAGGATCCGACGCCTCAGGCGAGCGCCCGGCATGCCGAGCTGAGCGACGAGCTGCGCGGTCACCAATACCGGTATTACGTGCTCGACTCGCCCACCATCTCCGACGCCGAGTTCGACAAGCTGCTGCGCGAGCTCGAGGCGCTCGAGGCCGAGTTCCCGGCGCTGCGCACCCCCGACTCCCCGACGCAGAATGTCGGCGGCACGTTCTCCACGCTGTTCACCCCGGTCGAGCACGCCGAGCGCATGATGTCGCTCGACAACGTCTTCGACGACGAGGAACTGGCGGCCTGGGTCGAGCGCACGCTGCGCGACGCGGGCGGTCCGGCCGAGTTCATCTGCGAGCTCAAGGTCGACGGCCTGGCCATCAACCTGACGTACGAGAAGGGCCGGCTGGTCCGCGGGGCCACGCGCGGCGACGGGCGTACGGGCGAGGATGTGACTCCCAACGTGCGCACGATCCGCGAGATCCCCGAGCGGCTCGCCGACGACAACCCGCCCGACCTGCTCGAGGTGCGCGGCGAGATCTACTTCCCGGTCTCCGCGTTCGCCGATCTCAACGCGTCACTGGTCGAACAGGGCAAGGCGCCGTTCGCCAACCCGCGCAACGCGGCCGCCGGCAGCCTGCGCCAGAAGGATCCGCGCATCACCGCGTCGCGCGGGCTGCGCATGGTCGTGCACGGCATCGGCGCGCGCGCCGGTTTCAACCCGACGTCGCAGTCGCATGCCTACGAGGCTCTGAAGGCGTGGGGCCTGCCCACCAGCGACCGGTGGAAGCTGGTCGAGGACATCGACGGCATCCGCGACTACATCGCCTATTACGGCGAGCACCGGCACGACGTCGAGCACGAGATCGACGGCGTAGTCATCAAGACCGACCCGGTGGCGATCCAGGGCCGGCTGGGCTCGACGTCGCGCGCGCCGCGCTGGGCCATCGCCTACAAATACCCGCCTGAGGAGGTCACCACCAAGCTCCTCGACATCGACGTCAACGTGGGCCGCACGGGCCGGGTCACGCCGTTCGCCGTGCTCGAGCCGGTCAAGGTGGCCGGGTCGACGGTCGCGCTGGCCACGCTGCACAACGCGCGCGAGGTCGAGCGCAAGGGCGTGTGGATCGGCGACACCATCGTGCTGCGCAAGGCGGGCGACGTGATCCCCGAGGTGCTCGGCCCGGTGATCGACCTGCGCCCCGACGACGCACGCCCCTTCGTGATGCCGACGCACTGCCCCGCCTGCGGCACCAAGCTGGCGCCGGCCAAGGAAAGCGACATCGACATCCGCTGTCCCAACACGCGGTCGTGTCCGTCGCAGCTGCGCGAGCGGGTCTTCCACCTGGCCGGGCGGGGCGCGTTCGACATCGAGATGCTGGGCTACAAGGCCGGCCAGGCGCTGCTCGACTCGGGCGTGATCAGCGACGAGGGCGACCTGTTCTCGCTCACCGAGGATCAGCTGCGCCAGTCCCCGTTCTTCGTCAACCAGGACGGCAGCCTCGGCACCAACGCGGTCAAGCTGCTGGAAAACCTGGACCGCGCCAAGGACCGCCCGCTCTGGCGCGTGCTGGTGGCCCTGTCGATCCGCCACGTCGGTCCGACCGCGGCCCAGGCGCTGGCCCGCCAGTTCGGCTCGATGGAGGCGATCGAGGCCGTCGTGGCCGCCGCCCCCGGCAGCGCCGAGGAGGCCGCCGCGGTCGCCGCCTCCGCCCCGCCGGCCACCGCTGACGCCACCGCCGCCACCACCACCGCAGCCGCTCAGGCCACCACCGCAGCCGCTGAGGCCACGCCAACCACCGCGGGCGCTGACGTCACCGCCGATGTGGCCGCTTCTACCGAAACTGCCGCTGGCACTGAGACCGGCGCCGGTGAGGCTGCCGCCGCCGAGGCCGCCGCCGAGGGCTCCAAAAAGAAGGCCAAGGCCGAGCCCGATCTGCTGTCGACGGTGGAGGGCGTCGGGCCGACCATCGCCGAGAGCCTGCGCGAATGGTTCGCGGTCGACTGGCATCGCGACATCGTGCGCAAGTGGCGCGAGGCCGGTGTCCGCATGGCTGACGAGCGGGTCGACGAGGGTCCCCGCCCGCTCGAGGGCCTCACCCTCGTCGTCACGGGCACGCTGGCCACCCATTCGCGCGACCAGGCGACCGAGGCCGTGACGTCGCGCGGCGGCAAGGTGAGCGGTTCGGTCTCGAAGAAGACGGCGTTCGTCGTGGTCGGCGACAACCCCGGCAGCAAATACGACAAGGCGCTGTCGCTCAAGGTGCCCGTGCTCAACGAGGAGGGCTTCGCCGTCCTGCTGGCCGACGGCCCCGACGCGGCTCGGGAGGTCGCCGAGATCGGCTCCGACGGCTGAGGTGCTGCCCCGAGGGCGAACCCGGGAGCCAATCGCGAGGGCAGATCAGGAACGGGCAAGGCCATCGCCACGGCTGCGACCATCGCCATCGCCATCGCCATCGCCATCGCCATCGCCACGGCTGCGGCCAGTGCCACGGCTGCGGCCAGCGCTATGGCTATGGCTGCGGCCAGCGCTATGGCTGCGGCCAACCGCTATGGCTACGGCCCGTCGCTGCCACCGACACCGCCACCGACGCGACTGGGCAGGACGGATGAAGAAGCTTTAGCCGACAGGCGCCGTTTGCGACAAAGCGCTGTGGACAAGGCCAGTTGACCGCCGGCCAAGGCGCTAGCTTCGCTCCCTGCCCTTGGGTGGGCGGGGGAGGTGGTGGCACTCCGTCGATCTTGAGGCGGGGGAGGTGGTGGCACTCCGTCGATCTTGAGGGTGGGGTTACCAGGGCGGGGTTGCTGCGGTGGCCGGGCGCAGGGGGCGGTATCGGTTCAGCCAGTCCGCGAGCTCGGGGGCCGGCATCGGGCGGGCGTGGAACCAGCCCTGTGCGGCGTGGCAGCCGGCCTCGGCCAGCAAGCGCCACGTGCGCTCGTCCTCGACGCCCTCGGCCACGGCTCGCAGGCCCAGCGCCTCGGCCAGGTCGATGACGGACCGCACTATCGCGGCGTCGCCGTGGTCGGTCGCCATGCCCAGGACGAAGGAGCGGTCGATCTTCACCTCGGCCAGGGGCAGCCGGCGCAGGTGCTGCAGGGACGAATAGCCGGTGCCGAAGTCGTCGAGCGAGATGGCGATGCCCATCCGGTCCAGGCGGGTGATCGTGCTCAGGACGCGGTGCGGGTCGGCCATCAGCGCGCTCTCGGTGATCTCCAGCTGGAGCAGGTCGGGCGGGATGTCGTACCTGTGCAGCAGGTCGTCGACCCGGTCGGCGATGTCGCCCGCGTGCAGGTCGCGCGCGCTGATGTTGACCGCCGCGCGCAGGGGCCGGCCCGCGTCACGCCACTCGGCCAGCTGGGCGACCACGTCGTGCAGCACCCGGCCGGTGAGCAGGCGCATCACCGGGGTCGGCTCGGCCACCCGGATCAGCTCTTCGGGACCGACCAGCCCGCGCTCGGGGTGCCGCCAGCGCAGCAGGGCCTCCACACCGACCACCTCGCCGGTCGCGATGGCGATCTGCGGCTGGTAGAAGAGCATGATCCCGTCGTCGGGCGAGTCCGAGCGCAGTGCGTGCCGCAGGTCGGCCAGCAGGGCCAGGCGGTCGGGCGTGTGGTGCGGAGCGTCGGGGCCATAGATGGTGAACTGGTCGCCGCGCTGCTTGGCGTCGTACATGGCTGCCTCGGCCTCGCGCAGCAGCGACGCGCCGTCGCCGCCCGGCTCCCGCTGCAGCGCGATCCCGATCGAGGCGGTGATGTCGACCGGCATGCCGTCCAGGGTGAACGGCCGGTTGAGCGCCTCGGTCAGGTGCTCGGCGATGCGGCACGCGCCCGGTGGACCGTCGGCCCGCGTGGCCAGGACGGCGAACTCGTCGCCGCCGAGCCGCACCACGAGGTCGTGGGCGGGCACCACGTCGGCCAGGCGCCGCGCGACCTCGGCCAGCAGCCGGTCGCCCATGCCGTGCCCGAGCGCGTCGTTGACCGTACGGAACCGGTCGAGGTCGAGAAGCAGAAGCGCGAGCCGCCGTCCCGGGGACTGCGAGAGCATCGCCGCGTGCAGCGCGCGCCGGTTCGGGAGCCCGGTCAGCGCGTCCACGCGGGAGGCCCGCTCGAACTCGCCGGCCGAGCGGACCATCCGGTGCACGGCGTGCAGCGCGAGCAGCACCAGTGGCACGAAGGCCAGCCCGACCTGCGCGGTGGCCAGCACGACCGGCCCGAGCAGCAGAAGCGCGGCCGTGGCCAGCAGCTCCACCCCGAACCGCCGGAGCCGTCGCAGGCGTTGCAGTCGGCCGGGCCGGTCGGCCGTCCAGCGGGCGACGAGGGCGGCCAGCCCGTAGCGGGCCAGGATCCACGCGCCGGCCGCGGCCACGGTCAGCAGGGCGTCGCCCCAGTCGGGGCCGGGGCCGATGCGCAGCGAGACGAGCTCGACGACCAGGCAGGCCGCGCCCAGCGCAACGGCGTGCTGGACGGCCAGGTGCAGCATGCGTTGCGGGGTGTGCCGCAGGCGGATGCCGGCCACGGTGACCGCGACCAGCTGGGTGGCCAGGGCCGGACCGTAGCCCCAGGCCAGCGCGATGGCGAAGGTGAAGCAGATGGACGGCAGGATGACCTCGCTGGCCCGGCGGTTGGCCACCACGTACGGGCGAGCGTCGACGATCACGGCCAGGAAACCCATCAGCCAGTACGCGGCCGGCAGCGTCTCGAACTGCGGCCGGTCGAGCGCATAGAGCCCGGCGTCGACGGCGGCCACGAGCAGACCGGTGACCAGGAGCGCCCGGCGACGGCGGGCCGAGCCGCCGGGGGCCCGGTCGGAGCCGGAGGGCCGCCGCCGTCGCACGATGATCGTGTCGTGGTCGGATTCGCGACCGCTCGCCGCGGGGTCGCGGGGGCGTGCGGCATCCATGCGACCTCCACCAGGGACTCGATCATCAGATCGTTCCCACGATAGATCCACATGGGCGATTAACCGCGAAACGGCCTTGCCGTTATCAAATCGGCATGAGCCGCCAAACGCTCATTAAACATAAATTACCTCTAACGGGCGACGCCTTTCGTCCGCGCCGCCGCCCCGACGCCCCAGCCAAACAGCCCGGCCGCGAGCGAAATAGACTCGTACGGTCAGCCGCAGCATCGACAGAAAGTAGGGGCAGGATGGCCGCCATCTCCCGCGAAGAGGTTGCGCACCTCGCGCGCCTGTCGCGGCTCGCCGTGACCGAGGACGAACTGGACCGGTTCGCGGGGCAGCTCGATGTGATCCTGCAGTCGGTGGCCCGGATCGGTGATGTGGCCGCCGACGACATCCCGCCGACCTCGCACTCGGTGCCGCTGACCAACGTGTACCGCGATGACGTCCCGGTGCCGTCCCTCACGCAGGAAGAGGCGCTGTCCGGCGCTCCCGACGCGTACGAGGGC
The DNA here is from genome assembly GCF_055562135.1 of Actinoplanes sp. NPDC021490. Classification (NCBI taxonomy): domain Bacteria; kingdom Bacillati; phylum Actinomycetota; class Actinomycetes; order Micromonosporales; family Micromonosporaceae; genus Actinoplanes; species Actinoplanes sp. NPDC021490. Next base: position 216,203 of record NZ_JBVHFW010000020.1, read on the forward strand.
CGGTTCCGGGTGCCGCGGATCCTGGACGAGGAGGACTGACCGCCGTGTCTGACCTGACCAAGATGTCGGCGGCCCAGCTCGCCAAGGCGATCGCCGGCAAGGAGGCCTCGGCGGTCGAGGTCGCCACCGCCCACCTCGACCGCATCGACGCCGTCGACGAGCGGGTGCACGCCTTCCTGCACGTCGACCGCGAGGGCGCGCTCGCCGCCGCGGCCAAGGTGGACGCCGGTGAGGTGACGGGTCCGCTGGCCGGTGTGCCGGTCGCCGTCAAGGACGTCATCGCGACCAAGGGCGTCCCGACCACCGCCGCCTCCAAGATCCTCGAGGGCTGGCGCCCGCCGTACGACGCGACGCTGGTCGAGCGGCTGCGCGCGGCGGGCACGGTGATGCTCGGCAAGACCAACATGGACGAGTTCGCGATGGGCTCCTCCACCGAATACTCCGCCTACGGGCCCACCAACAACCCGTGGGACCTCGGCCGCATCCCGGGCGGCTCGGGTGGCGGCAGCGCCGCGGCCATCGCCGCGTTCGAGGCCCCGCTGGCCATCGGCACCGACACCGGCGGCTCGATCCGCCAGCCCGGCGCGGTCACCGGCACCGTCGGCGCCAAGCCCACATACGGAGGCACCTCCCGCTACGGTCTGATCGCGTTCTCCAGCTCGCTCGACACGCCGGGCCCGTGTGCCCGCAACGTCGAGGACGCGGCTCTGCTGCACTCGGTGATCGCCGGCCACGACCCGCGCGACTCCACCTCGATCCCGCAGCCGGTGCCCGACGTGGTCGGCGCGGCCCGCCTGGGCGCCACCGGCGACCTGAGCGGCGTCCGGCTCGGCGTGGTCAAGGAGTTCGCCGGTGACGGGTCCGAGCCGGGTGTCCTCAGCGCTTTCCACGAGTCGCTCGAGGCGCTGGTCAAGCTGGGTGCCGAGATCGTCGAGGTCTCCTGCCCCCACTTCCAGTACGCCCTGCCGGCCTACTACCTGATCGCGCCGAGCGAGGCCTCTTCCAACCTGGCCCGGTTCGACGGCGTGCGTTACGGCCTGCGCACCGGCGACGACGGCAGCCGCTCGCTCGAAGAGGTCATGTCGCTGACCCGCGACGCCGGCTTCGGTCCCGAGGTCAAGCGGCGCATCATCCTGGGGACGTACGCGCTGTCCAGCGGTTACTACGACGCGTACTACGGCCAGGCCCAGAAGGTCCGCACGCTCATCACGCGCGACTTCGAGGCGGCGTGGAACAGCGTGGACGTGCTGGTCTCGCCGACCACCCCGTTCGTGGCGTTCCCGTTCGGCTCGCGCACCTCGGACCCGTACCAGATGTATCTGGCCGACCTCTTCACCATCCCCACCAACCTGTACGGCGGCCCGGCGATCTCGGTGCCGTGCGGGCTCTCGGAGGGGCTGCCGGTCGGGTTCCAGGTGATGGCGCCCACGATGGCCGACGACCGCATGTACCGGGTCGCCGCCGCCCTCGAGTCCGCGGTCGGCACGCTCACTCCGCCGGCCCTCTAAACGGGTGTGGCCCGGGGATCTCGCCAGCCGGTGAGGTCCCCGGCCCCTGCACCTCGCCGCCCGACTAGTCTTGAATCCGTTCAGTTCGCCGGTCTCCTGGGAGCTCATCGCATGACCACCACCGCGCTGCCCGCATACGAGGACGCCGTCTCGCGTTACGAGCCGGTCATCGGCCTCGAGACCCACGTCGAGCTGGGCACGGCCACCAAGATGTTCTGCGGTTGCCGCACCGACTTCGGCGCCGAGCCCAACACGCAGGTCTGCCCGGTCTGCCTGGGTCTGCCGGGCGCGCTGCCGGTGGCCAACCGCGCGGGCATCGAGGCGACCATCCGCATCGGCCTGGCCCTCAACTGCGACATCGTCGAGTGGTGCCGCATGGCGCGGAAGAACTACTTCTACCCCGACATGCCGAAGAACTTCCAGACCTCGCAGTACGACGAGCCCCTGTGCGTCGACGGCTATGTCGACGTCGAGCTGGGCGGCAAGTCCTACCGCATCGGCATCGAGCGGGTGCACCTCGAGGAGGACACCGGCAAGAGCCTGCACGTCGGCGGCGCGACCGGGCGCATCCACGGGGCGACCGAGTCGCTGGTCGACTACAACCGGGCCGGCATCCCGCTGGTCGAGATCGTCACCAAGCCGGTGCCGGGTCTGGGCGCGCTCGCTCCCGAGGTGGCCAAGGCCTATGTGGCCGAGCTGCGCGACATCATCCGTTCGCTCGGTGTCTCCGACGTGCGGATGGAACAGGGCTCGCTGCGCTGCGACGTGAACACCTCGCTCAACAAGCCGGGCGAAGAGTGGGGCACACGCACCGAGACCAAGAACGTGAACTCGCTGCGCTCGGTCGAGCGCGCGGTCCGTTCCGAGATCATCCGGCAGTCGAGCCTGCTCGACGAGGGGGTCCGCATCTTCCAGGAGACGCGGCACTTCCAGGAGACCACCGGCGACACCCGGCCGGGCCGCTCGAAGGAGACGGCGACCGACTACCGCTACTTCCCCGAGCCCGACCTGGTGCCGATCGCGCCCGACCCGGCGTGGGTGGCCGAGCTCAAGGCCGCCCTGCCCGAGCGGCCGAGCAGCAAGCGGGCCCGCCTCCGCGAGGAGTGGGGGATCAGCCCGACCGACATGGAGTCGGTGGCGAACGCCGGCGCGGTCGAGCTGATCGAGGAGACCATCGCCGCCGGTTCCTCGCCCGCGGGCGCGCGCAAGTGGTGGATGGGCGAGCTGGCCCGCCGGGCCAACGAGACCGGCGTCGAGCTGTCCGCCGTGGGCGCCACCCCGGCCCAGGTCGCCGCGCTGCAAAAGCTGGTCGACGAGGGCAAGCTCAACGACAAGCTGGCCCGTCAGGTGCTCGAGGGCGTCGTGGCCGGCGAGGGTGACCCGGCCGCCGTCATGAGCGCCCGGGGGCTCGGGGTCGTCTCCGACACGGGCGCGCTGACCAAGGCCGTCGACGAGGCGATCGCCGCCAACCCCGACGTCGCCGCCAAGATCCGCGACGGCAAGGTGGCCGCGGCGGGCGCGCTGGTCGGCGCGGTCATGAAGACCACGCGCGGCCAGGCCGACGCCAAGTCGGTGCGCGACCTGATCCTGGAGCGCCTCGGCGCGAGCTGACCTACGGGGTCGGCGACAGCGACGGCGCGGGCTGCTCTTCGGGGTCCGCGCCGATCACGTTGCGCTGCATCTCCACGTTGGACTGGCCGGTGCCGCCCAGCTTGATGTCGTCGTAGGCCTTGAGCTGCCGGTTCTCGTCGAAGTAGAGCACCGACAGGCTCAGCGGCGTCGGCTCCTCCTTCTCGAGACCGCGCAGCCCGGCGCCGCCCGTCGAACCCTCGATCATGAGCCGGGTGGCCACCGGGGCAGCGTCGGCTCCCGAGGCCGCCGGGGCCGGTGAGGCCGAAGGTTCCGGCGCGGGGGCGGGCAGCAGCTCGACCGAGCGCTGGTGCCGGTGGCCGGCGAGCACGAGCGGCACCACGCCGGACAGCGGCGGCGCCATCGCCGGGTCGTGCACCAGGGCGATGTCGACCGGTTTGCCGGACGCCCGGATCGTGCCGGCCAGCTGCGATCCGGCCCGCAGCAGCGGCGACTGCACCGGTTCGTCGGCGTTCCCGGCGGGCGGGGTCTCGTTTTTGTCCGGCGTGAACTCCGGATCGCCGATGCCGCCGATGGTCAGGCCGGCCACCGTGGTGATCTTGTTGTCGAGCACTGTCGCATTGCGCTGGCGGGCCACGGCGGTCTGGATCGAGGCCGAGTCGTGGTTGCCGCGCACCCAGATGTACGGCACCCCGACCGAGGGGATCGAGGACGCGTACCCGGTCTCGGCCGTGCTGCCCCAGTCGACCAGATCGCCGGTGTCAATCACGACGTCGATGTCGAAGGTCTGCACCACGGTTCGGATCAGCCCGTACGCCTGCGGGCTCAGGTGCAGGTCGGAGACGTGCAGCACGCGTGTCGTGTTGCCGGCCGGCTCGTAGACCGGCAGCGACGAGACGGTCGTGTAGAGCCGGCTCACGTTGCTGACGATCTGCTGCAGCTGCTCGGAATACCGCCCGTAGTTGTCGGCGATCCGGCGCGCGTCACCGACCACGGCGGGCGCGTTGACCAGCAGACCCTCGTAGCGCGGCTCGGCGATCGATTCGGGCCGTAGCGTGTTCGCGGCCAGACCCAGGCTCGCCCCGGTCACCAGCAGCGCGGTCAGACCCGACGCGGCGACCCGGCGCACATTGCGGAAGATCAGCGCGCTCAGCACCAGGGCGCTGAGCACGGCGATGCCCAGCGTGCGCACGCCGAGCCGGATCACGCCGTCGCGCACGTCGTCGACCGCGTTCTCGCCGGCGCGGCTGATCGCGGTCGGCTCGTCGATCAGGGCCTCGGTGCGGCTCTGGTCGAGCGCGGCCAGGTTGACCTTGAGGTGGATCGGCCCGTCATGGCTGTCGAGGTGCAGCGAGCCGAGCGGCGGCAGGTCGACCTCGGTGCCGCCGAAGACCGACGGGCTGATCGACATCTCCGCGCGGAACGGCCCCACGTTGACGTTGGCGTGCGCGAACAGCATCGTCCCGATCACCACGCCGGCCACGCTGATCAGGGCGATCATGGCGGCGACCCGGAGCCGGCCGGTCCACGGGCTGCGCCGCACCACCCCGAAGAGCCTTCCCACCACGTACGGGAATCGGCGCACCTCCGACAGCAGGCGCTCGCGGGTCGTCATTGTCGGGGGCGTCTGTTCGATCATCGTCGGCTCACCTGCCCGGCCCTTCCGCCCGTCAAACCGTGGTCCCTCCCACCGTGGCACCGGTCAGCTGCGACCGGCGCCGCCGTCCGAGAAGACCAGCCGAATGATCCGGTCGTCGTCGGCGCTCGGGGTGCCCTCGTCCTCCTGGTTCGACGTGCCCACCCAGAGCGAGCCGTCGGGTGCGGTGACCATGCTGCGCAGCCGGCCGTACTCCCCGACCAGCGCCTCCTGCGGCGTGCCCAGCACGGTGCCGTTCTCGGTCACGTTGAGCAGGTAGATCCGCTTGCCCAGCAGGCACGCGGTGGCCACCGTCTGCTCGAGCACGGCGACGCCCGAGCAGCCCGAGTCGTCGACCGGCCAGCTGAACAACGGGTTGGCCAGCTTCGTGTCGCTGCCGGGGCCGTCGGCCCGGGGCCAGCCGTAGTTCTTGCCCTTGGCGATCACGTTGAGCTCGCCCGACTTCTTCTGCCCGCTCTCACTGGCGTACAGGCGCTTGGTCTTGTCCCAGGCCAGGCCCTGGACGTTGTGGTGGCCGGAGCTCCAGACCAGGCTGTCCTTCACCGGGTTGCCCGCCGAGGGCTTGCCGGCCGTGGTCATCCGCAGGATCTTGCCGCCGAGGCTCTTCGGATTTTGCGCCTGGGAACCGGCCGGGGTGCCGTCGCCGGTGCCCGCGTAGAGCTGACCGTCGGGGCCGAAGGCGAGCGCGCCGCCGTTGAAGTCGGTCGAGCGCGGGATGCCGGTCAGGATCGGCTGGAGCCGCCCGCCGATCACCAGCTTGCCGATGCGGTTGTCCTTGGCGGTGGAGTAGTAGACGTACACCGTCTTGTCGGTCTGATATTTCGGCGAGACCGCGATGCCGAGCAGGCCGCCGTCGCCGGACGCGCGCACCTCGGCCAGGCGCTGGGCCTCGGTGACCGTCAGGCCCTCGGCGTCGGAGTCGGGACCGACCTTGAGGATGCGCGCGGTGTCCCGTTCGGTGACCAGCGCCGACCCGTCGGGCAGGAAAGCCATGCCCCACGGCACGTCGAGCCCCTTGGCCAGGACGGTGACCGCGACCTCCTGGCTGCCGCCGCTCGGGTTCTGAGCCTCGTCGGAGGCGTCGACCGACGGCTTGGGCAGGTTCGGCGGGGCGCCCTGCTGGTCGGGATCGGGCGGGCCGAAGCTGCACGCCGAGGCGAGCCCCAGCACGGCGGCGAGCGTCACCGAGACGACGCGGGCCCGGCGGGAACGCACGATCACTCGACCTCCTCGGGGTTCGACGCACCCCAGGGTAGCGAGGTCAGCTGGGAGGCTGGTCGGAGTGGCCGATCTCTTGCCCGCCGACGGCCAGGACCCGGGGCAGATTGTCGGGGGTCACGCCGGTCAGACGGATGACGTTGCCGTTGTCGAGCAGCGCGGAGATCTGCCCGCTGGCGTCGGGCGCGAGCTCGCTGATCCGCGGCCACGGCACCCGGGTGCTGCCGACCAGGGCGCGGACCCGCAGCTCGTCGGCGTAGACGTCGGTGCCGGCACGCCAGGCCCAGACGAAGGCGGCGATCGGGATCAGCAGAATCGGGGTGAGCTGCCACATCGCGCCGGCCAGGGGGATGGCGCCGACGAAGGCGATCGCCGACGCGACGATCAGGGCGCCGGTCTTGCGGACGCGCAGCAGGGGCTTGGAGCTCACGATCTCATCTTCCCACCCACTGTGTGCGGTGTTTCTGCCGGTCCCGGCGCATACTCGGGCGCATGACTTTCCGGCCGGCCATCGGCGCGCGGGCGAGTGTCCATAGCCGACTTCTGAACGTGCGGAGGGGTAATACCCGGCCGTAACCTGTTCGTGGGACGTTCGTTGTCCGGTGCAGCTCCCTCTGTCCCCCTTCCGACGCAACCGCAGAGGATCCGTCGACGTGGCAGTGCCGCCCCCCACGCACGCCGCCCGGCTCGGTGACCGGGCCCGATGGGTCGTGCCCGCGGCCGCCGTCGTCGTGCTGCTGGCCGGTCTGACCGGGGTCGTCGCGCCCGAGCTCGCGCTGGCGGCCGGGGTGGGTGGCTGCGCCCTGTGGGCCTCGGCGGTGCTGGTGCGGGCCGCCCTCTCGATCCACCACGCCGACCGTACGTTCGCGGCCTGCCGCGGCGCCGGTTTCGTCGGCATGGGCGCGCTCGCGACCGGCCTGGCCGTGCTGGGCCCGCTGATGGCCGGGCCGGCCGACGTGATCGTGGTGACCGTCGCGTTCGGTCTGGCCGCCGCCTGCTTCGCGGTCGGCACGCTGCTGCTGCCCGGTTCGGGCCAGGGCTGGGTGGTCCACTCCCGGCGGGCCTTCGACGGCCTCGGGCTAGGGGTGAGCCTGGCCTTCGCCGGTTATCTGCTCACTCCGGAACGGGTGGAGCAGCCGGGTGGCCTGCCGGTGACCCTGATCGGCGCCACCGGCATCGCGATCGTGCTGGTCGCCACGCTGCGCGGCCGGCCCGCCCGCCGCCCGGCGGTCCACTGCGGCATCGGGGTGATTCTGGTGCTCTGCGCCCTGGCCGCGATCGCCACGATGCTGACGGCCGACGCCGGCGGTCTGCTGCCGGCCGCCGTGGGCCTGCCGATGGTGGCCGGGCTGGCGCTGATGGCCGAGGGTGGTTCCCGCCGCGACCTGCCCGCCGTGCCGCTCGAACCGCGCAACCCCGACCAGTATCTGGCCAGCTATCCGTTGCTCGCCGTGCCGGCCGGCGTGGGGGTGGTCGCCGCGGCCTGGCATCTGATCGTGGCCCGCGAGTTCGACCCGACCAGCATCATCCTGGGTATCGCCATGGTCGCCGTGCTGGCCATGCGTGAGCTGCTCGTCGTGCACGACATCCGGCGGTACGCGGGCCAGTTGCAGACCGCCGAGGCGCACTTCCGCTCGCTGGTCGCCGGGGCCACCGATCTGACCCTGGTGCTCGACGAGAATATGCGGATCACCTGGCAGTCGCCGGCCGCGTCCCGCCTGTTCGGACTGGACGACGACGAGGTGGTCGGCCGGGCGTTCCACGACCTGATCCACCCCGACGACGTCGAGACCGCGCGCGAGGTGATCGACTCGGTGCAGGCCGGTGAGCATGCCGACGGGCCGCCCGCGCTGGTCACGGCCCGCATGCGCGACGGCGCCGAGCTGTGGCGCGACACCGAGTCGACGATCTCCGACCAGCGTGGCGTGCCCGAGGTGGCGGCGCTGGTGGTGCACGTGCGCGACATCGGCGAGCGGCGGCACCTCGAGCGGACGCTGCACCGCCTGTCGTACACCGACCAGCTCACCGGGCTGGCCAACCGGCGGGCGCTGATGCGCGATCTTCTGACCCACCGGCGTCGCCCCGGCCGGCCCGGCACGCTGCTGGTGATCGACCTGCACGGCCTGGCCGAGATCAACGACAGCCGGGGCCGCGAGATCGGTGACGCGGTGCTGATCGAGGTGGGCCGCCGCATCCGCAGCCTGCTGGCCCCCGAGGACGTCCTGGCCCGTCTCGGTGGTGACGAGTTCGCCGTGCTGACGGCCGACGGCGCCGTGCTGGCGTACGCCCTGGCCAGCCGCATCGCGACCGTGCTGGCCGAGCCGCACCAGCTGCCCGGCACGATCGTCGACCTGCACACCAGCATCGGCCTGGCCGAGCTGGCCGGCGGCGCCGACTCCGACGAGGTGCTGCGCCACGCCGACCTGGCCCGCAAGCGCGCCCGCCAGCTCGGGCTCGACCGCGTCGAGTGGTACGACCCCGACGTCGAGATGAAGCTCAACCGCCGGATGGACCTCGAGCGCGAGGTGCTCGGCGCGGCCGACCGGGGCGAACTCGACCTGGTCTTCCAGCCGGTGGTCGACCTGCGTGACCAGCAGCCGGTCGGCGTCGAGGCACTGCTGCGCTGGCGGCATCCGCAGCTGGGCACGATCCTGCCGCACGAGATGCTGCCGATCGCCCGGGCCGTGGGCATCGCCGCCGAGCTCGACGAATGGGTGCTGGAAACCGCCTGCAAGCGGCTGTCCGGCTGGGCCGGTGGCGACAACGGCTTCTGGCTGTCGGTGAACGTCTCCCCGCGCGAACTGCTGACGGCCCGGTTCCCCGACCGGGTGGCGACGATCCTCAAGCGGTACGGCGTGGCCCCCGAGCGGCTGGTGGTCGAGGTGGCCGAGGCCTGGATCGCCGAGGACATGCCCGCGATCGTGGCCTCGCTGGCCGGGCTGCGGAAGCTGGGGGTGCGGGCCGCGCTCGACGACTTCGGCGCCGGTCAGGCCTCGCTGTCGCACCTGCGCCGCCTGCCGGTCGACGTGCTCAAGCTGCACGCCTCGCTGACCAACAGCTCGCCCGAGGCGACGCCGGGCGCCGGTCCGGCGGTGATCGACGTCGTGGTCAGCCTGGGCCGGCGTCTGGGGCTCGAGATCGTGGCCAAGGGGCTGGAGACCGACGAGCAGATCGAGCGGGCGGCCAAGGCCGGATGCCTCTACGGGCAGGGCTTCGCGGTGGGCCGGCCGGCGCCGGCCGAGCGCATCGAGGCCTACCTCGACACCCACCGCGCTTAAATCTGGCGAGGCGGCGCGGTGCTGCCCCGGGGGGTCAGGTGGGCGGTGCCGGCTTCGACGTTGCTGACCTGCTTGCCGTCGATCGCGGCCAGCAGCTCGCGAGCGGCGTGCGCGCCGTATTCGGCGATGTCCCGCGACAGGGCGGTCAGCGGCGGGTGCACCAGGCTGCACAGCGGGGAGTCGTCCCAGGCCACGATGGACAGGTCGCCCGGCACGGCCAGCCCCATCTCCTGGGCCACGGCCAGCCCGGCCACGGCCATCACATCGTTGTCGAAAATGATGGCCGTGGGTCGCCCGGCGCCGATCAGGAGCCGCCGGGTCGCCCGGCCGCCCTCTTCGCCGGTGTAGTCGGACGGCACGGTCATCGCCTCGGTCAGCCCGAGTGAGGCGCAGACGTCGTTGAAGGCCCGGGTGCGGGTCTGCGTGTGCAGCAGCCCGGGCAGACCGCTGACCCGGGCGATCCGCCGATGGCCCAGCGCCACCAGATAACGCACCGTCTCGGTGATGGCGCCGGCGTCGTCCGACCACACCTGGGCGATCTTGCCGGTGTCGCCGGGGCCGCCGATGACGACTGCCGGAAGTTGCAGCTTTTGCAGAACCGGGATGCGGACGTCGTTCTCCCGCAGGTCGGTGACGATCACGCCGTCGATGCGGCGCTCGCCCCACCAGCGGCGGTAGACCTCGACCTCCTGCTCGGGGGTGGCCACCACCTGGAGGGTCAGCGCGTAGGAGCGGGCCGCCAGCTCGGCCTCGAAGCCGCTGATCAGGCCCATGAAGAAGGGCTCGATGCTGAGGATGCGGGCCGGGCGCGACAGGGTCAGGCCGACGGCACGCGCGCTCGCCCCGGACAGCGCACGCGCGGCGCTGTTGGGGTTGAAGCCGATCTCCTGGGCGATGGCGACGATGCGCTGCCGGGTCGCCTCGGAGACGCCGGGCTGGCCGTTGAGCGCGTACGACACCGCGCCTTTCGACACGCCCGCCCGCCGGGCTATGTCGGCGATCGTGGGCCGCTTCACTCGGTCTCCTCTTTTCCCGCCGAGCCTACCGGCGGAGTTTACCGGTGCCGGAATCGGTAGAGCGCTCTCACGCAGAACCACGCCGACATGACCGAGCGGCGGAGGCGTGTCTTGATCGGTTAAGTGTTGGGGGCCACACCGCACTTTGTAAACAGCGATCGCCGTTTTAGTCCGATTGGCCCTACTTAACGAACACTGACAACGATGACAGATCACCGTCGTAACACGGTATTGACACTTATCGAGGAGCGGCTTAGCGTCTCCACAACTTACCCGGTTCAGTAATTCCCCTGGCAAGCAATCACTCTCCGCATGGAGGAAAAATGAGACGGACTTTGGGCGTGGTCGCGGCCGGCCTCGCGGCAACCCTGGTTATCGCGGGATGCAGCGGTCGTGACCTCGAAAGCAACGACAAGGCGGAGGGCGGCAGCGGCGAGCAGATCACGCTGAAGGTCGCGTTCTGGGGCGACATGGGCTTGGACGCGCTCAAGGCCGCGTACGAGAAGGAGCACCCCAACGTCAAGATCGTGCTGAACACCGGCGAGTTCAACGCCCAGCACGAGGACCTGCAGAAGAAGCTGGTCGCGGGCACCGGCGCGCCGGACATCTCGGCGGTCGACGAGGGCTTCATCGTGCAGTTCCGCAACCAGGCCGACAAGTTCGTCAACCTGCTCGACAAGGGCGCCGGCGACTACGAGTCGAAGTACCTGGACTGGAAGTGGAAGGCCTCGCAGTCGGCCGACGGCAAGCAGATCGGTCTCGGCACCGACGTCGGCGGCCTGGCCATGTGCTACCGCTCCGACCTGTTCAAGGCGGCCGGCCTGCCCACCGACCGTGACTCGGTCTCCAAGCTGTGGACCGACTGGGACAAGTTCATCGAGGTCGGCAAGCAGTACACGGCCAAGACCGGCAAGAAGTTCGTCGACTCCGGCACCAACATGTTCAACCCCGTGCTCGCCCAGCAGCCGGTCGGCTTCTACGACGACCAGGAGCAGCTGCAGATGAACGGCGGCCCCAAGGTCGCGTTCGACGTGAGCATGAAGGCGATCGACGCCGGCATCTCGGCCAACCTCGCGAGCTTCCAGCCCAACTGGAACCAGGGCTTCAAGAAGGACCAGTTCGCCGTGCTGGCCTGCCCGGCGTGGATGCTCGGCCACATCCAGGAGACCGCGCCCGACCAGAAGGGCAAGTGGGACATCGCCGCGATCCCGGGCGGCGGCGGCAACTGGGGCGGCTCCTGGTGGACCGTCCCGTCGCAGGGCAAGAACATCGACGCCGCGGTTGACTTCGTGAAGTGGATGGTCCAGCCCGCGCAGCAGATCGAGGTCTTCAAGACGGTCGGCAACCTGCCCTCGCAGCCGGACCTCTACAAGGACCCGGCGGTGCTGAACTACAAGAAGGAGTTCATGAGCAACGCGCCCACCGGCCAGATCTTCGCGGCCACCGCGGCCAACCTGAAGCCGCAGTACCTGGGCAAGAAGAACGGCCCGACCCGCGTGGCCGTGGAAAACGTGATCACCCGGGTCCAGCAGGGCGGGCTCAAGTCGGATGCGGCCTGGGCCGAAGCGGTCAAGCAGGCCGAGAAGGTCGCCAAGACCGGTAAGGCCTGACGGTTCAGCCAGGCGGGGCGGCGTCACGCCGCCCCGCTCTTCCCTAGGAGTGGCCGTGTCCCTCACTGAGCTCCGGCCGGCGTCGCATCGTCCCGCCCCGCCGCCGAAGAAAGTCAAGACCAGGAGCTGGCTCTACCGGTTCGACAACAAGACCATCCCGTACGTCTTCATCTCGCCGTTCTTCATTCTGTTCGGCATCTTCGGCGTCTTCCCGCTGATCTTCAACGGGATCGTCGCCGTCCGGAACTGGCGGCTGGACGACCCGACGCTGACCGGCTGGGCCGGGCTGGAGAACTTCAACCGCCTGCTGTCCGACGAGGACTTCTGGAACGCGCTGGGCAACACGTTCGGCATCTTCATCCTGTCCACCGTGCCGCAGCTGCTGCTCGCGCTGATCATCGCGAACCTGCTCAACCGCAGGCTTCGCGGCACCACGTTCTGGCGGATCGGCATCCTGCTGCCGTACCTGACCCCGGTCGTCGCGTCGACCCTGGTCTTCGCGATCTTCTTCGCCCGCGACAACGGCATGGCCAACTGGTTCCTGTCGCTGGTCGGCTTTGGCGAGGAGACCCCGCTCGACTGGCGGGCGCAGAAGTGGAGCGCCTGGATCGCCATCGCCACGATGGTCAACTGGAAGTGGATCGGCTACAACGCCCTGCTCTACCTCGCGGCGATGCAGGCGATCCCCAAGGACGTGTACGAGGCGGCGGCGGTCGACGGCGCCGGCGCGTGGCGGCAGTTGTGGCGGATCACCGTGCCCATGATCCAACCGGTCGTGGTGTTCACCGTGATCCTGTCGACCATCGGGGGGCTGCAACTGTTCAACGAGCCGATGATGTTCGACGAGAACCCGCAGTCGGCCAGCGGCGGCTCGGCCCACCAGTTCCAGACGATCGCCCAGCTCATATACAAGGTCGGCTGGAAGGACCTCGACCTCGGGTACGCCGCGGCGATGTCCTGGGCGCTGTTCCTGATCATCCTGATCGTCGCCGGCATCAACACCCTGCTCACCCGGCGCATCGGAGGCGACCGATGACCAAGACGTACGTGAATCGCGCGCCGCAGGACACCCGGGGGACCCTGCTGACGTACGTCAGCCTCGGACTCGTCCTGTTCTTCTCGGCCTTCCCGGTCTACTGGATGTTCGTCATCTCGACGAGCACCGACGAGGCCGTCGCCCAGATCCCGCCGTCGGTCATCCCCGGCGGCGAGTTCTGGACCAACGCCAACGAGGTGTTCACGCTCAACGAGGTCTTCTTCGCGGCCTCGCTGATCAACAGTGTCGTGGTGTCGTCCGTCATCACCCTGGCCACGCTGTTCTTCTGCTCGCTGGCCGGCTTCGCGTTCGCCAAGCTGCGCTTCCGCGGCCGCAACGCGCTGCTGGTCGTGGTCGTGCTGACCCTGACCGTGCCCAGCCAGCTCGGCATCGTCGCCCTCTACATCGTGATGGGCAAGCTGGGCTGGAACGGCACCCTGCTCGCGGTCATCGCCCCCGGCCTGGTCAGCGCGTTCGGCGTCTTCTACATGCGGCAGTTCATCGCGCACGCCGTGCCCGACGAGCTGGTCGAGTCGGCCCGCATCGACGGCGCGCTCAACATGCGCGTCTACTGGAACATCGTGCTGCCGGCGATCCGTCCGGCGCTCGCCGTGCTGGGCCTGCTCACGTTCGTGATGGCCTGGAACGACTTCCAGTGGCCGCTGATCCAGCTCAACGGCACCGACTTCCCGACCTCGATGGTCGCCCTGTCCGACCTGGCCAGCGGCAACTACGTGATCTATCGGCGGGTGCTGGCCGGTGCGTTCATCGCCACAGTTCCGCTGATTGTGCTGCTGTTGATCGGCGGACGGCAGATCGTGCGAGGGATCATGGAAGGCGCCGTCAAGTCCTGATCTTTGCCCGTGGCCCTTTCGACGAGGGCCGCGGGCACGGCTCGCATAAGGAGAACCGTGACCTCGTACCGACCCCTGCACGACGGCTGGACCGTCTCCGGAGGCGACATTTCCGGCGTTCCCGCCACCGTGCCCGGATGCGTGCACACCGACCTGCTCCGGGCCGGGCGGATCGAGGATCCGTATCTGGACGAGAACGAGAAGAAGCTGGCCTGGATCGGGCGTACGGAATGGGAGTACTCGACCAGCTTTGCCTTCTCCGAGGGCGGCCGGACCGATCTCGTCTGCGCCGGTCTGGACACCGTCGCCCAGCTCGTTCTCAACGGCGTGCCGGTCGGCGAGACGGCCAACATGCACCGCGGCTACCGGTTCGACGTCAGCTCGCTGCTGGTTGACGGGGACAACGAGCTGAAGATCAAGTTCAACAGCGCTTACGCGTACGCCGAGGGGCAGCGCGACCGGCTGGGCGCGCGCCCCAACGCGTACGACGAGCCGTTCAACTTCATCCGCAAGCAGGCCTGCAACTTCGGCTGGGACTGGGGCCCGACCCTGGTCACGGCGGGCATCTGGCAGCCGATCGGCCTCGAGACCTGGACGACGGCCCGGCTGGCCGAGGTGCGCCCGCAGGTGACCGTGACCGGCGGCGTGGGCCGGGTCGAGCTGCGCGTACGCCTCGACCGGCTCGCCTCCGCCGCCGCCACCCCGGTCCGGATCACCGCGTCGGTCGGCGGGCGTACGGCCCAGGCGACGGTCGACGGCATCGAGGCGTTGCTGATCCTCACCGTCGACGACCCCGATCTCTGGTGGCCCCGCGGTTACGGCGCTCAGCCGCTCTACGACCTCGACGTTTCGCTGACCGCGGGCGACGCCGTGCTCGACACGTGGTCGCGCAAGATCGGGTTCCGGGACGCGCGGATCGACACGGCCGACGGCGGGTTCACCGTCGTGATCAACGACGTGCCGGTCTTCGTACGGGGAATCAACTGGATCCCGGACGACGTCTTCGCCGACCGCATCACCCGCGACCGGCTCGCGGCCCGGTTCCGGCAGGCCGCCGGGGCCAACGTCAACTATCTGCGCGTGTGGGGCGGCGGCCGCTACGAGTCGGACGACTTCTACGAGCTCGCCGACGAGATGGGCTTCCTGGTCGGGCAGGACTTCCTGTTCGCGTGCGCGGCCTACCCCGAGGAGGAGCCGTTCCGGTCCGAGATCGAGGCGGAGGCGCGCGAGAACGTCGTACGGCTGGCGTCGCACCCGAGCCTCGTCGTCTGGACCGGCAACAACGAGAACCTGTGGGGTCATGAGGACTGGGACTGGAAGCCCGCGCTGAACGGGCGTACGTGGGGCGCGGGTTTCTACTACGACCTGCTGCCGCGCATCGTCGGGGAACTCGACCCGTCCCGCCGGTACTGGCCCGGCAGCCCGTATTCCGGCAGCCCCGACCGCTATCCGAACGACCCGTCCTACGGCACCACCCACATCTGGGACGTGTGGAACACCGACGACTACACGAAGTACGCCGCCTACCGTCCCCGTTTCGTCGCCGAATTCGGTTTCCAGGCCCCGCCCACGTACGCCACCCTGCGCCGCTCGATCTCGGACCCCGTGCTCGCGCCCGACTCGCCCGGCATGGCCCACCATCAGAAGGCCATCGGCGGTGACCGCAAGCTCGAACGGGGACTGGCCAACCACCTGCCGGCTCCGGCCGACTTCGACGACTGGCATTTCCTGACCCAGCTCAACCAGGCCCGCGCGCTGGCGTTCGGCATCGAGCACTTCCGCTCGCTGAGCCCGCTCTGCACCGGCACGATCATGTGGCAGCTCAACGACTGCTGGCCGGTCACGTCGTGGGCCGCGGTCGACGGCGACGGCCACAAGAAGCCGCTGTGGTACGCGATGCGCGACGCCTACGCCGACCGCCTGCTGACCTTCCAGCCGCGTACGGGTGATCCGCTGACCGCCGGAGGCCCGCTCACCGACGTCGAGCCCGGCGCGGTCGTCCCCGCTTCCGGCGCCCCCGCCCTGGTCGCGGTCAACGACGGCCGCACGCCGTGGACCCTGGAAACCACCGTGACCCGCCGCAACCTGACCGGCGACGCGCTGGCATCCGTCTCGGTGAGCGCAACGGTCGCCCCCGGCTCGGCGGTGACCGTGACCCTGCCCGCCGACGTCGCCACCCCCGGCGACCCGCGCACCGAACTGCTGGCCACCGACACCGGCGCCACGTGGTTCTGGGCGTCCGACAAGGACATCCCGTGGCCGGCCGCCGACTTCACGACCGAGGTGACCCGCACCGGGGACACCACCACCGTGACCGTCCGCGCCGCGA
Source organism: Actinoplanes sp. NPDC021490 (assembly GCF_055562135.1). Lineage (NCBI taxonomy): Bacteria > Bacillati > Actinomycetota > Actinomycetes > Micromonosporales > Micromonosporaceae > Actinoplanes > Actinoplanes sp. NPDC021490. The sequence continues at coordinate 232,299 of NZ_JBVHFW010000020.1, forward strand.
CCATCCTGCGATCGCTCACTCTCTTCCCCGACCGCCTGTCCCCAGCCGCCGAACCGGACCGCGCCGCGGTCACCGTGCTGCCCGGCGAGTCGGTCGCCTTCACCGTCCACACCCCGGACCCACTCGACGAGGTCGCCCTGACCAGCCGCCCCGTCCTGCGCTGCGTGAACGACCTGGTCTGATCGCCGGGGGTCCGCCGAACGCATCCCGGGCCCGGACCCCGGCTCATGCCGCGCTGACGAGCACCACCTCGTTGCCTTCGGGGTCGGCGATCCGCCAACGGCCGGGGGACTCGTCGAGGAGCCGGCCGCCGGCGGCGACGATCGCGGCGAGGCGCTTCTGGGCCCGGTCCGACGGCACCGCCAGCTCGAAGAAGAGGCGGTTGCGCTGTCCGCGCCGGTCCGTCTCGGCCAGGTCGAGCTGCTGGAAGACCAGCACCGGGTTCAGCCTCCGCGGATCGTGGATGTCGCTGACCCCCGCCCGCCGGTCGTGGGTGTATCCGAGGGCGGCGACCCAGAACGCGCGGACCGCGGCGACGTCGGCGGCGTCGAGGAAGAGCTGAGCGAAGCGCGGCAGCGCCGGGTCGGCCGTGGCGCCGAGTTCGCGGGCCGCGGTCTGGATGGTCGCGGCCAGGTCGGTGAAGTCGAGCGCGAGGCCGTGGGCGTCGCCCTCCCACTGGTCCTTGCCGCTGTCGAGGATGACGAGCCCGGGGCGCAGGTCGATCAGCAGCGGAAAGCCCGCGTCGACGGCCGAGGCGGCCGCGGCGGCGGCCAGGTCACGCTGCTGCGCCGGCGAGGTGGTGCGGTAGCAGGCCATCGCGCTGAACACCGTTTGCCAGTCGGCCGTCGCGGTGCTCTCGCCCAGCGCCTCGCCCGGCACGAAGTCGACCTCGTTGCCGTCGGGGTCGGTGTGACAGACGCCGTAGGGTCCCGAGGGCTCGCCCAGACCCGCCTGCTCGACCGCCGCGGCCGGCCGCACCACGTCGACGTGAATGCGGTTTCGCAGCGGCCGCGATTCGGCCGACGGCCGGATCCTGATCGCGGGGTCGCGCCGCAACGGATCCGTCAAACCGCCGTCCTCCCCGGGCGCGTAGTCGAGCACGCGCTGCCAGAACCCTCGCACCGCCGACGGATCCGCGGACTCGAACACGACGCTCAGGTCCTGCGGCACGTCGGGGTTCGCGGTCAGCCCGAGATCCCGGGCGGCCGCCGACACCGCCTCGGCGTGCTCGTCCGAGTCGAGGCGCACCCGCAGGCCGGTCGCGCGCAGGTCGACCACGACCTCGGCCGGAAGCTCCACGATGCGCCCGGCCATCGTGGCCGCCTCGATCAAGGAAGGCGCGTCGAACCATGCCGTTGTGACGCCGTCGACCACAGTCATGCCCCGCACTATAGGTTTCTCAGTGCAGGGCTGTGGTGCCCGCTAGTGTGCCGAGCGTGATGTCGTGGGCCGCGTGGTCGCCGGTCAGTTCGACCCGCGTGGCCACCGGGGCGTGGCCGCTGGCCGCCACCGTGTAGACGCCCGGCGGCAGGTCGCGCAGTTCGTAACGTCCCTCGTGATCGGTCGTGGCCGCCCCGGCCACCCGGCCGTGCCGGTCGACCGCCACCACCGACGCCTCCGGGATCGGGTGCCCCGAGCCGGCCGCCCGCACGTTGCCGGTCAGCACCCCGCCCACGGCCAGCGCCAGGTCGACCGGGCCGGGCTCGTTGGGGGACACCGTCCGCGAGGCCGGGCGGGCGTGCGGCGCCGTCGCCGTCAGGGTGTACTCGGGGCCGTCCAGCCCGGGCAGCTGATAGCGGCCGTCCGGACCGGCCGTCGTCGTGGCCACGACCTCGCCCTTGGTGTTGGTCAGCGTCAGCGTCGCCCCGGACAGCCCGCGGCCCGCCCGGTCGGTGACCCGTCCGGTGATCTGCCCGGCCCCGGCCAGCGACAGCACGCGCCTTATCTCGCCGGCGGCCACGTTGATGACCGCGGCCGCGGGCTGGTGGCGGTCGGCCGCGCAGATCAGCAGGAACGAGCCGCCGGAGTGCAGCAGCATCCGGTAGGTGCCGTCCGCGCCGGTCACCGCGCGGGCCAGTTGCTGCCCGCCGAAGTCGGTGATCGTCAGTGTGGCGCCGGGCAGCGGCAGGCCGCCCGGACCGTCGATCCGGCCGCGTACGACGGCGTCGCCGGGACCGGTCGGCTCGTCGAGAGCGGGGTCGTCGATCAGCTGAGCGGTGGCAGTGTCCATGTCGGGCGTCCGTTCGAGGCTGGGCCCGGTGTCGAACAACCGGGCGAGGTCGGCATCAAGGTCGGCGAGATCGGCGCGGGCGAGGGCATGTTCGGGGGCCGCCTGATCTCCGGAGGCGGGTCCGCCTCGCAGCGGCACGTGCGGAAGGAACAGGAAGAGCACGAGGGCCACCAGCAGGATGGCCGCGGCGACGAGGAAGATGGCGTCCACCGCGTCCGAGAAGCCCGTCTTGAACGGATGGGCCAGGGCGGGAGTCACCCGCTCGAGGAACGAAGTGTCGTCCAGGGCGGATCCCTCGCCCCGGACCGCGTCCAGGAAGGCCGGGTCCTTGGCGACCGCGGGATCCTGCAGCGCCCGCTGGAAACCGGTGTCCGAACGGATCGCGGCGGCGATCTTGTCGCCCACGGTCGCGAACAGGATCGACAGGAAGACGGCCGTTCCGGCGGTCGCGCCCATCTGCCGGAAGAACGTGGACGACGCCGTGGCCACGCCGATCTCGGACGGCGGCATGGCGTTCTGCACGGCCAGGGTCACCGGCTGCAGCACGAACCCGAGCCCCAGCCCGAAAACTCCCATGTGGACGCCGGTGTGCCAGAACGGCGTGTCCACGCCCACGGTGTGCAGCAGCACCAGCCCGGCGATCATCAGCGCCGCGCCGGTCGGCGGGAAAACGCGGTACCGGCCCGTACGGCTGATGGTCTGTCCCGAGATCAGCGAGCCGGCCATGATGCCCGCCGTCATCGGCAGCAGCTGCAGCCCCGACTCGGTCGGCGTCGCGCCCCGCACGATCTGCAGGTAGAGCGGCAGCAGGGCGAGCCCGCCGAACATGCCCATGCCGGTGACGAACCCGCCGCCCGCGGTCAGCGCGAATGTGCGGTTACGGAAGAACCGCAGCGGGATCAGCGCAGCCGCCCCCATCCGCTTCTCGGCGATCAGGAACAGCACGAGCCCGGCCGCGCCCACGAGGTAGCAGGCGATCGACCGGCCGGCGTCCCATCCCCACGTACGCCCCTGCTCGGCCACGGTCAGCCACGGCACCAGGCACACGCACAGCGCCAGCGCGCCCCACCAGTCGATCCGATGGTCCCGGCGGGTGTGCCTGATCCGCAGCACCCGCGCCACCACGGCCAGCGCCACCGCGCCGATCGGCACATTGACCAGGAACACCCAGCGCCAGCCGGCGATGCCCAGCAGTTCGTCCGCACCGGCCAGGAACCCGCCGATCACCGGCCCGAGCACGCTCGCCGAGCCGAAGACGGCCAGGAAGAATCCCTGATAGCGGGCCTGCTCGCGCGGCGGCACGAGGTCACCGACGATCGCCAGCGCCAGCGAGAACAGCCCGCCCGCGCCCAGCCCCTGCACCGCCCGGAACGCCGCCAGCTGATACATCGATCCGGCGAACGCGCAGGCCGCCGAGCCTGCCACGAAGATCGAGATGGCGGCCAGGAAGAACCGTTTGCGGCCGTAGATGTCCGACAGCTTGCCGTACAGCGGCGTCGAGATCGTCGCGGTGATCAGGTAGGCCGTGGTCACCCACGCCTGCACGCTGAGCCCGTGCAGGTCGTCGCCGATCGTCCGGATGGCCGCCGTGACGATCGTCTGGTCGAGCGCGGCCAGAAACATGCCGAGCATCAGCCCGGCGAGCACCTCGAGGGTCTGCCGGTGGCTTCTCTGCTCAGCGGTGCTCACGCATCGAGCAACGATGCGGCCCGGGCGTAAGTTGCCCTTTGGGAAAGATCAAATTCATAAAGTACGAGTTCCGGCCAGTTCGGCCCCAGCAGTCCCGCGCCGTCGTGGTCACCCTGGTCACGCCACCACCGGCTGGATCGGGTCAAGACCCGGCGGGGGGGGGGGGGGGGGGGGGGGGGGGGGGGGGGGGGGGGGGGGGCCCCCCCCCCCCCCCCCCCCCCCCCCCCCCCCCCCCCCCCCCCCCCCCCCCACGCCCGCACGGGCCGGGTCGTCGGTGACCCGCGCCTATGCCGCGTCCTCGGAGG